>PXSK01000029.1 GCA_003022865.1 Halobacteriales archaeon SW_5_70_135 | reverse complement strand
TGATCGTCCCTGCGGGATCCGAATCCAGATTGAAGCTCAGGCGCTGTTGTGCGGCGGAAGTCGTGAACGACGCCCATTCGCCAGGGGACTTCTGGTAGCGAACCTTGATTTTCGCGTCGTACGCCCCAGGCACCGGGCAGCTCCCGGATTCGTCCACACTGAATCCGGGGGTCGTCGCGGCACAGAACCGCCAGGCGTTGCCGATACCCTGGTTCCAGTCTGCATCGGAACCGATGAGTACGTCCGGCCCGATAACGCCCACCTCATCCACCTCGGCAGGGCTGGCAGAGTCACCGTTACCACCACTATCACCGTCGGACTGTTCAGGCTCGCTCACACTGACGGTCTTCGTGGCCGTCCGCGTAGCCCCGTCGTTGTCGGTTACCGTCACCTTGACCGTGTACGTGCCCTCGCTCGACCAGCTGTTGCTGGCATTGTACCAGCCGCCTCCGATGTTCCAGTCGACGCTGTCGATGTAGCCGTCCGTATCGTAGTGGCTGACATCCCACGTGCCAGTCTCACCGGCGTCGAGGTTGGATGGCCCGCTGATGCCGACCGCCGGCGGACTGTTCTCACGCACGCTCACCTGCTTGGTAGCCGTGGTCGTGGCACCGTCGTCGTCGGTGACGGTCACTCTGACAGTGTAGGTGCCTTTACTCGACCATGACGTCGACGCGCTCGATCCGCTACCGATGTTCCAGTCGTAATCGGTTACGTAGCCGTCACTGTCACTTGCAGAGACCGACCACGTCCCGGATTCGTCGACCGAAAGGTCCGACGGGCCGCTGATGCTGACACTCGGTGGACCGTTCGTCTCGTCGACGTTCACCTGCTTGACAGCCGTGTCCGAACTACCGTCGTCGTCCGCGACCGTGAGTTCGATCTCGGTGTCCGAGTTCACGACGTAGGAGATCGTCTCGCCCTCGCCGACCGTCGTGCCGTCGACGGTCCACTCGTAAGACTCGAGCGACGGGCGACTGGTCCGTCACGCAGGGGTCATCGTCGGACGGTCGGACGGTGACCGTCCGGGTCGTGTCGTCGGTGCGGCCGGCGGCGTCGCGGACCTGTAGGGTAACCGTCCGCGTACCGGGGTCGGAGAGACGCAGCGTCCGCACGGGCGTGCCGTCGTCGGTCGCCATCGCTTGACCGTCGACCCGCCAGGCGGTCGTCGTGATGTCACTGCGCTCACCGTCGACCGGACCGCCGCCGGTCGACCCGCCGGGGTCGGCCTCGACGCTGTCGTCCGCACACACCGTCGTCCGGTTCAGCTGGAACCGGGCGGTCGGTGACGCCGTCGGCGTCGGGGTCTCGTCGCCGGGGGCGTCGACCCCGTCGTCCGGCCGGGAGACCTGCACCTCGACGGTGTCGGCGGCCTCGTTGCCGGCGACGTCGACGACGGTAGCGGTGAGACGGACGGTACCGGGGGAGTCGGGGTCGAACCGCAGGTCGGTCGCCCCGGCGTCCGTGACCGTTCGATCGGCGATCTCGCGGCCGTCGGCGGACCAGACGACCCGGGAGACGGGGACGTCGCCCGGCGAGACGCTCGCGGTGTATCGGGGCGTGTCGTCTGTCGTGACGCTCGTCGGACCGGTGACGGCCACGGCGGGCGGGTCGGCGGCGCCGACGTCGACGTACAGCGTGTCGGTGTCGGTCGCGCCGTCGTCGTCCTCGACGGTGATCTGGACCTCGTAACGGCCGACTCGCGTGGGCGTGAAGGTCGTTCGCTTGCAGTCCGGACACTCCGGCGCGAACGTGGAGCCGTTCGGGGCCGTGATCGTCCAGGTGTAGGCGACGACCTCGCCGTCGGGGTCGCGGGAGCCGCCGGCGTCGAGCGCGACGGCGACGCCCTGGACGACCTCGCGGTCAAGGCCGGCCTCCGCCAGCGGCGGTTCGTTCGCCGTCCGGGCGTCGACCGCGTCGCCGACGGGCGGCGTGACGGCGGAGGCCGGCCGGTCGGCCGGCGTGTCGGTGTGGGCGACCCCCTCGACCACCAGGCCGCCGAGCACGGCGGGGAACAGGAGCGCGAACACCAGTACAGGACGACTCGAACACACTGGTGTTGATTGATTGACTTCTTCGGATAAAAATCTGGGGGGTCCGTGCGCGAACACAACGGTGGACCGACGGGAGACCGCCGGTCGGTGCGGGGACCGTCACGATCGATCCTCGGGATCATGGACGAGATAATCTGGCGTATCGCGGGTGGGTCCGGTGACGGGATCGACTCGACCAGTCAGAACTTCGCGAAGGCGCTGATGCGCTCGGGACTGCACATCTTCACGCACAGACACTACCCCTCGCGGATCCGCGGAGGGCACACGTACGTGGAGGTACGGGCGGCACCCGAGCCGGTTCGGTCGCGCGGTGACGGCTACAACGTCCTGCTGGCACTGGGTGACTCCTTCGCCCGCAACCCCAGCGAGGGCGCCTACTACGGCGACGAGGAGGTGAAACCGCTCACGGAGAACCTCGACGACCTCCGCGAGGGCGGGGTGATCGTCTACGACACGGGACTGTTCGACGAGGAGGACCTGCCCGACCTGGAGACGATGGCCGCGGAGAACGACTGGCACGTCTACGGCGTCGACCTGCGCGGGATCGCCCGCGAGTACGGGCGAGAGGTGATGCGCAACACTGCCGGCGTCGGCGTGACCGCCGCGCTGCTCGAGATCGACCTCGCGGGCATCGAGGAACTGATGCGGGACCGCATGAGCGGCGACATCCTGGAGCAGAACCTCCAGGTGCTCTCGGACGCCCACGACGCGGTCGCGGAGGAGGAGTTCACCCACGACCTGCGCGTGCCCGAGGGCGAGCACGACGAACAGCAGGTGATGCTGTCGGGGTCGAACGCCATCGCCTACGGCGCTCTCGACGCCGGCTGTCGGTTCATCGCCGGCTATCCGATGACGCCGTGGACGGACGTGTTCACGATCATGTCCCAGACCCTGCCCGACACGGGCGGCGTCGCCGAGCAGGTCGAGGACGAGATCGCCGCCGCCTCGCTCGCCATCGGCGCCTCACACGTCGGCGCGAAGGCGATGTCCGGCTCCTCCGGCGGGGGGTTCGCGCTGATGAGCGAGCCGCTGGGGATGGCCGAGATGACCGAGACGCCCATCGTGCTCCTGGAGGCGATGCGGGCCGGACCGTCGACGGGGATGCCGACGAAGCCCGAACAGGCCGACTTGGAGCACGTGCTGTACACCAGTCAGGGCGACTCCAACCGCGTCGTCCTCGCGCCGGGGGACGTACGCGAGGCGTACGACCAGGCTCGCGTCGCCTTCGAGGTCGCCTACGACTACCACATCCCGTCGATCCTGCTGTACGACCAGAAGCTCTCCGGCGAGAACCGCACGGTGCCGGAGACGCACTTCGACCGCGAGCCCGCGCCCGACCTGGGGGCGACACTCGCCGAGGGCGACCTCGCCGACGCCGCCCACGACGCCTCGGGGAAGTTCCACCGCTACCGGCACGACCCGGAGAGCGGCGTCAGTCCGCGGTCGGTGCCGGGGCAGAGCGGCGGCCGCTTCCTCGCCAGCGGCAACGAGCACAACCCGTCGGGCCACATCAGCGAGGACCCCGAGAACCGGGTGGCGCAGGTAGACCGCCGTCTCCGCAAGCTGGAGGCGATCCGCGAGGACCTCGCCGACCGCGACCTGCAGACGTATTACGGTCCCGAGGAGGCCGACCACGCGGTCGTCACCTGGGGCAGCCAGCAGGGCACCGTCGAGGAGGCCGTCGACCGGCTGCTGGCGGAGGGTTACTCCGTCCGTGCGGTCGGGGTGAGCCAGATGGCGCCGTTCCCCCGCGAGGAGATGACCGCGTTCTTAGAGGGCGTCGAGACGGCGATGGTCACGGAGATGAACGCGACGGCACAGTTCCGCGGCCACATCCAGCGCGAGCTGGGGCGGTTCGGCGACACGATGCACAGTCTCCTGAAGTACAACGGCAACCCGTTCGAGCCGGCCGAACTGGTCGAGGGGTTCGTGGCGAAGGTCGACGGCGACGAGGACGTCACCGCGCCCGGAACCACTCGCACGGAGCCGGCGGTAGGTGATTAGTATGAGTGCGTTCACGGCCATCGACGAGGAACGAGAGATAGACCGCGAGGAGTTCACCCCCGGCCTCGAACCCCAACCGACGTGGTGTCCGGGCTGTGGCGACTTCGGCGTGCTGAAGGCGCTGAAACAGGCCATGCCCGAGGTCGGCCGCACGCCCGACGAGACGCTACTGGTGACGGGCATCGGCTGCTCCGGGAAGCTCTCCTCGTACTTCGAGAGCTACGGCTTCCACTCGATCCACGGGCGAGCACTGCCGGTCGCCCGCGCGGCCAAGCTCGCCAATCCGGGTCTTGAGGTGATCGCCGCCGGCGGCGACGGCGACGGCTACGGTATCGGCGGCAATCACTTCGTGCACACCGCCCGCGAGAACCACGACCTCACCTACATCGTCTTCAACAACGAGGTGTTCGGGCTGACGAAGGGCCAGACGTCGCCCACGTCGCCGAAGGGTCACGAGTCCAAGACCCAGCCCCACGGCTCCGCGAAGGACCCGCTGCGACCGCTGTCGATGGGGCTCTCCGCGGGCGCCTCCTACATCGCCCGTACCGCCGCCGTCAACCCTAATCAGGCGCGGGACATCCTCGTCGAGGCCGTCGAACACGACGGCTTCGCACACGTCGACTTCCTCACGCAGTGTCCCACCTGGAACAAGGACGCCAAGCAGTACGTCCCCTACGTCGACGTCCAGGAGTCCGACGAGTACGAGTTCGACGTCCACGACCGCCGCGAGGCCGCCGAGATGATGTACGAGACGGAGTCGGCGCTGTACGAGGGGACGGTGCTGACGGGGCGGTACTACGTCGAGGAGGACCGCCGCTCGTACGGCGAGGAGAAGCGCTCGCTGAATGACATGCCCGACGAGCCGCTCGCCGAGCGTTACTTCGACGACGACCACGAGTGGGAGCGCTCGGCGGACATGCTCGACCGGCACAAGTGACTTTCCGTCCGACGGGCGACCTTTTCGATTTCATAAGGTATTTTTTCACAGACGTTAAATCACCGTCCATGAGCACCGAGTCGACGGAAGAGCGGATTCTCTCGGTGTTGGAGGACGACGCCCAGGCTTCCTACGCCGAGGTCGCCGACCGGGCGGACGTCTCGAAGCCCACGGTGCGGAAGTACGTCCGTCGGCTGGAGGAGGAGGGCGTGATCGTCGGCTACTCCGCCGACGTGGACCCGAAGAAGCTGCCAGGGGAGTCGATCGCACTCGTCGGGGTCGACGTGGAGTCCGAGCGCTACGTGGAGGCCAGCCGCGCTCTAGCGGCCCTCGAGGCCGTCGACGCGCTGTTCACCTCCAGCGGCGACCACACGCTGATGGCCGAGGTCCGGGCGAGCGACGGGGACGAACTCGGCGACGTCATCCAGGAGCAGCTGCTGTCGATCGACGGCGTCACCGCCGCCCACCCCTCCTTCCTGCAGGAACGACTGAAGTAGCCGCCGCGCCGACGGCGACTCGTGGCTCTCGTCCGGGCGCTCGCCGTGTGTTCGCGTGCCCTCGCCAGGGGGCAAGTGTGCAGCGCGGCGAAGTCCGGAGCCAGCGCCCGGTGGAGGCCGACGAAGAGCGACCGGTGAACGGACGCCGGACCCGCCCGGTTCGGTACTCGAGCACGCCGAACCAGGCCTCGATCGGACTCCGTTCCCCGGACGTTTCTCGCTGCCCGTCGCAGGGCAATGCTTCCCGGGCGACGGACGACAAAGGCTCCGCGAAACCGGCGCGAGCGCGCCGGACGTCCGCGTCTCGGTTCGATCGGTGTGGCTTGCTCCTCCGGCGGACCGACGGAAAGCACTCACTCTGAGGGGTTCCGTTCTTCTCCGTGTCCCGCGGTCTCGGCCCGTGCTGGTCATCTTCCTGACGGTCGTCGCCGGCTGTTCGGGACTGGGCGGACCGGCCACGACTGATGCGCCGGCGACGAGCGAGCCGGCGACGACAGCGTCGACGACGACCACGTCAACGGAGCCGTCGGTCTGTCTCTCCCGCGGCGAACACGGCAAGTTCGTAACGGCTCAACGGCTAACCGAGTCGGAGGTAGCCGACCTCTCCGAGCCCGTGATCGCGTTCGAGAACGTCACCCGCGGCGAGGGGGTGATCCGGGCCGCCATCGAGAACGACTGTTACGTCGAGACGAGTCGGTTCGGACAGGAGGATCCCCCACCGATGTACGTGCGGTACGACGGCACGGTCTATCGGCTCTCGGCCGGTCGTACGTAGCACAGTCACTCGCTCGTCCGATGGACTGCCGGGGATCGCCCCTCGGACCGTCGTCCCGAATACGCTGAGCGACTCACGAAACGCCGGTCCGTCAGCGACCACGTCCGGTCCCGTCGTCGCTACGGAACTGTACGAGGAGAGTCGGACGATCGAGGCGCCACTGTCGGCGAACGCCGATCACTGCGCGGCGGGCGCGAGCGCCGCGGGGCTGTCTCTCGGTACTCTCTCGCCGCCCGAACGTATTTAGCTGGGGGACTGAAACGACTGTGAGAATGGCCGACCCAGTCGAGGGGCAGGACCCCGCGGACCTCCCCGACCCGTCGGAGACGTTCACCCGGCTGGGGACGGTCGGGATCGAGGAGGAGTTTTTCGTCGTCGACGAGACTGGCCGCCCGAAGAGCGGTACGGACGACCTCGTCTACGGACGCGAGCCGCCCGCGGCTCTGGAGGACCGGCTCGACCACGAGCTGTTCACGTTCGTGATCGAGACCCAGACGCCTACCACGACGGTCGACGAGGCCCCCGACGAGTTGCGCCGGGTGCGGGAGGCGCTCGTCGAGCACGCCGCCCCGGACTACCGGATCGCCGCGGCCGGCCTCCACCCCGGCGCGCGGTGGCGCGAACTCGACCACGCCGAGAAGCCGCGTTACCGCTCGCAGCTCGAACGCATCCGGTACCCGCAGCACCGCAACACGACCGCGGGCCTGCACGTCCACGTCGGCGTCGACGACCCCGACCGCGCCGTCGCGGTCGCCGACGGCCTGCGGTGGTACGTGCCCGTGCTCCTGGCGCTGTCGGCGAACTCGCCGTACTGGAACGGCTTCGACACCGGCCTGCAGTCCGCCCGGGCGAATGTCTTCGAGGCGCTGCCGAACGCCGGGATGCCGAGTCGCTTCGGAGATATGGCCGCCTTCCGTGCCTTCGAGCGCCGGATGGTCGCCTCCGACTCGGTCCGCGACCGCGGCGAACTCTGGTACGACGTGCGCCCACACACCGGCCACGGCACCGTCGAGGTGCGGGCGATGGACGCCCAGCACGACCCCGAACGCGTGCTGGCGTTCACCGAGACCGTCCACGCGCTGGTGGTCGACCTCGCGGAGCGGCACGCCGACGGCGAGACACTCCCGCGTCTGCGCCGGGAGCTGCTGGACGAGAACCGTTGGCGGGCGCTGCGATACGGCCACGAGGCGTCGTTCCTGCGGCGGGACGGCGAGGGGACCGTCCCGCTCGACCGGGCCGTCGAGCGCCTGAGCGACCGCCTCGACCTGGGGCGGCTACCGGCGCTGCTCGGAGCGAGCGGCGCCGAGCGACAGCGCCGCCATCACCGCCAGGGGGTCGACGCCCTCTACGAGTCGCTGGTGTTATAAGTGCCCGTCTCGCGGAAGTCGGCAACCGTCGACGGGTGACTTCGAGCGGCGAACCGAGGGCCGGTAGACGAGCGGCGAGCGCCGGGGGGCCGGCACCGCGTCACCGCTCCCGTCCCGAGCGCGTCTACGGAGACAGGCTCACTCGCGGTACTCATCGACGTCAATGACCTTCTCCGTCTCCTCGTGTACGAAGTCGCCGCCGTCAGAGACGACCAGCGCATCCAGCTCGCGCCCGACAGCAGCGATGGGGCCGTCCATCCCGGCGAGGCACGACCCCCGTAGGCCGATCTCGTCCGCGATTTCGCCCGCGAGTTCCGCCGCGCCCTCGCCGGCCTCGTAGACATTGCCCCACGAGAGTTCGCTTTCGCCTCGGTAACGTCGCCGTCTGGCTTGTTTCCCTCTCCGACGAGGGCTTCAGCGTAAGCCGGCACTGGGAAGACGAACCACTCGTCCTCACAGGCGAGCAGACACTCGGCCGTGACGTCGACACCGTCCAGGTAGTCGATGAGAAACGTCGTGTCGAGTACCTTCATCCGTCGTCCGTCAGCCGTCGCGTCCGGTCTTTGGACTTCTTTTGTACCCCTCGCGGGCCTCCCGGACGCGGTCGGCGCGTTCGTCCGACCACCGGCCGAACCCGGCGAGCAGGTCGCGGTCGTCTTCGAGCGTCCGCTCCAGAACGCCGTTGAACGACTCGCCCTCCCGCCGCCGACGGTCGAGTTCTCGTTTCACCGTGTCGCTGACGCGAATCTGTTCGTCGGCGGTCGCCGTCAGTACGTCGACGTTCGCGTCGACGCGGCTTAGTCGTTGAACTCGCCCGCGAGCCGCCGAGCAGGCTACGGATCCTAACGACGGCTTTTTTAAGCCGGCCGCTTTCGTCCTCGAAGAGAGGTCATGTCTGGCGACGACACAGCCCGCGACCCGGACCCGCTGGCACCGGACGACGACCCCCTGGCTCCCGGTGCCGGCGACGACGAGGACGGGACCGAAGACGAGAACGAGGACGAGGAGAGTGGCGGTCGCATCAGCGAGAGCGCGGACCGCGCGGTGGAGGGGTTCGACGAAGGCGTCATCGACCTGCTCTCGTGGGTGCTCGACACGGAGACGCGTGCCCGCATCTACGTCCACCTCCGTTCGGCGCCGGACGCGACGAGCAAGGAGATCGCCGAGGGGACGGGACTGTATCCGAGCACGGTCCGAGAGGCACTGGCCGAACTCCACGAGGACGGCGTCGTCACCCGGCAGAAACGCGAGAGCGAGGGCGCCGGCAACAACCCCTACGAGTACGCCGCCATCGCGCCAAGCGACCTCGTCTCGAACGTTGTCGACCAGATCCAGGGCGAGCTGAACGCCGTCTTCCGGCTCGACGACCGCCTCGGGGGCGAAAGCGAAAGCAAGAGCGGGGGTGAAGGCGAAGGCGAGAGCGGGAGCGAGAGTGAGGGCGACGCCGGCGACGCCAGCGAGGTGACGGGCGAGGACCCGGTCACCATCACCGTCGAGGACGGCGACGGGACGACGGCGGAGACGAACGTGCCGGTGGAGGGTGACGGCGACGGCGACGAAGCCGAGACCGACGAGGACGCGACGTAGCGGAGTGCAGCGAAGCGACACGACACCACACCGCGTCGCCCGGAGTGCCGCGAGAGCGGTCTCCGGTGTCGACGGCGTTTTCACCGACGCCCCCGAGCGCCCCGTATGGACGTCGCGCTGGGTGGCACGTTCGACCCCGTCCACGACGGACACCGGGCGCTGTTCGAGCGTGCCTTCGAGCTCGGAGACGTGACCGTCGGTCTCACCGGTGACGCGTTGGCTCCGGAGACCCGTCGCGAGCAGCGGTACGTCCGGTCGTTCGAGGAGCGAAAGCGCGACCTCGTCGCCGAGCTGGAGCCGCTGGCGGCCGCACACGACCGCGAGTTCGAGGTGCGGGAACTGACGTCGCCGACGGGTATCGCCGTCGAGCCGGGGTACGACCATCTCGTCGTCTCGCCGGAGACCGTCGACGGCGCCCGACGTATCAACGAGATCCGACGCGAGCGGGGGCTCGACCCGCTCGAAGTGGCGGTCGTCGACCACGAGCTCGCCGCGGACGGCGAGCGCGTCTCCTCGACGCGGATCGTCCGCGGCGAGATCGACGAGCACGGCACCCTCACGCCCGAGCGCGAGGGACGGGCGCGAGGGGAGTGACGTGGTCTCGCTCCGGACCGGAGGGGCGATCACCAGTCGGGCGGTTCGAGACCGGCGCCGTCGAGCAGCTCCTTCCAGCGCGACTGGACGGTGAGCCGGGAGACGTCGGCGGCGTCGGCGACGGTACGCTGCGAGCGGCGCTCGCCGGCGACCAAGGCGCCGGCGTAGAGACTGGCGGCGACGACCGCCCGCTTCGAGCGGTCGTCGAGGTCGCCGGCCGCCGAGAGGAACAGCTCTTCGGCGTACGTGCGGGCCTGCCCGCCGAGGTCGAGACGGTCGGCCGCCGCCTGCAGGTCGGCGAGGTGACGTTCGTTCGCCAGCCTGTCTCCGGCGCGGTGCACGGCCGACGATCGCCCGTGGAGCGACATAAGCGTCCGGGCGGCGCCCGGGGACAGTGTTCAGATTAGCAGCTGCCGATGGAAACACTAGTGGTGTGGAGAGCCAGAAAGCCCCCGACGGCGGCGCACGCTTCGAGTGTACCCTCTGATTTTTGAGCCTGGCACCCCTCGTCCGGGCGTGGACAGAGACGCCGTTCGCCGCGCCTGGGAGACGGTCTCGGAGCGGTACGCGAGCGAGCGCGATCCGGGCGGGTCGGACGCCGCGCTCGTCGAGGAGTTGGCCGACCGACTCGGTGCCGGCGCCGTGGCGCTCGACGTCGGCTGTGGCGACGGGGCGCGGACGCTGGCGAACCTGCCGCCCCGCAGCGTCGGACTCGACCTCGCCCGCGCCGGGCTCGACCTCGCCGCCGCGGAGTTCGACCGACTCGTCCAAGGCGACATGGTGTCGCTGCCGGTCGCCGACGACGCCGTCGACGCCGTCACCGCCTACCACGCCGTCTTCCACGTCTCCCGGGACCGACATCCCGACGTGTACGAGGAGTTCGCCCGCGTGGTCCGGTCGGGCGGCGAGCTGCTGATGACCCTGCCCGGCGGCCGCTTCGAGACGGTCCGACGCGGCTGGATGGGCGGGCAGATGTTCTTCTCGGCGCCCGGGCGCGAGCGAACCATCGGACAGCTGCGGGCGGCCGGGTTCGTCGACCTGCGCACCCGCACCGTCGACGACCCGCTCGGGTCGAGCGCGGAGTTCGTGCTCGCCCGGCGGGAGTGAGTCAGCCGAACTGCTCGCGGAAGCGGTTGAGGTCGGCGTCCGTGCCGGCGACGACGAGGTCGTCGCCCGGCTCGACACGGAAGTCGGCGCCGACGTCCGTTATCGCCTCACCGTCGCGCTCGACGGCGACGACGGTACAGCCGGTGCGAGCGCGCACGTCCGCGCCGACGAGTGTCGACCCCGCGAGTCCAGGTGTCGGCATCTCGACCACCGACACCTGCGTGTCCGTCGAGACGAGCGTCTCTTCCTCGAGGACGGCGGCGGCGATCATCCGTCCGGCGATCGAGCCCAGCGAGAGCACGTAGTCGGCGCCGGCCCGGTACACCTTCCGGACGGACTCGCGCTGCTCGGCGCGGGCGGCGATCATCGCGTCGAGTGCCATGTCGCGTGCGACCAGCGTGGCGAACTTCGTGGCAGTGTCGTCCGGCAGCGCGAGCACGACCGAGCTGGCCTCGGGGACGCCCGCCTCCCGAAGCGCCGCCGGCTCGGTGGCGTCGCCGACGACGTCGACGGCATCGCTCGGGTGCACGTCGACGGCGGTGTGTTCGACGCCGGCCTCGTCGAGCCGGTCGACGACGACGCGACCCACCTCGCCGGTGCCGACGACGACGGTCCGCCCGGCACCGGGCTCGCGGACCGCCGTAGTGACCAGCGAGCGCAGCCGCTCCAGCTGGTTTCCCCGGCCGGCGACGAGCAGGACCGTTCCCTCGTCGATCCGCGTGCCGGGGTCGGGCGGGCTCATGAACGTGCCGTCGAACCAGCCGCCGATGACGTTGACGCCGGCGCGTTCACGCAGGCGACTCTCCGCCAGCGTGCGCCCGACGAGGTCGCTGTCGCGGTCGACCGGCATCTCGGCCACCTCGAAGTCACCGCCGCTGAGGCCGCCGTCCGCGCCGGCGCCGGCGTCGACGTCGACGCCGACGGTCACCTTCTGAGCGAGCGTGGTGCCCAGAAGCGGCCGCGGCGAGAGCACCTCGTCGGCGCCGGCGAGCTCGTGGTAGGTGGCCCGGTCCGGATCCTCGACGACGCTGACGAGACGGGCGTCCTCGGCCACCTCGCGGGCGGTGAGCACGATCGAGGCGTCGACCTCGTCGGTGGCGTCGGCCACCAGCGCCCGGGCGGCCGGCAGTCCGGCCGCCCGCAGGCCGGCGACGGTGTCCGGGCGAGCGTGGATCACGTCGAGGCCGTCCTCGTACAGCTCCGCCGCGCGCTCGCGGTCGGGCTCGACGACGACGTAGCCAACCCCGCGCGAGTCGAGTTCCTCGACCAGCGACTCCCCGCGGGCGGAGTACGTACAGACGACGACGTGGTCCGAGCGGTCCTCGACGGCCACCGGCGGCGAGGTCGAGAGGAGGTTCCGCAGCAACGGCGCGCCGATCACCGGCAGCGCGACGAACAGCGTGGCGACGCCGGTCACGTCCATCAGGATCACCATCACCCACATCTCGGGGGTCGACCAGACCGCGGAGTCGGCGCCGTACCCCGTCGCGGTGAACGTCTCGACGACGAACTGCAGGGCGTCGAGGTAGGCGACCGGCTCCTCGAGGTCCTCGAAGGTGTTCATCCCGTACTGGTAGATCGCCGCGTAGACCGTCATCACGACGCCGACCGTCACCACGTAGTAGACCGTCCGGCGGCGGAGGTCGTCCATACCGGCCGCTCGCCGCGTGCAATCAAAGTCGTACCGTTCCGGTCGCCGCCCGGCGGCGGTCTACGGGGCGTCGGTACCGCCGTCGCTCGCGAGCGCCGCCCGCGCCTCGCCCCCCACGGCGTCGACCGGCTCCGCGCCGCGGACGATCCGACGTTGCCGGTCGACTCCCGGCCGATCCGCTCGGTGATCGACCCGAACAGGACGCGTGAGGCGTCGCTCTTCTCCGACAGCCCGGCACGGACGGTGTCGCACTCCCCGGTCGTGTCGAGGATCGCCGCCTCCACGCCCGCGTCGACGACCCGGGACTCGTACTGCTCGGGGTCGAGCCCCGCCCGCTCGCGCACCGACCGGGACTCGACGGTGGACGGCTCGCCGGTCGACGGACTCGCGACGGACGACCCGTGTCGGAATCGGCGCCACTCTCCGGGTGGTCAGGGCGGCGCGACGTCGGGGCGGCGAGCGGCCGGGATCGTGTCAGGTGCGATATACACCCAAGCATATATTATCGCGGGACCGTATGAAATCGTCAAGCATGGCGGACCGAATGTGGCGTCGTCTCAGACGCAACGCCGGGAGTGTAGTCCTGATCCTCGTCAAGCGCCGTCGGCGCGGCCACCGGCGGCAACCTGCTGGGGGCCGGCTGGCTGGCGGCGATGACCGGCGGCGCCCTCTACGGCGGGCTCAAGAGCTTCCTCGGGAAGCCGTGGCGCGGCGCCGCCGTGCTCGTCGCGGCGGCGGTGCTGGTCGGCGGCTCCGCCCAGGCAGTCGGCGTCTTCGACGACACCGAGACGACCGACGACCCCGTCGTGACCGTCGAGGAGCCGAGCGGCGATCGCGTGCCGCACATGCCGGCCGACGAGGAGACGAGCGAGGAGTCGTCGAGCGGCTACCCCGACCACGGGTACGGCTGCGGCGGGATGTGACCCGACGGGCCGCCCCGAACCACCCCGACCGTTCTCCGTTCGACTCCCCCGGCAGTCGCGTCGTTGCCGTGTCGACACTCGTGCGACGACCCGACGGCCGCCGGGTCCGCACGACACGGCCGGACGCCTGACACGAACCGGGCGTAGCGACCCGCGAGCGTCGCCCGACGAGTGACCGACGGCCTGGAGGTCGATGACGTGACGGTCGGTCCGGCGACGAGGCGGGAGCTAGAGGAGCCGTCAGGGTGGACGGAGACGCCCGACTACCCTTCGACTTCGTGGACGACGGCCTCGGGGGCGATCCGTCGAACGCTGTCGATGCCGCGTCGCGCCCCCTGTTTCGAGGCGTAACCCTCGCCGCTGTCGGCGACGATGTTGCCGTTCGTGGCGACGAGTCGCCACCGCCACTCACCGGCGCTGTCGCGGTAGAGCTCGAACGTGGGTTCACTCGGCACAGGCGGGCGTCGGACGCCGGGGTAATAGACCCCAGCGGTCGAGGACTCAGTCGGCACCGGGGTCGGCGTCGGCCTCGGCGGGGCCGGCGACGGCCGAGCGGACGACCCCGCGGGTCTGTCGGAGGATACCGACCAGCGCCGCCCGGCGAGCGACCAGCAGGCCAGCGCCGAGAGCGACGTACACCGCGGTGTACACGAGCAGCAGTTCGGTCGTCGACACCGGCAACACGACCAGGTCGCGGACGACGAGGAACTCGAGGACCACCTGCGAGACGAACAGCACGAACAGCACGACGGCCTCGCGGATCGAGACGCGGAAGTCGACGATCAGCCCCAGTGCGAAAAAGGACTGCGCGGCGGTGATCCAGATCTCCGCGCCCTGCTTGCCGTCGAACGGGAGTACGCCGTACGAGCCAAAGCCCAGCGAGTAGACGACGGCGATCGTCCCGATGAGCAGCGTCCACTGGTTGAGCTTCGAGGAAATGAGCGCGTTGAAGCCCGCCGTCGAGCGGGCCTTGTTGACGAGCACGAGCACGACGATCAGCTCGGGCGACTCCGAGGCCAGTGGCGCGATCCACTGGATCATGAAGAACTCGGGGACCCCGAAGCGCAGTCCCAGGTCTTCGAGGCCGTGGGCGAACGGCTCGACGGCGGTGAAGATGATCAGCCCGGAGTACGCGAACAGCGCGGTCACCGTCGCCACCCGCAGCGGCCTGCGGAAGCCCTGGAGGTAGGCGGGGACACCGGTGTGCTCCTCGCTCGGGTCGTGCTCGCCGCGGAGGATCACCCCGATGTAGGCGACGTACAGTCCGACGAGCACGAGCGTGTCGATGGCGTCGATGCCGTCGCCGAGCGGGACGAGAAAGGCCCATAGCGTCGCTGCCAGCAGGAACACCATCTCCAGGCCGATGTCGCGGTCGAGCGTGACGGCGTCGGCGAGGACGCCGTCGCGTCGCTCGACGGAGGTGTCCCTGTCGGCGCCGGCCCGGAGGATCGTGAACAGAGCGATGCCGGCCCAGCCGACGCCAATGAGAATTCGGTTGGCGCCGGTCATGTTGGCGACGGCGAGGTTGGCGTCGTGACAGGCGCGGGCGAGTTCGGTGGTCTGTGCCTCGATTTCGGCGGCGGTGAGTCCCGCGCAAGCCTCGGTGGTCGCGCCGCCGGCGCCGGCGTTCCAGGCGTACAGGGCGTCGACGGCGTACTCCGGGGCCACGGCGAGGACGGCGAGAACGGCGATGGCGAACGCGCGAGGGACGTCTTTCTCGGCCGTCTCGGCGCCCCAGGTGAGCAGGAAGGAGGCCCCGAGGACGGCGACGCCGCTGACGAACACCGTCGTCAGCGTCCCGAAGCCGCCGGCCGCGCCGCCGGCGACGCTACCGATCCAAGGGACCGTGAGGGCGGTCGCGACCGCGATCGCGCCGAGGGCCTTCCGACTCACGTGACACCTGCGGTCCGGTGGGACCGCCTCGACGGAACCACGTCACTCGCCCACATAAACTACAAGATACGGCTG
>PXSK01000028.1 GCA_003022865.1 Halobacteriales archaeon SW_5_70_135 | reverse complement strand
TCGACCTGGTAGGTGGCGAGGGCTATCACGATGAACCCCAGGAGGATCGTCACCCCGACCTGGACTGCCAGGCCGCGGTCCCTCGCCCGTAGGCGCACCCGCCCAGTACCGGCACGGCAGGTATAATCCTTGCTATCCGGTCCACGCTCCGCTCCACCTCGATGCCGGCCGACGAGGCCCCCGGAACCGCGGAGCGGCTACTCGTCGGCTTCTTCCTCGACGACTTCGGGGTCGGCGAGGGCGGACTGGAGGCTGTCGATACCGTTGAGCCACTCGGTGACGAGTCCGTACTCGACGTCGTCGAGGAGGTCCATGTCCAGGTCGGCGCCGTCGACGACGAGCGTGCCGGCCTGGGCGACGTAGGAGAAGGCGGCGTCGAACTCCTCGGCCTGTTCGGCGTCGACGGCGGCGTCGACGTACTCCTCGACGGTGGCTTCGTCGGCGGGGCCGGCGGCGACGTACTGCATGGCGGCCTCGATGACGCAGGCCAGCGAGGTCTGGACGCCGTCGATGAGCATCAGGGTGTCCTCGTCCTCGGCGTCGACCTCGTCGAGGACGACCGCCCGGACGTCCGTGAGTTCGTCCAGGGCGGCCTCTTCCCCGAGGCGGTCGTCCTCGACGGCGGTGAGCACCTTCGCGACGGCGATCGCGGTGTCGTCCTGCATGTTCAGCAGCAGGCGGGCCGAGTCCTCGTTCTCCGGGTCGATCTCGGTCTCCCGGACCCGGTCGACCCAGTTCTGCCACCGCTCCGCCGAGTAGAACTCCTGTGAGGCCTCCTCACTCATGCCCCGAACGTCCGCCGGCCGAGTGAAAACCCTTTCTCTCGGTCCGTTCCGGTCTCCCCGTCGGTCGTCACGGCGGCGACCGCCCCGTCACCGCCGGCGGTCACCTTCGAGAGTCGCCTCCGTGTCGACCCCGTACACCTCGCGGGGCGTCTCGACGTGAGCGAGCCGGACGGCGTCGTCGTAGCCCTCCTCCAGCAGCCAGCGCACGCGCCGCGGGACAGTGCGCGGCCCCATGACGGCGCCCGGACGGTCGGGGTCGTCGACGAAGTCGGTCTCCATCAGGAACGGTTCGCCGCGCTCGGCGGCCCGCTCCAGGCGGTCGCGCTCGCTCATCACGCTCGGCGTCGGTCCCGCCAGACGCCCCGCGGCGTAGTGTTTCACGACGTGACGGGGCTCCATGCCCGCCGCCTCGGCCCACGTCGCCAGCTCGGTGAGGTCCTCGCTGGCCTCCGTGTGGAGCTGGACGGCACAGTCGCGTTCGGCGCCCAGCGCGAAGGCGTGCCGCGTGACGGCGTTCGAGGCCTCCCACACCGCCGCCGACACCTCGTAGTGCGGGCGGCCCGACTTCAGCGCCAGCGCCTCGCCGCGGTCGACGTACTCGGCGGCCACGTCGAGCCCGGCACGCATCAGGTCCGCCGCCGCCTCCGGGTCGCGGCCGTCCTCGACCAGCCGCGAGACGAGTCCGGGATGGACGCCCAGCACCGGCCACGCACGGCCGTCGAGGACGCCCGAGGCGCGCTCGACGACCTCGACCGTCGTCTCGAAGACCGGACGGAAGTCGTCGCCGTGCTCCGGGAGCGGCCCGAGCTGCCAGGAGGGCTTGTTGACGACGAGCAGGTGGGTGCCGCCGCTGCGGGCGAACTCCTCGACGGCCGCGACGCCGCGGCCGTGCACCGGGTCGAGGTGCAGGTGGTCGTCCAGTACCGGTCCGTCGGTCTCCATGTACACCGTCGACGGCGCCGCCGCTTAATCGCGACGCTCTCCCGCCGGTCGGGTCACTTCCGGTCCGTCTCTATCGTGACGGCGTCGTGGGCGGCGTTGCGCAGCGCGTCGGACCGACCGTACTCGCCGGGGGCGATCGCCAGCGTCCGCAGCCCCCGCCCGGCGGCCGCCTCCAGCACGGGCTTGAAGTCCGTGTCGCGCGAGGCGACGGCGATCACGTCCGCGTCGCCGTCGGCGGCGACGCCCGCGGCGTCGGTCGCGAGCTTCACGTCCACGTCGCCGCTCGTGACCACCACCTCGAAGCCGCGCGCCTCCCCCGCCTGTATGAGCCCTGGTGTGGCGTGCTCGTCGAGGTAGAGCCGTGCGAGCGTCGTCCGCCCCTGCTTCTCGGCGGCGGCCCGGACGTCGTCGAGGTCGACGTCGAACTCGTCGCGGAGGACGTTCGGCCCGTCGACGAACAGCGCGACATGCGGGCCTCCGCGTCGACCGCTGAGCGCCGCCCGCAGACGCTCACGCATACCGTCGCGACGACGCGACCGGTCAAAAGGTGCGCGGTCGGAGACGACGTGCTCCCCGAAGTTCGGCCTGAGTGTGTCACTCGACCACAAGCGGACAGGTTGGCGTTCGAGCCGCAGAACTCTTCACGACACTTCACGCCACGCTCTTTCCGACGACGATGCCGTACTCGTCACTGATTCGCACACTCAAGGCGATGAACCCGCTGTGCGGGTAATTGCCGAAGTCGTAGCCGGCGACCGTGCCGTCCTCAAGCGTCACAGTCGCTCGGTAGGCGACTCGACCGTCCGGGGCCGGGAACACGTCCCGATAGTACCGGCGAGCATCGGGTGACAGTTGCACCTGTGTCTGAAACACCGGCGAGCGAGCCTCGACCGAGGTCGCCGGAGTGATCGTTCTCGGCAGGGCGTCATGGTCCGCCTCGTCCAGCTCGACGACGTCGACCGACACTCCGAACGCCACGTCGGTCTCGTTCGAGATGCCCACTCCGCCACTCGCAGACACGCCACGCCCGCCCTCCGTCGGTGTCGGTTCGTCCGTGGAGGTGTCCGGGTCGTTCCTCTCCGACGCGGCACACCCGGCGACGCTCCCGACGACGGCGACCGAACCGGCTCGCAGGAGCGACCGTCGGGTGAAGCTCGACGGGCGGCGGACACGCACAGCAGCGTCGCGCGAATCGTCCTCGGAGAGTGGTTCGTCCTTCGCCGGGTCTGCCTGAGCGTGGGAATCGGTCGTGTCTCTCTGCATCTGCAAACGATCTGACGTGGTATCTAATAACCCTTGTACTGGCTAAATCTATGAATCCGAACACTCCCCGAACACACGAGCGGGCGGGCGCCTCCTTCACCGACTTCGGCGGCTGGGAGATGCCCGTCGAGTTCGACTCCATCCGCACCGAACACCACGCCGTCCGCGAGTCCGCGGGCGTCTTCGACGTCTCGCACATGGGCCAGGTGGCCGTCACCGGCCCGGACGCCGTCGCGCTCACCGACCGACTGGTCACGAACGACCTCGCCGACCGCGAGGTGGGCCGGGCGATTTACGCCGCGATCACCGACGACGACGGCGTCATGCTCGACGACACCGTCCTCTACCGCCGCCCCGAGGAGGTGCTGTTCGTCCCCAACGCCGGCCACGACGCAGAGACGGTCGAGCGCTGGCGCGCCCACCGCGACGAGTGGGGGCTCGACGCCGACGTCGAGAACCGCACGGCCGAGACGGCGATGTTCGCCCTCCAGGGTCCCGAGGCCGTCGACGTCGCGACGGACCTCGGTGACTCCGCGATCGCCGACCTCTCGCGGTTCGAGGCCGGCGCCTTCGAGGTGGCCGGCGTCGACTGCTGGGTGGCCCGCACCGGCTACACCGGCGAGGACGGCGTCGAGGTGATACTGCCGGCGAGCGAGGCGACGACGGTCTGGTCGGCGGTCCGCGACGCGGGCGTCCAGCCCTGCGGGCTCGGGGCGCGGGACACGCTGCGGATCGAGGCGGGGCTGCTGCTATCGGGCCAGGACTTCCACCCCGAGGAGAACCCGCGGACGCCGCTCGAGGCCGACATCGCGTTCGCGGTCGACCTGGACGGCGCTGACGACTTCGTCGGTGCGGACGCGCTGCGCGCACAGCACGAGCGCGGCGTCGCCGAGCGCGTCGTCGGGCTCAGGCTGCTCGACCGCGGGGTGCCACGGGAGGGCTACCCGATCGAGACCGCAGACGGCGAGCGGGTCGGCGAGGTGACCAGCGGGACGATGAGTCCCACGCTGGGGGAGCCGGTCGGGCTGGGCTACGTGCCCGTCGAGTACGCCGCGGTCGGCACGGAGCTGCGCGTGGTCGTCCGCGGCGACGGCAAAAGGGCAAGAGTCGTAAACGAGCGCTTCCTGGAGGCTGACGAATGACCCCCACGGCGAGCGACGGTGGCCCGCCTCACGCGACGCGTGTCACGCGACCGTCGGCCGACCGACGGACCGGAGGCGAGCGGCGATGAGCTTCGAGACGCCCGCGGAGCTGCGCTACCTGGAAACCCACGAGTGGGCGCGTCGGGACGGCGACACCGTCCGCGTGGGTATCACGGACTTCGCGCAGGACGAACTCGGCGACGTGGTGTTCGTCGAACTGCCGGCGGTCGGCGAGTCCGTCGCGGCCGGTGACGCCTTCGGCGTCATCGAGTCGATCAAGGCGGTGTCGGACCTGTACGCGCCGGTCTCCGGCGAGGTCGTCGCCGTCAACGAGGCGCTGTTCGACCGCCCCGAGCTCGTCAACGAGTCGCCGTTCGAGGACGGCTGGATGCTCGACGTCGAGCT
>PXSK01000027.1 GCA_003022865.1 Halobacteriales archaeon SW_5_70_135 | reverse complement strand
CACCTCGACGACCGTCGCACCGAAGCCGAACAGCATCGATAGGTACGACGCGAACGCGATCATGGGGATCATGATCGTGATCGCGTAGTACTCCTTTGCTTTAGGGTCCTCGACACCCCATCCTTTCACCATGAAGTAGAATCCACCGACCAGCATCGCTACGGTGCCGATGAGGAGCCAGAAGTCTTCCGGACCCCGGCCGATTCCTACGCCTGCGCCATCGAAGCCTTGCAGTAGCACTTCCAGCATACACTCCCAACGTGGGGGCGCCTTCAACTAATATGCAATACCAAACTAGTTGTGTACGGCGGCGAGGACGCGACGAAATCGCCAGACGCAAATACGACTGTTCGCTGAGCCTGTCTCCTGCTCGTCCCGTGTGAACATCACTCGTGAGACACGTTAGAACGGGCCGCTCGACGGCGCCGGCTCCCGATTCGGCCCGACCTCACCCGGTCGCCTGTCCTCTGGTTTATAAATACGGCCGTGGTCGCGCAAACAGATTGAAATGCGGGTAGTTCGTACAGTGTGCTTGAGGACTCACTATGGCCGACCAGACAGACACCGAGGAGGAGCAACGGACCACGGAAGAGGAGCCGGAGGAGAGCACTCAAGAGGAGTCACTCGACGAGGACATCGTCGTCGACATCGACTCCGCCGCCGACAGCGAGACACAGCTCGACCAGCTGCAGGAGACGGTCAGAAACCAGAACGAGGAGATCGACGAGCTGCAGGGACTGTTGATGGACCTCTCGACCCGCGTCGCCGACGACGGCGGTATGGGTGTCTGCACCGACTGTCACGGGGCAGTCGTGAAGACGAAGGGGTGGTTCCAGCCCACCACGATCGAATGCCAGCGCTGTGGCCGCGTCTACCACGAGTACTGATCACGAGAGCTGCTCGCCGACGATCCCGTCGGCCTCGACGACGAACTCCTCCTCGCGACCCTTCGGGACCGTAGCGCCGGCGGCTACGTCGTGACCGCCGCCGTCGCCGCCGACCGCCCGGGCCGCCCCGCTCATCACCGCCGACAGGTCGAGCCCCTGTCGTACCAGCCCCGGCGTCCCCCGTGCCGACACCTTCACCTCCCCGTCGCCGGCGTCCGCGAAGGCGACGATCGGCGTCGCCCGGTCGACCCCGTCGGTGCCGACGGCCATACCCGCCACGATCCCGACGATCGTCTCGCGGATCTCACCGCCAGCGTGGAACCACTGGACGTTCTCCTCGCGGGTGACCCCCGCCTCGCGGACGTAGTCGATCCCGGCCGAGAGGTTGCGTCGGTGGGTCGAAAGCAGCCGTCGCGCACGGTCGAGCGCGCCGTCGCGGTCGCCGAGACAGACCGCCAGTCCGACGTCCGCCCGCTCGTACCGCGCGGTGGCGTTCAGCAGCGTCGAGAACTCGCTGGCGTCCCGTAGCTCCGTGCGCGCCGGCTCCCGCGGCAGCGTGTACGTCGTCGCGACCAGCCCCTCGGCCTCGCTCACCGGCACGCCACGGTCGACGGCCTCCCGCAGCAGTGCGCTCACGAGCGTGCGGCGCTCCGCCGGGGCCAGGTCGACCCAGCGCCGCCAGTCGCCGTCGCGTTTCACCTCTACGTCGAGACCGTCCAGAAAGCGCATCGCCCCGCGCTCGTCGTTGGAGACGCCCGGCACGTGCACGTCGGAGGCGTACTCCAGTAGCTTCGGCAGCGGTCGGGTCTGCTTACCGAACAGTGCCAGGTCGCGGGCGGTCTCGACGACGCCCGCCGCTTCGCCCTCGGCCGCGATCGCCCGGTTCGCGCCGACCAGTTCGCCGCCGGAAGACTGCATGTCGCCGACGGCGCCGACGACCGCCAGCGCCGCCAGGTCGCGGTTCCGCGGGTCCGGCTCGCCGGCGAGTGTCGCCCGCGCGCCGCCGTCGGTCGCCGCCCGCGGCTCGCGGTCGTCCGCGTCCGCGTTCGCGCTCGCAGTGTCCGCCGGGCCGTGTCCCGCCTCGGCGAGGGCGCGCGCGACGAGATACGTCGCGCCGGCGCCGGAGAGTTCGCTCGCCCCGTCGACACCCGCGAGCAGCGGGTTGCAGTGGAACTCGGGGTCAGCGTAGCCGTCCCGGGCGTCGAACGGCGTTTCCGCGGCGGCGACGGGCTGGTGGTGGTCGATCACGACCGGCTCGAAGGCGTCCGTGTGATCGCCGATCAGGTCGAGCTGGCCGCTGCCGAAGTCGGTGAACAGCGCGACCTCGGGCTCGCGGGCCGCGACCGCCGCGACCGCCTCGGCGTCGAGCTGGTCGTGGAAGGTCGCCTCGAACGGTACACCCGCCCGTTCGAGCATCGTCGCCGCCGTCGCCCCGCTGGTGAGGCCGTCGGCGTCGATGTGCGACGCCAGCAGCACCTCCTCGGCGGCCGCGAGTCGCCGTGCACAGCGGCCCGCGCACTCGGCCAGCGCCGGCACCGGAGCCTCGTCGTCGGTCATCGTCAGCGTCTGGGGGTCGCCTCCGTGTTAACCTTTATTCAGGCGCTAAGTCCCCTTCCTCAAGGAGCAACATAGGGAGCGAAGCGACCGAGTAGCGCAGTAGGGAGAAGATACAGCGCCGTCATCATCTCCCAAGCACTCCGCGACGACCGGCCCATAGGCCCACGTCAACCACCAAACTACTTGTATGCAAATTACGTAAGTTATGGCGTGGCAACGCGAAAGACCATCTCCATCCGCGACGACCAAGAAGAGTGGATCAGGACAACCACCTGAATCTCTCCTCGTTCGTCCAGGAGAAACTGGATGAACTCATCAAGGAACGAGAGTCATAGATGCAGTACAACTACAAGTATCGACTCGACCCACCAGAAGCCCTCTCCGAGACGCTCCTGCATCACGTCGATACTTGTAGGCAACTCTACAACCACGTCCTCTACAAACTCAACGAAGCAGACGAGATTCCAGCACGCTACAGGGTACAGGGGACACTCCCTGACCTCAAATCGTGGTGGGGCGACCTGAACGACGTTCACTCGAAAGTGTTGCAGATGGTCATCAAGCGCGTCTACGACAACCTCTCTACGCTCAAATCACAGAAGGAGAACGGACATGCTGTTGGAATGCTCAAGTGGAAACCTCCTCGGGAGTATCGGTCGCTCACCTACAACCAATCCGGCTTCAAACTCAAGAATACGAGTGGTCGGCCTGTCCTCTGGTTGAGCAAAATCGGTGAAATTCCGATTTACCTCCACCGAGACATTCCCGAGAACGCGATCATCAAACAGGTCACGGTCAAACAAGAACCCACGGGCGAGTGGTTCGCCACGTTCGGTATCGACGTGGACGAAGACACTCCCGGGAAGCCGGGAAATCCAGAGCAAGTCGTCGGAATTGACGTTGGTATCCTGAAGTACGCACATGATACGGACGGAACCGCTGTTGGGTCACCGGACTTCTCCGACGAGCGCGAACGGTTGGAACGCGCCCAACGCGAACTTTCTCGAAAGGAACACGGCTCGAATAATTGGGAAGAACAGCGCAAGACAGTTGCCCAACGTCACGCCGACCTGAAACGCAAGCGCCAAGACTTCCTCCACAAGTTGTCGAACTACTATGCCCGAGAGTACGATCTTGTAGCAGTTGAGGATTTGGACGCGAAGGGGCTGGTCGAACTACCGGGCAACTCTCGAAATCGGGCCGGTGCCTCGTGGGGGACGTTCCTCCGAATGCTCGAATACAAGTGCGAACGCGAAGGGACGCACTTCGTCGCCGTAGACCCCCGAGGTACAACGAAAGAGTGCGCGTCGTGCGGAATGGAGACGGACAAACCGCTGTGGGTTCGTGAACACTCGTATCCGTCGTGTGGGTTCGAAGCAGACAGAGACGCAAACGCGGCCTGGAACATCCTTTCTCGTGGTCTCAAAGACGTAGGAGTGGGACACTCCGAATCAACGCCTGTGGAGACTGCGCTCCCTGCGGATACACCTGTATCTGCAAAGCGCGTCGTGGAAGCAGGAAGCCCCACCCTCAAGGAGCGAACCGCGTTAGCGGTGAGCGAGTAGGGTGGGGTAGTTCACACCTGCGCGACGACGGGACCGCTCAACCGTACCGGTCCTCGGCCCACGGGTCGGCGGTGTCGGAGTAGCCGCGCTTCTCCAGAAGCCCCGCCGCGGGTCGGTGAGGAACTCGACGCCGTCGACCCACTCCGCGCCCTTGTAGGCGTAGCGGTACGGCGTGACTAACCCGCACGAGGCCGCCGTGCTCGCGGGGCAACGGCTCGCCGTCCAGCGCCTAAGTGAACAGCACGCACTCGTGTCGACACTGCGAGAGCGGCAGGTCCGTCGTGTAGCCGTCGGCGGCGCGAAACGGGACGTGGACCGCGTCGTCGACGCCGGCGCGCTCGGCCATCGTCGGAAAGCCGACGCCGGCGAACGTCACGTCGAGCTTCGACCGGCCGGTCACGCAGTGGAAGTCCTGCCCCTGTGTCTCCGTCGGCAGGGCACGCAGGGCCCCGAAGTCGAACTCGAGGTTCTCGTCGACGGCGCCGGTGACCGACAGCGTCCACGTCTCGCGGCCGACGCGGGGCTCGCCGCCCTTCGAGAGCGCGAAAGCCCGACGTGCGCCGCTGGCCGGGCGGGAGCCGTTCGTCGCCGTACTCGTAATAGAGGTCGGTCACGTCGCGGTCGACCACGAGAGACCTCGCGAGCGGGTGCACTCGACTCCGTCTCGGCGGTCGACGGCCGGCGACCGGCGGCTGGCGGCGGCTCGGACGTCCCTCCGGGGGAGGGAGGCGAGCGTGGTCAGCGTGACGGCGACGAAGTCGCCGAGGACGGCGACCCCCCAGAGGCCGTTCTCGCGCTCGTGGTAGCGGTCGGCCCGTGCGACGCGCTGCCGGTTGTCGGCGGCGTCGGTCGTGAGCAGCACGCTCGTCCCCTCGAGGTAGACGAAGAACCGCTGGCCGTTGAGGGTGACGTTCCGTGTGTGCCCGAGGTCGACCGTCTCCGTGCGAAGGGCGACACACGAGAGCGTGACCCCCGTCTCGTCGACGGACAGCTCCGTGCGGTCGCCGAGGTAGTCGACGGTGCCCTCGGAGGCGGTCGCCCGCTGGAGCGGCTCGTACTGGTCGATCGGCACCTGGCGGACCGTGCCGTCCTCCTCGACCACCACGCAGGTGACGCCGTCGCGCTCCGTCGTTTCGAGCGCCTCCGGCGCCTCGCGGAGCGTGGTCGTCGCCGGGTCGGACTCGTCGAGGACGACGGTATACGAGCCGTTCAGCCGCGCGCCGAGAAAGTCGACCGCCGAGAACGCCACCTCGTCGCCGGCCGTCCAGGACTGCGTGTAGCGGGCCCGACTCCGTTCGTCCACGCGAGCGTGCCCGAGTAGACGACCCCGCCACCGCCGCCGTGGCCGTGGCCGTCGCCGTCCTCCTCGGCGGCGAGACTGCGAACGGCGTAGGTGCGGCCGTCGACGGCGAACTCGTCGCCCTCCACGAGCTCGTGGTCGGGGTTCTCGACGGTCACTGCCGGCGTCGAGGTGACGGCGATCAGCACGTACGCGCCGACCGCGAGCACCAGAAACAGCGCCACGTAACTGGCCGCCGCTCGCCGTTGCATCGGCCCGAACTACCGCCGTCGGCGGTCACGACCGTTGCTCTTCGCGGACGCCGGTGTCGAGCCGGCCGTCGCCTCCCTCCGCGGAGAACGCCGTCCGTCGCAACCGTCGCTCTTCGCGGACGCCGGTATCGAGGGGTCTATCCGACCCCCCGGCGAAGGCCGTCCATGGTCGATACCGACACCTTCCGGACCGTCATGGGGCAGTTCGCGACCGGCGTCACCGTCGTCACCCTGCCCGTCGAGCCGCCACACGGGATCACGGTCAACGCCTTCTCCAGCGTCTCGCTCGACCCGCCGCTGGTGCTGGTCTGCATCGACCACGAAACCCGCGCCTACGAGCTGCTGGCCGGCGAGGACGGAGAGGGCGTCGGCGGCTACTGTGTGAACGTACTCACCGCCGACCAGCGCGACCTGGGAGAGCACTTCGCCGGCATCGTCGACCTCGACCGCGACCCGTTCGATGCCGACCCCACCCGCACGGAGGTCTCCGGTGCCCCGGTCTTCGAGGAGTCGCTCGCGTACGCCGACTGCACGGTCGAGGCCGCCCACGAGGCCGGCGACCACACGATCTACCTCGGTCGCGTCGGGAGCGCCGCCGTCCTCGACGCCGACGCCGAGCCGGTCAGCTTCTACGGGGGCGAGTGGGGAACGATCGCCGGCGACTGAGCCGGCGACATCGGCTCCGACGTCAGCGTCGGCGTCAGCGTCGACGTCCGGCCGGTCGGCGGGAGGACGGAGACGGGCGGCAGCCGGCCGCACGACGCGGCGAAAGTCTTTTTCGCGTGCTGCGAGTCGGTTCGGGCGATGGCCGACGTCCTGGAGCTGCTCGACGATATCGTGGCCGGCGCCGACGCAGTCTTGCTGTTTTCACCGAGCGGGTCCTACCACGAGCGCTTCGACGCCGCCGACAGCGTGGGGGTGATCGTCGTGGCGCCGGACAACGACGTCGGGGCCGAGCAGTTCGTCGAGTTGCCCCTGGAGTTCAGCGACGTCTCGAAGCGGATCCGCTTCGGCGTCGAGGGGGCGATGCAGCGCGAACTCGTCAACGAGGGCGACGTGCTCGCCTGTGTCTCCCGGGTGTTCGACGACGGGCTGGACACCGTCTCTCGGGTGCGCTCGGACGCGTTCCCGCGCAGCGGCGTCTACGAACTGTTCGCCGACTCGCGGGCGCCGCCGGACGTCATCCGCAACGTCCTCGAGCTGGCAATCGAACTCGGCAAGAAGGGCCAGAAGGGCAAACCCGTCGGCGCGCTGTTCGTCGTCGGCGACGCCGGCAAGGTGATGAACAAGTCGCGCCCGCTGTCGTACAATCCCTTCGAGAAGTCACACGTCCACGTCGGCGACCCCATCGTCAACGTCATGCTGAAGGAGTTCTCCCGGCTGGACGGCGCCTTCGTCATCTCGGACGCCGGAAAGATCGTTTCGGCGTACCGCTACCTCGAACCGAGCGCCGAGGGCGTCGACATCCCGAAGGGACTCGGCGCGCGACACATGGCCGGCGGGGCGATAACGCGGGACACGAACGCCACGGCGGTCGTCCTCAGCGAGTCCGACGGCCTCGTGCGGGCGTTCAAGAACGGCGAACTGGCCCTCGAGATCGACCCCGAGGACTACTGACCATGCCCGTGTCCGTGCCCGTGCCCGCTGTCGTCCTGCAGGCAGACGACGGAACGGAGACGACCGCGAGCGACCCGGCCGTCGACCTCGGACCGCTGTCGGACGTGCCCGGACTGGAGGCGCTGGTCCGGCTGTTTCAGGCGCAGCTGGTGCAGGCGAGCGTCGTCCTCGGCGTCGGTCTCGTCCTCGGGGTGTTCGTCGGGCGGCTGTCGAAGCGACTGCTGCAGGCGGCGAGTGTCCCCTCGCTGGTCGAGGGCACCGCCTTCGAGCGGAGCGCACAGTCGCTCGGGCTGTCGACGGTGACGATCGTCGCCGGAATGGCCTCCTGGTTCGTCTACGCCGTGACCGTCCTGGCGACGCTGAACATCGTCGGCGTTCTCTCGACCCAGCAGCTGTTCCAGTCATTCGTCGGCTTCGTCCCGCAGCTGTTCATCGCCGGACTGGTCGTCGTCGTCGGCTTCGTCGTCGCCGACAAGGCCGAACTGCTCGTCAGCGAGCGTCTGCGCGGCGTGAAACTGCCCGAGGTGACCGTCGTCCCGAAGCTGGTCAAGTACAGCGTGCTGTACGTCGTCCTGCTGATCGCCCTCGGACAGATCGGCGTCCAGACGCTGGCGCTCGTGGCGCTGCTGTCGGTGTACACCCTGGGGATCGTCGTCCTGTCGGCGGTCGCGCTGCGTGACTTCCTCGCCAGCGGTGCCGCCGGGCTCTACCTGCTGATGCGACAGCCGTACGGCATCGGCGACCACGTCGAGATCGGCGACCGCGACGGGATCGTCCAGGGGATGGACGTGTTCGTCACCCGCGTCGAGAACGGCACCGAGGAGTACATCGTCCCCAACAGCGAGGTGCTCGAACACGGCGTCGTCCGTCTGCGCGACGAGTGACCGTGACCGCGGGGGTCGGAGGGCTTATTTACGGTGCTCCCGTATCGAGCGGCATGAGCACGACCGACGACGGCGGGACGGAGCTGGAGGAGAAGGTGATGAACTTCCTCCGACGCAACTTCCCGCAGATCCAGATGCACGGCGGCACCGCTGCCGTCCAGTCGATCGACCCCGAGGACGGCTCCGTCACCGTCCAGCTGGGCGGGGCCTGCTCCGGCTGTGGCATCTCTCCGATGACCATCCAGGCGATAAAGAGCCGCATGGTCAAGGAGATCCCCGAGATCGAGCGGGTCCACGCCGAGACCGGCATGGGCAGCGGTCCGAGCCACACCGAGGGCGGCCGCGGCGGCTCGACCGCCTCGCCGTTTCCCGGCGCGGGCGCCGGCGAGGACCGCGACGACGACGAAGGTCCGCAGGCCCCGTTCTAGCGCCGCAGTCCCCGTCCCCGCTCCCACAGCCGCAGCAGTCGCGTCAGCGTCTCGTTCGTCGGCACCGCCAGGTCGTGCGCCCCGGCGCGGTCGACGACGTGACCGTTGATCGCGTTGACCTCCGTCCGCCGACCCGCGTCGAGGTCCTGTCGCATCGAGGAACGGTTCGCCGCGGTCGCCTCGACGACGCGGTCGACGGCGTCAACGGCCGCCGCGTCGGACAGGTCGACGCCCTCCGCGCGGGCGACACGAGCACACTCGCGGGCGGCGTCGTGGGCGAGCGCCCGGCCGGGCTCGTCGACCAGCCGACCGTTCTCGACCCGGGCGAGCGCGGTGGCGGCGTTGACCCCGGCGTTGACCGCGAGTTTCTCCCACCCACGGCGGGGGGCGTCTTCGACCGCGGTCGCCTCGACGCCGGCCGTCTCGAAGACGGCGGCGACCTCTCGCGCCGCGCGCGAGGGGCCGCCGCCGCGGGCGCCGACGGTCACCGCTCCGGCGCCGGTGCAGGTGACGTGTCCCGGCCGGTCGAGCGTGGCGCCGTAGGTGATCGTCCCCGCGAGCGCCGCCGTCCCGGGCAGGCGGTCGGCGAGGGTGTCGGCGTGGCCCAGCCCGTTCGACAGCGGCACGACTACCGCGGGGTCGGCGTCGCGAGCCAGCCGGTCGGCCGCCGCCGACACGTCGTGGGCCTTCACCGTGACGAGCACCAGGTCGGCGTCGAGACCGGCGGTGTCGGTGCGGGCCTCGGGGTGGACCGTACACTCCGGGCGGCCGGCGACGGTGAGACCGTCCCGTCGGACGGCGGTGACGTGTGGTTCGCGGCCGACCAGCGTGACGGGGTGCTCGCGGGCGAGCAGCCCCCCGAGGAGGCTGCCGACGCTGCCGGCGCCGAGCACGGCGACGTCCATGCCATCGCTTCCCGTCGAGCCGGAAAAACACCACCGACCCGCGAGTGCTCGGGAGTCCGGGATCGCAAGCGGCTTTCCGGCCGGGACGAACGCGGCGTATGGGCGCGATCCGCGTCGTGAGCGGGACCGGCACCGGGCCGACGACGACGGCGGCGTACGACGCGGCGCTGCTGTCGGCCGGCGTCGGCAACTTCAACCTCGTGAGCGTCTCTTCGGTCGTGCCGCCGGGAGCGACCGTCGAGGTCGACGGGACGGCGCCGGACCTGGGCACGGCCGGCGACCGACTCACCGTCGTCCAGGCCCGGGCCGTCGGCGACCGGGTCGCGGCCGCGCTGTCCTGGGCCCGCGGCGACGACGGACGCGGACTGTTCTACGAGGGCACGGCCCAGGGTCCGGGAGTCGACGACGAGGAACTCCGCGAGCGGGCGCTACGGGAGGCCGAGCGGGGGCTGACGGCGGGCTTCGACCGCCGCGACTGGACGCCGACCGGGCGGTCCTCGGTCGCGGTCGCCGAAAGCGTCCCCGCGGGCGACACGGATACCGGGGGCCAGGTCGGCGCGGACACCGACGCGGGCACGAACGCCGACGCGGGCGCAGACACGGACACGGACGCCGACGCAGACGCCGGCGAACGCGACCGTCACGCCGCCGCCGTGGTGCTCGCGGTGTACGGCGACGGGACGGCGCTCGTCTGAGGCCGTCGCCCGACAGTGAGGATGGGGGTCGACTGGACGCGACCCGTGGACACCCAGAATCTTTTTGCGTCGGGCCTGCCGACTGGGATCGGTACGTGAACGGAAACAACCCGCACGCAGGACTGCCGGGCATCACCGAGGCGGGCAAGCGCGCCCAGGCCGACCTGCCCGAACTCACCGACGACCAGCGCCGCGAGGTTCGCCGCGAGATCGTCCGCATCGCCGCCCGCACCCGCGAGTTCCTGCCCGACGAGTACGTCGTCAACTCGAACGTCGACGTCGGCGTCGCCGGGCCGCGAGGCACCGTCGCCGTCCACCCGCCGGCCGGCCACCCGGTGAGCGCCGACCTCTCGCTCGAACTCGACGACACCGACTTCTCCGTCGACGCCGACGACCGCGAGGAGGTCGCCCGCGGGCTCGCCGCCAGCGCCGCTCTCCAGGTCAAGCGCTCGGTCAAGGGCGAAGTACCACAGACGGCACGCTGACCGTCACGCTGACTGTCTGTTCTCCGCGCGGCGACACGCTCGGACGTGACCGGGACGTCGCCCGCGGCTCCGCTACCTGCCGAGGTGACCGGCGACCCCGCTCCCGGCCGTCGTTTCCGTCCGGCCGACCTGTGCGGACGCCCGGCAGACGTGACAGTCGCGACGGACGACAACGATAACGGTCGTCGTCCCGTCGGGACGAGCACACGAACACGACACATGACCGACACGGACACAAACATCGACACGGACACGAACACGGACACAGACACGGACACGGGCGTCGGGGCCGACACGACCGCGGAGACGGACGGCTACCAGGTGCTCGTCCCGATCGACCAGAACGAAGAGCATGCGCTCACGCAGGCGGGGTACGTCGCCGACCTGCCGGCCGCGAGCGAGCGGGTCGAGGCCGTCCTCCTGCACGTGTTCACGCCGGAGGAGAGCGAGGAGATCCCCGACGAGCTCGGCACGTACAAGTCCGCCGACCGGATCGCCTCGGTGCGGCGCGCCCGGGAGTATCTCGACGAGCGGGACGTGACGGTGACGCTTCTGGACGCCAGCGGTACGCCCGCGGCGGCGATCGTCGAGGCGGCCGAGGACCACGACGCGGCGGCGGTCGTCGTCGGCGGGCGCAAGCGCTCCACGGCGGAGGAGGCCGTCTTCGGCAGCGTCACCCAGTCAGTGATCCACGGAACCGCACGCCCCGTGGTCGTGACCGGCGACGAGACCGCCTGACCGCTCGAGCGGGTCAGAACGCGGCCCGCTCGCGGAGCCGGCTGATGAGGGAGGCTCGCTCCCGGGCGGGGTACAGCTCGATGAGGCCGTGTTCGCCCTGCTCGACGGCGATCCGCGTGCGGTCCCCGGCGTCGGAGGTGCCGGTGAGCAGCCCCTTCTCCCGGCTCAGCAGGACGAGTTCGCTGCCGGAGGGGCTCGCGAGTGCGCTCTCGATCTCCCCGGGATCGACGAACTGACTGATCGTCGGTACGTCCGACAGCGAGACGAGTTCCTCGTGGTAGGCCCGCAGGGCGTCGCGCTGCTCGTCGGCGGTGTCGGCCGCGAGCGAGTACACCAGCCGCAGTTCGGCGTCGTTCGTCACGGCGAGGGCGTTGCCGATACGGACCTTCAGCGGGTCGTACGGCCCCTGCGTGGCGACGAGGGTCACCCGGTCGGGGTCGGCGCCGGGGTCGAGAGCGACGCCGACGGTGTCACAGGGGGCGTTGCGCTCGATCCAGTCGCCGGGGTCGGAGAACAGCCGGTAGCCGCCGAACCCCTGCTGGTGGTCGATGAGCAGGAGGTCGACGCCGATGTCGGCGGCGGCGTTGACGACCGCTCGCTTCGGGTCGTGGCTGACGATCTCGCCGTACTCGACGGTGGCCTCGAACGCCTCGGCCAGCTCGTCCGTGCGACGCTCGAACTCCACGTCCGCGGGTGACTGGTGACCGATAGCGTACCGGAGCGGCTGCTGGTCGGGGACCTCGTCGAACTGGGCGACGACGACGGTCCCGTCCGGGCCGACGACGGCGTCGGCCACTCGCAGCAGGGCACGCTCGGCCCGCTCGTCGGCGTCCTCCGGTAGCGCGACGAGGACGGTCATCCCCGTCCGCCCGGCGAGTGCCTCGCGGGTGCGCTCGACGACGCGCTCGCCGGCGGTGCGGCGAGCGGCCGAGCGGACGGCACTCTGTCGGTCCACCCGCGGGCGGACGTACAGGCCGTACCAGGCGACGCTGCCGCCGACGATGACCACGGCGCCGAGGATCGCCACCGTCCCCATCTGAGTCAGCAGCGCCAGGCCGGCGAGGAAGCCGAACACCTGTACGTAGGGGTACAGCGGCGACTCGAAGCTGGGGTCGTAGTCGGCGGCGTCGCTCTCGCGGAAGGCGATCACGGCGACGTTGATGATCGCGAACACGAGGATCTGGAAGGCACTCGCGAGCTTGGCGATCTCGAGGATCGGGACGAACGCGATGAGCACGAGCATCACCGCGCCGGTGAGCGAGATGGCCGTCGCCGGCGTGTCGAAGCGGTCGCTTATCTCGCCAAGCGAGGCGGGGACGAGTCCGTCCCGGCTCATCGCGAAGGGGTACCGTGAGGCCGACAACACGCCGGCGTTGGCCGTCGACACGAGCGCCAGCACGGCCGCGCCGACGACGGCGGCGACCCCGGTCGGGCCGAGGGCCACTTCGGCGGCGTCGGCGATCGGCGTGCCGGCGTCGGCGGTGGTCTCCGCGGCGATCGACTCCAGCGGGAGCACCCCGACGACGACGGCGACCACGAGCACGTACAAGAGCGTAGTGAACGTGAGCGAGCCGAGCATCCCCAGCGGGATCACCCGGTCGGGGTCCTCGACCTCCTCGGCGACGCTCGCGATCTTCGTCACGCCGGCGAAGGAGACGAACACGAGTCCCGTCGCCGCGAAGATGCCACTGGCGCCCTCCGCGAGCAGGGCGTCAGCGCTCGCGAACTCACTCGCCGGCACACCCCCGACGGCGAACCAGGCCATCGCGGCGAGCATCACGGCGACGATCGCCACCTGGAGTCGACCGGTCTGTTTCGCCCCGAGCAGGTTCACGCCGACGAGCACGAGCGCGAGCGCGAGCGCGAACCAGGTCGTCGGTCGCAGCCCGAACACCGGCGGCAGGTCGAGCACCAGAAGCAGATACGGCACGCCGCCGACCAGCGCGAGCGCACCCTTGAACGCGAGCGCGAACCAGGTGCCGACCCCGGCGACACTGCCGAGCAGCGGTCCCATCGACCGCTCGATGTAGATGTACGTCCCGCCGGCCTCCGGCATCGCCGTCGCCATCTCGGCCTTCGACAGCGCCGCCGGCACCACGAGTACGCCCGCGATCGCGAAGGCGAGGACCATCCCCGCGCCGGCGTCTTTCACCGCGAGTGCCGGCAGGATGAAGATGCCACTGCCGACCATCGCGCCGATCGATATCGCCATCACTGACAGCAGTCCGAGGTCTCGCTCTAAGTCCTTCGCCATGGTTACTCGAACAGGGAGTACCGCTCCTCGAGCAGTCCGCCGAGTCGCTCCGTGACCGCCTCGGGAACACAGACCGTCTCGATGTCGGCGGTCGACCCGACCGCCGGGTCACCCACCGTCGACACCACGTCGGCGTCGAACCGCCCGCGCAGCAGTCGGGCGACCAGCATCGTCCGTGCGTCGGTCCTGAGTGTCACCACCGCCAGGTCGGCGCTCCCGGCGTCGGCCGCCCGGAGCGTCTCCGCCGTCGAGGGGTCCCCCTCCACGACCGTCACCGACCGGTCGTCCGCTGTGACGTGCCGGGCGACGACCGGGTCGTCGGTGACGGCCGTGAGCGAGACCTCCGTCAACTCTTCGAGCAGTGCGACCGTGACGTGTCCCTCACCGACCACCAGCACGTCCGGTCGGTCGCTCTCGCCGATCACCCGCTCTCTGAGACTCGGTGGTGACATGTCGGTCGGGTCCGGCGCTCGGCGGCGCCGGCTCGTACGACCCGCACGTTCCGGAACAGTATAAGAGTAGCGTCCGGAGTTCCGGTCCGGAATCTAAGCCGAGTCGAATTTCGGTCGCGGAACGTGGCGGCTCAGTCCCGGTCGTCGAAGCCGTCGAAGACGGCCCGGCGCTCGCTGCGGATGATGTCCTCGTCGGCGATCTCCAGGCCGAGGTCGGCCAGGTCGCGGCCGATCCGGCTGAGGTCGTTGCCGTCGACGCCGACGACCTCGACGTAGAGGTTTTCCTCGCCGGTCATCACCTCGCGGACGGCGACGACGCCGTCGACCTCGAGCGCCCGCCGGGCGAGCGCCTCCCGCTGCGGGATCGGCGCCGTACAGACGATGACCGTGTGCAGCTGATAGCCGGCGGTCTCGTAGTTCACGCTGACGTCGTACCCCTCGATGACGCCGCGCTCCTCCAGACGGTCGATGTGGTTACGGACAGTCCGGGCCGAGACGTCCAGCGACTCGGCGATCTCGCTCGCCGAGGTGTGTCGAGCGTCCCGCTGCAGTTCGTAAATGATCCGTCTGTCGATCGGGTCCAGACGCGAGTCCGCCATCCCGCTCGTTCTGAACCGGCGGCGACATGGACCTTTCGTCACGCCCGTCGTGACGGCTCCCCCGTGACACCGTCGCAAGCCACCCGAACGCCCATAGCGCGCTCTCACGACCCCGAAAGCATGACCCCGGACGACACCGCCGGCGACCCGCCGGACCACGAGACCTGCGTCGCCGAGAACCGCGCCCACTGGGACGAGCTCGCCGAACACCACCCCGACACCGACGCGTACGACGTCGAGGGCTTTCTCCGGGGCGAGTCGACGCTGCGCCGCCTCGAACGCGAGGAGCTCGACGCCGCCGAGCGCACGATGCTACATCTGCAGTGTCACCTCGGGCTGGACACGCTCTCGTGGGTCCGCGACGAGGGCGTCGCGGCGGCGACGGGCGTCGACTTCGCGCCGACCGCCGTCGAGACCGCCCGCGAGATCCGTGATCGGGCGGGCGTCGACCCCGAGCGGGCACGCTTCGTCGAGCGCGACGTGCGCGAGGTAGAGCTGGACCGGACGTTCGAGGTCGTGTTCACCTCCTACGGGACGATCTACTGGCTGCCCGCGCTCGCCGAGTGGGCGGAGACGGTCGCCGCCCACCTCGAACCGGGCGGCGTCTTCTACATAGCGGACGGCCACCCCTTCGCCGCGCCGTTCGGCCACGAGAGCACCGCCGACGACCTCCGGCTGGCGGGGCCGTACTTCGACGAGGGCGCCCGGAGCGTCGAGCACGACGGCTCCTACGCCGGCTGGAACTTCGGTCTCGACAGCTGGCGCAAGCACGGCTTCTCGCACCCACCTGGCGAGATCGTCACGGCGCTCGTAGAGGCGGGGCTGCGCGTCGAGTGCTGGCACGACCACCCGTGGTCGTTCTTCCAGCGGTTCGACGCCATGGAGGAGCGCGACGGCCGGTGGTATCTGCCCGGACTGGAGTACGACCTCCCCTTTACCTTCTCGCTGCGGGCGCGACTGCCGGCGTGACATGTCGACGAGAGCCGGCGTGACCCGCCGGACTACTTTCCCCAGAAGCCAACGAATAGTGTATACAATCATTAATACAACTAAGCGGGTGGAACCTGTGGCTTCGAGTGTGAACGATGAGCGAACAAGTGCATATTCGCGTCGGTGAATCCCAGCACGAAAAGTGAGTCAACCACGCCGAAGCGGAGCACGACGGCAACATGTCGAAGCTAATCCGCGCCGCGGTGGAGAAGGAAATCAGTGGTGCGTCGGACGGGAATATCCCTTTCGACGGCCCGCAGACGGTTGAAGCGAACGGGCGGATAGACGACATTCTAAACGGTGTTGAGGACAACGGAAGCGCCCTCGAAGCGATAGAGGACCGCCTTGAGAACATGCACGACACCATGCTTTCCCAGGGTGGTATCCCTAACAAGATGTTCTCCGATGTATACGGCGCACTACCTCATGCTAGATGTCACTCGCATTGATCTGAGAACGGGTTGCGCGACTGACGCTACTGGGGAACTTATTATATGCGAATCGTCCAGAAGTCAACAATATGGGTTCCGATGAGTATGAAAAAAAGATAGCAGAGGAATTGCGGGAGATATTTGATGAACACTTGGATGCGATGCGACGGGCAGGTGTTGCCGAGAGGAAGCGTGAGGGCTACAAGATTGAGTCTACGGAAGCTCTTCGACTCTTCCGAGAGGCAACGGGGTATCTAACTCGGCTTCGAGAACTTCGAGAGGATGTTAATGCTGAACTTGCCTACTCCGAATATTACCATGCTGAACGGGTGATAGGCCATCTTGAAGACTACAATCGAACTTTGGAGGATCTTGAAAGGAACCCATCATTTAAAAACGCAGTTAGCAATTTTGAATCCATATCATATGATAGCTTTAGTCGGGGTGGGCAGGGATATAAAGTGACCATCGAAGGGCGGACAGGTCATATTGAGGCAACCCATACGAAGCGACACCAGGGCACTCAAAACAACGTACCGATGGATGGGACCACAACCGTGGAGACATTCGTTTATTCCCGCCTCACCAGATTAACCAAAGACGTGGAATATTCCGTCATCGGCCGATGTGCCTCAGGGAAGCGTCCAGATTAACTCTATACTCTTCAAAAAGGACAGATCTATTACTCAACCATCCACCCGATGAAGCCAGAGAATTAGTGAAAGAGGCCCTTCGGAGAACGCAGAACATCTCTGAGATAGAGGAAGGGGCGCATCAAGTAGTTCGGAAAAACAGGTGTCAGTTTTCCAAGGGTTTTGTGGAGTTGTGGAGAGAACATCTACGTGGATTTCTCCGACCCGAGAGACGGCCGAAAAGTCCTGATAAAAGTATGGGCCGAAAAATCGGTTTGGACGAATATCACGGCGGACCCTCAGAAATTCAAATGTGAATTTCTCACCCAATTGGAGGCAGTTCGTGAGCGCCCAATAGAAGAACTCCGTCAAGAATCAATTGACTTTGACCAAGGCCAATCATCGTCTAATTGGCTACTCGGAGCGATTGGATACCCAATATCAATCATAGTTGGGGCATTCATCGGCGTGGTTTTCTCTTTAGCATTTACGACGACGATTCTCAAGAGTCTGAACGATAGCATTGGGATTTTGGGTATTCTCGTTGGTTCCGTCGCGGGCGGCGTTGTTTGGTATCATAGAGACAATCCCAAAAGGTGAATTTGGTGGGGAAATACGTCGGCGTTACATTCATCGGAATAATTCTCGCGGGAATTATTCGGACAGCCTTCAACTTGTACGGGAATATAGGTTCCCTGCTGTTTCTTATATTCTAATCGGGTCGCCGCTATCGCTTTGTGTTTACACCAACTCCGCCCAAGACTAACGGACACTACGCGGGCGCTCACCCACCCGTACTGCCACGCGAGTAGGGACCCGTCCGCTCTGTACTCTTGACGGGGCGGAGTAGCGGGGGTGGCGACGGTCGGGTTTGAGTGACGCGCAAGCCGTAGCGAAGCGGCTACCTATCGAAGTGACTACCTATCAGATTTATGGAATGGTTCGGCAGGGCTGGCCTCGACCGTCGGCTAATATCTTTAAACTTGTGTAGATTTTGAAACACAAAATATTCCGATACGCCAGCATGGGCAGGTGTACAGCCGCCTCTGAGGAATTTTCTGTGTTGAGTCAGCAAGGTTTATTTTCTTTCGTTATGATTTCTTGATGTGCCACAAGTCCTAGGTAAGCAGTGCAACCATCTCAGTAGAGTGCATCTTGAGAAGTTACGTGATCTTGAGATGCACGGGTACATTATAACCCAATTTTATCATGAAGGCGAACAGGAGTTTAAATTCTGTAAAGTAGAATTTAAACAAGATGAATTAGTGAAATATGCAGACTCGCTGAAGGCATATGATGAATTTCTCGGATACCTTGACGAAGGCTTTGATAAGGAAGAATCATTGTCGAAATTGTCAGACGACAGGTTTGAACCCATAGTAAAAGAGTATAATAAACACTGTAGGGAGGTTGGGCAACCAGAGGTTCAGTACGCACCTGCGGCATTCTTTTTACACGACTTGGAATCGTTAGTATGCGGAACAAAGACCGAACGGTATGATTGGATTGATGAAGATATAGAAAGCGACAGGAGATATATCTTATCGGACATTTTCGACGGCATACATGAATCTTCATTAATACTGAAAAATCGAGATGGGGGGCGGCCTGATTTTGAAATCAATTGTGAGCAAGATGTTCAGGATCTTCTCCACGCCTTGCTTAAACCGATATTCCCAGACATTCGAGGTGAGGAGTGGACTCCAAAACATGGCACAAAGTCGAAACGAATCGATTTCGTAATCTCTAGTATTTCGACGGTCATAGAAGCAAAATATGTGAGAGACAGTTCTCACGCTAACTCAATATCTGATGAGTTGAAGACAGACATTCAGAGTTACCACTCTCACGAACATTGCAACAGAATTTATGGGATTGTATGGGATGAGGAGGAAGAAATTATAGACAGATCAAACTTTGAAAATGAATTAAGCGGGTCTCAAACTATTGATGGCACGGAGTTTGATGTCAAGGTTCTTGTCTTGCCTTGATCACTGGTCAAGGCATATGATGACAAGAGAGTAATTCTCTGAATTGTTTCTGATAGTTGTGTTAGTGCCCTCACAGCGGGCTACATAGGAAGAACCAACAAAAGGTCAGCGGGATAGTATGGGTTAAACAGGATTTGATTGTGTGCACAGACGACTACACAATTAGTCTACTTCCCCCAGAAGGCGTCGCGCTTGCGCCGTTTCTCCAGGTAGGCCGAAAGCGCCTCCAGCTCGTCGGCCGGGATCGCCTCGGCGAGTTCTTGCTCCAGGATCTTCGCGTGTTTCTCGGGGAGGTCGACCCACAGCTCGTCGCCCTCCTCCACGTCGCGGCCGACGGTGGGGCCGTCGATGGAGACGGCGACGCTGTCGCCGGCGCGGGCCTCGTCGACGTCCTCGCCCTGGTCCTGGATCGACTTCAGCGTCCCCACCCGCTCGGGCTCGCCGCCCGAAAACAGCGCGACGGGGACGTTGCGTCGCAGCGTCCCGCTGACGACGTCGACGCCGACCACCGCGGGGTCGGACTGCCGGAAGACGTGGTCGACGAGCACGCGGAAGCGAGCGGGGCGAGTGATGTTCTCCAGCACCTGCTCCTGCTGACTCTCCTCGATGCCGGCCACGAACGCCTCGTACTCCTCGACGAGCCGGTAGATGACGTCGTGGGTGAACAGCTCGACGTCCTCCCGGTCGGCCTCGACGGCGGCGTCGTCGAGCACGTCGACGTTGAAGCCGAGTACGGCGCGGTGGACGGGGTCACCGGCGGTGCCGGCGACGGTGACGTCGCGGGGAGCGACGTCGCCGACCTCGGCGCGCATGATCGGCACCTCGGCCTCGCGCAGCGCGTTCGCCATCGCCTCCAGGCTGCCCAGCGTGTCCGCCTTCAGCACGGTCCCGTCGTCGTCGGTGTCGACCGCGAGGCTGGCGAGTTCGGCCCGCACCTCCGCCACGACCTCGTCGACGTCGCGGTCGCCGACGACGCGGACGGGCGCGCCGGCCATCGCCCTGTCCAGGTCGGGGGCGACGATCTTGATACCCGCCGCGGCCGACACCGACGCGATCCGCTCGAAGCGGTCCTCCGTGCGGATCTCCGCCAGCGGGCGGGGCTGCAACAGCGCACGCACGTCGGTGACGATCGGCTCGGTCGTGCTGCCGACGACGATCCGGTCGTCCTCGCGGACGGTGCCGTCGTACAGGACGACGTCGACGGTGGCGCCGAAGCCCTTCTCCTCGGTCACCTCGAGGACGGTGCCGACGCCCGGTCCCTCGGTGTCGATCGCCATCGCGTCCTTCATGTACCGCTGGGAGAGGCCCATCATCACCGTCAGCAGGTCGGGCAGTCCCTCGCCGGTGACCGCCGAGACCGGGACGACGCCGACGTTCTCCTGGAAGTTCGGCACCTGCCAGTAGAGGTCGGCGTTGAAGCCGGCCGTCGAGAGGTCGCCGACGATGTCGTAGACGCGCTCGTTGAACTCACCGGTGACGCGGTCGTTCTGCTCGTCGAGCACCCCCCGTATCGGGGCGTTCTCCCGGGACTGCCAGCCGGGGACGGTGTCGACCTTGTTCGCGGCGACGACGAAGGGAGTCTCGGTGCGCTTCAGTATCTCGACGGCCTCCTCGGTCTGTGGCTGGAAGCCGTCGGTCACGTCGACGACGAGCACGGCGATGTCCGCCAGGGCGCCGCCACGGGAGCGCAGCGTCGTGAACGAGTGGTGACCGGGCGTGTCGATGAACAGCAGGCCGGGCAGGTCGAAGTCCGACGGGTCGACGAGTTCGCCGGCGATCTCCGAGACGACCGACAGCGGGACCGCCGTGGCGCCGATGTGCTGGGTGATGGCGCCGGCTTCCGCCTCGCTGACGGCGGAGCCGCGGACCGTGTCGAGCAGCGTGGTCTTGCCGTGGTCGACGTGGCCCAGAACGGCGACGATGGGCGTCCGTAGGTCGCCCTCACCCTCGCCGCCGTCGGTCTCGCGCTCGGAGTCGCTCTCTGTCATCGTGCACGCCCCCAGAACGTCCGAACCCAGCCCCGGACCGCATATGAACGCTTCGCCACGCCCCCGCTCTCCGCTGCCCGGCGTCGCGTGACACCGGCGAGGCGTCGGCCGAGTGCCGCCGGACGACGACTCCGATCGGTCGCCAGTGCGGGCAGTCACGCTCGGGACGGGGGGCTGTCGCCGACACGTCTCGTCGTCGGACGCTCGCGTGACGCGACCCGGTCGTTTATGTCGTCCCGCGGGTCACCCGGTGGCATGGCAGAGACGCTGGCCAGGAACCTCTCGAACAAGGCGGTCATGGGCGTCGACGGCGCCGAGATCGGCACGCTGCACAACATCACCGCGGACCTGAAGACCGGGGCGCTCAACGACCTCGTCGTCGAGCCACACGAGGGGGGACAGAGCTTCGACTTCGAGCGCGACGGACACGACCGCTATCTCGTCCCCGCCGCCCACGTCGAGGCAATGAAGGACTACGTCGTCGTCGCTCGCTGACTCGGGCCGTCGGGGCGCAGCCGAGCACCGTCCAGGCTCGCCCGTTCCGAACGAACCGACGGCACCGACGGTACCGACGGCACCGACGAGCGCCCGCCGGCGACCCGACAGGTTCGAGTTCCGGGAGCGCCTGGCGAGAGTATGCGCGTGCTGGACGCGTCGGCGTTCATCCGCGACCGGTCGTACGACGGGCCGCTGGCGACGGTGCCGGCGGTGCGCGAGGAGCTGGCCGACGACGCCGTCTACCGTTACGAGGCGATGGAGGGGGCGGGGATGCGGGTCCACGTCCCCGACACGGACAGCGTCGCCAGGGTCCGCGCCGTCGCTCGCGAAACCGGCGACGACGGGGTGCTCTCCCGAGCGGACCGGCGCCTGCTCGCGGCCGCCATCGAACTCGACGCGACACTCGTCAGCGACGACTACGCCGTCCAGAACGTCGCCGACGGACTGGGTGTCGAGACGGAGACGATCGAGCGCGACGGCATCACCGAACGGCGCGACTGGGCGTTTCAGTGTGCCGGCTGTGGCCGCGAGTTCGACGACGACCCCGGTCGGTGTCCCGTCTGCGGCGCCGAAGCGACCCGGAAGAACCCCTCCTGACGCCTCGACCGGCTCACTCGCCAGTCGCCGCGTCCTCGACCCCGAGCAGTCCCGGCAGCCCCTCGACCGAGGCCAGCACGCGGTCGGCACCCGCCTCGCGGAGGAGTCGCCGGCCGCGCTCGCCGTCGAGACCGCCCGTCTGGACGCCGACAGCGAGGTACGAGCGGTCGTCTCGAGCGTCGGCACGGCGGGCGGCGCGAGCGTCGTCGACGGTGTCGCCGACGTAGACGACCGAGCCGACACTCAGCCGCTCCGCCAGCACGAGCAGCCCCGTCGGGTCGGGCTTACCCGGCGGGTCGTCGTCCATCGTCACCCGTCGATTCCGGGGCAGCGACAGGCCGACCCGCTCTAAGGCGATGTCGGCCTCCGCCGCCGGGCGGCCGGTGAACACGGCCACCGGGAAGCGGTCGCGGACCGCCGACAGCGTCGCCGGAGAGGCGAGCACCGTCTCGTCGTCGACGTAGCCCCCTTCGTCGACGCCGACGCCGACCGCCGCCTCGACCGGCTCGAGGTCGCCCTCCAGTTCGCGGTAGCGCTCGCGGCCGAGGTAGAGCCGCTGGAACACCCGTCGTAGTCGCTCGGGGTCGACATCGCTGCGGACGCGCTCGCTCGCCGCCGCGGGGAGTTCGCGCTCGATGACCGCGCGAGAGCCGGTCAGTCCGCCTCCGGCGTCGGCGACCGCCGCCGCGTGCTCGGCGACCGACGCGCCGTACCCCTCGCGGCGGGCGAGAACGTACGCCGCGAGCGCCTCGGTGAGCTCCCAGTCGTCGTTGAAGCCGCCGGCCTCCTTGAACCGCTCGACGGCCTCGGCGTCGGCGGCGTCCGTCGCCGCGCTTCCGTCGTGCACGCGCGAGACGGTTTCGTGGACCGTCCGCCGGTAGGAGTCGCTCGTGTCCACGAGTACGCCGTCGACGTCGAGGACGACACCTGTCGGCGACGGCAGCCTCGACGGGTCGCGGTCTCGCTCGGTCTCCGGCTCACCCTCGTCGTGGCTCGCCCGGTCCATGCGCTCGTCAGACGGGGCGACGGGATGGAACTGACGGTCCCCCGTCGGGGGCGACGCAGTCGACCACTCAGGCGCCGTCGGTCCGTCGCAGCCAGTGCAGCGTGCCGCCGGCGACCGTCGCCGGTCGCGTCGGGACCGTCGCCGGGTCGCCGCCGAGCGTGGTGAACGCCAGGTCGGCCCCGGCCCGGCGGGCGATATCGGCGACGGGCACCTGCAGCTCCGGCGGGAGGTTCAGCGCGTAGAGGGCGTCGGCGCCCTCGTAGGTCGCGAGGTCGGGGTCGGTGACGTCGTCCCGGACGAACCGGACGCCGTCGGGCGTTTCGACGGCGCGGCGGTCGACGGCAGTGACGCTGGCGTCGCGCTCCGCGAGCGCCCGTGCCACGGCCGTCCGACGGCCGATCCCCACCTCGACGAGCCAGTCGTAGCCGGCGAGGGCGTCGGCGACCGCCCGGGCGTGGTTCGTCGCCGTCGGCGGTCGGTCCTCCTCGGGCCGGTCGCTGGCGGGACCGCCGTCGGTCCGCGCCGTGGCGTCCCGGCCGGAGCGGGTGGAACGTGGCGGTCGGCCGTCGTCGTCCGGATCGCGCGGCGGCTGCACCACGGCGAGACGTTTATGAGAGGGTCGCAATTAAGGGTGAGCATGCTTGTCGACATCGTGCCGGTCGGAGAGGTGCCGGCGCGGGTCAAACGCGGTGCGTCAGCGGGACTGCGGTCGGTGTACGACTTCGACGTGACCGTCCACGAGGCCCAGCCCCTCCCCAGTGACGCCTTCGACGCCGGTCGCAACCAGTACGGCGCCGAGGCGTTCATCGAACTCGCCGAACGCGTCGGTGACGGGGTCAAAAACATCGCCGTCACCACCGAGGACCTGTTCTACCGCCGTCGCAACTACGTCTTCGGTCTCGCCTACCTCGACGGCGACGGCTCCGTCGTCTCGACGTACCGTCTGCGAACCTCCAGTGACGGCGGCTTCTCCGACCGCAACCCCGAGGAGATCTTCGGCGACCGCGTCCGCAAGGAGATCGTCCACGAGATCGGCCACACGCTCGGGCTGGAGCACTGTGACAACAAGCGCTGCGTGATGAACTTCTCCCCGACGGTGCGCGAGGTCGACGTGAAGGAGGAGGCACTCTGCGGGTCGTGTCAGCGGACGGTCCGCTGACCGTCGTCCTCCCCGACCGTGGGCAGTCGGCGTTCGGCGCTCTCGTCTGACGGTGAGACGACCGAAGTCGTCGAGCCACCGACTTCCGGTCGAGGGCGCGTGCGTCGCCGCGCTCGACGGCGACGAGCACCGGAGCGGAGCCCGCGGGAGTGTGCTCGGCTGGCTCGCGGTGCTCGCCGGCTCGGCGATTACACCGCCTCGCTCGGCGACGCGTGGCGCCGCCCTCTCCTCGCACGTGTCGACCGGGCGCAGCCTCGTCACAGGGTGCGCGAGCGACGCGCGAGGGACGAGGACCGCAACGAGCGAAGCGAGTGAGAAGCGCAGGAGACCGGGGAGGACGGAGGCTGCGGTGCGGTGGGTAGGACTGAAAGGGGCCGCACGGCTGCGGGAAGCACGGCGTTCGAAAGTCGAAGATTTTCGAGCCGATCAGAATCCCCCGGATTCCGATGACGACACAAACACTACAGCGAACGAAATGAGCGAAGCGCGCAGCGGGAGACTCTCCGAGTCTCCCTGGCAGCGCGGAGGAAACCTCCGCTGGCCCTCGGGCTTCGCCCGAGGACAGCCGGGCGCTACGCGCCCGGCGACAGAGAGGCGCTACGCGCCTCTGGCAACCGGCGGCTCCGCCGCTGATGACAGCGAGCCGCGCGACCGCAGCCGTATGGGGGCTTTCAGGGCCGGCACAGGTGGACCGAGAGCACAGGACACGACGAAGAGCGACGGACCGGGAACTCCCTGAGCTCACACGGTAGGAGCGAGTGCGAAGAGACCTTCCCGAGACGACAGGATCGAATCACGACACCTTTGGAGGACGCCCGCCCTACGAGACACCGGATGCGCTCGATAAAGGACAGCGTCCACGATTACGTCGAGGTCGACGGCGTGGCGCTCGATCTCCTGGACACGTGGCCGGTCCAGCGGCTGCGTCACATCAAGCAGCTGAGCACGGTCCGACTGGTCTACCCCTCGGCGAACCACACGCGCTTCGAGCACTCCCTGGGCGTCTCCCACCTGGCGACGCGCGCGCTGGACCAACTCGGCGTCGAGGACGCCCGCGCCGACGCCGTCCGCGCCGCGGCACTGTTACACGACGTGGGTCACGGCCCGTACGGCCACCAGACGGAGCCGGTCATCGAGCGCCGCACCGGCAGCCACCACGACGAGGTCCACGGTCTGCTCGCGCGAACGGCGGTCGCCGGCGTGCTCGAAGCGCACGGTCTCGACGTCGACCGCGTGGCCGACCTCGTGGCGGGAAGGGGCCGCCTTGGCCGACTGGTCTCCGGCGAGCTCGACGTCGACCGGCTCGACTACCTCGTCCGTGACGCCCACCACACCGGCGTCCCGTACGGCACGATCGACCAGGGTCGGGTGCTGCGCGAGCTGACCTTCGAGGGCGACCGACTCGTGCTCGACGAGGGCACCGTCGCCGCCGCCGAGTCGGTGCTCGTCGCGCGGGCGCTGATGAATGCCACCGTTTACCGTCACCACGTCTCCCGCATCGCCGGCACCATCCTGGAGCGGGCCAGCGAGCGCCTGCTCGACTCGACCGACCTCGCGGTCGCGGAGTTCGCCCGCATGACCGACGCCGACCTGCTCGACGCCCTGGCCGCCTGCGAGGCCACCGCCGACGCCGCCCGTCGGCTCACCGAGCGCGACCTCCACAAACGGGCGCTGTGGGTCGACCGCGACGCCGTCCCCGACCGACTCGTCGACCGCGGTCACGACGAGACCCGCGAGCTGGAGCGGGCGATCGCCGACCGCGCCGGCGTCGAGCCGACGGCGGTGCTCGTCGACGTGCCCGGCGAGCCCTCCATGCCCGAGTCGTCGCTGCGAGTGGTCGTCGACGGCGAGCCTCGGCGGCTCGACCGCCGCTCGGCGCTCGTCGAGGGGCTGCGCGCGATGGAGCGCACCCGCTGGCGGACGGGCGTCTACGCCCCCGAGACGGACTGCGACGCCGTCCGCGACGCCGCCGTCGCCGTCCTCGGACTCGACGTGTCGCCGGACGCAGCCGGCACCTGACCCGCGCTCGACTCACCCGTCTCCAGTAGCCTCGACCGTGAACCCCCACCGCTCGCCGGTGTCCGCGTAGCGCTCCTTCTCGAACCGGTAGCGTCCCGCGGGAACACAGCCGTCGGCCCGCGGAGCGGACAGCAGGACGTACCGCCGTTCGAACGTCTCGCCCGGCGCGAGCGTCCGCCCGACGTCGACGTCCTCGCCGCCCGCCGATCGGGTCGCCGCCCAACAACTCCTCGTCGGTTCCGCCGGAACCACGTCGGGGTAGTCCTCGATCCGCGGGACGAGTTCGACCACACCGTCGCCGTCGTACTGGTGCCCGTCGTACGGAGGGAACGGGAGCCCCATCAGGGACCGCACCGTCCGCTCCCGGTCGGCGTCGTTCGTCAGCGCGACCCGCAGCGTCGCCGGACGGTCGCCGGTGAACCCCCGCTCGACGGCCACGTCGGCGCTCGCCTCCGCGAGCGGAACCGGGTCGACCGCGGCGACCGACAGGTCGGGAAACTGCGAGCCGGCGTCCAACCCCGAGCAGCCCGCCGTCGCCACGCCGGCAGCCGCGGCCACGCTCCGGAGACAGCGTCTGCGGTCCACGCCGGCGGGAGGGGTCGTCTCCGGCAAGAGTCTGTCCCCGAGCGCTCACCCGCCACAAGACACTTGCTGACCTCCGGGGGGAACACAAGGCTTTCACCGACGAGCGGGCGAGTACGAACATGGTCCCCGAACCCCGCGTCCCGTCCGACCCGCTCGACCAGCCGGGCCGGCTACGCTGCTACGACTGCGGGCACGCGTACGATCACCTGGGCGACGGCCACCACCACGGTCGCTGTCCGGCCTGTGGGAGCCCCGCGGTGCCGCCGGCCGGCGACCTGCGGGTCGCGAGCGACCTCGACCTCGACCCCGACCCCGACCCCGTGACGGCGGACAGGACGACCCTCCGCGTCGACGCTGTCGACGACACCGGCCGGCGCTTCGCCTACTGGCTGTCGACGCTGCCGGACGACCGCGCCCAGCTCGTCGGCGTCGACGCGAGCGGCGTTCCGGTCACGCCGAGCGACGACGCCTGGCCCGCCGATCTGCCCCGTCTCGCGCCCGACTGGCTCGACAGCGTGCTCGACGTCGTCGGGCTGCGGCTGGTCGCGCCGGCACCCGTCGTCGGGTAGCTCCGCGCTCCGACCTCAGGCGTTCAGCGCCGCGCGGAGCGCGTCGGGCGCCGCCGCCAGGGCGTCGTCGACGGCGTCGGCGTCGGGACCGCCCCCCTGTGCGAAGTCCGGTGGACCGCCGCCGCCGCCGCCGACGATCTCCGCGAGACGGCCGACGACCTCGCCGGCGTTGACGCCGACGCCGTCGGGGACGGCGACGACGAACTGCGCGCCGTCGGCGCCGGAGCCGAGCACGGCGATGTCGCCGTCCTCGACGACCGCGTTCGCCGTCGCCCGCAGCTCGTCCATGTCGGCGTCGATGCGGCGCACGATCGCGGTGGTCTCGCCGACCTCGACGGACTCGCCGCCGTCGCCGCCGCTCGCCCGCAGGGCGGCGATCTCGTCCTGCAGGTCGTCGATGCGCTTGCCCCGCCCCTTCCACTCCTCGAAGAAGCGCGCGGCGGCTGCCGGCACCTCGGGCGGGGAGACGTCGAGCGTGTCGGCGGCCTCGTACAGGGCGTCCTCGGTGCGCTGAGTGGCCTCGACCGCCGCCGGTCCGGCCGCGAAGACGAACCGCTCGACCCCGTCCTGTACCGGCTCCGTGCGCAGTACCTTGATCGTCCCGACCTCGCCGGTGCGGGCGACGTGTGTGCCGCCGCAGGCTTGGACGTCCTCGGCGACGTGGACGAGCCGCAGCTGCTCGCCGGTGGGGACGCCGCCCTGGTAGAGGTCGAAGCCGTGCTCGGTCTCGGCCTCGTGGCGGTCGACGAACTCCTGGCGCACCGAGACGTCGCCGGTGACGACGTCGTTGGCGACGCGCTCGATCGCCTTCACCTCCTCGCGGCTCACCCGGCGGTAGTGCTGGAGGTCGATCCGCGAGGAGTCGGTGCCCTTCTGGGCGCCGGCCTGGCGGACGTGGTCGCCGAGCACCTCCCGGGCGGCGTGGACGACGACGTGGGTCGCCGTGTGGTTGCGCATCAGCTGCCGGCGCCGGTCGGCGTCGACCTGCCCGCGGACGATCTCGCCGGCGTCGAGCGCCGCGTCCACCCGGTGGACGACGACGCCGTCGTGGACCTGTACGTCCTCGACGTCGGCGCTCGCGTCCTCGCCCGAGAGCACGCCCTCGTCGGCCGGCTGACCGCCGCCCTCCGGGTAGAACATCGTCCCGTCGAGTACGACGTCGCAGACCGTCTCGTCCTCCCCGCCCACCTCGCGCTCGAAGCTGTCGAGGACGACGGCCTCGAACTCCGTGCCGGACTGGTCCTCGTAGTACAGTCGCTCGGTCTCGGGCAGGTCGACGAGGCGGTCCTCGATGCCGGCGCCGGCCAGGTCGCTCGGGCGGTGGTCGTCGGTCTCGTCGAAGGCCTGGCCGCCCTCGTGGCGGCTCGCCACCAGCGCGAGGAAGTCGTCCGGCTGCTCGACGGCGACGCCACGCTCGGCGACCGTCTCCTCGACCGTGTCGGGGTGAATGCCGTGGGAGTCGTACAGCTCGACGAGCTCCTCGACGGGGATCGGCTCCTCGCGGGCGGCGTACTCGTCCGCCAGTGCCGTCACCCTACTCTCGCCGCGTTCGAGCGTCTCGCGGTAGCTCTCGATTTCGGTGCGGACCACGTCGCGGACCGTGTCGCGGTTCTCGTAGCCCAGCCGCTCGGCCTGCATGTCGACCAGCTCGTCGAGCGGGGCGTCGACGCCGACGTCGTCGGTTAGTCGCTTCGTTCGCCGTAGCACCATCCGCGCGAGGTAGCCCGACCCGACGTTCGAGGGGACGATCCCGTCGCCGAGCATGTACGCCAGCGTCCGGCAGTGGTCGGCGATGGCGTACACCGACTCCAGCGGCTCGACCAGCTCGCGCAGCCGGTCGACGCTCACCCCGACCTCGCGGGCGATGTCCGCGCGTGCCGCCTCGACGTCCTCGGCCTCGTCGATGTCCATCTTCCCCGCGAGGCGGGCCGCCTGGGCGACGACGGCGTCCTCCTCGTCGCCGTACGAGAGGCCGGCGTTCTCCCGCAGGAACGCGATGGTGTCGGGGTAGACCGCCTCGTAGACCGTCGGCGTGCCCTGCGAGACCCAGGTCCACCGCTCCAGCCCGTAGCCCGTGTCGACGACGTAGCGGTCCATCGGCGTGTACCGCTCGCCCTTCAGCTCGTACTCGCCGTCGGGGTCCTCCTCCATCGACATGAACACGAGCGTCGCCACCTCGGCGCCGCGGTAGATGACTTCGAGGGCGGGCCCGGCGTTGCCGCCGCCGGTCCAGGGGTCCTCGATGTACACCACCTCCTCTAAGTCGACGCCGACAGTTTCGAGCAGTCCGTCGCAGTACTCGACGGTCCGGTCCTTCCAGTACACCTCGCCGTGGTAGGCGTAGCGGTCCTCGGGGACGTCCTCGACGGTGTTGAAGCCGTGGTGGGCCATCATCTCGAAGGCCATCGTGTGTCGCCCGGTGACGCCGACGTTGTCGATGTCCTGCATCCGGATACAGGGCTGGCTGACCGTCAGCGGATTGGCGGGCGGCGGCGTCTTCCCCGAGGTGACGTGGGGCTGGAAGTCGTAGATCGAGGCCTGCGTGAGCAACACGTCGTCGCGCCAGCGGTTGGCGGCGACGGGGTACGGCTCCAGGCGACCGTGGCCGCGTGCCTCGAAGAAGGAGAGAAACTGCTCGCGCATCTCCTCGAGAGTGAACTCGCGGTCGAACCCGGGGTCGTCGATGAAGGTGTACTCCCCGCAGGGGGGCTCCCCACACGTCCGCCGGCCGCGGTCGCGAGTCCAGAAGTGGTCGCCGCAGGACTCGCACTGGCGACGGACCATGTCGTGCTCCTCGAAGTAGTCGAGGCGGTACTCCTCCTCGAGGTCACTCATGCCACGGACTGTCCGCCGCCCGAGTAAAACAGTTCCGCACCCGAGAGACGGGGACGGCGACGCTGTCCGCCGTCGACCCGCGGGTCCGGCCGTCCCGCGACCGGCGGCTCTCTTCCGCAGCCGGCAATTATTTGAACCGTCGACGCCCCGATTTCGCCGAATGACGGTTCTCTGTGTCGACCCCGACCCGGACGAGCGGGCGGCGACGGTCGCGGCTCTCGAAGCCGCCGGACTGCCGGTCCGGGCCGTCGACTCGGTGAGCGCTGCCCGTGACGCCCTCGACGGTGACGGTAACGGCGACGTCGTCGACTGTCTCGTCACGGAGCACGACCACCCCGACGGCACTGGGCTCGACCTCATTGCGCACGCCCGCGAAACCGCTCCCGATATCGCCTGCGTGCTGTACACCGACCGCGACCCGGCGGCGATCGACACCGTCACGCTCGGCGACACCGTCGCCGAGTACCTCCAGAAGGGCGAGGGCAGCCACGACCGACTGGTCGAACTCGTCGAGTTCAGCGTCGCCACCCGCTCGCAGACCGCCTACCCGCTTCCCGACGACGAGGACGCCCGTCTGGCCGCCTTGGACCGGTTCGTCGCCGACCCGGACGAGCTCGACGCCACCTTCGCACGACTCACCGAGATCGCCGCAGCGACCTTCGACATCGACGCCGCCGCCGTCGGGCTGGTCGACGCTCACCACGAGCGCTTTCTGGGCTGCTACGGCATCGACGTCGACCGTATGGACCGCGAGGACACCGTCTGTACGTACGCGATACTGGAGGAGGGCGTGACCGTCGTCGAGGACCTCCACGAGGACCCCCGCTTCGCGGACAACGAGGCGATCGACGGCGTTGACATCCGCTTCTACGCCGGTGTGCCCGTGACCGCGCCGGACGGCTCGAAGATCGCTAGCTTCTGTCTGTATGACTTCGCGCCGCGGTCGCTGTCGACCGACGACCGCGCCCTGCTGGAGCTATTCGCCGCCGAGGCCGGCGACCAGCTCGCGCTCCGCGGCCGACTACGGGAACAGGAGACGCCGGCGGTCGACGGTCGCGACCGTAACGACGGCGACCCGACGGAGGGCGAGGGATGACCGAGGACTACACGTTCCGCGGACTGCCGATGGCGTCGGTGCTGCCCGGGACGACCCTGCTCGTGAGCGGCCCCTCCCACGCCGGCACCCGCGAGGTGGCCTACAGCATGCTCGCCGGCGCCGAGGACGAGGGGGTCGTCGTCGTCACCACGAACCGGCGGGCCTCCCGGGTCGCCCGCAACTTCGAGGCCGCCAGTATGCGGCTCGACCCCGCTCGCAGCGCCATCGTCTCCTGTGTCGGTCAGGACGACCGCGATGCCGACGTCGACGCCCGCCTGGCCGAGGTGACCGGTCCCGGCGACCTGACCGGCATCGGGATGCGCTACTCCAAGCTCGTCGAGGAGCTCCACCGCGACGGCGTCGAGCGGGTCCGGACCAGCGTCGTCTCCGTGTCGACGCTGCTGTCGTTCAGCGACGTCCAGACCGTCTCCCGGTTCGTCCACACGCTCGTCGGCCGCGTCGGCAGCATCGACGGCCTCGGCGTGTTGCTGATCGACCCCGACGCCGTCGACGAGCGCGTGCTCAGCAACGTCGCCCAGTTCTGTGACGCCCGCGTCGACGTCCGCGAGAGGGACGACGCCCCGGAGATGCGCGTCCGTGGACTCCCCGGACAGTCCCGGGAGTGGACCGCGGTCGAGCTGTACGGCTGACCTATGTCTCGCGGCCCTCGCGGGCCACGGCCGCGAGCAGCGACTCGAGTTGGACCCGCTCGTTCGCACCCTCCGCGATGCGGTAGTCGGCCTCGCCGAGTCGGTCGAGCACCCGCACCGCCGCCGTCTCCGAGAGGTCGTAGTCCCACACGGAGCGGTGTAGCTGGTCGATCACGTCGCCGCCGGCGATCCCCCGCTCGGTCAGCAGCTCGTCGAGCGTGCCCCGGGCGGCGACGAAGTCCCCGTCGAGCGCCTCGGTGACCATCGTCTCTATCTCCTCCGGACGGGCCGTCGCCGTGACCGCGTAGACGGCCGCCTCGTCGACCGTCTCACCGGTGACGGCGGCGGCCTGCAGGGCGTTTATCGCCCGCCGCATGTCGCCGTCGGCCACGTAGGTAAGCGCCTCGACGCCGTCGTCGGTCACCTCGATGTCCTCGGCGGCGGCTATCTCCCGGACGTACTCGGCGACGGCCGCCTCCGCCAGCGGCGAGAAGCGAAAGACCGCACACCGGGACTGGATCGGGTCGATGATCCGGCTGGAGTAGTTACACGAGAGGACGAACCGGGTGTTGTCCGAGAACTGCTCCATCGTGCGACGGAGGGCAGCCTGTGCGTCGTCAGTGTTGTGCGTCAGGACGCCGTTCGCGAGCACGAAGTTCGGCGTTCCCTCCATGGTGACGTTGTACGCTCGCCCACAGTGACTGTACTCGACACTGCTCACCTCGACAGTCGCGACCTCGCGTCGACCGCCGTCGGAGACGACTGCCGGATCGAACTCCTCCCTGTCGGTGTCTCCGTTCCCTTCGGCGTCCAGCGAGCAGAACTGACCGGCGGTCCAGTCGTTACAGACCTCACAGCGGGTCAGGTCCAACTCGCGCCGGAAGTCGGCGACCTCCTGGCGGTGATCGACCGGCCGTCTGCCAACTCCAGCTCGAAGAAGTCGGCGACTCCCGAGTCGACGAGACTGCCGGCGTCGGACTGTATCCCGTTGGTCTCGAAGTCGACCGACGGCATCGGCTCGCCGTCCTCGGCGACTTCCTCTATCGGCTTGATCGCCGGCGACGAGGGATACCCGGTGACGACTTCGGTCCCCGGCGGCAGGCACAGCGAGTCGGCCTCGTCGAGGAACACGATCCGGTAGTCGTAGCCGCCGAAGGAGGTGCGCGCGAAGTCCTTGATTCGACCGCGCACCACGTCGATGCCGCGGTCGTCGCTGGCGTTGAGTTCGAGGAAGTTCTCCCGCCAGTCCTCGCCGTAGAGGGTGCGCGCAATTGTCAACGAGCTGGTTGTTTTTCCGGTACCTGCAGGACCCGAAAAAAGGAGGTTGGGCAAGTCATCTCGTTCGACGTACGATTTGAGTCGGTCGACCACGTCAGGCTGCCCGACGATATCCTCCAGGCTCTCGGGCCGGTACTTCTCGATCCAGATCTCCCGACCGTGCTGGGCGGCGGCCCCGTCGGCGTCGTCGGCCGCCTCCCCGGAATCGCTCATGGGCGTCCGTAGCGCGCCGGTCCGCATAAAGCCCGCGAGACGGGGGCGGACCCCCCGACGACAGCCTGAAGTTCGCCGACCGCCGAGCGGGAGTCGAACGGAGTATGCGCGTGACCGTCGACGTGGCGGGCGAGGACACCCACGAGGTCGACCCCTCGGAGGGGCCGACGTACACCGACCTGGCGCGGGCGGTCGACCTGCGCCCTCGCGAGGCGTCGGCGCTGGTCGACGGCTCGCCGGTGTCGGAGGACCAGCCCGTCGAGCCCGTCGAAGCCGGCGAGGTGCGCGTGCCGCGACTGGTCCGGGGTGGGGGTGGGTAGGTAGCGTGCCGGTTGTCGACCCCGCCGACGTCGACGTCGCGCCCGCCGACCTCGACTTCGAGCTGCCGAACGTCGGTCCCGGACCGGACCCGCTCGCGCTCGCGGCCGTGGCCGCGGAGCACGACTTCCTCGTCGTCCTGTTGCAGCGGGACCACCACTGCACGCGCTGTCGCGACCAGGTGCGGACCGTCGCCGACCGGTACGACGAGTTCGCGGCGCGCGACGCGGCGGTGGCGTCGGTGCTGCCCGAGCCCGTCGAGCGCGCCCGCGAGTGGGCCGAGCGGTACGACCCGCCGTACCCCCTGCTCGCCGACCCCAACGCCGAGGTGGGCGAGCGGTACGGCCAGCCCGTGCGCTTCGGTCCGCTCGGCTCGCTGAGTGACTTCTTCGGTCGCCAGCCCGAGGCCGTGGTGGTCGACCTGCGTGACGGCGCCGAGGCGGCCCGCGTCGTCTACGCTCACCGCGGCACCACCACGTTCGACCGCCCGTCCGTCGACGACCTGCTCGCGGCGGTCGACGGCGCACACACCTGACCGCTGCGAGTGACTTTTGTCCGCCGACCCGCTCGTCCGGCGTATGCCCATCACCGACGAGGAGTTCGAGGCGGGCGAGTTCCGCGAGACGGTCGCCACACCCCAGGTGGAGCCGGTCGGCGAGTACGAGACGGAGAAGGACCTGATCACGGCGTTTCTCGGCGAGAACGTCGGCTCAGCGTTCACCGTGCGAGAGGTCGTTCGCGGCGTCGACTTCGGCGAGACGGCGGCCGCCGAGACGGTGACGGGCAGGCTGCGCAACGTCGTCCCGAAGGCGATCGACGCGGCCGGTGACGTGACCGCGAGCGCGACAGTCTACGGCGACGCCGAGGAGGCGCTGTCGGCGCTACAGCAGGAGGGGATCGTCGAGGCTGCGACCGTCGAGCAGGAGGACGAGTCGGTAACCTACTACCGGATCGGCGAGTAGTCAGACGACCGCGCGGACGAGGTCGGCGCCGGCGTCGAGCAGGTCGGCGACGCGCTCGCGGGAGTCGGCCTCGGCGTACACCCGCAGCACCGGCTCGGTGCCGGAGGGACGGACCAGCAGCCAGGAGCCGTCGGCGAGCAGGAGCTTGAACCCGTCCGCCGTCACGACGTCGTCGACCGCCTCACCGGCCACGCCGTCGGGGATGCGCCCGCCCAGCGCGTCGACCGCCGCCGCCTTGCGATCGTCCGGGCAGTCGACGCTCCGTTTGTCCTGGTGGATCTCGCCGTGTTCGGCGAGCAGCACCTCGACGCGGCAGTCGATCGGCCGCGCGGCCTCGACGGCCGCCGCGAGCAGCGCCATCAGCACGCCGTCCTTCTCGCGGACGTGGTCCCGTACGGAGAAGCCGCCGCTCTCCTCGCCGCCGACGAGGGCGTCGTGTTCGGCCATCGCCTCGGCGACCCACTTGAAGCCGACCGGCACCTCAACGACGCGCTCGCCGTGGGCCGCGGCGACGCGGTCGACCAGGAAGGTCGTCGAGACGGTCCGGACCGCGGGCCCGGTTCCGACGCCGAGCGTGTCCTCGGCGAGCAGAGCGTCGTAGACGGCCGCAAACAGCAGGTTGGCGTCGAGGACGCCCCGCTCCGGGGTGACCACCGCGACGCGGTCGGCGTCGCCGTCGTTGGCCACGCCGAGGTCGGCGTCGGTCATGCGGACCTGCTCGGCGAGGTCGCCCAGCGTCGCCCGCCCCGGTTCAGGGTCCGTCCCGCCGAACTCGGGGTCGGCGTCACAGCGCAGCCGTCGCACCTCGGCGCCCGTCCGTTCGAGCAGCGCGTCGGTGACGCCGCGACCGCTGCCGTGCATCGCGTCGTAGACGACCGTCAGGTCCGAGAGATCGGCGCCGACGAAGTCGAGGGTATGGTCGGCGTACTCTTCGAGGAGGTCCACCCGCCGGACGGTACCGTGCTCGCTCCGTGGGCGGGGGTCGGGCGGGCCGAGGCGGGCCTCGACGGCGTCGGTGACGGCAGGGGTCGGCGGGGCGGCGTCGGCGGGGAAGAACTTCAGCCCGTTGTACGTCGGCGGGTTGTGAGAGGCGGTGACCATCACGCCGCCGGCGAGGTCGCGGTCGCGGACCGCCCACGACAGCAGCGGCGTGGGCCGGTCGCGGTCGCTGTACACCACGTCGTGGCCGCCGGCGGCGAGCACGCGGGCGACCTCCCGTGCGATCCGCGGCGAGGACTCACGCACGTCGTGACAGACGCCGACGGGGTCGCCGGCGCGGCCCTCGTCCGCGAGGTGGGCGACGACGCCCTGTGTGAAGGCGCGCACGCGCTCGTCGGTCATCTCCTCGACGGGTGCACGCCAGCCGGAGGTGCCGAAGGCGACCGCGTCAGCGGGCGCTCCGTCGCCGTTAGCGTCGGCGCCAGTGCCGGCGTCGGTGTCACCAGCGTCGCCCATGCGCGCACCCACGGCGGCGACGGTAAAAGTAACCGGGTCCCGACGGTCGGCCCGACCACCCAGATTGATTAGCCGTCGCCACCGGTGTCCGCACATGAGAGACGACGACTGCGTCTTCTGTCGCATCGTCGACGGGGAGATCCCGAGCCACACGGTCCACGAGGACGCCGAGACGTACGCCTTCCTCGACGCCAATCCGCTGTCGCAGGGGCACGCGCTCGTCGTCCCGAAGGCCCACCACGAGCGGCTGAACGACATGCCCGCCGCCCTCGCGGGCGAGGTGATGGAGACCCTGCACGCCGTCGTCCCCGCGGTCGAGGCG
>PXSK01000026.1 GCA_003022865.1 Halobacteriales archaeon SW_5_70_135 | reverse complement strand
CACTCCCCGGGCGTTCACAGAGTTGATGTGTTCGTCGCTGTCGCCGACGTCGAAGGCGTCGTGGAAGTCCCCGGCCATCGGGCCGATGTGGGTCGTCCCCGCGGCCTCGCCGTCGTTGTCGTACTCCCACGTTGCCACCTCCATCGAGTCGACGCCTGCGAGTGCCCGCTCGGGGTCGACCGGGTCGACATTGGTCTTGGCGGTCCGCGCCGAGGTGGTGTTCCAGCCGGTCGAGCCCCCGGAAATGTACGTGACAGCACTGTCCCCGGTGATGAATCGCACCCCGCCCTGTGCGCCGACGCTGAACGTGTTCCGCCCCGTGACGGGTTCGCTGTCGACCGCCGTGTTCGAGGACAGTCCATCATTGTCACTGTTCGGAATCGGGTGATACCCTGCCCCGTCGTTCCAGACGAAAGAGTCGGCATTTTCCGCAGCGCCACGCCGCCCGCCCGGGACGGTCGCAACAAGGCCGCTGGTGGTGTTTCCTACGCCCCCGCCGACGGTCGCAGCAGGGCCGCTGGCGATGTTGTCTAGGCCCCCACCGACGGTCGCATATATCTCGCTGGCGGTGTTGACATATCCCCCACCGACGGTCGCTCTGGAGCCGCTGGCGGTATTGTTTAGGCCCCCACCGACGGTCGCGGCAAAGGCGCTGACGGTGTTGTCGCTGCCTCCACCGACGGTCGCATATCTGGCGCTGGCGGTGTTGCTTTGGCCCCCACCAACGGTCGCATATTCGGCGGTCGTGGCGTCGTCGTCGTCACCACTGCCAGCTTGATTGTTGTAGCCGCCGCCGACGGTGCCGTAGTCGTCGTGGACCACGTTGGCGTCGTCAATCTCACCGTCGTCGAACCCGCCGCCGGCGATGGTGGCTCCGACAGCGCCGTCGGTGACGCTGTTGGAGGCGTGGCCGGCGACGACGTTCTGTGCGTCCTCGGTGGTGGTAGTGCCGGCCTGGACGGTGAAGTCGGTAGCGTTGGTGTCCAGTAGTCCTTCGATGCGGGCGTCGTCGGGGGTGGCCAACCCACAGCCGTCGGTGGAATCGACCTCGCCCCAGACGCCGACGGTCTGGCCGGAATTGTCGGTGTTGTGACCGATCACCTTGGCGTCGCTCTGGCCGCCGTCGGCCATCAGCACCCGCTCTGACTGCTGGTCGGCCGCGGTGGCTGGGTAGGCTAGCGCGCGGCCCAGCCGACTCAGAGCCGCGCGGATCGCGGTCTGGACTGCCCCGGCGGAACTGTGGTCAGTGGTCGATGCATCGGTCGAATCCGTCTCGGTCGTGAATTTGTTGTCGTCGGTCATGGTTACTCCCTTGGGTAGCACCCTACGACGTGCTCCTAAGTGTCACGGTATACAACTTTTTTCATAAAACTATGCCTGCTGAGGCGGTCGCCCGTCGGCAGTCTAACTGTCCTATCGGTGATGTTTTTGCACAGCGGTAAATCCCCGTTCCAGCGTCTTCGTGTCGAACGGCAATGACTGCGCCAGGGAGCGGGCGACTGCTCGACGTCGCGCGCCGGCGGGGTGTTCCGAATTGAATTGCATGCGCAGCGGCGACGAGAAGCGGAGGGCAAGTGATCCGAAAACAGACTCCGGCGAGGATCGGGCGCCGTTCGAGCGGTGGACCGGCTTCGCTTCTTGCCCCCCGGATCGCCGGCGTGTACGGCGTTTCACGGGGTATGAAAAGTGTCAGAGCCGACTCGATACGGAGTCGTGTGACAGTCCGGAGGGGCCGGACCCGTCGGTCGTCGGCTGAGTTCAGGGGCCCGTGGACACCTTCGAACCGGCGGCCGGGTCGGCACTGAGCGCCACGAGGGCCGGGACCGTCAGGACGAAGCCCGTCCGCACGACCGTCTGTGGTCTCTGCGTCACCGTGTTTGCGATCTCGGATCGCATCGCATACTGGACGACAGCGGGGTTGGTATCGAATGACACTCGGTCGTGTGATACGTTCGCGAATCCAGCATAGGTATATACCGGTGACTTGGCCGACGGATCGGTTCTCGACCGGTGGACTCGACCGGACACGCGGTGTTCGCGCCCCGGAGCACCGGCACCTTCGAGCGGGCGGGGTGAGCGGCGGGTCGGACGAGAGAACGAGGAGAGCGGAGTCAGGCCTCGCCGAGTCGGGCGATGCGTTTCTCCGTCGGCGGGTGGGTGACGAACAGGGTGGCGAGCAGGCCCCGCCGGGCGCCGTCGATACAGAGCGCTGACCTCACTCGCCGGGTCCGCGCGGGTGGCCTGTGCGCCCGGGCGAATCTTCTGCGGGGCGCTTGCGAGGGCTCGGCCGCCGGTGTACCCGGCGGCGTCGGCGTCTGCGACGTACTCCCGGTAGCGGGAGATGGCAAGCACGAACAGCGAGACGACCGTCTGGGCGGGATCGCCGAGGGTCAGGCCCGCGATCCGGTCGCCCTCCTCCGAGAGGGCGGCGAGGAAGTACACCGCAAAGCCGACGCTGCACAGCGTCGCCCACCTGCCTGTCTTGTACAGGACGGCGACGGACACGAGCGAGCCGGCGACGACGAGCGCGAGCGGAGTGCCGGCTCGGTACGCGAACTACCAGTGCGGCGTGGGACGCGAACAGGACCGACCCGGCGATCGCCGTCCGCACCTGAGGCGTGCGGTTTGCCGTACCTACACGGTCGTCTCAACGTGTGAGAGTCTTGTCCGGCAGGTCAGAACAGCCCGTCCACGTCGCGGTCGCGCCGCCGTCGTCGGTCGACGTGGTCGGAGAGTCGGCGGTAGACGACCCCCCGCCGGTCGCCGGTCACGAAGTCGACGACGAGCGCGACGAACCGCGACGTCTCGTCCGCTCGAACGGTCTCGCGGGCGTACTCGGCGGCGGCGGCGACCGGCTCGGGGTCGTAGCCGGTCGTCTCGGCGACGACCGGCGCCGCCAGCAGGGCGGACTCGGCGTCGAGGTCGACCAGGGTGACGACCGTCCCCTCGTGACGCAGCGGTGGCGGTCGAGGGGCAGCGTCGGCGTCGTCGGCGAGGGCGTCCAGCCACTTCCGGACCGGCGCGAGCGCGCAGTCACGGTACTCGTCGGGGAGCGCCCCGAGGTAGACGCCGGCGCTCTCGCCCAGGTCGCGGGCGCCGTCGGCGTTGCCCTCGGCGCGGTGGTGCGCGGCGGCGGTGAACTGGATGAGACCGTGCAGCAGGCGCTCGTCGGCCGCCGTCGAGGGGACGGGCGGGTCGTCGACGGGCGTGGCCGCCTCGGCGGTGGCGGGCGGGTCGTCGCCGGCCTCGACCAGCCGCTCGCGCAGGTCGAGCCAGCGGTCCTCCCAGAGGTCGTGGGCGGCGTGGCGGTGACCGACGTTGTAGACGGCGGCACCGGCACGGAGGCGGTGGCGCACGCTCGTCGCTCGTCGGGCAGCGGCGTGGCTCTTTCGGTCGACCGCCTCAGGTCAGGTCAGGTCAGATCAGGTCGTCCGCGGGGCGTCGTAGCCGGTCAGCCGGAGGATGCGGTCGGCGTAGTCGGCCTTCGCGAGCAGGACCTCCTTCAGTGCGGGCGGGTTATGCACCCGCTCCCCCAGGAGTTCTTCCGGCACCGCGAGCGTGTCCGCCGGGACACCGTCGTCGCCGTGGACGGGGAAGTGTGCGTCCACGAGCTTCATTACCAGCGGCGCGTCGACTCGCTCTACGCCCTCGCCGTCGGCGTACAACTGCTCGTTCAGCCGCTCGTGCTGGTGGCGATGCAGCAGGGCACGATCACCGCTCGACGGGCGGACGTACAGCCGCCCGAGGTAGTACCCTCCCGAGAACTCCTCGAACATACTGTGTGTTCACACGTCTCACACTCCACGTATAGGTCTTCGGGGAAGAGAGCACTGGATCGCCCGACAGGACTGGGACGGTCGGTCAGACGGGCGTTCGACGCGGCCGCGGACGGCGGGGGTCTTTTGGGTCGCGGTCCGCTACGACGGACGATGGATTCCGCGGACCTGCTGGACCTCCTGGGGAACGAGAACCGTCGGCGTATCCTCGCCCTGCTCGCCCGACGTCCCTACTACGTGACCGAGACGAGCGAGGAACTCCGGGTGAGCCCGAAGGCCGTCATCGACCACCTCCGCCGGCTGGAGGAGGCCGGACTCGTGGAGAGCCGCGTCGACGACTCCGGCCGGAAGTACTTCCACATCGCCCGCTCGCTCCGCCTGGAGGTGAACGTCTCGCCGTACCGCTTCGGCACGAAGTCCGTCCGTCCCCGGCGGGGGCTGGACGTCACCCGCTGCCGGTACGTCTCCATCGACGTCGACGGCGGCGACCCGGACCGGGACCACGACCACGGCCACGACCACGGCGACGGCGACGGTCGGGGCCGGTCGGCGGAGCGTCGCGGGACCGACGCGCCGGCGGACCCGGGGGCGCTGGCGGCCGACCTGGACCGGCTGGACGACCTGGAGGACGAGCTCTCGCTCGCCCAGCGGTGGGTGCAGGCCCGGCTGACGGAGACCATAGAGACGGTGGCCGACGCCGTCGACGGCGACGGCGACCGCGACGAGCGGCTGTACGCCGACGCGCTGCTAGCGGCACAGGACGGCGCCGACTCGACCGTCGAGGTCGCCCGGGCGCTCGGCCTGTCCGAGGCGGTCACACGCGAGGTGCTGTTCGACCTGCGGGCGGCAGGGTTTCTCGCCCGTGTCGACGGTCGGTGGGAGGTCGCCGACTAGAACTCGGGGGTGTCGCCGGGAGCGGCCTCGCCGCCGGGCAGGGCGTCAAGTATCCTGCCGCGCAGGAGCCGACCGCCGAGAGTACCGGCGACGGCCGCCGCCAGTCCGACGCCCGCGCCGACGGCCGCCAGGCGAGCGACCGACCCGCCGGCCGCGACGGCGACGTCCAGTCGCCCGAGGAAGGAGAGCACGCCGAGCACGCCCGCGCCGGCGACGGCCGTCTCGAGGTAGTGCCGGCTGCCGCTCGCCAGTCCGAGCGCGAACCCCATCACGAGCACGCCGACCCCGCCGGCGACCAGGCCGTCGACCAGCGGGACGACCCCGGCACCGAAGCCGGCCGCGACCGCTCCGACCACGGCGACGAGAAAGAAGCGCGTGGTCGTGTCGGCGTCCGCCTCGGCGTCGAGGTCGACACCGCCGCCGGCGGTCGACTTGGCGTCGTCGAGGACGGACTGCGCCTCGGACAGGGCGGCGCTTGCCTCCTCGTCCTGGTGGTCGTCGGCGGCGTCGAGCTCGGCTTCGAGTTCCTCGAGCTCGTCGGTCCCGTCGGCCATACGCGGCGTTGACGGGGCGACGGCATGGGTCTTTCGCCGCGTCACGATCACGGTCGGCGACGGAAACGACGGAGAGGTCAACTACCCCACCCTGCTCGCGCTGACGCGCTCGCTGAGGGTGGGGCTTGCACGCCGGCTCGTCGGATGGGACTCATCCGCTCGAAGTCGGCTTGTGGCGAAGGGCCAGACGCCAGTGGCAATTTAATTGTCGGTGTCCTCCACTCTATCCCCGGTGGACACCGGGGAGCGGAGCGGTACATGGCGTCACGCTCGCTTCGACGGACCCGACTTCGGGGCCGGCTGACCGCGGCCCATCCATGCCGAGAAACGCACCGTGGCCTCGTTGGGACGCCAGCCCTCACGGACTGTCTGTGGCCCGTCATGGACAGTCAGAAGGTCGTTGCGGGCGGTTGTAAAGGTTCGCACGCGCTCCTCCCCTCCCTACTCGCTCACTTTGCTCGCTCCTTGAGGAAGGGGACTCCGCGCTACCGCGAGCTTGAAGTTTGAGAACGCGTAGTTCGAGTATGACAGCCGAGACCGACGGCGCTCCGTCGACGCCGGCGCCCGGCGACAGGGTCCGGGTCGAGCGCGACGGGACGACCTTCGAGGGCGTCTTGCTCCCCTCGACGACGGCCGAGACGTTCGTGGTGAAGCAGGACGACGGCTACAACGTCGGCGTCGACCGCGAGGCCGCCACTGTCGAGGTGCTCGAAGCCGGCGTCTACGCCGTCGACGTCGACGGCGAAGCGGCCGGCTCCGCGGTCGAGGTCGACGACGACCTCCCGACGGTCGCGCTGATCAGCACCGGCGGCACGATCGCCTCGACGGTGGACTACCGGACCGGCGCCGTCACCGCCCGCTTCGACGCCGAGGACGTGCTCCGTGCGGTGCCCGACCTGGCGGGACGCGCGAACTACCGCGGACGGGTCGTCGCCAACATCCTGAGCGAGAACATGGAGCCGTCGATCTGGCAGGACCTCGCCCGCGCGGTCGCCGAGGAGGTCCGCGAGGGCGCCGACGGCGTCGTCGTGATGCACGGCACCGACACGATGCAGTACTCCGCGGCGGCGTTTTCGTTCATGCTCGACACGCCCGTGCCGGTCGTCTTCACGGGCAGCCAGCGGTCGGCGGACCGCCCCTCCTCGGACAACGTGATGAACGCCGTCTGTGCGGTCGAGGCCGCCACGGCCGACTGTGCGGAGGTGCTCGTCTGTATGCACGCCACCACGTCGGACGACCGCTGTGCGCTGCATCGCGGCAGCCGCGCCCGCAAGAGTCACACCTCGCGGCGGGACGCCTTCGAGACCGTCGGTCGCGCGCCGCTGGGCTACGTGGACTACGACGACGAGACGGTGACGTTCCGCCGCGAGCACCGCGAGCGCGGCACCGTCGACCTCGCCTGTGCGCCGGACCTCGAACCGGAGGTGGAGCTGTTGAAGTTCACGCCCGGCATGGACATCGCTCGACTCGAAGCGATGGCCGACCGGGAGGGACTCGTGATCGAGGGGACCGGTCTCGGCCACGTCCACACCGACCTCGTACCCGTCGTCGAGGACCTGGTCGACGGCGGGACGACGGTCGTGATGACCAGCCAGTGCGTCGAGGGGCGGGTCTGTGACCGCGTCTACGACACCGGCCGGGACCTGCTCGCGGCGGGGGTGATCGAGGGCGAGGACATGCTGCCGGAGACGGCGACGGTGAAGCTGATGTGGACACTCGAAAACGCCGAGGACCCGGCGGCGGCGATGCGCCGGCCGGTCGCCGGCGAGATCACCGACCGGTCGGTCCCCTGGCTCTGATGGCGGGCGAGACCGACGCCGGGCGCGGCGACGCCACGAACCCCGACCCGGAGATCGAGGTGCGCCGGGCCCGTCCGACGGACGAGGAGAGCGTCGTCGCCTTCACGCGGAACACCTGGGACGACCGCGAGACGGGCGACTACCTCCCCCGGGTGTTCGGCGACTGGGTCGAGAGCGACGGCCCGCGACAGCGCACGTTCGTCGCCGACGTCGGCGGCCGCGACGACCCGGAGACGGCGGTCGCCGGCGTCGTACAGACGACCCTGCTGGACGACGGCGAGGCGTGGGCACAGGGGATGCGGGTCAACCCCCGCTACCGCGGGCAGGGGGTGAGCCGGCTACTCACCCACGCCGGCTTCGACTGGGCGCGCGAGCAGGGCGCGACAGCGGTGCGGATCATGGTGTTCTCGTGGAACCGCGCCGGGCTCGGCTCCGCGCGATCGATCGGCTACGAGCCCACGGCGGAGTTCCGGTGGGTCCACCCCGAGCCGAGCCCGGACGGACTGGCCGCCCGCTCCGGCGCGAGCGACGACAGCCTGACCGTGACGACGGACCCGGGCGTGGCGTGGCGCGCGTGGCAGGGCAGCGACGCCGACGAACGCCTGTCGGGACTTGCACTCTCCACCGCGGAGACGTGGGCGCTGTCCGAACTCACCGCCGGGCGACTGTCGGAGCTGGCCGACGACGCCGGCGAGGGGCTCGGGCGCGTCGTCGCCGTCCGGGGGCCGTCGGGAGCGCGGGCGATGACCTACCGCACGCGGACGTACGAGCGGTCGGGTGACGGCGACGGTGACGGCGAGCCGGAGACGTGGGCGGAGTACGGCGTCGGGGCGTGGGCGGACCTCGCCGGCGCCCGGGCGCTGCTGTCGGCCGTCGCCCGCGACGCCGCCGCGCTCGGCGCCGACCGCACGCGCGTCCTGGTGCCCGAGACGGCCCGCGCCGTCAGCGACGCCGCCTGCCTCCGGGTCGACATCGCCGACGAGCCGGACTTCGTGCTGAGCGCCGACCTCACGGCCGACTACCGCGACCGCGGCCACGTCGACTGAGGTCGGCTCAGCCGCCGCTCGCCGGCGGCAGCAGTGCCAGCTCGTCGGCGTCGCCGACGGGGTCGTCCGTGGCGGCCGGGTCGCCGTCGCGCAAAACGGTGATCGAGTCACGCACCGCGGACGAGTCGTCGAGTACCCGCTCGCGGAGCGCCGGGCGGGCCTCGAACAGCGCCGCGAGCGCGTCGTCGACGGTCGCCGTCGGCTCGACGCGCACCGACACGCGGCGCTGCCCGGCGCGCTCCGCGAGGTCGGCGAACAGACGCCACTCCATATCCGACGGAAGCAGACCGCGATCATAGTTGTTTCGCCGCTCGACACCGCAGAGAAGTCAACGAGTCCAGCCACCTCGACGTCGAGACACCGTCGGACGTCCGCCTGTGAGAGTGACGAGGGGTCAGTTGATCGTGGGTTTTAATAGCCCGTGTTGATTGATCGATCAATCAGCAATGGAGGCTCGCGGTCGGATACTCGACGCCAGTCAAACGGTGCTCGTGGATGACGGGTACGCCGGCTTCTCGATGGCGAGGGTGGCCGAGGAGTTCGGCGGCAGCCAGTCGCTCATCCACCACTACTTCGAGGGCAAGGGGGACCTACTGGCGACGCTCGTCGCTCGAGAGCGCGAGCGCACCGCCGACGGGCTCGGGGCACTGCCCACGGACCCGGCGCCGCGACTCGACGCACTCGTCGAAACCGTCGTCGGAAACCTCGAAGGCGGCAGCGAAGAGGCCGAACGAACGGCTGCCGTCTTCGTCGAACTTGAGGCTGCGGCGCGCGAGTACGACGACATCGCTCGGGAGTTGTTCGCCATCGAGACACTCGTCCGCGAGGACCTCGTCGACACCGTCGAGCGCGGCGTTGAGGCGGGTGCGTTCGAGTCGGTTGACCCGTCGCGGGTCGCCGAGCTGGTGCTCGGGGCCAACCAGCGTGCCGCGAGCGCGCGTCTGTTCGGACGCGAAAGCGAGACGGCCGACGCGCTGCGAGAGCTCGTCGTCGAGCAAGTACGACGATGAGCGCCGCCGTTTCGGCGGTCGGCATCATTCTGTCGCTGCTCGCGTTCGATGTCGTCGGACGGGTACAAAGTCGCCTGGACCGACCTGACGAGGGGATCGAGCCGCACCTCTGGAAGTGGCTCGTTCCCGTTGTCGTCTGCGCGTACGTCCTCCTCGTCGAGAGTCGGACGCTCGCGTCGGTCGGATGGCGAGTCGACGGTCCCGTGGCGTTCGCCGCTCAGGTCGTCGTGGGGCTCGGCACAATGGTAGGGAGTTCGGTGCTCACCGCACCACTCAGAGCCAGGCTGGACGGCGGTGACGAGCTCGCGGAGGGGCTCGGCTCGTTCGCGGACCTCTCGATCCCTGAGCGACTCTTCGTTGCCGAGACCGCCGGCGTCACCGAGGAAGTCCCGTACCGGGGCTACGTCATCGAGCGCGGGGCCGAGCTGACGGGGCGTCCGCTGCTCGCGGCGGGCCTCTCCACGGCCGCCTTTCTGTACGCTCACGTCGGAGAGACCTGGACCGTCGGCGCGGCTGTGCAGATGCTGCAGCCGGCCGTCGTGCTGGTCGCGGTGTACCTCTGGACACACAGTCTGCCAGTCGTGATCGCGGTTCACACTCTCAACGACGCCGTGGGACTGCTGCTGGCCGACCGGTACGCCGACGAGCACCCGGAAGCGGCGACGTGATCACGTTTCCGGGGCGACTACCACCGCCGGTCATCGTTCGGACACGGCGGACGACCGACTCGTCTCGCCGTTCGGGGACGAGAGTTGAAGTGTGAGGGCGGGACCACCCTGTCTCGTGACGTAACATCTACAGCGGAACGGTCCGGGCGGTCGCGCGGCGCGCCGTTCCGTGGGAGACGCTACGGGTTTCCGAGCGGCGGTCAGCCGCCGCGGGCCCACGCGCCGCCTGCTCGTTCGCCGACGCTGTACCCCAATCCTCGGGGACCGCCACGCACGGAGGACGGCCGACGACACCGATGAGAGGCGCCGTCGGAGTCCGGTCGGCGCGCGGCTGACGGTGGTGCCCGTGGTCGACGTCGCGCTCTTGTCGGTGGTGACCGGCGTCGTCACGCCGACCGACGCCTTCTGCCGCGCCGTCGTCGCCGCGAGCACCGTCGGCCACGGCGACCCCGCGGGGCCGGCGCTGGCGGAATTCGACAGCAACGGTGTCGAGTTCGTCGCGGTGGCGCCCGAGACCGACACCGGCCGCGGCGAGGGCGTCGAGACCGCCACCGGCGGCGGTCCGGGCAGCTAATCGAGGTCGCGGGCCGCTTCGAGAGCGATCCGGATCGCCCGCTCGACGTTGTTCCGCGCGGCCTCGGGCAGCTCCTCGTCGTCGGTCTCGCCCTTCTGGGTGCCCTCGACGAGGTTGCCGTCGACGGTACAGATCGCCCCAGAGCGCAGCCCCGTTCGGCGGGCGACGGTGAAGACGGAGGCCGCCTCCATCTCGACGGAGAGCAGGCCCGCCGCCTCCCAGTCCTCGACGTACGTCTCGGTCTCGGCGTAGTACGCGTCGTCGGTGACGATCGGCCCGACGTGGACGGTGCCGGCATCGTCCGCGGCGGCGTCGACCAGCGCCGAGAGCACGTCGTGGGAGGGCACGGCGGGGTACTCGGCGGCCTCGTACCGTTCGGTGGTGCCCTCGTTCTTCGCGGCGGCCGTCGGAACGACCATGTCGCCGATCGCGATGCCGGACTGCAACGCGCCGGTGGTGCCGACCCGGATGACGGTCTCGACGCCGACGGCGGCGAGTTCCTCGACGGCGATGGCCGCCGACGGCGAGCCGATGCCGGTCGAGCAGACCGACACCGGCGTGCCGTCGTACGTGGCGTTGACGAGCTTGTACTCGCGGTTGTGGGCGACGGTCTCGACGTCCGAGCAGTGGCCGGCGATGCGGTCGACGCGACCGGGGTCGCCCGGGACGAGCACGACGTCCGCGAGGTCGCCCGGCTCGACGAGGAGGTGGGGCTGTTTCGCCATACGCGGCCTTCGACCAGCGACCGGTAAACGGTGTGGATCCGGAGCGGCCGACGAGGCTACAGGCCGGCGAGTGCCGCCGCGGTGTCGACGCCGGCCCGCAGAAGCGTCGGGTCCGGCGCGGCTCGGACCCACCCGCCGACGGCGAACAACACGAGGTTGTGGACGGCGGGGCCGAGACCGACGGCGGCGACCAGCGCCAGCACCACCCGGGCGGCGTCGGGACGGTCCTCGACGGTCTCGCGGAAGGCGACGAGGACGACGCCGGCGAGGACGACCTTCACGAGGACGAACAGCCAGGCGGTGCCGACCAGGTCGGCGGTCGGCAGGGAGGCACCGACGTCGATCAGCAGCCGCGAGAGCGGCGTACGCTCGGTGAAGCCGTCGACAGGACCGTCGACGGCGAGGGCGGTCGAGACGCCGTCGAGGGCGTGCCCGGCCAGCACCACGGCGCCGGTCCTGCCGGCCACGACGACGGTCCGCGGGACGAGCAGACTCATGACCGCCCAGCAGAGGCCGGCGAGTGCGACCCCCACGACGAGGGCGACCGCCGGCCAGAACGGCCGCACCTGCACCGCCTGGCGCGTGACTCCGACGAGGTACGCCGACCAGCCGAGCAGCACGAGGAGAACACCGCCGCCGACGACACCGAGCTGGCGGTCGTTCGACGCTCCCGGCGAGCGCGCGTCGGCGACGAGTTCGGAGACGGTCCAGACGAGGACGAGCGTGGCGCCCGTCGTGAGGTAGACCGTCGGATTGCCGAACAGCGGGCGAACGGCCGGGGAGAGCGACGGGCCCTGGTAGAGCACGTGCAACACGGCGCCGACGCCGATCCAGGGGACCAGCGCGGGGGCGGTCCAGTCGGTGACCGTCGGGCCGAGGGCGTAGAGGGCGACCGCCGCGGCGAGAAACACCAGAAGCGTCGGTACCCAGTAGACCGGCTCCGGAAGGCCGAAGTCGGCAGGGAGCACGTCGGGCAGCTGGAGCACCCAGCGGCGAGCCGACGAGTCCACGGCCACCGACGGCGTCATCGCCCCGTGGTTCCGCGAGCACTCCGGAAAGTCGTTCCGGTCCGCCGTCCCCCGTCGCGGGGGCCGACGGGGACGGGAGAGACTTTTGTCGGGCGACCACCAGGCCGGGGCATGGACGCCGCCGCGCTGGCCGCCCGCATCGACCACACGGCGCTGGGGCCGACGACGACGCCCGACGACGTGCGGACGGTGCTCGACGAGGCCGACAGCCACGGGATGAACGCCTGCGTTCCGCCCTGCTATCTCGCCCGCGCCGCCGAGCACGCGCCGGACGTGTCGCTGGTGACGGTCGTCGGCTTCCCGCACGGGCAGCACGACCCCGAGGTCAAGCGCCGCGAGGCCGAGCGCGCCCGGGAGGCCGGCGCCGACGAACTCGACGTCGTCCTCAACGTCGGTCGGCTGCTCGACGGCGACTACGACGCCGTCCGCGAGGAGATCGAGAGCGTCGTCGCCGCCGTCCCGCTGCCGGTGAAGGTCATCGTCGAGGCACCGCTGCTGGCGGAGTCGGCACTGCGGGACGCCTGTACCGTCGCCCGCGCGGCCGGCGCCGACATGGTCAAGACGGCGACCGGCTTCACCGACGGCGGCGCGACCGTCCGCGACGTGGCGGTGATGGCGGAGTACCTCCCGGTGAAGGCGAGCGGCGGCATCGACGACTACGAGACCGCCGCCGCGATGTTCGACGCCGGCGCCGACCGCATCGGCGCCTCCGCCGGCGTCGCCGTCCTGGAGGACCTCCGCGACCGGGGGACGGGCTGACGGCCGTCGCGCGAGACCGGGCGTCGAGTTCGGCCGGTCGCCCCCGCCGGACGCCGTCGTCTCCGTTCTCGACCGCGGGCCGGACCGGGAGACCACGCGCGAGGAATCGCCGGCGGGCGGCCGCGATCGCAGGGGTTTTGCCCGCCCGTCCGGTAACGTGAGCGTGGCTCGGTACCACGTCGAGACCTACGGGTGCACCTCCAACCGAGGGGAGAGCCGCCGCATCGAGCGGCGACTGCGCGAGGCCGGTCACCGGCCGGTCGACGGGCCGACGGCGGCGGACGTGGCGATCCTCAACACCTGCACGGTCGTCGAGAAGACCGAGCGCAACATGCTGCGACGCGCCCGCGAGCTGGACGAGGAGACGCCCGCCGACCTGGTGATCACGGGCTGTATGGCGCTCGCCCAGGGCGAGCAGTTCCGCGAGTCGGGGATCGACGCCGACGTACTCCACTGGGACGACGTGCCCGAGGCGATCACCAACGGCGAGTGTCCGACGCCCACGCCGGACACGGAGCCCGTACTGGACGGCGTGGTGGGCATCCTCCCGATCGCACGCGGCTGCATGTCCGACTGCTCGTACTGCATCACCAAGCGTGCCACCGGGAAGATCGACTCCCCGCCGGTCGAGGAGAACGTCGAGAAGGCCCGGGCGCTGGTCCACGCCGGCGCGAAGGAGATCCGGGTGACGGGCCAGGACACCGGCGTCTACGGCTGGGACGACGGCGAGCGCAAGCTACACACGCTGCTCGACCGCGTCTGCGACGTCGACGGCGACTTCCGGGTGCGGGTCGGCATGGCCAACCCGAAGGGCGTCCACGGCATCCGCGAGGAGCTCGCCCGGGTGTTCGCCGAGAACGAGGAGCTGTACAACTTCCTGCACGCGCCCGTGCAGTCCGGCTCGAACGACGTGCTCGGAGACATGCGCCGCCAGCACCAGGTGCGGGAGTTCCGCGAGGTCGTCGAGACGTTCGACCGCCGTCTCGACCACTGGACGCTGTCGACGGACTTCGTCGTCGGCTTTCCCACCGAGACGGACCGCGATCACGAGCAGTCGATGGCGCTGCTGCGGGAGACCCGACCGGAGAAGGTCAACGTCACTCGCTTCTCGAAGCGCCCCGGCACCGACGCCGCCGAGATGAAGGGGCTGGGCGGCACCGTCAAGAAGGAGCGCTCAAAGGCGATGAGCGCCGCCAAGCGAGAGATCGTCGGCGAGGCCCACGAGGCGATGGTCGGCACCGAACGGGAGGTGCTCGCCGTCGAGCACGGCACCGGCGACTCCGTGAAGTGTCGCGACCCGGCCTACCGACAGGTGATCGTCCAGGAGGCCCCCTCGTACGGCGTCGAGCCGGGCGACTTCCTCCGGGTCGAAGTAACGGACCAGAACACGATGTACGCCTTCGGCGAGCCGGTCTGAGCGCCCGCTCCCGGCCCGCTCCGGTAGTCCTCGCCTCGCCGCCGCAGTCCTCGACGGGGTCGGCAGGCGACCGGCTGTCGCGCAGGCGGTAAGCGACCGGCTGTCGCGCAGGCGGCAGGCGACCGGCCGTCGCCGGGTCGAGATGGACGAAGGCGTCGTCGACGGCGGGGTGCGAGCGGATCGCCTCGGTCACGTCGGTCTCGAGGTCGTGGGCCTCCCGCAGCGGCATGTCGTCCTCGACCTCGACGTGCAGGGAGACGTCGACCTCGGGACCGACGTAGTGTGCGACGACGTCGTGGACGCCGCGAACGTCCGGGTGGTCGGCGGCGCGGGCGACGATCTCTTCGCGCAGCGATTCGGGCGGGGCGCCGCCGACGAGGTAGTTGACGTTGTCGCGGACGATGCCGACGCCGGCGTAGACGACGGCGACGCCGACGACCAGGGCGGCCAGCGGGTCGGCGACGGGGACGCCGACGGTGGCCGCGAGCACGCCCGCCAAGGCGGCACCGGCGGTGAGCACGTCGGCGCGGTTGTCCATGGCGGCGGCGACCAGCGCGGGCGACCCCGTGCGCCGGCCCATCGCGAGACAGTAGCGGTAGAGCCCGAGTTTCACGACGGCGCCGACGACGAGTACGGCAGGGGCGGCGACCCCGGAGACCGTGCGGTCGGCGTAGGCGCCCGAGAGCAGCGACGCGCCGGCGCCGTAGAGGACCACCGCGCCGGCGGCGACGACACCGCCGGCGACGAACAGCGAGACGAACGGCTCGATGCGCTCGTGGCCGTGCGGGTGCTCGACGTCCGGCGGGCGCGTCGTGAGGTAGAGGCCGCCGAGCACGACGAGACTGTAGACGGCGTCCGCGAGGCTGTTGGCCGCCTCGGAGCCGACCGCGAGGCTGCCCGTCGTCCCCCAGACGGCCGTCTTCAGGCCGAACAGCAGGACGTTCGCCGCGAGGACGAGCGCGCCGACCCGACGCAACACGCCGCGGCGGTCGAGCGTCGCGTCGCGCTCGACGGCTCCGGCGCCGACCCCGAGGGTGACGGTGCCCGGCCCGGACAGCGGACGCCACGAGCGGGCGGAGTCGCCGTCGCCGGCTCCGTCACCCTCGCTCATCGCCGGAGGGTTCGGGCGGCCGACGCATAGCCGTGTCGCCGCTCCCGCGACCGGTGTCGACGTCGGCTGCCGCGGACGACGGGGCCAGCCCACACGGCCCTCCCGGCCGCCGCCGTCTCGCGTCGGGGGTGCGAAGGCGACGGTTTATGCTGTCGCGGGCGGAACGGACGGGCGATGCCGACGGTCCGGCTGGAGCTGTCGGAGGCCCTGCTCGACCGACTCCGGCGCGAGCGCGACCTGCTCGGGTTCGAGGACGTGGAGACGTACGTCCGCTGGGTCGTCGACGGCCGTGCCGCCATCGAGAGCGACGCCGACACCACTGTCGTCGACGCCTACGAGCGCCGGATCGAGGACCTCGAAGCGCGAGTCGCCGACCTCCCCGACGACGAGCAGGGCGAGGGCGGCACGACCGACGGGGGCGACGCCGGGAAGACGCCGCCCGCCGGCGGCCCAGCGGCGGACGGTGAGGGCGAGGTCGAGGGCGAAAGCAAAGGCAAAGGGGAGATGGCGGCGAACCTCTCGCCGGCGACGGCGCGGGTCGGCGGCGACGCGGACGCGGTGGCCGACCTCGCCGCCGCGCTGGCCGGCGTCACCGACGACCGTCTGGACGAGATCACCCGCCGGGCGGTCGCCCGCACCCGCGAGCAGCTCGGCGGCGACGGCGGCGGCAGCGGGCTCTCCTACGACGCGACGAACGCGCTGCGCTCGGACGGACCGCCGCCCGGCGCCGACGTCACCGACCTCGGAGCGCTCGACGTTCCCGGCCACGACGACCGCTTACTGGAGCGCCGGCGGCGGGCCATCGGGGCCGCGCTGGCGTACCTGAAGGAGGCGGGCGAGGCGCGCCGCAGCGACTTCGTCGAGGCGCTGTACGACGACCGTCCGGCGGGCTACGACACCGCAGACGGCTGGTGGCGCTGCGTGAAGCGGGGGCTCTCGCAGGTCGACCGCGTCGACGGCGCCGGCCCCGACTCCCGGATCTGGCGCTTCCGCGACGTCCACGGTCGAGTGCGGGTGCTGTAAGTCGACCGGTCACTCCCGCCGCCTGACGGTGCCCCCGGAGAGACCGGACCACTCCACCCGGTAGCCGAGCGCCGACAGCAGCGAAGCGGCGTCGTCGATCCCGTGGTCGGCGGCGACGGAGGCCGCGTCCGCGAGGTCCTGACCCGGCTCGATCGCCTCGTCCAGCCGCTCGAGCAGGGCGGGGCGGGCCAGCGTACGGCCGACGAGACGGTGCTCGGGGAACTCGCGGTCCTCGACCGCGGACTCGGGGACGCCGTGGCGCTCGGCCAGCGTCTCGACGGCGACGGCGTCCTCGGTCGGCCGGAGTTCGTCGGGCAGGTCGGCGGCGCTCTCGGCGGCCAGGCGCTCCTCGTGGACCCGGAGGGCGTCCCGGACGTCCTTCAGACGGACGCGGTCGTCGTAGCGGACCACGCGGTGGTCGGCGGCCTCGACCGCCTCGCCGACGCCGAGCGAGCGGTCGACGGCGACCAGCAGTTCGGCGTCGACCGCCTTCAGCTTCGCCAGCTTCGACTCGACGTACGACGGCGTCCAGAAGCCGACGATCTCGAAGTACACCCGGAAGTCGGCGTGTTCGTACTCGAAGGCGAAGTCCGGCACCATCGCCCCGCCCGCGACCGGAAGGAGGTCCGGCTCGCGGACGAGTCGCCAGTCAAGGTCGAGCGCCTCGAAGCGGGTCGCGAACTCCCGCTCGACGCCGGAGTCGTAGCCTACGTCGACGACGGGGTCGGTGCCGGGCACCGCCACGGGGTCGGCGTTCGACAGCGAGAGCGTGCGCTCGGTGCCGCGGTCGTCGACCGTCGCGGTGAGCTCCCACCGGCCCGTCGCCGCCAGCGTCCGCAGCAGCCGGGCGAACGCGGTGCCGTAGCGTCGCGTCCGGCGGAAGAGGGCGTCCGGGCCGGTGACGACGGCGACCCGGTCGCCCAGGTCCGGGTCGTCGGTCGGCTCGTCGACGAGTTCGTACATCAGTCCCAGTCGCTTCACCGCGGAGACGAGCCGCTTCGGGTCGGCGGAGCGCGCTCGCACCTCGACGGCGTCGAACAGCGCCGTCTGGGCGAGCGAGAGGTCGTACTGCCGGAGGAGTGCCTCGGGGTCCCAGCGCGGGTCGAAGGCGACGAGCACCTGCCGCTCGGGCAGGTCGGCGTACAACGACTCGCCGACCGCGGCGGCGGTGAGGTCGGCGTTCCCGTCCTCGTCCCCGTTCGTATCCGTGTCCGCGTCCGTGTCCGTGTCCGCGGTCCCGCGACCGGGGAGGGCGTTCAGCCGCTCGGCGGCCCGTGCGAGCGCCTCGCGGCGCTGCCCGCGGGTGACGACGCCGACCTCGCCGGCGCACTCGAAGGCCACCTCGCGGGCGCGCTCCGGCGGGACGGGCGCGCGGGTCTCGAAGACGGCGTCGCGCTCCAGCAGGTCGGCGAGTCCGCGGACGAGCTTGTAGTCCGCGGCGTCGCGCTCGACCGCCTCGACGGCGACGTCGAGGTCGGCCCGGGGCTTCCCGACGGCACCCTGGAAGACGCCGACGACGCGGCGAGCGAGGTCGAGCGCCCCGGCGTCCTCGCCCGCGAACTGCGGGCGGTAGCCGCCACGCCGGTCGACCCGGAGGAGGTCCTTCTTCAGCACGCCCGTCGCTTGGTGCCGCGGAAGAAAGGCTCTCGGGGTCCCGCCGGGCCGGCGGTCGAGACACAAGGGATTCAACGGCGGTCCGCGTCGGATCGCGCATGGAGCGGACACGACGCCGACTGCTGGCGGCCACGGGAGGCGGTCTGCTGGCGGCGCTAGCCGGGTGTGGGAGCGGCGTCGACGAACGGACGCCGTCGTCGGTACCGGACGCGGGCGACGGCGACGGCAGCGACGGCGGCACGCCGGAGGAGGGCGGCACGAACGTCGGCTTTCCGGACCGAACCTCGCCGCCGGACCCGACGCCGAACCTCTCGTTCGACGACTTCCGCCTGCTCGACCGGGACGGCCGCCTCGTCGTCGAGGTGGACGTCGTCAACGACGGCGACGAGCCGGGGTCGGCCACGGTCGAGCTGTACGTCCGCGCCGGCGACCGGGAGCGACTGCGCGAGCGGGCCGTCTCGCTGGACGTCGGCGAGAGCGAGACGTACGCCTTCGAGTTTGAGGACTTCACCCGGGAGGCGGTGTTCGCCGACGGCACCGTCAGGCCGCGCTGGAAGTCGGCGTCCGAAGGCGAGTGAGAGGGGTAGCTACCGGCGGCGCTCGGCGACGTTCTCCTCGGCGGTCCCGTCGGCGACGACCTCGTAGAGGACGGCCCGCTCGCGGTCCTCGCTCGGGCGGAGCACCCGACCGAGTCGCTGGGTGAACTCCCGCTCGCTGCCGCTGCCGGAGAGCACGACGGCCACGGTCGCGTCGGGCACGTCCACCCCCTCGTCGAGGACGTTCGAGGAGACGACCCGGGCGTACGTTCCGTCACGGAAGCGGCTCAGGGTGCGACGACGCTCGTCGGCGCCGGTGTGATGGGTGATCGCCGGCATGAGAAAGCGCTCGGCGACCCGGTGAGCGAGGTCGTTGTGGGCGGTGAAGACGATCGTCCGGTCGTCGCGGTGTCGGTCGAGGATCGTCGCGAGGGCGTCGAGCTTGGCGTCGCTGTTGTACACTGTCTCGCGGGCGCGCTGCTTGGCGAGCAGCGCCTCGCGGGCCTCGGGGTCGGAGCCCGAGCGCAGCACGAGCTTCCGGTAGTCCGCGCCCGAGCGCATGTCGACGTTCGAGCGGGCGAGATAGTCCGTAAAGGTCTCCTGGTTGCGCTCGTACGCCTCGCGTTCCTCGTCGGTCAGCTCGACCGGGACGCGGCGCACGTCGTAGGGGGCGAGATGCTCGCCCGCCAGGTCGTCCGGGTCGAGTCGCACTACCACGTCGCCGACCAGCTCACGGACGGCCTCGTGGCCGCCGTCCGGCCGCTCGAAGGTGGCGGTGAGACCGAGCCGGGCGGGGGCGGCAAGCAGCCGGGCGATCTCCCGGTAGCCCTCGGCGCCGAGGTGGTGCACCTCGTCGAACACCGCCAGCCGGAAGCGGTCGCCGACCCCGTCGGCGCGGAGGTACGCCGAGTCGTAGGTGGCGACCGTCAGCGGTTCGAGACGCTGCCGGCCGCCGCCCAGCTGTCCCACGGCGACCGCGAAGTCCCGCTCCAGTTCGCGGCGCCACTGCTCCAGCAGGTCGACCGTCGGCACCACGACCAGCGCCGGGCCGTCGACGGCGGCGATCGCCGCCAGGCCGACGACGGTCTTGCCCGCGCCGGTCGGCAGTTCGACGACGCCGCGCCGGTCGGCTCGCTCCCAGGCGTCGAGAGCCTCGCGCTGGTAAGCGCGGAGCTCGTAGCCGGTGCGGAGGTCGGCCTCGACGGGAGAGAGGTCGAGCACGGCGTCGTCGACGTCGACGCCGCACTCCCGGCAGGTCCGCAGGAGGTCGGCGTACCGGTGGGCGGGCACGCGGCCGACGCCGTCGCCGGCGCGGGGGTCGGCCTCGACGACGGGCGGCCAGTCGTCGGGGTCGCCCTCGACGCGGACGGTGCCGTTCTCGTAGCGCAGCGACAGCACGCTCGTCGCCTGGACGCCCGCGAGCAAGACAGTTGTGCTCCCGTTCCCCGGGCGAGATCCCGTGTAAAACGCTTAACTGCGCGGGTGCGCTCTGCCCGGGTATGAGTGACGAGGACGAGACGGAGGCCGGGGAGGACCGGACGCCGGACGACGGCGATCGGCGAGCCGCCGGGGACGAGGAGACCCCGGAGCGGGACGTCGGGGCCGAGGTCGAAGAGGGGAACGACGAGAGCGACGCGTCCGCGGCGGCCGAGGAGCCGGAGGCGACCGGCGACGGGGAGGAGAGCGACCACGACGGGGACCGCGACGACGACGATCGGGGTGACGACGCGGCGGCCCTGCGCGAGCGTGTGACGACGCTGGAGTCGGAACTGACGGAGCGCGAGGAGCGCGTCGAGGAGCTCGAAGACGAGGTCGAGGACCTCACCGACCGGCTCCGACGGACGCGGGCGGACTACGAGAACTACAAGAAGCGAGCGGAACGCAAGCGCGAGCGGGTGAAAGAGCGGGCGACGGAGGACCTCGTCGAGCGACTGCTCGGCGTGCGGGACGACCTGCGGCGGGCGACCGAGGAGGACGACCCCGACGCGGAGAGCCTGCTCGACGGCGTCGAGATGACACTGCGGGAGTTCGACCGCGTGCTCGACGACGAGGGGGTGACCGAGATAGTGCCGGTGCCGGGCGAGGCGATCGATCCGCAGCGTCACGAGGTAATGATGCGGGCCGATTCGGAGCAGCCCGAGGACACGGTCGCCGAGGTGTACGCCCCCGGCTACGAGATGGCCGGCGAGGTGGTCCGCCCGGCGCGGGTCACCGTCTCCACCGGACCGGCCGACGGGGAGGCGGCGGACGAGGAGGCCGGCGCCGCCAGGACGGAGGAGTGAGCCCGGTCGGTCCGGGCCGCGTCGAGTCGGCGTCGCCGCGCTGGACGTGAGACTGCAAAAAGGTTTTAGCCGACGATCGGATAGTTCGGGCCAAGATGACGAGTGAGAAGATTCTCGGTATCGATCTCGGCACCACCAACAGTGCGATGGCGGTGATGGAGGGCAACGATCCCGAGATCATCGTCAACAGCGAGGGCGACAGGACGACGCCGTCGGTGGTCGCGTTCTCGGACGACGGGGAGCGTCTGATCGGCAAGCCGGCGAAGAACCAGGCGGTCCAGAATCCTGAACGCACGATCGCCTCGATCAAGCGACACATGGGTGAGGAGGACTACACCGTCGAGATTGACGGCGAGGAGTACACGCCGGAGCAGATCTCGGCGATGGTCCTCCAGAAGCTCAAGCGGGACGCCGAGGATTACCTGGGTGACGAGGTCGAGCGCGCGGTGATCACCGTTCCGGCGTACTTCTCGGACCGCCAGCGCCAGGCGACGAAGGACGCCGGCGAGATCGCCGGCTTCGAGGTCGACCGCATCGTCAACGAGCCGACCGCGGCCTCGATGGCCTACGGGCTGGACGACGAGTCCGACCAGACCGTCCTCGTGTACGACCTCGGCGGCGGCACCTTCGACGTCTCCGTTCTCGACCTCGGCGGCGGCGTCTACGAGGTCGCCGCCACCAACGGCGACAACGAGCTCGGCGGCGACGACTGGGACCGTGCGGTGATGGACTGGCTCGTCGAGGAGTTCGAGAACGAACGCGGCGTCGACCTCTCCGAGGACCGGCAGGCCCTCCAGCGGCTGAAAGACGCCGCCGAGGAGGCGAAGATCGAACTCTCCAGCCGGAAGGAGACGGAGATCAACCTGCCCTTCATCACGGCGACGGACGACGGGCCGATCCATCTGGAGAAGTCGCTGACGCGGGCGAAGTTCGAGTCACTCACCGCCGACCTCATCGAGCGCACGAAGGAGCCGACCGAGCAGGCGCTGACGGACGCCGGCTACGACGAGAGCGACATCGACGAGGTGATCCTCGTCGGCGGGTCGACGCGGATGCCCCAGGTCGAGGAGAACGTCGAGGAGCTCGTCGGCATGGAGCCACAGCAGAACGTCAACCCGGACGAGGCCGTCGCCCTGGGGGCGGCGATCCAGGGCGGCGTACTCGGCGGCGAGGTCGACGACATCGTCCTGCTGGACGTCACGCCGCTGTCGCTGGGCGTCGAGGTGAAAGGCGGACTGTTCGAGCGCCTCATCGAGAAGAACACCACGATCCCTACCGAGGAGTCGAAGGTGTTCACCACCGCCGTCGACAGCCAGACCAGCGTCGACATCCGCGTCTTCCAGGGCGAGCGGGAGATCGCCGAGGAGAACGAACTACTCGGGGAGTTCCAGCTGACCGGCATCCCGCCCGCGCCCGCCGGGACGCCGCGCATCGAGGTGTCCTTCTCCATCGACGAGAACGGCATCGTCAACGTCTCCGCCGAGGACCAGGGCTCGGGCACCAAGGAGGAGATCACCATCGAGGGCGGCGCCGGCCTCTCGGACGAGGAGATAGAGCGCATGCAGCAGGAGGCCGAGGAACACGCCGAGGAGGACCGCAAGCGCCGCGAGCGCGTCGAGGCCCGCAACGAGGCCGAGTCCGCGGTCGGGCGGGCGGAGACGCTGCTGGAGGAGAACGAGGAAGCCGTCGACGACGACCTGCGCGAGGAGATCGAAGACGCCATCGAGGACGTCGAGGCCGTCGTCGACGACGACGCCGACGTCGAGGCGATCGAGAGCGCGACCGAGGCGCTGAACGACAGCCTCCAAGAGATCGGCAAGCGCATGTACCAGGAGGAGGCCGCCCAGGCCGGCCCCGGCGCGGGCCCGGGTGCCGGCGTCGGTGCGGCCGGTCCCGGCCCCGGTCCCGGCGACGGCGACGGCGACGGCGGCGGCCAGCAGGGCGAGTACGTCGACGCCGACTTCGAGGACATCGACGAGGAGCCGGACGAGGAAGGCGCGGAGAGCGACGACTGATCACGGTGCAGGGTGACACTGACACGGACACCGACACCGACACCGACACTGGGGAAGTGAACGGATGACCGAGGAGTTCTACGACGTACTCGGGGTCGGCCGCGACGCCTCCGAGGAGGAGATCACGGAGGCCTACCGGGAGAAGGCGACGGAGTACCACCCGGACGTGAGCGACGACCCCGACGCCGAGGAGAAGTTCAAGCAGGTGAAGAAGGCCCACGAGGTGCTCACCGACGAGGAGAAGCGCCAGGCGTACGACCGTCTGGGCCACGACCGGTTCGTCGAGGCCGAGAAACACGGCGGCTTCGACGACGGCGCCGGGCGCGCCGGTGCGGGTGGTGCCGGCGCCGGTCAAGGACCGTTCGGCGGCGCCGGTGCCGGCGGCGCCCAGGGAGACCCCTTCGGCGGCATGGGCGACATCTTCGAGCAGTTCTTCGGCGGTGATGGCGGGCGCTCCCGCGACCGCGGCGGCGCCGACCTCCGCACGGAACTCGCGATCGACCTGGCGGAGGCCTATCGGGGCGTCACGAAGCGGGTGGCCGTCACCCGACCGGAGCGGTGTCCGGAGTGTGGCGGCGCCGGTCATCCGGCGGCGGCCGACGCCCGTACCTGTCCGCAGTGCGACGGTCGCGGCCAGGAGACGACGGTCCAGCAGACGCCGCTCGGACGGGTGCAGCAGACCCGTACCTGCCGGCGCTGCGCCGGCAGCGGCGAGGTGTACAGCGAGACCTGCGCACAGTGTGACGGCGAGGGACGGGTGCGCCGTGAGGCCACCCTGGAGGTGGACGTCCCCGCCGGCATCCGGGACGGCCAGACGCTGCGGATGGACGGCGAGGGCGCCCCCGCACCGGGTGGCGGTCGCGACGGCGACCTACTGATCGAGGTGGCGGTCCGCGAGCACCCGGAGTTCGAGCGCGACGGGAGCGACCTCTACCGCGGTGCCGCGGTGTCGTTCCCGCAGGCGGTGTTCGGTGACACGATCGAGGTGGAGACGCTCGACGGCACCGTCGAGATGGACGTGCCCGCGGGCACACAGAGCGGTGAGGGTGCAGGTCGTCGTCCCCGAGGGCCTGAACGAGGAACAGCGCGAGGCCCTGGAGGCGTTCGCCGAGGCCGGCGGCGAGGAGATCGAGGTCGAGCAGGGCTTCTTCGAGCGCATCCGCAAGTCGCTGTGACCGGGAGCTCGGGTCTCCGACTCACCGACCTCGACCGACGGATCAAAAATTTCCAGCCGTTTTCACAAGAACTTCCTCCCAACAATTCCTGCAGTACCAACATAACGAAGACCGCACGGGGAGAAACCAGATCAGTATGAATTCGCAACTGGAGGTCTGCGGCCCGTCTTCGACACAGGCCTGCGGGGACATCAATTTGAATACGGATTTGGCGACCTACGAGGGGACGTATCGGGACAGCTATCGCGACGACCCGGCGCTTCTCGCCGACGAACTCTCGGACAGGCTGCGGAACGGGACGCCGTCCGGCGACCCGAACGAGACGGTCGTCGTGACCGGACTGCCCGACGGGGTCCGAGTCGTCGGTCGCACCTTCGGCATCGGTGACCCGAGGTGTCGAAGGACGACTCCTCGATCGGTGTCCGTCGACGCGTCCCTGCTCACGGTCGAGATAGCCAACACTGTCGACCCGCCAGAGGACGAAGGATGCTACGAGACGCTGGCGCCGAACTTCTATCGTCTCACCGTGACGGACGTCGAGCCGATGCCCACGCGGGTCCGTGTTCGCCACACTCACCAGCAGTACGACCAGACCGAGGAACGACGGGTACAGGAGACCGCGTTCGAGACAGCAGTCGACGTAGCAGAACCGCACTCGGACTGACCGACTGCCACGGTACAATATCCCGTGGGAGATGGAACGGGACGTCCGTCCGGGCGGGCCGTGCAGGGCCGACGTAGGGGTCGATCCGAGCGGGGATACCATGAGGCGTCGATCTCCATTAAATACGACCGCACCACGGGCGGCGAGGGGATCGAGGTCGAGCAGGGCTTCTTCGAGCGCGTCCGCGACTCGCCGTAGCAGCGACGAGCCGTCAACCGTCCAGGTGCGTCCGGCCGGTCGCGAGACGGCCGGCGTTCGCGTCGGAAACGAGGTCGGCACACGGGGGTGGTTCCCGGGCTGTCGAGCCGTCGCGGGCGACGGACGTGGCGTTTATGCGTCGGGATGTCGACGGACGAGCGTGCGGGTCGAGACGGTCGCGGACCTCGTGGCGCCGGGGGCCGACGCCCACGGGGAGCGGCGGGCGCTGCTGGCGACCGGCGACGGTCCGGACCGGACCTACGACTACGCCCGCCTGCGGACGGACGCACAGAAGACCGGCAACTTCCTCTCACACCAGGGGGTGCGCGACGGGCGCTGGCTGGGGGTCGTCGCCGTGTCGGACCCCGAGACGGTGCTCGCCGTCCTCGGGGCGGCACTGACCGGCGCCGTCGTCCGCCTCGACCCACCAGGTTCGTTCGACGGCCGGGCCGTTCTCGCGCCGCTCGACCGCGTCGGGGCGTACGACCTGCCCGCCGGCGGGCGGCGGATCGCCCACGGCGTCGCCCCCGAGGACCCGGCGGTGGTCCACTTCGAGGAGGAGATGTGGTCGGAGAACCCGACGTTCCCGCCGCCCTCTGTCGCGCCCGGGGACTCGCTGCTCGTGACCGACGACAGGACGGTCGCACACGAACGGGCGCTGTCGGCCGCCGAGACCGCCGTCACCGAGCACGCCCTCGCGGGGGACTCGACCGTCGCGCTGCGGGCCTCGCTCGCCCGGCCGGACGCCGTCGTCGCCGGAGTGGTCGCCCCCCTCCTGGCGGGCGCGACAGTGCTGCTGCCCGCCGAGGGCGGAGACGGGGGCGACGAACACGGGACCCACGCCGTCGCGACCCCGGACGCGAGCGTTCCCGAGAGCGAGCGGATCGACCCCGGGGACGTACTCTGACCCGGCGAGGGTCGGGAACCGGCCGGACCGGCGTGGGGGCGCCGTCGCTCCGGAGGCACACCTAACGTTGCTTGTGGCTCCCGCACGCAGTGAGGGTGTGACCGAGTCCGACACGAACGACGGGGTGCCGGCCGTCGTCCGGGAGTGGGCGGAGGGCGTGCTCGCGAGCGACGAGCACATCCAGACCGTCGAGGATGCCGTCGTCGAGGTGCCGTCGCGGTTCGACCGGGGCGGGGCGACCGCCCGGTGGCGGTTCGACGGCACCCTCACCGTCCACGTCCGGGAGGAGTGACCGCGCGGGCGACCGTGCGAGAGTCGGCGCGGTCGGGGCGTCAACTCGTCGCCCGGATCGCCTCCAGTGCCTCGGGGTTCTCCATCGAGGAGAGGTCGCCGGGGTCCTCGCCGCGGTAGGCGGCGGCGATCGCGCGGCGGACGATCTTCCCGGACTGGGTCTTGGGGAACTCCTCGACGAACAGTATCTCGCGGGGACGGAACGGCTTGCCCATCTCCGCGCCGATCTGCCGGCGGAGCGTCTCGCGCAACTCTTCGGACGGCTCCGTCCGGGGTTCGAGGACGACGTAGGCGACGACGGCGGTGCCGGTCGTCTCGTCGGGCGCGCCGACGGCCGCCGCCTGGTTGACCGCGGGGTGGTCGATGAGCGCGCCCTCGACCTCGGCGGGGCCGACCTTCCGGCCGGCGACGTTGAGCGCGTCGTCGGCGCGGCCGTGCAGGAACCAGAAGCCGTCCTCGTCGACCTGCGCCCAGTCGCCGTGGTCCCACACGTCCGGCCAGGTGGACCAGTACTCCTCGAGGTAGCGCTCGTCGCCTTCCCACAGCGACTCCGTCATCGACGGACACGAGTCGCGGGCGACGAGGTAGCCCCGCTCTCCCGCCTCGCGGACCGACTCGCCGCGGTCGTCGACGACGTCGACGTCCATGCCCAGCCCGGGGCCGCCGAGCGTGCACGGCTTCAGCGGCTGGTGGGGCATCGGCATCAGGAAACAGCCACAGATCTCCGTGCCGCCGGAGATGTTGACGATTGGACAGTCGCCGCCGCCGACGGTCCGGTGGAACCACTTCCAGGACTCGGGGTCCCACGGCTCGCCGGTCGACCCCAGCAGCCGCAGCGAGGAGAGGTCGCGGTCCTCGACCGGCTCGTCGCCGTGCTTGCGCAGGGCCCGCACCGCGGTCGGCGAGACGCCGAACACCGTCAGGTCGTGCTCTTCGATCATCCGCCAGTAGCGGTCCGGCTGCGGGTGGTCGGGGGCGCCCTCGTAGACGAAGACGGTGCCGCCGAAGGTGTGGTTGCCGACGAGCGTCCACGGCCCCATCATCCAGCCGATGTCGCTGACCCAGAAGAACCGGTCCTCGGGCTGGTGATCGAAGCCGAAGTAGACCTCCTTCGCACACTGCATCTGGATGCCGGCGTGGGTGTGGACGATCCCCTTCGGCCGGCCCGTGGTGCCCGACGAATAGAGGAGCATCGACTCGGCGTCGCTGGGCAGCGAGCGGGTGTCGAACGCCGCCGAACGGCTGCCGACGGCGTCGGCCCACCACTCGTCGCGGTCGGTCCAGGGGACGTCCGTCCCCTCGCGCTCCGTGGAGGGCTCGTCGCCGAGGCGGTCGTAGACGACGACGCGCTCGACGTGGCCCGCCTCCGCGATCGCCTCGTCGGCGGTCGCCTTCAGGCGCACCTCGTCGCCGCGGCGGTAGAAGCCGTCGCCCGTGAACATGACCGCCGAGGCGCTCTCCTCGATGCGGGTCGCCGTCGCGTCCACGCCGAAGCCGGAGAAGATCGGCACCGCGATCGCGCCCACCTTGAAACAGCCGTACACGATGGCGGCGACCTCCGGCACCATCGGCATGTACAGCGACACCGTGTCGCCCCGCTCGACGCCGGCGTCGTCGAGATAGTTCGCCACGCGGTTCGCCTGCGCGTGCAGCTCCCCGTAGGAGACCTCACGCACTTCGCCGGGTTCGCCCTCCCAGAGGATCGCGGGTTCGTCGGGACGGGCGCGGGCGTGGCGGTCCAGCGTGTTGTGCGCGACGTTCAACTCGGCGCCCGGATACCACTCCGTGAACTGCGGACCTTCCGAGTCGTCCCGTACCGCGTCGTAGTCCTCGTAGAACTCCACCCCGAGGTGGTCGACGACCGTGTCCCAGAACCAGTCGACGTGCTCGGTCGTGTACTCGACGGCCTCGTCGACGTCCAAGTCGTGCTCGCGGGCGAACTGGTGGAGGTTCGTGTCGGTCGCGAGCCGTCCCGACGGCTCGTGAACGACCTCGTCGACCTCTTCGAGCGAGTCCATGCCGAGGCATAGGGTGCGAGGACCCCATATAACTTCCCGAGACGGCGTCGCTCGGGGCGGTCGGTGGTCTCGACTCGAGGACCGAGAGTCTTCGACTTTCGACCGGCGCGGGCGCCACGGGTGTCCCGGGCGTCCACGGGAAGGTTCGGAGCGGAGCGAGAGCGGCCGAAAGCCGATTTTTACCGTCGAAGATCGAGGTCGCGCGCGAAAACGCCGACACGAGCGGTCTTCACGCGCAAACTACCCGCGAGGCGGGGTTTTCACGCGCAAGCCGAGATTTTACGCGTCGAAACGATAAAGAGAGGCCGGACGGTTTAGGGGCCGGCCGCCGTCCCGAACGGGTATGACCGGAGACGACAGCGAGGACTACGACGACCGGGAGGGACCGGGACCGGTCCGCGTCGACCACGTCGGTATCGCGGTGGAGTCCGTCGAGGCGGCCGACCCGGTTCTACGGGCGCTGGGCTGCGAGCAGGTGACCGACGAGACCGTCGAGGGGCGGTTCCGGTGGGTGTACTACCGGCTGGGCGACGCCTCGCGGATCGAACTCGTCGAGCCCGTCGCCGAGGACACTTTCCTCACGGCGTTTCTGGCGGCGAACGGACCGGGGCTACACCATGTCACGCTGGAGGTCGCGGACATCGACGCCGCCGTGGCGGGGGTCGAGGCGGCCGACGCCGGCCTGGAGGTGGTCGACCGCGCCACGTTCGAGGACTGGCACGAGGCCTTCGTCTCGCCGCGCAACCCGACGGGGACGCTCTTCCAGCTGATCGAGCACCGCGAGGGGTTCAGCGAGGGGCGTGGCCCGCCCGCGGCCCTGTTCGTCAGCGGCGAGCGCCTGGCGGCGCGGTCGACGGCGGAGTCACTGGACGCGACGGCGCCCGACGAGGTCGCCACGGCCGGCGAGCCCGCCGCCGCCGAGGTGCGCGAGCGGATCGCCGCCGACCCGTTCTGTGCGCGGTTCGGGATCGACCTCGTCGCGCTGGGCGAGGGGCGAGCGCGCACGCGGATGCGTGCAGCGCCGTGGATGGCGAACTTTCACGGGACGCTGCACGGCGCGGCGGCGTACGCGCTGGCGGACAGTGCCTTCGCGGCGGCCTCGAACGCCGCCGGCGACACGGCCGTCGCCCTGGAGACGAACGTCTCCTACCTGGAGGGTGTCGACCCCGCCGAGGCCCGGCTCCTTGTGGCGGACGCCGAGAGGGTCCACGAGCGGGGCAGCACCGCGGCCTACCGGGTGGACGTGTGGCTGCTCCCCGAGGACGCGACCGTCGGCGACGACGACAGCGAGGCGGGAACTGTCGGTAACGGGCCGGGCGTCCGGGTCGCAGCCTTCCGTGGCCGGGTCTACCGCCCCTGACGAGTGAGGTCGCGCCGGAGCGAGCGGACGACCGGGGGAGAAGCCCACCCTTATAATGGAGGGCTTCAAAGCCGGGCGAGTATGCCAGAGGATCGCACGGCAGACTCGACGACACGGTCGGCGACGGACCGGCGGACGCTGCTGAAGAGCGTCGGTGCGGCCGGGGTGGCGGGACTGAGCGGGCTGGCGGGTTGTGCCGGCGGTGGTGGTGGCGGGACGGTCCGGTACGGCGTGCTCACGCCGGACACGGGGACCTACTCCTCGCTGGCGGAGGGCCAGCGACAGGGCGCCCGGATGGCGATCCGGGACGTCAACGAGAGCGACGAGTACGACTTCGAGATCGAGCGGTTCGACGGCGACACGGAGGCCGGCGACGAGGTCGCCCAGAGCGAGGCCGAGCGGCTCATTCGGCAGAACGACATCGACTACATGATAGGGGCGATCTCCTCCTCGGTTGCGCTGTCGCTGAACGAGGTCGCCGACAGCCAGGAGATCGTCTACAACCCCGGCGGAGCGGCGATCCCGATCACCGGCGGCGCCTGCAACGAGTACGTCTTCCGCTGTGAGACGAACACGGCGATGATCGCCGAGGCGTGTGCGGAGTGGACCATCGAGAACCTCGGCTCGGACGTGTTCTTCCACATCGCGAACTACGCCTACGGCGAGTCGGTGCTGCGGGAGTGGCGCTCCCGGATGGAGGCGTCGGACGCCGAGTTCAACGAGGTCGACCAGACCGGCGCGGAGTTCGGGGCGGAGAACTTCGACCCGTTCATCTCCCAGATCGCGAACAGCGACGCCGACGTGGCCGTCATCGGCGCGACCGGCGGCGACCTCGTACGCTTCCTCTCGCAGGCCGCCAGCCAGAACCTCCAGGACGAGGTCGACATCATGACGACCACGGGCTCGTTCCTGTCGGTCCGTCGGGGTATCGGCGAGGCGGGCTACGGCGTCTACAGCGGCACCCGGTACGTGCCGTCGGTCGACACCGGCGACAATCAGGACTTCGTCGGTCGTTACCGCAATCAGTACGACTCCGAGCCCGACAACTTCGCCCGGGTCGCCTACGACTCCGTGCGGATGACCGCGAACGGCATCCGCGAGGCCGGCACGGCCGACCCGGAGGAGGTGAAAGACACTCTCGCCGGGCTCTCGCAGTCGCCGACGCTGTTCGGTGACAACGCCTTCCGCTCGTGCGACCACCAGGCGACCAACCCCGTCTGGGTGGGCCGCAACGTCGAGCCCGAGGGCGACACCGCGGCCGCCGACGTCGAGCTCGTCGACCGAGTCGCCGGCAGCGACGCTATCCCGTCGTGTTCCGACGTGGACTGTGACCTGGGCTGACTCGGCCGACGGTCGGGCGACTGCCGGCCTCACTCGAGAGGTACGGAGCACGGACGGGAGTCCGGCCCCGTGGGCGGCGGTCGACCGCCGGAAGATACGAGCGCCTGGAGAGCGCGTCTGCGAGCGATGGTAGTCGAGGCGCTGGTCGACCAGCTGCTCAACGGGCTCACGATCGGGGTCGTCTACGTGCTGCTGGCGGCGGGGCTGTCGATCGTCTTCGGGGTGATGGACGTGATCAACTTCGCTCACGGCGAGCTGTACGCGCTGGGGGCGTACTTCGCCTTCTCGGTGACGACGGCCGCGGGCGACCCGAACGCCTTCTGGGTCGCGCTGCTGCTGGCGCCCGCCGCCGTCGCCGTCGTCGGGGTGGGCGTCGAGCGGCTGACGATCCGCCCGCTGTACGGGCGCAACCCGCTGTACCACATCCTGCTCACGTTCGGACTGGTGCTCATCCTGAAGGACGTCGTCGAGTTCGTCTGGGGGCCGGGCAACAAGTCCTACCCCGTCACGCCGGGCGTATTGCAGGGCCAGGTCGCGGTCGCCGGCTTCGACTTCCCGCGGTACAGTCTCTTCGTGATCGCCGTCGGCAGCCTGATGGCCGCGGGCACGTGGTACGCGCTGAACGACACCCGGGTCGGTCTGGTGGTGCGGGCCGGCGCCCAGGACCGCGAGATGGTCCGTCACCTCGGCATCGAGGTCGACCGCTACTACACGCTCGTGTTCGCCTTCGGCGCCGCCCTGGCGGGACTCGCGGGGGTCGTGCTCGCCGGTCGCAACGGCCTGGAGGTGGCGATGGGCGACTCCGTCATCATTCCCGCCTTCGTCATCGTCGTGCTGGGCGGGCTGGGCTCGTTCCGCGGCGCCGTCGTCGGCGGGCTCGTCGTCGGCGTCGTCCAGACGCTGACCCGCAGCGGCGTCGTCGCCGAGGTGTTCGCGCCGGTACCCGTCGTCGGCGAGCTGGCGGCACTGTTGCCCGCCCTGGAGGGACTGGTCGTCTTCGGGCTGATGATCGCCGTGTTGCTCTTTCGCCCGCGGGGGCTGTTCGGCAACCCCGAGTGGCAGTCCTCGGAGGGCGAGGGCGACCTGCTGGTCGGCGGCGGCGGCGCGCTGGGGTCGGTCTGGCGCCGCCGACTGGCGCTCGGGGCCGTCGCCCTACTGATCGTCGCGCCGTTCGGCGTCGGGCTCGCCTACGACGGCTTCGTCGTCTACTCGCTGCTGGTGTCAATCCTCGTGTGGGCGCTGTTCGCGGTCAGTCTCGACCTGGTGATGGGCTACGCGGGGCTGGTCTCGCTCGGGCACGTGTTGTTCTACGGCGTCGGCGCCTACGGTACCGTCCTCGCGGCCGACGGCCGGGTGACTGACCTCGTCGCCGCCGTCCCCGCCGTCGGCTCGCCGCTCGCGGCCGGGCTGGGAGCGCTCGGCTACGCCGACTCGCTGCCGCTGGCGCTGCTGACGGGCGTCGCCGCCGCCGCCGCCGTCGCCTGGGTCGTCGGCTACCTCTCTATCCGAGTCGCCGGCGTCTACTTCGCGATGATCACGCTGGGCTTCGCGGAGCTGTTCCGTCAGGTCGTGGTCAAGCTGCCCGCCTCGTGGGCCGGCTCCACCGACGGCCTCTACGGCGCCGAGCTGTCGTACTCGGTCGCCGGCGTCTCGCTGGGCGAGGTGGGCGACGTGGTGCTGGTCGAGGGCGTCGCCGCCGGCCCGGTCGTGCTCGCGCGGGAGGTGCGGCTGCTTTACTTCGTCGTGCTCGCCGGCGTGTTGGGCGGCTACCTGCTCGCCCGTCGCGTGATCGAGGCGCCGTTCGGGGGCGTCCTCACCGCGATCCGCGAGAGCGAGGCGCGCGCACAGTTTCTCGGCTACAACGTCGTCGCCCACAAGCGCCGCGTCTTCGTCCTCAGCGGCGCGCTCGCGGCGCTGGCCGGCGGCCTACAGGCCGTCACCGGACTGGTCGTCGGCGTCGGCCCGTCGCTGCTGCACTGGATCAACTCCGGCGAGGTGATCGTGATGGCCGTGCTCGGCGGGATGGGCACGCTGTACGGGCCGATACTCGGCGCCGCCGTCTTCCGGGGCGGACAGGAGCTGCTCAGCACCTACACCGGGCAGTGGCGTGCGCTGCTCGGACTGGTGTTCGTACTGTTCGTCGTCTTCCTCCCCCGGGGGATCGTCTCCCTGCCCGGCGAGCTACAGCGCAGACTCCGCGAGCGCGGCGGCGACCCCCCGACCGGCGCCCCCGCCGAGACGCCCGCGGAGCCGAAACTGGAGGGTGACGACTGATGAGCGCCGACGACGCCTCCGGTACTGGCGCTGGCACCGACCGCGAGAGCGACGCGGTGCTCGCGACGGAGGCGCTGACGAAACGCTTCGGCGAGCTGACCGCCGTCGACGGCGTCGACCTGCGGGTGGAGCGCGGGGAGTTCCGCTCGGTCATCGGGCCGAACGGCGCGGGCAAGACGACGCTCTTCGACCTGATCACTGGCGCACAGCGGCCGACCAGCGGCAGCGTGCGCTTCGACGGCGAGGACGTTACGGCGCTGGCGCCCCACGAGCGCGTGCGCCGGGGGCTCGGCCGCTCCTTCCAGATCACGACCGTCTTTTCGGGGCTCACGGTGCGGGAGAACGTCCGGCTGGCCGCTCAGTCGGTCCACGACGCCTCGATCTCTCGGGTCGACCGCTTCCTCCGGCCGAAGGGCTCCTTCGAGGCGATCGCCGCCGACACGACGGCGACCCTGAAACGAGTCGAGCTCGCCGACCGCACCGAGGAGAGAGCCGGCGCACTCGCGTACGGCGACCGGCGGCGCCTGGAGATCGGCCTGGTGCTGGCGACCGACCCCGCCGTCGTCCTGCTGGACGAGCCCACGGCGGGCATGAGCGCCGAGGAGACCGCCGCCACCATGCAGTTGATCGACGAGGTGCTCGCCGACCGCACGCTCGTGCTCATCGAACACGACGTCGACCTGGTGCTCGAGGTCTCCGACCGGATCACCGTCCTCGACCGAGGGCGCGTGCTGACGACCGGCTCGCCCGAGGCCGTCGCCGACGACGGGGACGTCCAGCGGGCCTACCTCGGCGGTGATCGCGGATGAGCGACGGCGACGCCGACACTGACGACGGCGACGACGAGTCGGTGCTGTCGGTGCGGAACCTCCGCTCGGGCTACGGGGAAACCGAGGTACTCCGGGGCGTGAGCTTCGACGTCGGCGAGGGCGAGGTCGTCGCGCTGGTCGGGCGCAACGGCGTCGGCAAGACGACGACGCTACGGACGATCACCGGGGCGATCGCTCCCCGCGGCGGCGAGGTGCGCCACCGCGGGCGGTCGATCGGCGGGCTCGGTCCGACCGAGACCGCAAAGCTGGGGATCGGGCTCGTCCCCGAGGAGCGACGCGTCTTCCCGGGGCTGACCGTCGAGGAGAACCTCCAGGCCGGCGCCACGGGCGGAGCGACCGGCGACGCTCTGGAGCGGTCGGTCGAGGAGGTACTGTCGACGTTCGAGAACCTCGCCGACCGCCGCGACAACCGCGGCGCCGACCTCTCCGGCGGCGAACAGCAAATGCTCGCCGTCGGGCGGGCGCTCACCGCCGGCGCCGACCTCCTCCTGCTCGACGAGCCCACCGAGGGGCTGGCGCCGCTGGTCGTCGACCGCGTCGTCGAGGCCGTCCGGGCGATCAACGACGACGGCGTCACGGTGCTGCTCGTCGAGCAGAACGTCGCCGTCGCACTGGAGCTGGCCGACCGCGTCGTCGTCATGGACGACGGCGAGGTCGCCCACGGGGCCCCCGCCGCCGAGCTGCGGGAGGACAGTGCGGTGCTGGACCGCCATCTCGGCGTGACGTTGGATTGAGTACGTCGATCGTCTGCGGGCGCTGCTCGAATTCGTCGTTGTGAGGTACTCAGAGGACTGGGAGCAGGTCTCGGTGCTGGAACCGTTGTTAGCACAGCTAAAGCAGAGAGCATCAGAACTATTCGGGTACCAAAGATCAGAGACATAGACGGGGTCGTAGAATGGATGAATACTCCCGCTTCCGTGGTATAAACAGGTAAACCGAGCAAAGACAATATTAGGGGAGTTCAGGAGCCAGTATTCGGACGTTCCGGGTGTCGTCAGCACGGGGCTAACGAAATGGAATAAAAATTTGAATTGGCAAGTACAATGCATTAACTATGTTCACCGAGACTAATAGCCTGCCCGCTCAGATATTCCCAATTCATTTCAAAGTCTCCCAGTCAAAAAACGCAAGTCAGAGCAGATGGTAGATAGAAAAGAGGTCAGCGTAACAGAGGTTGTTACTCCCTCGTCCGAGGAGATGGAATTGTCGTTCACGCTGTCTGGCAATACGATCACCACGGACGAAACAGTCTGCGTCGAATCGAAGTTTCGCTGGACGGGAAACGAAGACTGTACAATATGGTATAATGATAACTTCCCTATAAATCATCCCCTGGAGAGCGACCCACAAAGAACACCAGGAATAATATTACTTGAGCCAAACAAGTACGAACAAGTAAGCGCAGGAGTGTGGGTTCCTGACGAGTATTCTGGTGGGCATTCACTCACACTTAACCCGTTACCTGTTCAGGTAGGCGATACGTTCGAGAACGAAGCGGAAGTCTGGCAGAATCCCAGATTCGTCGAAGACGGACAGCTAAGCACGGGAGAGTATATTTTCACTGATTCACTTCACATAGAAGCGGGAGACGGAAAGAGAGAAACGTATCGATGGCAGCTCGCACTGACGGTCGAGCAGAGTTATCAGAATACCGATGAATGACCCCAGGTCCTGTCCCGCCAGAAGTCCGGTCTAGAACTCGACGGCCTCGCGCAGGCCCTCGCGGACCCGCAGGGCGGCGGGGATGTGGTAGTCCTCGGCCTCGCCCAGGGGCACCGGCGTGTCGAAGCCCGTGATCCGCTCGACGGGGGCCTCCTGGTACAGCAACGCTTCCTCCTGGATCGTGGCGGCGATCTCCGCGCCGACGCCGGCGGTGCGGGGGGCCTCGTGCACTACGGCCGCACGGCCGGTCTTCCGGACCGACGCGGCGATCGTCTCCCGGTCGAGCGGCGACAGCGAGCGCAGGTCGACCACCTCGACGTCGGCGTCGAGGTCGTCGGCGGCGATCAGCGTCGACTCGACGGTCGCCCCGTAGGTGAACACCGACAGCTCGGTGCCCTCGCGACGAACCGCGGCCTCGCCGAGGTCGACGGCGTACGGTTCGGCGGGGACGCGCTCGTTCGTCGCCCGGTACATTCGCTTGGGCTCCAGGACGATCACCGGGTCCGGGTCGCGGACGGCGCCGGCGAGCAGGCCCTTCGCGTCCCGCGGCGTCGACGGGACGACGACCTTCAGCCCCGGCTGGTGGACGAAGAAGGCCTCCGGCGACTCGGAGTGGTGCTCGGGGGCGCGGATACCGCCACCGTACGGCGCCCGCACCACGAGCGGACAGGTCAGGTCTCCCCGGGTGCGGGTCCGCAGGCGGGCGGCGTGACTGACGAGCTGGTCGAAGGCGGGGTAGACGAAGCCGGAGAACTGAACCTCGGCGACCGGCCGCAGCCCGTGCGTGGCGAGGCCGATCGCGGCGCCGACGATGCCCGACTCGGCGAGCGGCGTGTCGATCACGCGGTCGGAGCCGAACGCCTCCAGCAGCCCGTCGGTGGTGCGGAAGACGCCGCCGTTCTCGGCGACGTCCTCGCCGAGGACGACGACGCGGTCGTTCCGGAGCATCTCGGCGGCCAGCCCGTCCCGCACCGCCTCGACGAGCGTGAGTTCCTCCGCGTCGGCGTCGTCGCGGTCGTGAGTCGGGGCGCGCTCGGCGGCCTCGCCGACGTCCTCCGACCCCCGGTCGTCGGGGTCGACGTCGGCCCCGGACATCAGTGCCGCTCCCCGGCGACACGGTCGCCGTACTCCTCGTAGAGCCGCTCCAACTCGGCGCGCTGGTCGTCGACCGCGGGCGTCGGCTCCGCGTAGACGTGCTCGAACGCCGCCGTCGGGTCGGTCTCGCGGGCCTCGGCGCGCTCGACGGCCGCCTCCAGACGCGTCTCGACGCGGTCGCCGACGGCGGCGACGCGCTCGTCGTCGAGCAGGCCGCGCCCGCGGAGGTACGTCTCCAACCGGGGGAGCGGGTCGCCGCTACGGTCCGGCTCCTCGCGGTAGCGGGAGGGGTCGTCACTGGTCGTGTGGGCGCCGAACCGCCGGACGACGGTCTCAACTAGCGTCGGACGGGTGGCGCCGGACGGACCGGCGGCGACGGCCTCCGGGTCGGCGGGCTCGTCGGCGACGGCGGCGACGTCGTCCTTTGCCTTGCGGACCGCCCGCCGCACCGTCACGTACGTCGCCAGCGGGTCCATCCCGTCGACGCGCACCCCCTCGACCCCGTAAGCGGCGGCCTTCCGGGCGAGCGTCTCCGAGCGGGTCTGTCGCTCCGTCGGCGTCGAGATCGCCCAGCCGTTGTTCTGACAGAGAAAGACCGTCGGCGTGTCGAAGACGCCGGCGAAGTTCAGCCCCTCGTGGAAGTCACCCTCCGAGGTGGCGCCGTCGCCGAGCGTCGCCAGCGTGGCGTACTCCGGCTCGCCCGAGCGCAACAGGCCCGTCCAGGCGGCGCCGACGGCCTGCGGGAGCTGCGTGGCGATGGGGATGTACTCGGGCATCACGCGAGCGTCGGCGTCGCCGTCGCCCTCGTGGCCAGCAAGCAGCGCGAGCACGTCCGCGGGGTCGACGCCGCGGGCGAACTTCGCGGCGTTGTCTCTGTACGTGGGGTAGAGCCAGTCCTCGTCGTCCATCGCCAGGGCGGCGGCGACCTGGGCGCCCGCCTGGCCGGCCATCGGCGCGTACGTGGCGATGCGACCCTGGCGCTGCAGACTCTTCGCCCGCTCGTCGAAGGCGCGGGCGAACCGCAGCGATTCGTACAGTTCGAGCAGCGTCGTCTCGGTGACCGCGGGCGGGTCCTCGACGAGGTGGCCGCTCTCGTCGAGATAGCGATACCTGTGGTCGGCGTCGGCGGCGTCCGGCGTCCGTCTGGTCGTGCTCATGTGTCGATGTCTGTGTCTGTGTCGGTGTCAGTGTCGGTGTGTCGACCGGGGTCGGTGGCGGTGGCAGTGGCAGTGACGGTGCGAGTTCGAGCCGACGGGACGGGTTCGTCCGGACGACGACCGGGCGATCACCCGGCTGCCGTCACGGGGTCACCGTCCCGGTGTCGGGGGTGTCGAAGAGCGGTCCCCGTACCGGGCGCGGTGTCGTCCGTAGGAGGAACGGTCGTGCCGGTCCGACTCGTGTCGCTCTCGCGTCCGCGGACGCGACGACGGTCCGACCGACCTCGCTCATAGTCAGTTCTGTGACAGGCGAAGTTATATTCTTTGTGTGAGTCGAGTTCACAATGCCCGAACGGGCGCGGCCGCCGGGCGACCGGCCGTCGACGGCACCCCGGGGCGCGGTCGCCAGCCGCCGGTCGTCCGTCGACCGCTCGCGTGTCGCTCGAACCGGCGGGCCAGGCCGGAGGCGGCGGCTCGGCGGTCCGACGGGGGCGTCCGGGCTCAGTCGCGGTGGTCGAACACGCGCTGGACTTTTCCAGTTTCGTTGCGCTCGACGCCGCCGGGTCCGAGCACGGTCACCTCGTCGGGCGTGACGGCGAGGACCTCCTCGAGGCGCTCGCGCACGCGGTCGGCGAGCTCGTCGGTCGTGCCGTCGTACGCCTCGGTGTGTTCGGCCGTGATCCGGACGCGGTCGAGGTTGTTCTCGCGGCGCAGGTCGATGCGGTAGTGTGGCGCGACGCCGTTCATACCGACGATCGTGTCCTCGATCTGGGAGGCGTAGACGTTCACGCCGCGGACGATCAGCAGGTCGTCGGTGCGGCCGGTGACGTTGTCCATCCGCCGGCAGGTGCGGCCACACTCGCAGGGCGCCTCGTACAGTCGGGTGATGTCGCCGGTGCGGTAGCGCAGCACCGGCAGCGCCTCCTTCGTGAGTGTCGTCAGCACCAACTCGCCCTCCTCGCCGGGCGGCAACACCTCGCCGGTCTCGGGGTCGACCACCTCGGGGTAGAAGTGGTCCTCCCAGACGTGCAGCCCCTCTTGGGCCTCGACGCACTCCACGGAGACGCCGGGGCCGATGATCTCGCTGAGCCCGTAGATGTCGACGGCGTCAACGCCGAGGGCGTCCTCGATCGCCTCCCGCATCGGGTCGGTGAACGGCTCGGCGCCGATGACCACCGTGTCCAGCGGCAGTTCGTGCGGATCGAGGCCGCGCTCCTCGGCGAACTCCGCGAGGTACAGACAGTACGAGGGCGTACAGCCCATCGCGTCGCTCTCGAGGTCCTGCAGCATCTCCAGCTGCTTCGCGGTGTCGCCGCCGCCGGTGGGGACGACCGTCGCCCCGAGTTCCTCGATGCCGTCGTGGAAGCCGAGCCCGCCGGTGAACAGGCCGTAGCCGTAGGCGTTCTGGAAGGTGTCACCCGGTTCGACGCCCGCCGCCGCCAGCGAGCGGGCCATCGCGTCGTACCACACTCCCAGGTCGTCGTCGGTGTAGGCGACGACCTTCGGCTTCCCGGTCGTGCCGGAGGAGGCGTGGACCCGCCGTACGTCGGCGTCGTCGACGGCGAACAGGCCGTCCGGATACTGCTCGCGGAAGTCCTCCTTCGTGGTGAACGGGAGCTCGCGGACGTCCTCGACGCCCTCGACGTCCTCGGGCGCGATCCCCGTCTCGTCCAG
>PXSK01000025.1 GCA_003022865.1 Halobacteriales archaeon SW_5_70_135 | reverse complement strand
CATCGCCCCCACGATCTACGGCTACGACCAGCAGAAGCTGGCGATGGCGCTGCAGTTGTTCTCCGGTGTCACGAAAGATCTGCCGGACGGCTCCCGTATTCGGGGCGATCTTCACATGCTTCTGATAGGAGACCCCGGGACGGGCAAGTGCCAGAAATATGACACAAAAGTGACGCTCGCCGACGGGACGGAGCGAGAGATAGGCGCCCTGGTGGAGGAACGTCTGGAGGATCCGGAGTCGGTCGACGACGGGGTCTACGAGCGGGTCGACATTTCGGTCCAGTCGGTGGACGGGTCCGAGGTGACACGGGGGCGGGCGACGAAGGTCTGGAAGCGTGAGGCACCTCCGGAGATGTACAGGATCCGGCTCCGGAGTGGCCGGGAGCTGGAGGTCACTCCGTCGCATCCTCTATTCCGGATCGAGAGCCGGACGCCGGTTCCAGCGAGGGCCGACGAACTCGAGGAGGGCGAGTTTCTCACGGTCCCTCGTCGGCTTCGACCCGACCACAGCAACGGTCTGAAGGTGGAGTTCGAACGGGTGGAGACGGCGAACGCGAACTCACTGACCGTGCCGGAGGAGATGACACCCTCGCTCGCCCGGCTGCTGGGGTACACCGTCGCGGAGGGACACGTCTCGGGCGGTCGCTCGAGCGGGACGCTGACGATCACCAGCGCGGACGAGGCCGTCATAGGGGACGCCGCGAGCGCTCTGGACGAGCTCGGGGTGCGGTACTGGACACAGCAGCACCACTCGCGAGACGGTGTCGAGGTGCTCCACTGTTCGTCGTCGGAACTCGTCCGATTCCTCGGGGCGCTCGAACCGGCGACACTGGAGACGTCAGCCCGCCAGCGGGTGCCGGATCAGATCATGCGGTCCGATCGAGGCGTCAGGGCCGCATTCCTCAGAGCCTACGTCGAGGGGGAGGGACACGTCTCACCGTCGGAACGCGAGATCACAGTCGCGTCGATGAGTGAGACACTGCTGGAACAGGCGCGGAGTCTCCTGCTGTCACTCGGAATCGACAGCCAGATCCACTCTCGACAGAACGACAGCCACCGGCTTCGGATCAGTGGACAGGACTTCGAGCGCTACCTGACACAGGTAGGGTTCATCACGGAGCGCAAGTCGGTCGACGCACGGCGTCACGACGGAACCCCGGACAACACCAACACCGACGTCGTTCCCAGTGTCGGGGAGGATCTCGGCCGGATTCGGGAGCGACTCGCGCTCTCACAGCACGAGTGTGGTCTGCCGAGGCCGACGTACCAGCACTACGAGCAGGGCGACAGAGATCCGAGTCGGGACAGCCTCCGTACGGTTCTCGACGCGTTCGAGAGGCGGCTCGACGAACTCGGGGACCTGCGAGCGAGGGTCGAGGAGTGTGGATGGGAGGCAGTCGAAGCCGCTCGCGAGGAGCTGAAGCTCTCTCAGGCGGCTCTCGCCGGTGGAATGACGGTGAGTCAGACGGCAGTCAGTTACTACGGGCGCGAGAACGTAGTCTCGGACGGCGACGAGGTACGCGGGGCGAGACAGGTCGTTCTCGACCGCATCGACGAGGCACTCGGCGTCGAGAGCCAGGTCCGTTCCATTCGCCGTCTGGTCGACGGTGACCTCGGCTGGGACCGCATCGAGTCGATCGAGGTCGTCGACCCGGACTACGAGTGGGTCTACGACCTCGAAGTCGAAGACACTCACACGTACGTCTCGAACGGTGTCGTCTCGCACAACTCACAGCTCCTCCAGTACGTCCAGGAGATCGCGCCTCGCTCGGTGTACACCTCGGGGAAGGGCGCCTCGACGGCCGGGCTGTGTGTCACGGGGGACACGCTCGTTCACACCGAGGACGGGTTCCGGCAGATCGGCGACATCATCGGGTCAGATCTGCCGGACGCCGTCGACACGGAAACCGCCACAGAGCGGTCCGTCGGACTGTACACGTACGACGAGTCCTCGGGCGAGCTCGACCTGCGTGACTCCTCACACGTCTGGCGGATGCCCGAGAAGTCCACTCGCCGGATCGAGACGACGTACGGCAAGGGGATCGAGGCCTCCCGGAACACCCCACTGTTGACCTGCGGCGACGGCGGATTGGCGTGGACGCCGATCGAGGACGTGGAGCCCGGCGACTGCGTCGCGGTGCCGAGCTACGAGGAGATCGAGCGGTCCACGCCGCCGGTGTCCGAGTACCTGGAGCTGACGAACGAGCGGGTGAAGCTCGCCGACGAGTCGATCGAGTTCGTCCGCGACCGGCTGCGGGAGACGCACGGCGACTTGCGGACCGCGGCCGCGGAGCTCGACCTCCCCGAGTCGTTCCTCTACCACTCGCTGTTGCACCGGTACGTTCCGGTCGACCGTCTCGACCGCGTGCTCGACGCGGTCGACGCCGACCGCTCGGACGTCCGGATCGAGCGTGCGATGCTCAGACACGGCGACGACGTCCGGATTCCGCGGGCGTTCGACGTAGACCTACTGTACCTCCTCGGGCTGGTGTTCGGCGACGGCGACATTCGGCTCTCCGAGCGTGACGGCAACCGCGGCATGGTTCGGATCTCGAACGGCGACGAGGCACTGCTGGAGCGAGCCGCGACGATCGTCAAGGAGACGTTCGACAAGTCGGTCGAGATCGAATACCAGGAGGATCGCGTCCCGTGTATCCGACTGCACAGCGCGACGGTCGCGCGGCTGTTCGCCAACGTAGGGATGACGACGCCGAAGGACGACCTGGCGCTCGCCCCCCGGCTGACCACCGCCGAACACGCCGACGCGTTCCTCCGTGGCCTGATGGACGCGGACGGCTCCGTCTCCGTCCGTGAGACTGATAGGTCGAGCGTGCAGCTCTCGACGGTCAGCGAGGAACTCGGCCGCCAGGTGCAACTGATGCTCGCGACCTACGGTGTCCATGCCAAGCGCCGCGAGCGGGACCGGCGCGGAACCTACGAACTCGAGGACGGCCAGACGATCGAGAACACCTCGGTGCGGACACATCTGGAGATGTACGGCGGTGACATCGACACGTACGCCGAGGCGATCGGCTTCGAGTCGAGCGAGAAGCAGGCGGCTCTCGACCGGATCGCGGGAGAGGTCGACCGGAAGGGAGAGCGCGTACCGGTCGGCGGGGCGATCGCCGCCGCGGACGGCTCCTCCAGCGCGCACTACTCCTATACTGCATGGGGCAGCCGTCCGGGTCGGGACGGCGCTCGCTCGATCCTCGACGATGTCGACCTCGGGGACGCGACAGAGACGATCGAGGAGGCGGTCGAGGCGCATCTCCGCTACGAGGAGGTCGCTGCCGCTGTCGACACCGGTCGCAAGGAGCTGTACGACCTGACCGTCCCGGAGTCACACAACTTCCTCGGCAACGGGATCGTCACCCACAATACCGCCGCGGCGGTACAGGACGACTTCGGCGACGGGCAGGAGTGGTCGCTGGAGGCGGGCGCGCTGGTGCTGGCGGACCGCGGGATCGCTGCCGTCGACGAGCTGGACAAGATGGAGTCCAGCGACCGGTCGGCGATGCACGAAGCACTGGAACAGCAGTCCTACCACCCCGACACGGAACTGCTGCTGGCGGACGGCCGTCGCGTCGAGATCGGTGCGTTCGTCGACGAGCGGATGGCCGAGCGCCCCGAGGAAATCGTGGACGGCGTCGACTGCGAGATACTGCCCGTGGACGGCGCCCGGGTTCACTCCGTCGACACCGAGACGGGCGACGTGCAGAAGCTGCCAGTCGACCGCGTGAGTCGACACGAGGCGCCGAACGAGTTCGTCCGGCTGACGTTCTCGAACGGCCGCAGCGTGACGGTCACTCCGGAGCACCCGACCTTCGTCGCCCGTGGCGACGGGCCAGAGACCGTCGCGGCGACCGAGGTCGAGGAGGGGACCTTCGTCCCGGCGCCGCGAAAGCTGCCGAACGCCGACGCCGCCGTGCAGTTGTCGGGCGAGCCGACCCGCAGCCGCGAGAAGGACGTTCGTCTGCCGGACGAGTTGACCGGCGACCTCGCTGAGTTCCTCGGGCTACTCGTCGCCGAGGGGCACAGTTACGCCGGCTCCGCACACGAGATCGGGTTCTCGAACCAGAACGAGCGGCTGCTGTCACGCGCCGGGGAGCTGGCCCGTCTTCTGTTCGGCGTCGAAAGTACGGACACGACGAACGATGCAGGGACAGTCACGAAGCGGTGGGTATCGACGCGACTGTACCGCTGGTTCGAGTCGGAGTTCTCAGAGGTCATGCGAACCGCCCGCGAGAAGCGAATTCCCGCTCGCGTACTCGGCGCGTCCGAGGAGCACATCCGCCGGTTCCTCGTGGGCGCGTTCGCCGGTGACGGCGGCGTGGAGAGCGAGGCGATGGCTTTCTCGACGGCCTCGGGAGGGCTGGCGAACGACTACGCCGACGCGCTCGCGAAACTGGGTATTGCGACCCGCATCCACCACGTCGAGTCGACGGATTCGTGGAAGACGTACGTGACGGGAGATTCCACAGAACGGTTCGTCGAGGCGGTCGTCGAACCCGACGACGACCGGTACGAGGCCGCGCAGTCGTTCGTGGACCGGAGTACTGAGACTCCAGGACATCACGACGTACTGCCGACCGGCGTTGCCGAAGAGATCCGGTCGCTACGCCGGCTAGTCGGGGTGCCACTCTCTGGCAAGTACTACACGCACCTGGAGAACGGGTATGGGGTCCGTACCGACACAGTCCGGTCGGATCTCGCAACCATCCGAGAGCGGGTCGCGGAAGTACGCACACACCTGCCGGCCGCCGAGACGCTCTCGGAGGTCCGCGAGTGTGTCGGATGGTCCGGTCGGCAGCTGGCCGAGCGACTGGACGGCGAAACGACGAGCTCTGTACACTACGCCGAGGCCGACGGCTACGACGGAGGCCGACGAGAGAAGACGACACGGCGTGCCCGGCGAGCGGTCGAAGGCACACTCGCTGAGGCTGAGGACCGACTCGGGGCCATAGAAGAGCAGCTCGACCTCCGGTACTACCGCGTGGCGGACGTCGAGCGGGTGCAAAACGACGACGTCGAGTGGGTGTACGACGTGACCGTCGAACCGACGAACACCTTCGTCGGGCAGGGCGTCCTGTTGCACAATTCCGTTTCGATCTCCAAGGCGGGCATCAACGCCACCCTCAAATCGCGCTGCTCGTTGCTGGGTGCGGCGAACCCGAAGTACGGTCGGTTCGACCAGTACGAGCCGATCGGCGAGCAGATCGACCTCGAACCCGCGCTCATCTCGCGCTTTGATCTCATCTTCACGGTGACGGACAAGCCCGACGAGGAGGAGGACCGCCGGCTGGCGGAGCACATCCTGAACACGAACTACGCCGGGGAGTTGAGCACACAGCAGGCGGAGATGACCTCGCCGGACGTCGACCCGGGCGAGGTCGAGGCCGCCACCGAGGAGGTCGACCCCGTCATCGACCCCGGCCTGCTACAGAAGTACATCGCGTACGCGAAGCAGAACTGTCACCCGCGGATGACCGACGCGGCACGGGCGGCGATCCAGGAGTTCTACACGGACCTGCGGGCGAAAGGCACCGACGAGGACGCCCCGGTGCCGGTCACGGCCCGAAAGCTGGAGGCGACGGTGCGACTCGCGGAGGCGAGCGCCAAGGTGCGGCTGTCGGACGAGGTGACCCGCGAGGACGCCGAGCGCGTCATCGAGATCGTCCGCTCCTGTCTGAAGGACGTCGGCGTCGACCCGGAGAGCGGCGACTTCGACGCCGACGTCGTCGAGACGGGCACCTCGAAGACACAGCGGGACCGCATCCAGAACATCAGGACGCTGATAAGCGAGATCCAAGACGAGTACGACGTCGGGGCTCCGATCGACGTGGTGACCGAACGTGGCGAGGACCTGAACATGGACCGGCAGAAGATAGAACACGAGATCGAGAAGCTGAAAAAACAGGGCGAACTCTACCAGCCGGACAACGACCACGTCCGGACCACCTGACAGGGATGGACCGCATCAGCGCGATCCGGAACGTCGAGAGCGCGCTCGTGGCGTTCGAGACCGGCGAGATCGCCCTGGAGACGCTGGAGGAGCGTGTCACCGGCGTGTTACGGACTTACGCGACGGAGTTCGAGGGCGAGAACGACCACCGCGCCGTCTACCGGGTGCACGGCACGGAGCGGGCACACCCGCTCGTCGTCGTCGCACCGTCGCCGGGTGCGGCACGAGAGCGCGCACGCGGAGTCGCCGACCTGCGTCCGACCGACGTCGAGCGCGTGTCCGACCCCGGGGGGTAGGAGACCGTCACACGGTTGAAAACTTTTTTATGTGCCGGGTCTGACCGCGTTCATTGTGTCAGTCTCGAACCCGGTCGCACTCACACCAGGCCAGTTCGAGGGCACGACTTCCGTCCTGTTTCTCTCACCTGACAGTGGAGACGACGGGGTATGTCCACGACTGCTGCTCGGAGGCGACGCCGAGGACGCAGGGATCGATCTACTACGCATCGCCTATCGAGACCCGGGTCGCGTCGTCGAGGGGTGGCCGACCCACGTCGCCGACCCACCGGCGAGAGCGCGACTGATCACCGCCGGTCGCGCCGCCGCCGTCGTCGAGGAGGCCGACCTCGACGTACCGGCCGTCGAGAGGGTGTCGCCGGCCGACCTCACCGAACTGGGGATCCGAACGAGCGAGGTACTGGAGGAGTGGAGCGACGACGACCGACGGTCCGTCGTCTGCCTCGACTCGATAACGGACGTTCTCGACCACGTCTCCTTCGAAACCGCGTACCGCTTTCTACACGTGTTCACCAACCAACTCTGCGCCGCCGACGCCATCGGTCACTTCCATATGACGCCGGAGGCACACGACGACTGCGCGGTCCAGCGAACGATGGCACTGTTCGACGTCGTCGCGGAGCAGTCGGACGGCGACGTCTCCGTCCGCAGCCGTCGTCCGTAGCGTGCTGTTGGTCGTCACGTACTCGAAGGCCGCCCGACAGACGCTCCGCAACGCCTGCAACACCCGCGAGACGGCAGTCGTGCGCCGACTCGGCCGGGCCGCGCTGCTGTCGGAAACCGAACTCGGGGCCTTCATCGCGTTGCGGCTGCGGGAGCGTCACGGCGACGACGTACAGGTGGAACGCACCCGTCCGTTCAACGAGTTCGCCGTCGTGCCCGAGCCCGTCCGCGAGGCCGCACAGGCCTACGAGCGACGCGAACACGACCGGACGCCGTACGCCGCCTTCGCCGCCGGCACCGACCACCCCGACCCCGACGCGATGGCCGACCGGTCGCTCGACGGCGACTCGACACCGCGAACTGACGGCGGCCGAGCCGACGGCACCGACCGGCGGGAATGATCGTCCGCGTCGGCGGTCGGCGCTTCGAGGGTGACGCGGTGGACCTGCCCGACGGCGACCCGGAGCGGGTGGCGCGAGCGGTCGCCGGCGAGTCGGCCGCCGGCGTCGAGGTCGAGGTCGACATCGAGGTCGAGGTCGAGGCGCCGGCGCCGGGACCGGTCACGCGGCGGCTGTCGCCCGTGACGCCGGAGACGTCGCTGTCGGTCGGACCGGCGCTGGCGGCGGCGGCACGGAGTCGCGGCCACGAGGCACCGCAGGACGCGGAACTGGCGAGAGTGCGCGACGAACTGGCGTCGATCGAGGTGGAGTCGGTCGACGTGACGCCGGCCCGTCGCCGGCTCGCCGAGGTGGGCGACCGGGAGCAGCGGCTCCAGGAGCGGGTGGCGGAGCTACGGGGACGGCTCGGTGCACACCGCGACCGGGAGGCGTCGCCGCCGAGCGAGTCGGAGGAACGTCTGCGGGCGGCGGTCGCCGAGCTGACCGAGGTGCGGACGGAGCGACTGGCGGCCGAGGAGGCCGTCGAGCGCGCCGAGCGCCGCGGCCGCCGGGCGCGGGACGAGCGCGAGCGACGGCTCGGGCTGGAGGACCGCCGGGACAACCTCCGACGGGCGGCACGAGAGCACCTGGTCGACCGGGTGCGCGAGCCGTTCGTCGAGGCGCTGCGTGCGGTGCCGGGAGTCGACCCCGGTCCCGAGCCCGGCGCGGACGTCGACCCTCGGGCGGTCCCGGACGTCGACGCGGCGCTCGCGACGGCGCGGCTGGCGGCGGTCTCGGCGCCGCTGGTCGTCGCCTGCGGGCGGTTCGAGAGCGCCGAGGCGGCCGCAGCGACGCTGTCGGCACCGGTCGTCCGCCTGCCCACAGGTTGAAACGGGAGCACGGGACCAGCCCCGGTATGGTCCGACTGGACGCCCGGACCCGACGGGTCGGCGGGCTGACGCTCGTCGAGGGGCGCCTGCGCAACGACGAGGACCGACCGGTGCGGGCGACCGTCGAGACGCCGTGTTCGCCGGTGTATCCGCCGCAGTCGGGCGATCGTCCGGTGCAGGGGTGGCGACCGTCGGAGGGGCGGACGAGACTGCTGCTCGCGGCGGACCAGCGCGTCGGTGTCGGGTTCGCCACGCCGGTCGCGCCCGAGGAGCCGGCGCTGCGGCTGGTGGCGACCGAGCGCGACCCCGCGACCGACGGCGGTATCGTCGCGACGCCCGAGGGCGTGGCCGACGCGCTGGGCGACCCGCTGCCGCCGGCGGTCGTCGAGGGACACGGAGCGTCGGGCTCGGGGCCGGCGGCGTCGAACCTGGCGGAGCGGGACACGCGCGGCGACAGGCCGTCGGGAGTGACACGGGCCGAGGTCCGGCGACTCCGTCGGACGGCGGAGAGCGTCGCGGCGCGGGCGGCGACGGTCGAGCGCCGATTCGGAGGTGGACGATGATCCTCGCGGTGGCGGGCGGGAAGGGTGGCGTCGGCAAGACGACGGTGGCGCTGAACCTCGCCCGAGAGTTAGACGCGGTGCTCGTCGACGCCGACCTCGGGATGGCAGACGTGCCCGCGAGTCACGGACCGGACCTCCACGACGTGCTGGCCGGGCGAGCGGCGCCGGTGGAGGCGGTCCGGGAGGACGGTCCCGTCGACGTGCTCCCCTGTGGCCGGTCGCTGTCCGGGGCCAGGGCGGCCGAGACGACGGCGCTGGTGGCGGCAATCGAGCGCGTCGACCGCGCCTACGGCGGCTGTGTGGTCGACTGTCCGGCGGGGCTGTCGGCAGACGCCGGGCTGCCGCTGCTGGCCGCCGGTCTCTGCGTGCTCGTGACGACGCCGGACCGGGTGTCACTGCCGGACGCCGTCCGGACATGGGCGCTGGCGAACGAGCTCGACGCCGGCGTCGCCCGGGTGGCGTTGAACCGTACCGGCGACGACCCGCCGACCGACCGAGTCGAGCGCGCGCTCGGGGCGCCGACCGTCGCGATCCCCGACTCGCGGACAGTGGCGGCGGCGACGGCGTCGGGCCGGCCCGTGGCGGCGGTGGCGTCGAACGCCTCCGCCGTCGATCGGTTCCGGGCGCTCGCCGACGGCGTGCGGAGCTGTCTCGGGCGGAGTTGAGTCGAATCAGTCGTGCACCGGCAGGGCGTAGTAGGCGCCACGGAGCGTGACGGGGGAGACGTCGGCGGCCTCGGCAGCCTCCGCCTGCGTGAGGGCGACATCGCAGTCGTCGGCGGCGGCGTACAGACAGGCGCCGGCGACGCCGGTCGGGTCACGGCCGCCGGCGAGACCGTTCTCGTGGACCTCGGCGGCGATCTCGCGGGCACGGGACTCCACGCGACCGGGCAGGTCGAGAGCACAGGCGAAGCGGGCGAGATACTCGCGGGGGTCGATCGGTCCCGTCGGGAGTCCGAGTTCGCGGTTGAGGGCGTCGTACGCCGGGCGCAGCTCCTCGACGTCGGCGCGGGCGTGTTCGCAGACCTCCCGCTCGGTGCGGACGGTGCCGCCGCCACGGGTGCGACAGGTAGCGTAGACGGCCGCGGCGGCGAACCCCTCGATCGACCGTCCCCGCAGCAGGTCGGCGTCCTGTGCGGACTCGAACAGCCGGCAGGCACCGTCCCGGACGCCGCGTGGCAGGTCGAGATTGGAGACGACGCGGCGTATCTCCGTGAAGCCGTACACTTGGTTGCGCTCGGCCTTGGAGGAGATCTTCGTGCGGTCGTGCTGGCGGCGGAGACGGGCGAGTCGACGGCGCTTTCGGCCCGAGGCACCCCGGTCACCGCGGCCGATCTCCGTCGAGAGCCCGCGGTCGTGTCGGGAGCGGTCCCGCGGAGCGCCCGTGCGTATCCGGTCGCGGTCGTCGGCGTCGAAGACGCGCCACTCCGGTCCGCGGTCGACGCGGTCCTCCGCGACGACCAGCCCACACGAGACACACACCGTCTCGCCGTCGGTCGCTCGTAACCTGCCACTGCACTCCGGACAGCCGCCCTCTGTACGGCTCATACTCGACAGTTGACGCCAAAGCAGTATTTAAACGCCGGACGAGTCGGACGCTCTCGAAGGTCGGTCGCCGGTCTAGCATACCGGTTACCGGTATGCTCGGCGGACGCCGGCCGGCCGAACTGCCGGACGTGTCGGCGACCCGATCGTTTTTGTGGTAGGGGTCACGAAGCATCGGTCGTGTCACTGGAGGAGATCGCCGCGGGGGTCGAGGTCACCCACGAGCAGCACGACCGTGGGGTCGCCACCGTGGAGGCCGACCCCGACCTCGCCCGCGTGCTCGCGGACTACGCCGACGAACTTCCCTGCTCGGCCGCTCGGGCGGAGACGGTCGTCGAGGCGTACGTGGGCGGCGCCAGCGTCGGGGAGGCCGGACGGGCCGCCGGCGTCGTCCCCGTCGAAGCCGCGACGACGCTCCACCTGCTCGGCTTCGAGGGCGTCTCTCCGCTCGGTCCCGCCGGTCGCGAGGTCGTCCGCGACTGGGTCGACGGCCACCTCTCACACGCCGAAGCACGGGAATTGGCCGACGCCGGCGAGCGCACCTTCGCACTCGCCGCCTTCGTCGAGACGCACGAACCGCTCGACGGCGCCGGCGAGCGCGTGCGAGGGGCGCTCGCGGACCGCGGCGACGCCGCCGTCCGCAAACGTGACCGTCTCCGCGGGACGATGTCCGACGCCGGCGACCTACTGTAGCCGGCTGAGGAAGCCGCCGGCGTCGAGCTCCACGTCCGGGTCGACGCCGACGACGGCCCGCGCGACCGCCGCGATCGCCTCGGCGAACGCGCCGTTTTCCTCGTCCACGACCGGGACGGCCGACGGAGCCGTCTCCGCGTGACCGGGCACGACGACGTCGAACGCCGCCTCGCTCGCGGCGCCCGTCGCATGGCTGTTGCCCACCGCGGCATCGACGGTCGCACCCACGTCCTCGACCCGGCCGCGGACGCGCTGGAGGGCGTCGACACCCCGCGGAGTCGCGGGTGCGACCACCCCCGTGCGGTCGGCGGCCGTGACGGCGGCGACGGCCTGGTTCGCGCCCAGCGGCGGCGTGTCGACGAGCACGCGGTCGAAGCGGTCGGCGGCCGCCCGCAGCGTCGACTCGAATCGCCGGGCGGCGTCGGCGCTCTTTCCGCGGGCGACGCCGGCGAACGGCGCTCGCGCCGGGGCGAGGTGGAGCGCCCTCTCGCCGGCGGTCGGCTGCTCGACCATCGCGTCGGCCGGCGCCACGGCGTCGTCGGTGACCAGGTCGACGACGTCGGCCGTGACGCGCCCCTCGACGTGGTCGACCATCCCCTGCGTGTCGAAGGCGGCGTCGAAGACCGCGACCCGCTCGCCGCCGCGTGCGAGCAGCGCACCGGTCTCCACGGTGAGCCGCGTCGTCCCCGCGCCGCCGGCAGCGCCGACGAGTGCCACCACGCCCGCAGCCTCGGCCTCGGTCCCCCCTGGCGTCCCCGTCGTCGCGCTCGCGTCGTCTGTCATCGTGACGGGATGACGCGTCCCGAAACAAAAACCCTCAGGCAAGGCCGCCGGACCGCCGCGGTCGGAACGGCTCCCGGGATCACGAACGGTGAGCGCGCCGGGCCGCTCGTCCGGGCGCGAGACGACGGTCCACTACAGCTGTTCGCTCACGTTCGCGGCGACCGCCGCCAGTTCGTCGTCGTCCGTCGCCGGACGCTCGGCGAACAGCGCGTGTATCGGGCGGCCGCCGTCGTCAGGCGAACGCGGGACGACGTGGCCGTGGACGTGGGGCACCTCCTGGCCGGCGCTCTCGCCATTGTTGAACGCGACGGTGGTCGCGTCGGCGTCGACCGCCGCCTCGACCGCGGGGACGACGGCGTGCAGGGTCTCCATCACCTCGCCCGCGAGGGCGGCGGGCATGTCGTTCAGCCGCTCGTGGTGGGCCTTCGGGAC
>PXSK01000024.1 GCA_003022865.1 Halobacteriales archaeon SW_5_70_135 | reverse complement strand
CCGACGACCACGGCGGCGGCGCCCGCGTCCGCGAGCGTCCGCACGTCGGCGACCGAGGCGACGCCGCCGCTGGCGACCACGGGTACGTCGGCGGCGGCGACGACGCGGCGGACCGCCTCGACGCGGACCCCCTCCAGTCGGCCCTCGCGGTCGACGTCGGTGAACAGCACCGCCGCGGCGCCGAGGTCGGCGTACCGGCGGGCGGCCTCGGCCGGGTCGAGGCCGGTGCCCTCGGTCCACCCCTCGACGACGACCTCGCCGCCGCTGGCGTCGAGGCTGACGACCACGCTCTCGGGGTGGTCGGCCGCGAGTCGCTCGACGACCGCCGGCTCCTCGACGGCGACGGTGCCGAGGACCACCCGGTCGACGCCGGCCGACAGCAGCGACCGGGCGTCCTCCCCGGTGCGGACACCGCCGCCGACCTGCACGGCGACGCCCTCGCCGACGGCGTCGACCACCGCGGCGACGGCGTCGGCGTTTGCACGCTCGCCCTCGAAGGCGCCGTCGAGGTCCACCAGGTGGAGCGTGCGGGCGCCGGCGTCGACCCACCGCTCGGCCGCCTCGACCGGGTCACCGTACGTCGTCCCGGTGTCGCGCTCGCCGCCGACCAGCTGGACGACTTCGCCGTCTTGGACGTCGACCGCGGGCACCACCTCGAACTCGGGGAACACCTGGGCCATGGAGCGTGTAGGCCGGGTGAACGTGTAAGCGCGTCGTTCGCGGACACGGGTGGCCGTTAGATTGATTATGTTTGTAAAGTAAGTGACAGTCGTGACATCTGACAGAGACGCCGACGAGCAGCGACGACCTGGCAGTAATCGCGTGCTGTCCCGGCGGCGAGTCATCGGTGCCGTCGGCACCGGAGCACTCTCTGGCGTGGCTGGCTGTACCGGCGGCGGTGATGGCGGCGGTGGTGACGACGGTGATGGTGTCGATGGCGGGGGCAGTGGTGGCGACGGCGGTGACAGCGATAGTGGCGAGGGGGGCGACCCGGTCGCGACGCTCTGTGCGGACCTGACGGCCGAGGAGTACGCCGCCTACGACGCCGGTGAGACGCAACTGATCGCGAACTTCGACGCGCCGTCGCCGCTCGTCGACGAGTTCGAGCCGTCTTTCTCGGGCAGGCACGAGGCGCTGGTCGACGTGGATCGCGACCGGAGTCGACTGCGCGTGGACGTGGGGTGCATTCTGTCCGCGGAGGACCAGATAGACGGCGAACCGACCGAGAGCGAAAACGACCCGGTCCTGTCGGAGATCGAGTTCAACGGCGAGACGGTGCCAGTGTACGGTGAGCCGGAGCAGGTCAAGGGGGTGGTTGATAACGACAGGAACAGAACCCGCCAGGTCACCGCAAATCTTCCATACGCGGTTAACGGCACGAAACTGTACTTCGGGACCGTCGTGTTTGTTAAACTGGACACCTCCGAGCCGATCCCCGAGGACTGCCGAGAGAGAGTCGAGCCAACTGCGGTGGCGATCGCAGAGAGTCTCCGACTGAACGAGGCAAACACCGCCGAGCAGTGGATCAACGACAACTGGGAGAACCCGCCGTAGGCGACGACCCACGTCGGGCCGCGAGTGTGCGACCGTCCCGTTGCCCGCCCGCGATCCGTCCGGTTTAAATCGGGGTGTATAGAAGTTCGTGTGTGGTCGAGGCACTGCTGCTCGTCGGGGTCGCGGTCGCGATGTTCGTCGGGTTCAATATCGGCGGCTCCTCGACGGGGGTCGCCTTCGGCCCGGCGGTCGGCAGCGGCGTCGTCACGAAGCTGGCGGCGGCGGCGCTGATGTCGGTGTTCGCACTCGTCGGCGGCTGGACCGTCGGCCGTCGCGTCGTCGAGACGCTCGGCGGGCGTGTCGTCCCCCAGTCACAGTTCACGCTGACCGCGAGCATCGCCGTGCTCTTTTTCGTCGGCTTCGCGCTGTTTCTGTCGAACGTCGCCGGCGTCCCCGCCTCCACGTCGATGACGGCGGTGGGCGCGATCGCGGGGCTGGGGCTCGCGACCGACACGCTCCAGTGGGACGTGATGGGCGAGATCGTCGTCTGGTGGCTGGTCGCGCCGGTCCTCGCCTTCTGGGTGAGCGGTATCGTCGGCCGCTACCTCTACCCCTCGCTGGTGCAGCGGTTCACCGTCTCCCGCAGCGAAGGGTCGCTGCTGACACTGCGTCGCCGCCGGGGGGTGCCCGTGCCGGTCCCTGGACTGGGCCCGAACACCACCCGCGCGGAGTTCGTCGGCACCGTCGCCGTCGTGGTGGTGGGCTGCTACATGGCCTTCTCCGCGGGTGCCTCGAACGTCGCCAACGCCGTCGCCCCGCTGGTCGGCAACGAGTCGCTGACACTGGACGAGGGGATCCTGCTCGGCGGCGCCGCCATCGGTCTCGGGGCGTTCACCATCGCCCGCCGCACGCTCGACACGATGGGCAACGAACTCACCGAACTGCCACTTCTGGCGGCACTGGTCGTCGAGGTGATCAGTGCGAGCATCATCACGGCGCTGTCGGCGATCGGCATCCCGGCGAGTTTCGTGGTCGTGGCGACGATGAGCACCGTCGGCCTCGGCTGGGGGCGGGCGACCCGGACGACGACCGTCTCCGACGCCGTCGGCGGCGAGGGACCGGAGCGTGTCACCGTCGGCGCACTCGCCGCCGACGCCGAGCGCGAGGGCGTCCCCACCGCCGGCGAGGCCGACGGCGTCTCCGTCGAGGCCCCCCCCGACGTCGACACGCCCACGCCGACGGCCGCAATGGGGGACGTGCCGGACGGTGCCGACGACTCGCCGACGGACGCCGGTGACGCGACCGCCGGCGGGCCGTCCAGCTCCACGCCGCCGGAGAGCGGCACGGGTACGGCCACGAGCGCCGGGCCGACGCCCGGGGACGTACCGGAGATCGGCGAGGAGGCCGTCGAGGACATCCCCGACGCGGCGGACCTGTTCGACCCCGCGACGACCGCGCGGGTGATCGCCCTCCAGAACGTCGTGCCGGTCGTCGCCACAGTCGCGGCCTTCCTGTTCTTCCGGTTCACGCCGGTCGCCTGACCGGCGTCGGCGTCCGGGCGGACCCCGGCGGATCGACCCTGACCGTCCGCCCGAGTAGCAGGGTTCAAGCTTCTCCGGACCCAAGCGTAAACGATGCCAGCAGTAGAATACTTGAACTACGAGGTACTCGACGACCACGGCTGGTCGATGGACGACGACGACCTCTTCGAGAAGGCCGCCGACGCCGGTCTGGGCGACGAGGACTACGGCACTCTCGACGTGAACCAGGGTGAGTACATCCTCGAGGCCGCCGAGGCCCAGGGGTACAACTGGCCCTTCTCCTGCCGGGCGGGCGCCTGTGCGAACTGTGCGGCCATCGTCACGGAGGGCGAGATCGACATGGACATGCAGCAGATCCTCTCGACCGAGGAGGTCGAGGAGAAGGACGTCCGGCTGACCTGCATCGGCTCGCCCGCCGCCGACGAGGTGCAGATCGTCTACAACGCGAAGCATCTGGACTACCTCCAGAACCGCGTCATCTAGTCGCCGCGCCACGACCGCCGCCGTCTCCGGTCGCGGCCGACGCGCGAGCCCGTCGGCCCCACGCGGTGTGTCGATCTCCCTGTCCGTTCGCCGACCGGACCGTACCGTACCAGCAGCGTGCGAGTGACGAGAGCGGGGTCCGCGGCCCGCACGTCGACGACGAGCCCGACTTCGTCGGGTGACGCCGAGTGAGCCGGCCGGGACCGCGGGCCTCTCGGGCTACGCGGTGCTGTAGGCCGTGCTGAGGTAGTCCTCGACGGTCCTGACGAGGTCGGGCTTGTAGGTCCAGAAGCCGCTGTACTCCTCCGGGGCGGTCTCCTCGCTCACCAGCGCCCCCATCGTCCCCTCGCGGCCGCCACCGTCGAAGACGACGAACCACGACTCCGCCAGTTCGGGCGTCTCGCCGGCGTGGACCGTGTACCACTCCTCGTTCGGCACCTCGCCCGGCTGACCGTACATGTGCACGTCGACGTCCGTGTGTGCGATCCGCTCGTACAGCTCCCGCGTGCCGAGCTCGTCGTCGACGCGGCCGAGCCGCTGGAAGCCGGTGTGGAGCGTCCCCCGGCCGACGTCGAGCGCCCGGCGCTCGACCAGCCGGCTGATCCGCACCATCCGCAGCTTCCCGCCGTTGTCGACCGTGTACTGGCGCCGGTGGGCGCGTTCGAGCACCGCGGGCTCGGTGGCGGACTCGGCCTCCTGTGGCGCCTCGAACTGGACGGCGTCGTACAGCTCGTCGGCCGGACTCATCGCCAGCGGCTCCTCGCCACGATGGAGGATCGCGGTGCCGGTCGGCGTCTCCGTCGACAGCTCCACGGTGCGGACCTCGACGCCGTACTGTTCGAGGCGGTCCGCGAGCAGGTCCAGCTCCGACTCGCTCCCGGGGTTGCAGACCGTCAGCGTGTAGCCCATCGCCTCGACCCGCTCGATGAGGTCGTGTAGTGACGACAGGTCGTCGGTCGACAGCTCCCCCTGTGACTCGACGGTCGCCCCGTCGTCGACGACGACCGGCGCCGCTCCGGGGTCGGCGACGTACTCCGGCGCCGACGACCACTCGCCCGTCGCCTCGACGCCGCGACCCGGCCCGCCGGCGCCCCCAGCCAGTCGCCACTCCACGCCTTCGGCGCCCTCGCGGAGTTCCAGCGTGCCGTCGGTGAGCGACCGAAGCCGGTCGAGCCGGCCGGCCTCGGTGCCCGCCGTCGTCAGCGAGAGCCCGAGCCCGTCCGCCTCGCCGGTCTGCACGCCGAGCTGGTGGACGAACTGGAAGATGCGGTCGAAGTCGGCGTACACCGCCATCGAGGACAGCGAGTCGAACAACAGCCGGACCCGGTCGACCGGCGCCCCGTCGAGCACCCGCAACGCGCCGCTGACGCCGACGCTGATCCCGGTGAGGTCGGCGGGCGAGGCCACCGTCTCCACACCGAAATCGGTGTCGGGCGTGCTCGACCGCCCCGTGGCGTCGACGATCGAGCCCGTCGGCCAGGAGTCGGTAGCCGACCGCCTGCAGGTCGAGCGTCGGCGGTCCCACCCCGAGGAGTTGGGTCCCACCCCGGAGCTCGTCGATCGGGAGCACGTCCCGAGTCTCGTACACGTCCCCGTCTACGCCGGCGATCCTTTTCAATCTCCCGCGGGCGGTCGCGCCCGAGGGGCGTCCGTCCGGGCTCGGAGTGCGGTCCGGGTCGGCGGCTCCCGGCCGCGTGCGACGCCGCGGCCCCACCGGAACCTACATCGGGGCCGGCGTCCGTGCGTGCAGTCGTGGTGGACATCGGCGTCGCCGTCGACTCCGGACGGCAGGTGGCCGACGCGTTGCGACTGGTGGTCGTCCCCGTCTTCGTGTGGGCCGCCTACCGCGACGTGCGGACCCGGCGTGTCCCCGGGCGGACCTGGTACCCGCTGGTCGCGCTCGGCGCCGCCCTGCTCGTCGTCGAGGCGGCGATCGCCCTCGGCGACCCGGCGACGCGAACGCGCTTTCTCGTCCGAGCCGGTCTCTCGCTGGGCTTCGTCGTCCCGTTGGCGTACCTGTTCTGGCGGATCGCCGGCTTCGGCGGTGCCGACGCGAAGGCCGTGATGACGCTGGCGCTGCTCTTTCCCGCCGCCCCCCGGTATCTGACGACCGCCCGGCCGCAGTCACTGGGTGTCCCCGGGTCGCTGCCGGTCGTCGAGGCCCAGACCGGCGTCTTCGCCTTCACCGTCCTGACGAACGCCGTCGTCGCCGGCGCCGTCTACCCGTTCGCCCTCGTCGCCCGCAACGCCGTCCGCGGCGACCGCTCGCCGATCATGTTCCTCGGCAGACCCGTCGCCGTCGAGCGGCTCCCCGAGCGGCACGGCCGCCTGCTCGAACGCGCCGACGGCTCCGCCGGGCGCGGGCTCGACCTCGACGCCCTTCGGATGTATCTCCGATGGCGGGGGCTCGCGCTCGCGGACCTCCGCGCCGACCCCGAGCGACACCGCGACCCCGCGTCGCTGCCCGGCTCGCCGGACGACCCCGGCGACGGCGCCGTGACCGACGGCGGCAACGCCGGCGACCCGGGCGCCGAGGGCGACGCGGCACGCGCCGGCGACGGGGAGTCCGAGACCGCCGAAGCGTACGACGACCCCTGGGGAGCGGCGGCCTTTCTGGAGGACGTCGAGGGCACCGCCTACGGCACCTCGGCCGCGGACCTGCGGGACGGCCTGGAGCTCGTCGCCGACGCCGAGCGCGTCTGGGTCTCACCTGGATTACCGTTCATGGTGCCGCTCTGTCTCGGGCTCCTCGTGGGACTCACCTACGGCGACGCGTTCGTCGGCCTGCTCTCTCTGGTCGGCGTGCTCTGAGCCGCCCGTCGGCCGCCCCCCGTCGAACTCGCGGACCTGCGAGTACAGATTCACGTCCGCACTCGCAGGTCCGCGTGTGCGCGTGAAAACCGGTGTTCGCACGTAAAAGACGGCGTTCGCGCGCGAACCCTCCTCGATCGGCAGTTTCCTCGATCGGCGGTTTCTCGACTGCAACCCTCCGGTCGACTGGCGGTCTCACGCGTAACCCCCGACGCGGGAGTTTTGCCCGCCCGGTCGAGAGACGGGACGTGGACCCGAAGTACGTCAGGCGGCGACTGCGGCTGCGGGCGGACGACGTGCACCGCTCGCTGCTGCTGGAGTACGGCGAGACGCCCGAGCGCGAGCGCACGGTCGAGCGCGAGGGAGCGTTCCCGACGACGCCCGACGACCTGCCGCCGTGGGCGACGGTCACGCTGCTGACCGACCCCGACCGCGAGCGGGCCCTGCTAGTCGAGACCGAACGGGGGTGGGAGCCGCCCGGCGCGCGCGGCGATCCGGAGGAGGGCGTCGAGACGACCGCCCGACGGGGTGCAGTCGAGGCCGTCGGCGCGGACCCGACGGTCGCGGACTTGGTGCTTCTGGAGCGGCTGTCGTTCGACTACGGCCGCGAGGACGGGGTCGCCGCGCCGGTCGTCCAGGCGGTGTTCCACGGCGTGGTGCCGGACGAGTTCGACCCCGCCACGGCGCCGGCCAGCGCGCGCTGGGTCGCCCGCGACGCGCTGCCCGAGGGGCTCCGCTTCCGGGAGCCGATCGCGCGGGTGCTCGACGGCGAGGACGGAGACGAGTCCTGAGTCGGCGGCCGACAGCGACGGCAGCGCCGACGCAGGTGTTTTGCCCGCCCGCGCCCTACTCCGCGGCGACGATGGAGCGTGCGGTCGTCGTCGGCGGGGGGCTCGCGGGACTCGTGGCGGCCAGACACCTCGCCGAGCGGGACGTGGCGGTGACCCTGCTCGAACGGCGGCCGTCGGTCGGCGGCCGCGTGCGCACCCGCCACGAGGACGGCTTCACCTTCGACCGCGGCTTCCAGGTGCTCCTGACCGGCTACCCGGCCGTCGGGCGGGAACTCGACGTCGAGGCGCTCGACCTACGGCGGTTCGCGCCGGGGGCCTGCATCGCGCGACCCGGCCGGCGGTCCGTGCTGTCGGACCCGTTCCGCGACCCGACGGCGCTGACGGAGTCAGCGTTCAACACGGAGGTGACCGTCCGGGACAAGCTCCGCACGCTGCTGTTGCGCCGGAAACTGTCGAAGCGGTCGTGGGAGGCGATCCCCGGCGAGCGGGAGACGACGGTCCGGGAGTACCTCCGCCGGCGTGGCTTCTCCGAGACGTTCGTCGAGAACTTCGCGGCGCCGTTCTACGGCGGCATCACCCTCGACCGCTCGCTGTCGACGGCCTCCCGGGTCTTCGAGTACACGTTCAAGGCACTGTCCTCGGGACGGACCGCCGTCCCCGCCGAGGGGATGGAGGCGATTCCGCGCCAGCTACGGGCCAACGCGGAGCGGGCTGGCGCCGGCGTCGAGACGGGGTCGACGGTGACGGAGGTGGCCGTCGCGGGCGCCGCCGACCGGGTGGAGGCCGACGGCGGCACGCCGCCGGTGACCGAGCGCCCCGCCGACACGGAGGTGCGACTCGCGGTCGGCGGCGAGACGCTCGTCGCCGACGCCGTCGTCGTCGCGACCGACCCGCCGACGGCACGCGACCTCACCGGCGTCGAGTCGGTCCCCACCGACGGGCGAAGCTGTGTCACCCAGTACTACGCGCTGGACCGCGAGCTGGGCGTCGGCCCGCGGATCGTGCTCAACGCCGCCGACGACCGGCCCAACCAGGTCGTCCCACACACCGCCGCGGCGCCGGAGTACGCGCCCGACGGGCGGACGCTGCTGAGCGCCACCTTCCTCGGCCGGCCCGACGCCGACAGGGAGACACTCGCCGCGGAGACTCGGACGGCGCTCGGCTCGTGGTTCCCCGAGCGGTCGCTGTCCGGGTTCGAGCGCCTCCACACCGCCCGGGTGCCGTTCGCGCAGTTCGACCAGCCGCCGGGCGTCCACGAGTCGCTGCCCGACGCCCGCGACCCCGTCGGACCGGTCTACCTCGCCGGCGACTACACGCGCTGGTCCTCGATCGACGGCGCGATGGAGAGCGGCCGCGACGCCGCCCGCGCCGCGCTCGCCGACGCCGACCTCGCTTAGCAAACCCCGCAGGGCGCTAATCCCCCTTCCTCAAGCACGAACCCCGAAGGGGTGAGCGGTAGGGAAGGGATACAGCGCCCGTCATCATCTGACCTTCCGTCCGAAGCGAGAGGATTACTAATCGCTATCCCTAACACCGATACGCCGTGTACTACGCTTAGAGGTATCGGCTCAAGCCCACCGAAGCTCACCGCAAAGAACTGTTGTGGACCGTCGATACCTGCCGGCAAGTGTACAACCATTTTCTGTTTCGGTTGAATCAGCACGATGAGACACCTGCCATGACCACGCTCCGGTCGGAACTGCCCGACCTCAAGCAGTGGTGGACGGACCTCGCCGACGTGTATTCGCGCACGTTGCAGGTCGTGGTCGAACGCCTCTACGACAACCTCTCGTCGCTGAAACGACTGAAAGAGGAAGGCTACCGCGTCGGGAGCCTCAACTGGAAGCCACCGCGAGAGTTCCAGTCGTTCACGTACAGCCAACGCGGCTTCAAGCTCGACAAGAAGGGCGGTCGCACTGTGCTCCACCTCTCGAAAATCGGTGACATTCCCATCACACTCCACCGTGAGATACCCGACGACGGACGACTCAAGCAGGTCACGGTGGAAGCAGGAACCCACGGGCGAGTGGTACGCCACCTTCGGCGTCGAAGTGGACCGCGAACCCCCCACGAAGCCCGACGAACCGGAACGGTGCGTCGGCGTTGACGTGGGTATCCTGAAGTTCGCTCACGATACCGACGGTTTCGCGCTCGGGTCGCTTGACCTCGCCGACGAACGCAACCGCCTCGACCGCGAACGCCGGAAGCTTTCGCGGAAGGAACACGGGTCGGCCAACTGGGAACGGCAACGCCGGACAGTCGCTGAACGCTACGCTGACCTGAAGCGAAAGCGCCGCGACTTCCTCCACCGTGTTTCGGCGTACTACGCCCGCGAGTACGACCTTGTGGCGGTCGAAGACCTGAACGTGACAGGGATGATGGAATGGCCGTCGAACAGCCGCAACACCGCGTCTGCCGCGTGGGGAACGTTCCTCTCGTTGCTCGAATACAAGTGCGAGCGGGAGGGGACGCACTTTGTCGCGGTCGAACCCGCTGGGACGACCAAAGAGTGCGCGTCCTGCGGCGTCTCGACGGACAAGCCGCTGTGGGTGCGCGAGCACTCCTGCCCGGCGTGTGGATTCACCGCCGACCGGGACGCGAACGCCGCCGTCAATATCCTTTCTCGCGGCCTTGCCGACGTAGGAGTGGTTCACTCCGAAATAACGCCCTCGGAGACTGCGACCGCTACGGGAACCGACGTTTCTACGGTTCCTGCAAGTCGCGTCACTGAACAGGGAAGCCCCGCCCTCAACGAAGCGAGCGCGCAAGCGCGAGTGGAGTAGGGCGGGGTAGTTCACAGCAGTCGCCGGAACTCCCCGAGCGGGGGGAACCACAGCGTCTCCTCGTCGCCCTCGTCGTACACCGCCGGCCGGAAGCGGTCAAGGTCGCGCACCAGCGGCGTCTGCAGGTCGCGTGCACTCGCGCCGTTACAGACCACGCCGGCCGCGAGTCGGCTGAACGCCGGCAGGAGCAACACGTCCGCCGCCCCGCCGACGTCGCCGTGGTACTCGTGCCCGCCGACGTCGGCGTCTCCGTCCACGTCGGCGGTCGTCTCGTCGGACTCCCCCTGCTCCGAGAGCGGGAGCGCGCCCTCGCCGAACAGACAGACGGGACGGCGCTGGCCGTCGATCTCCAGGGTAGGGTGGTCGTGGCCGGCGACGTATCGCGGCGCGGGCTCGGGCGGGCGCTCGTGACCGTGGACGACGAGCGTGCCGTCGGCCAGCCGGTAGGCGTCGTGGGTCGGCTCGAACAGCGAGGGCAGCAGGCCGTCGTGGTTCCCCCGGACGGCGACCAGGTCGGCGTCGACCCGGCCGGCGACGCCGCGCAGCGCCGACAGCGTCGTCTCGACGCCGTCGGGCACCGACGAGTAGGCGTGCAACACGTCGCCCGCGAGCACCACCTCCGCGGGGTCGAACCGCTCGACGAGCGCGCCGAGTCGCTCGGTGAGACCGGCGCGTTCGCCCATCGGCAGCTCGACGTTCGAGGCGCGGTCGCGGCCGACGTGCAGGTCGGCGACGACCAGCGCGTCCGCCCGCTCTACGTGGACACCCCTGGCGCGGTACGCGACCCCCGGCGGTGCCGTGTCGGCGCTCACTCGCGACCACCGCCCGACCGCCCGTCCTCGTCCGACTCCGGGTCGTCCGCGTCGCGGGCCGTCCGGCCGCCGTCGGCGACGGCGTCGGGATCGGGGCCGTCGATGCCGAGTGTCTCTCCGAGGTCCGTCCGGCGACGGGTGGCGACGTACAGTGCGCCCTCCACCGTCGACAGCAGCTCCGGGACGACGCGGAGTACGCCGACGGTGATGCCGACGAGCGCGACGACGGCCAGCCCCTGTGCGAGCACGCGGTCGGCGACGAAGAAGGAGGCGTAGCCGGCGGACTCGCCGGTGAGGGCGGTCGCCGCGGCCACCAGCGGGTCCACCCGGAACCACTGGTGGCCGTAGGCGACCGAGATGAAGGCGTTGCGCAGTACGTTCAGCACCCAGACGACGGCCACCGCGCCGGCGGCCGCCGCGAGTCTCCGGCGCAGTGGCGCGCGCACGGCGGCGACCAGCCCGCCGAAGACGGCGATCGAGCCGATCCCCGTGCAGGCGGTGACGATGTACGTGCTGTAGTGTGTCTCGCCGACCGGGAAGACGAAGCGACTCCGGTAGCCGTACTCGGGTCCCGCGGTGAACACCGGCTCGTAGCCGGCGACGGTCATCAGCGCGTGCGCCTGGACGGCGACGGTCTCGACGAGCGTCCGGCGGACCACCGGCACCGTCTCGACGGGCAGGTAGAGCAGTCCCATCAGTGCGACCGCCCGCGACAGTGTCAGCAGGTCCGGCGTCGCGGGCGCGTCCCGGGCGGTCAGCGCCGCGGCGTGCAGACACAGCGGCACGGCGACGAGACTGCCGACCCCCTCGACGATCGAGTGCATCTCGAAGGCGAAGACTGGAAACACCGACAGCCAGAAGCCCGCAAAGACGACCCACGCGGCCGCCGTGGTCCCGCGACCCGCCCGCTCGCGGTCGAACGCGAGCAGTGCCGCCCCCGCGAGAAAGGCGAGAATTGCCGTCCACGCCAGCGCGTCCGAGGGCGTCAGTCCGCCCGGCAGAACGGCCGCCGGCCACGACGCCGGCGAGGAGAGCGCGAGCGAGTCCAGCGACTCGGCGCCGAGGCGTTCCGACCGGGCGGGGAGCGGCGTCCGTGTCACTGCCCGGACGTCGTGGCGCGCGAACTAAACGTCCTCTGGAGTCTCGCGGGGGTTACGGAAGTTCGAGGAGAAAGCCCCGCCGTTTACCGCGGGGATGAATCCGGCACGCTCGTGTCACTCGAACTCATACAGTAACCTACCGGAGTCCCCACGTCGAGAAACGCGGTCTTCGGCCGCACCAGAGCTTCGCTCTGACTTCTCTCGCGGTTAGAAATCCGGAGTCGACTCCGAACCACTCCGCCACGTCCCGGCCTATAGGTCGGACGCGAACGGCGGTACCGTGCGGGCTGAATACCCCCGTCGTGGAGGGACGAACGGTATTCGTCGCGTTGAAACGCCCGGCGCGCCCGGGACGGAAGGCCGCTTTGAGACGGCTATACGCGTTCGAAAATCGCGTGGCGATTTTCGAGCCAATCAGAAATCAGAGATTTCTGATGACATTGTAACGTACTCCCTCGGTCATGATCGGGAGGCCACCGCCGACGTTCCACGCGAGAGCGCCCTTGAGAACCGAGGAAACGCGCAATCTCGAACTCCCCTTTGGGGGATCCTCACCCTTTAGGGCGGGGAGGGTGTCAAGCGGTGTCGTTCTGGTTTTCGTCCTCGTCCTCGTTCTCGTTCTCGCTGTCCCCCTCGGCCCGCCGACGCAGCGTCTCCAGTTCGTTCTCCACGGAGCGGTCGGTCTCCATCCGGTCGAGCTCGCGGTCGAGGTCGTCCTCCAGGGGGTCGTCGTAGACGCCCTCCTCGCGGAGTTCGTCCATCGCGGCGGCGCGGGCCTCGGCCTGTTCGACGTCGTCGACCGCGTCACCGACGCGGCTCTCGACGGCGGTGTCGGCGTCGGCGGTGGCCTCCTTCACGCTGGCCTCGGCCTCGGCGACCTTCCGCTGGGCCTTGATGCGTTCCTTCTCGGTGCGGAACTCCTCGACGCGCTCAGCGAGGTCGTCCCGACGGGCGAGCAGCTCGTCCTCCGCCGCCCGGAGCTGGTCGAGCTCGTCCTCCAGGCGGTCGATCCGCTCGACTTTCTTCTGTTTTTTCTCCAGGGCCCTGCGCGCGAGGTCGTCGCGGTCGCGCTTTACGGCCCGTCGTGCCTGGTCGTTGTGTTTCTCGATGTCGTCGCGCAGCTCGTCGATGTGGCTCGTCAGCCGCGTGCGCTCGCTGGCGACGTCCTCGACGGCGCTCTCGACGTCGTGCAGGCTACTCTTCAGCTCCGCGTGTGCTCGTTCCAGGTCGGCGTTGTCGCTCGTGTCGAGAAGGCCCTCGACGCGGCGTCGCAGTTTCGACGGTAGTCGCGAGTAGTCGGCCATACACACGCTTTCCGCTCCGGCAACAAAAATCGGGGGGCTGTCGCTGGGAACGACTCGAAAAGCATTATATCCCGGTCTTCCCTGGACGATGATATGACCGAGCACACCGTCGAGTTCGAGGGGATGGGAGAGACCGTCGAGGTCTCCGAGCGGGAGACGATCCTCCGGCGCTGCGTCGACGAGGGGATCGCCCAGGAGTACTCCTGTCGCGTCGGCATGTGTCTGGCCTGCAGCGCCGAGATCGTCGAAGGTGAGGTCACACAGCCCGCCGCCCGCGGGCTGACCGACGAGGAGGGCGAGGACTACGCGCTGACCTGCATGGCCCGCCCGCAGTCCGACCTCGTGCTCGACCGCGGGACGTATCCGCCGAGCATCGAGGGTGACGTCTCGGGAGAGGCGGACGCCGAGGACGGCGACACGGACGCCGGCCCGACGACGGCGGACGACTGACCGGCGGGGTTCTCGCGGCGTCACGCCGCCGTCGACCCGTTCGCCCGACGGCTCTCGGCGGTATCACGGGTCGGGCGGCACCGACGGAGCGTCGAGCCGTCGGACCAGCGTGGGTCGCCGTGGCCGTCCGGCTCGTCCAGTCCGGCGACGGTCCCGGCGAGCAGCGCGACCGCGAGCACCACCAGGGCGCTGCCGACGAAGACGAAGACGAAAACGAAGACGAACGTCCGGGTGCGAGCGAGCTCGCCGTACACCAGCGACGCGAGTCCCGCGACCGTGATCCCGAGCGACGTCGCTCCTGTCCGTCGTCTCCGGTCCGGGGCGAGCGATCGAAAAGCCGACGGACCGACCCGTCCCGACCGCCCGACGGTCGCCACGGGGGACGACACCACTATGCGGACGGGAAGCGAAGCGTCGCGCATGAAGGACGTCGAGGACCTCACCGAGAGCGCGGGCGAGCTGACCGAACAGGGGCTCTCGCGCGGTGAGATCGCCGACGAATTGAACGTTTCCCGCGAGACGGCGGCCTGGCTCGTCGAGCGCGGCGACGCGGAGGGGAGTGCCGACGCCGGCGAGGCGACGAGCGGGACGGACGACATCCACGTCGACTGGTCGACCGTCGGCGAGGACGGCGACCGGCTGTCGTCGGTGGGGGCGGCACTCGCGGGCGCGCTCGCGGAGCACGAAAGGGCGACCGATCGTAGCGGTGACGGTGACGGCGGCGACGCCGGCGGGACGCCGGTGACCGTCGGCGTCGAGAAGGCGGGCGTACCGCTGGCGACGGTGGTGGCCCGCGAGCTGGGGACCGACCTGGCGACGTACGCGCCGAGCAAGCACCGCTGGGAGGAGGGCGACCTGGACGAGGAGGGTATCTTCTCGCGCAACTTCGCGACGGTCGAGGGTCGATCGTGCTACGTCGTCGACGACACCGTCACCAGCGGCACGACGATGACCGAGGCGGTCCGGGCGGTCGCGGCCGCGGGCGGCGAGCCGGTCGTCTGCGGCGTGCTCGCGGACAAGCGCGGTCTCGACGCCGTCGACGGTGTCCCCGTACGATCGTTGCTGCAGGTGATCCGCGTCGGCGACTGACCGCCCCACTGCGGCGCGACCGTCCCGAGCCGTCCACCGTCGACCCGTGACGCGACAGAGGTCGGCGACGCCGAGCGCGGCGACGGCGACCGAGGTCCTGCGTGACTGTGACTGCGACTTTCGACGGCGGGAGTGAACGAAAGGGCAGGTGATTTAAAGACCGCCCGCGTAGTAGCGGGTGAAGGGCGTCCGGTCAGACTCCCCGTCGATCACCATGTCAGAGGAAGTATCCAGCCACGTATATCGGCTCCACTCGACGCTCGAACTGCCACTGGAGGACGTCTACGAGTTCTTCGAGGACCCGGACCTACCGGACGAGATCGACGAGGTCGAGATCACTCGGCGGAACAACACTCTCATCTTCCAGGCCGTCACCACCGACTCCTCGATCAGCAAGTACACCCCTACCGCACAGCTGAAGGCGTCGGTAACAGAGAACCGCGTCTACGAGGACGGCGCCGAGCCCAACCGACGCGGCGGTCCTCAGTGGGGGATGGACGAGGACGAGGAACCCGAGTCGGAACTCGTCGAGTACGCCGCCTTCAAGGGCGACCGCGAGACCGTTCTCCAGAACTCGGCGCTGCAGTACGCGATGTTCGAGGTGCTCGTCGAGATCGCCCGCCGCTCGGAGAAGGGCACGCTCACCGCCATCACCGAGGCCGACGGCGAACTCCGCGCCACCCGCATTGTCGACGGCGAGGACCAGCCGGCCTCCGTCGAAGTCGTCGAACCCCCGGACAGCGGCCAGGGCAGCAACGGCGTCGACTGGCGCAACAACGAGTTCATCAGCTGACCTCTCCGGCCGAACGGGCGCTCGACTCTCGAAGACCCGACGACGGCGGAACACTCACGCCGGACACCGACGACACCACCGTCTGTCGGGACACCCACGCGACGCTTTCCGAGGACGATCCCCGTGTCGTCCCGGACGACGGCGACGTCTACCGCCCCTCGAACTCCGGCTCGCGGTCGTCCATGAACGCCGAGACGCCCTCGGTCACGTCTTCCGTGCCGACGACGTGGCCGAAGGCCTGTGCCTCCAGTTCGAGGCCGGCCGCCGCGTCCTCCTGGCCGCGGTGCATCGCCCGCTTCGTGTACCGCTGTGCGACCGGCGGACCGGCAGCGAGGTCCGCGGCCATCTCGGCGGCGCGGTCGTCGACCGCGTCGGCGTCGACCACCTCCGCGAGGAAGCCGTACTCCCGCATCCGCTCGGCGTCGAACCGCTCGGCGGTGAAGACGATCTCCTTCGCGCGCGCCTCGCCGACGAGCCGCTGTAACCGCTGCGTTCCGCCCCAGCCCGGCAGGAGCCCGAGCGTGTGCTCTGTCTGGCCGAACCGCGAGCGCGGCGTCGCCACGCGGAGGTCCGCGCAGGTGGCGAGCTCCATCCCGCCCCCGAGACAGAAGCCGTCGATCGCCGCGATCACGGGCTCGTCGATCTCGCGGAACTCGCCGAAGACGCGCTGGCCCTTCCGCGACAGCTCGACGGCCTCGACCGGCTCGGCGTCGACGAGCGCGGTGACGTCCGCTCCCGCCGAGAACGCCCGGTCGCCGGCGCCGCGGACCAGCACCGCCCGTACGCGGTCGTCCTCGGCCAGCCGGTCGATCGCGGCGTCGAGCTCGTCGAGCAACGCGACGCTGATCGAGTTCATCCGGTGGGTGCGATCGAGCGTGAGGTGGCCCACCCCGGCCTCGGCGTCGACCTCGACAGCGAGCGTGTCGTACTCCGTCCCGTCGGCGTCGTCGGCGTGGAAGCCGCCGCGCTCGGCGACCGAGCGGAGGTGGTCACTGACGGCGTAGCGGTCGTGACCGGTGGCCTCGTGTGCCGTCTCGAGGGCGTCGACGAGGTCGCCGACGCCGTGTTCGTCGGCGAGTTTCGCGGGACCGTCGGGGAAGCCGCCGCCGAGTTCGACCGCCCGGTCGACGTCTCCGGCGTCGGCGACGTCGGCCGCCAGTAGCCTGGCCGTCTCGTCGGCCATCACGCCGAGCAGGCGGCGCTCGACGCTCTCGTCGACGGCGTCGGCCGGCACGGCGGGGTCGCCGTCGTCGTAGTCGTAGAAGCCCTGACCGGACTTGCGGCCGAGGTTCCCGTCCTCGACCGTCTCCCGGACGAGCGGGCAGGGCTCGTAGGCCGCGCCGAGTCCCGCCCGCATCCGTTCGAGGACGGCCAGGGTGACGTCGACGCCGACCATGTCGGCGAGTTCGAGTGCCCCCATCGGCAGGCCGATCCCGTACGCGGCCGTCGAGTCGACGGTTTCGACGTCGGCGGCCCCGTCGTGGACGAGCCAGGCGGCCTCGTTCATCAGCGGAACGAGCACCCGGTTGACGACGAAGCCCGGCGTGTCCTTCCGGACGCGGACGGGCGTCTTGTCGAGTGACTCGGCGACGGCCTCGGCCGTCTCGAGCGTCGCCGCGCTCGTGTGCTCGCCGGCGACCACCTCGACCAACTCCATCCGCACGGCCGGATTGAAGAAGTGTAGTCCACAGAACTGCTCCGGGCGGTCGGTGGACTCGGCGAGGTCGGTGACCGACAGGCTCGACGTGTTCGTCGCCACGAGCGCCTCGTCGTCGAGGTGTTCGCAGACGTCGGCGTACACCTGCCGCTTGACGTCGGCGTCCTCGACGACGGCCTCGATCACCAGGTCGGCGCCCTCGACGGCCTCGACGACGTCGACCACGGGCGTGATCCGGTCCAGTGCGGCGTCGCGTTCGGCGTCGTCGACGCGCCCTTTCTCGGCCAGCTTCTCCAGGCTCCACTCGATCCGCTCGTAGCCGTCCCGGACGAGCTCTCTCTCGACGTCTCGCAGTCGCACCTCGTAGCCCGCGAGGGCGGCGACCTCGGCGATACCGTGTCCCATCGTCCCCGCTCCCGTCACCGCGACCGTCTCGATGCTGTCGGGGTCCATGCCCTGCGGGTCACCGCCCCGACGGTTCAACGTTTCTCTCTCGCCAGCCCGCGGCGGCGTCCCGCCGGCGACTCCGGACCCGCAGTACCGTGGGGGCTCTTGTACCCGCTCGAACCGACCGTCTTATTGCGGTTCTCGCCCCCAGTCGAGACGTGGCGGCGGACGCTCTGGGGCTGTTCGCCTTCGTCGTGGTGACCGGACTGGTCCGCGGCGCGGAGCCGGGTCACGGCTGGCCCGTCGCGGCGTTCCGGCGTCGTGACAGTCAATCGACATGACGCCGATCCTATCGGACCAATCACGCAACTTTCTTGTATGGGGGTTGTGGTAACAGGTTTCATGCCGGACGACTCTCGAGACGGTTCAGTGACGCCGAGTAGTGACGTTCTCGCCGACCGCCGCCGGTTTCTGGCGGTCCTTGGTATCGGTGCCGCCGGAGGCCTCGCCGGCTGTGCCGGCGACGGCGGCGACGGTGGTGACGGTGGTGACGACGGCAGCGACGGTGGCACGACCACCACGGCCACCACGAGCACGACACCGCCGGAAGAGCTGCCCGAGCCGAGCGGGTCGTTCAGAGGGGCCCGCTCGAGCGAGGCGTCGAACCTGAACTTCGTGTACAACCAAGAGGACGGCGCCGACGACCTCATCAGCGACACGATGGACTCGCTGTACACGATCCGCCCGAACCAGTCCGGCGAGGGGTTCGAGGTGTTCCCACTGCTCGGCAACCTCGAACAGGTGGACGCCTCGACGTACGACATCACGCTGCGTGACAACCTGGAGTACTCCTCCGAGTACGGCAGCGTGACCGCCAGCGACTTCGTGTACCGCATCCAGAACGTCTACCAGGCCGACTTCTCCGCGGAGGAGACCGGCGTCGACGGCGGCGTCACGAACTGGACCGCCTACCCCGACTCCGGCACCTGGAGTTCGATCACGATCGAGGAGACCGGCGACCTCACGTTCCGGCTCACCCTCGACGATCCCGACCCGGCGTTCCCGTTCCGCCCGACGGCGTCGGCGCTGTACCCCGCCCCGCGGGCGCAGAACGACGAGACGATCCCCTCGCTGGAGTGGACCGGCAATCTCGGTCCGTACGACCGCGACAGCTGGGAGCAGGGGAGCCGCTGGGTCGCCACGCGCGACGACGACTACTACCTGGCGGCGGCCGCCCGCGGCGAGGGCGGCCAGCTGGAGAACGGGATCGACCTCCCGCGACGGTTCGAGGACGCACCGTACTTCGATCAGATCGACAGCCAGGTCGTCCCGGAGGAGGCCGCCCGACTGCAGGCGCTGCGCAACGGCGAGATCGACACCGCGGCCGTCCCGCCGGAGCGGGTGGCGGAGTTCAGAGAGGAGGTCGGCGGCGTTTACGTCCAGGAAGAGCGGCAGCCGTACGTCACGCCGGTGATGTGGAACATGCGTGCGAACGGCTTCCTGCCGGCTCGCGAGCGCGAGGTCCGCCAAGGGATGATGATGGCCATCGACAAGGAGACCTTCGCGGCGAACGTGTTCCGCGGCTTCGCGCTGCCGGCGTACACGATGCAGCCCCAGTGGTCGCGCTGGTATCCCGACGAGGAGGCGGTCGCGGACTTCCAGTGGGGCGACCCGAACAACGCGTTCTCCGAGGACGGCGAGATGGGCCCGCCAGCGCATCGAGGAGGGGCTCTCGAAGGGCGATTACACCTACGAGTACGACGGCGAGACGCTGATCAACACGGAGTTCGACGAGCCCGCACAGCTCTCGCTCATCGCACAGGCCGGCCAGCCGATCGAGACGACGATCGCCGAGGAGCTCTCCCGTCAGTGGAGCGAGCGTGCCGGCATCGAGTTCAACATCCAGACGGTCCGCGGCGGCGCCTTCGTCCAGCAGTACGCCGTCCCGTCCCAGACCGACGGCGAGGTGCCGGAGGACTGGGAAGGCGGGCCGTTCAATCCCGGGCCGCGTGACGTCGCCACGCCACAGGAGTCCTGGGACCTGTCGCTCATCTACGGGTTCAACACCTACCCGCTCACGCCGGGCGACAGTGACGTGTTCATGTACGAGGACGGCTCGATCAACTACTACGGCTACGTCGCCAGCGACGACATCCAGGAGGACGGTCTCGGCGAGAACCAGATCAGGTCCGCGTACGAGCGGGCCGCCCAGACCGCTGACGTCGAGGAGCGTCGCACCGAACTCGCCGAGGCGTTCCGGCTGATCGCCCGCGAGCAGCCCTTTGGCTTCCTGGCGATGGAAGACGACACGATCGGCTACACCACCAGCTACCAGGGTCCGACGAAGCCGTTCAGTAGCAACTACGACGCCGTGACGTACTTCAAGGACGACGAGAGCGAGGGTCACCTGCGCTCTCGCTGAGGTCGCACGCTCGCTACTCACCTTCCGCACCACCCACGGAACACGAAGGAAATGTCATTCAAGACGTACGTAGCACAACGCCTGCTGTGGACGGTGTTCGCGACCTTCATTATCGTCTCGATCACCTTCCTGCTGCTCGCGGCCTCGCCGAACGCGCAGGTGTCACAGTTCGCGTTCGAGGCCGCACAGAACCCCGGGACGAGCGCGGAGGAGGCCCGCGAGGCCGCCCGTCAGCGACTCGGCACGAACCAGCCGCTGTGGGAACGGTACACCGAGTACATGATCAACATGTTCACGCTCAACTGGGGCTACTCCCAGTCGGGCGGCGGACAGCTCGTGACCGAACGGATACTGAACGCGCTGCCGTACACGGCGCTGTACTCCGTTCCGACGACGATCCTCTCGGTGATCATCGGCGTGAGCATCGGGCTGTACTCGGCGACGAACCAGTACTCCCGCTTCGACTACGCCGCCACGTTCTTCGCGTTCTTCGGGTACGCGATCCCGAACTTCTGGTTCGGCATCATCCTGCTGGTGATCTTCGGCGCGTGGCTGGGCTGGGTGCCGATCATATTCCAGCCCGACGTGCCGTGGCTCAGCTTCGAGATGCTGAAACAGCTGATACTGCCGGTGATCGTGCTCGTCACCGCTCAGACGACGGGGCTGATGCGGTACTCCCGCGCCGAAGCCCTGGAGTACGTCGAGGCGGAGTTCCTCAAGACCGCCAAGGCCAAAGGCGTCAGCAGCTACCGGGTGATCACCCGGCACATCTTCCGCCCGGCGGCGGTGCCGCTGATGACGATCCTCATCTCGGACCTGCTGGGGCTGTTCATCGCCTCGTCGCTGCTCGTCGAGGTGGTGTTCTCGATCCCTGGGCTGGGACGGCTCACGTTCAACGCGATCCTCCAGCAGGACACGCCGCTGGTGCTGTCGACGACGCTCGTCGGCGTCATGATAGCGGTGTTCGGGAATCTGCTACAGGACATCAGCTACACCGTGCTCGACCCGCGGATCAGCTACGACTCGAGGGAGTAAGGATGGCGACGGACACAGACCCAGACCGGATCGAACGGTTCGAGGACATCGACTGGCAGGCGACCGAGATGCGGGGCGGACTCTCGGCCGTCTCCCGGAAGGCGTTCGGACTGCTGCTCACGCTGGCGGCCGTCTGCGTCTTCTTCCTCTACGACTACTACCTCGTCCGCAAGCGCAAGCCGACGGTCCCCGTGATCGAGTGGGACGTCTCGCAGGTCGACTGGATGTTCATGGTCACCCTCGCGGTGATCTTCTTCTACGTCCTGTTGCCGCTGTACGAGAACCCGCGAATGACCCGCTACTACTGGCGGGAGTTCCGTAAGAACCGTGCGGCAGTGTTCTCGGGCGGGTTCCTCCTGTTCGTCTTCGGCACCGGGCTGGTCGGACCGCTCCTGCTCCCGAAGCCCGAGATCGCCCTGGAGCTTGGGTACCAGCCGCCGGTGTTCACTAGCGTCTCGAACAACTACCCGATCCAGTGCGTCGGCGAGGCGGCGAACGGGCGCTGCTTCGGCACGTTCCAGCACCCCCTCGGCACCACCGGTCGCGGGAAGGACATCTTCAGGCTGATCGTCTACGGGATGACGGTGAGCATGCAGATCGGCCTGATCACCGGGCTGATCATCATCACCATCGGGACGATCGTCGGCGCCGTCGCCGCCTACGTCGGCGGTCTGGCCGACGAGGTCCTGATGCGGTACGTCGACATCCAGCTCACCTTCCCCACCTTCCTGCTGTACCTGCTTCTGATCTACCTGTTCGGGCAGAGCCTCTTCATGTTCATCCTCGTGTTCGGGGTCACCAGCTGGGGCCTGATCGCCCGGCTGGTGCGCTCGGAGGCGCTCCAGCGCACCGAGGAGGAGTACATCACCGCCGCACAGAGCGCCGGCGCCCCGAACCTCTACGTCATCTGGCGGCACATCCTGCCGAACGTCTCCAGTACGGTGATCACGGCAGTCACGCTGCTCATCCCGTCACTGCTGCTGTACGAGGCGGGGCTGGCCTTCCTCCAGCTCGGAGACCCCTCGATCCCGTCGTGGGGCCAGGTGATCTCCGCCGGTCGCTCGGACCTGAGCTTCGCGTGGTGGATCTCCACCGTGCCGGGCGTGTTCCTGTTTTTCACAATCCTCGCCTTCAACTTCATCGGGGACGCGCTCCGTGACGCCCTCGACCCGCGACAGACGACACAGGAGTGACAATGGCTGACGAACTACTCGAAGTCGAGAACCTCAGAACGCAGTTCGATACGGACGAGGGGACCGTCCACGCGGTCGACGGGGTGGACTTCTCCGTCGGCCGGGACGAGACCGTCTGTATCGTCGGCGAGTCCGGCTCCGGCAAGACCGTCGCCAGCGAGTCGGTGACCAAGCTCATCCGAATGCCGCCGGGCCGCATCGACGCCGACGCAGTCCGCTTCGACGGCACCGACATCTACTCGATGAGCGAGAAACAGCTCCGGCAGGTCCGCGGACGCCGCATCAGTAACATCTTCCAGAACCCACAGGGAGCGCTCAACCCCGTCTACACGGTCGGCTGGCAGATCGTCGAGGCCGTCCAGATGCACTCGGAGAAGTCCGACCGGGAGGCCCGCGAGCGCGCCGTCGAACTGCTCGACCGCGTCGGACTGCCCAACCCCGGCACCGCCGTCGACGAGTACCCACACGAGCTCTCCGGCGGGCAGAAACAGCGGGTGATCATCGCGATGGCGCTGGCCTCCGAGCCCGACCTGCTCATCGCCGACGAGCCCACCACGGCGCTCGACGTCACCATCCAGGCACAGATCCTCGACCTGATACGGGAGATCCAGGAGGACTACGGCATGTCCGTCCTCTTCATCACCCACGACCTGGGCGTCGTCGCCGAGATCGCCGACCGCGTGGTCGTCATGTACGCCGGCAAGGTGATGGAGAAGGGCGACGTCTACAGCATCTTCGAGAACCCCTCGCACCCGTACACGAAGGCACTGCTGAACTGTCTCCCGGGTCACGGCGATCTGATGGGCCGGATCGGCGGGAGCCTGCCGAGCCCACTCGACCCGCCCGACGGCTGTCGGTTCGCCGACCGATGTGACTACGTCCGCGAGGAGTGTCGCCAGGGGGAACAGCCCCCACTGCACGAGCTCGACGGCACCGACCACCGCGTCTCGTGTGTCTACTACGCACCCGGCGCTGACCCGTCGCCGCTGCAGGGCGACGCCGACGGACAGGGCTCGAACGTCTACTCCGACGGGGGGTATCCCGATGAGTGAGCGCACCGGACGGGCGACGAGCGGGGCGACCGGCCGAGAGTTCGGCGGCGAGCCGCTGCTGCGGGTGAGGGACCTGGAGCGGCACTACCCCATCACCGAGGGCGTGTTGAAGAACGAGGTCGGCCGCATCCGGGCGGTCGACGGCATCAGCTTCGACGTCTACCCCGGCGAGACGCTCGGCATCGTCGGCGAGTCCGGCTGTGGCAAGTCGACGGCCGCGACGAGTCTGCTCCGCCTGGAGGAGCCGACCGGCGGCGAGATCGTCTTCGACGGCGAGAACGTCCGCGGGTACGACAAGCAGGAACTACGCAAGTTCCGCCGCCGGGCACAGATGATCTTCCAGGACCCCACCTCCAGCTTCGACCCGCGGATGTCCGTCGGCGCCGCCGCCGGGGAGCCGCTCCTGTTGCACGGCATCGACGACAGGGCGGCGCGTCGGCGCGTCGTCGAGAACCTGCTCGAACGAGTCGGCCTGGAGGCCTCCGACTACGACCGCTACCCGCACGAGCTCTCCGGCGGGCAGAAACAGCGTGTCGCACTCGCCCGGGCGATGGTCGTTAACCCCGAACTCATCGTCGCCGACGAGCCGACGAGCGCACTCGACGTCTCCATCCAGTCGGAGATCCTCTCGCTCATCGACGACATCCAGGAGGAGTTCGGCCTCTCGATCGTCTTCATCAGCCACAACCTCGGTGTCATCCGCGAGATCTGTGACCGCGTCGCGGTGATGTACCTCGGAGAGATCGTCGAACTGGGCTCCGCCGAGGATGTCTTCGACGACCCACAACACCCCTACACCGAGGCGCTGCTACAGTCGATCCCCCGTCCGGACCCGCGCCGTCGCGGCCGTCGGGCACAGCTCACCGGTGACGTGCCGGACCCCGCGAACCCTCCCTCTGGCTGTCGGTTCCACACCCGCTGTCCGAAGGTGATCCAGCCCGACGGACTGGAGATGGACCAACAGCAGTACCGCCGCGTGATGGACATGCGCGAGTCGCTCGCGAAGGGCAATCTCTCGATCGAGGAACTCACCAAGCTGGCGGTCGCCGAGTATGACACCCCGTCCGAGGAGCAGGTCTCGCCGGCGGACCTCGAACGGGCCGCCCGCGACGAGGTCGACCTGCCGGCGTCATTCAACGACCCGGCCGTCGACGACACCGTCGAACGCGCCATCTCACAGATCGTCGAGGGCGACCAGGCCGGCGCCGTCGACACTCTGGCGGAGACCTTTGAAAGCCGCTGTGAGCGGACCGTCCCCGAGACCGTCGCCGTCGACGGCGACCACACCGCCGCCTGCCACCTCGTCGACGGCC
>PXSK01000023.1 GCA_003022865.1 Halobacteriales archaeon SW_5_70_135 | reverse complement strand
GTCGCTGCGGGAGTGGGGGTACCAGCGCGTCGCTCACAACCGCAGCCTGTTCGGCCGAGTGATGTCGAAGACCCCGCCGGCGAGACGGGACGACCGTCGCGACGACGCCTGACCGGAGGCGGCCGGCGACCGGGGCGTGTCGGGCGACCTGGACGACCGGCGGACCGGTGTTCGAGTCACTCCCTCTCGAGAGTGACGACGGTGGCGACGAGGAAGCCGGAGATGGCGGTGACGACCGCGACGGAGCCGATGACGACGACGGCGACCTGGAACAGTTCGTCGTCGAGTGCCTGCCGGGCGACGAAGAGGAAGACGGCGGTGACGGAGGCCGTAAGCGTGACGAGACGGCCGAACCGGCCGAGCGGCAGGGAGCGCTCCTCGGCCTCGACCTCGGCCCCGGCCCCGGCCCCGGGCTCGGACTCGGACTCGGCGGCGGTCGGGGAGTCAGCCGACACGGTCGAGGATTTCCGTCAGAACGCCCGTGTAGTCGTCGTCACTGAGGGAGTCGCCGAGCGAGTGGACGGCCTGACAGATCCACGTGCCGGCAGCGAAATTCATGAAGGCGACGACGGAGACGGTCTGAAGCGTCCCCTCAAGCAGGAGTCAGGAGCCGATCGGCCCCCAGCCCGGCGAAGGCCGTGAGCGCGTGTGTCAGATCGAACACGTCCCGAAGTCCGCGAGCGGACGCAGAGCACTGACGGGCGTTCGCTGACCCAGCGGCCGGCGAGCATATAAGTAGTTTGCGTTCGGACAAGTGCCGCTCCGGCCGGACTCGTGCCGTGTCGGTCGTGCCGCCCCTCTCGGAACGTCGGCGGGTCAGTCGACGAACTTCGCCGCCTGCCGGCTCCAGTCCCATCCGCGGTGTTTCAGGCGGGGCGTCGCGTTCTCGGGGACGGCGTCGTACCGCCTGAGCAGGTCGCGGACCCCGTCGCCGCCACCGAAGTCGCCGCGGTACCAGAGGAACAGGCGGGGTACCCTCGCGACCGCCGTCTCCGCGTCGTACGTGACTGTGTTCGACAGGTACGTTCGCGTCGCCAGGTCGAGCTGGTCGTCGATCCGCTCGTGGTGGTACGACCGGATCGCCGGACACGAGCCCGCACCGCAGTTGAGCGCGAAGTGTACCCGCGGGTCGAGCTCGTCGAGCCGGTGGCGCCGCTCGAACTCGCCGACACGGAGACGCGGCAGATAGCCGAGTCCGACCGCGGAACGACCCCGGAGGAGGCCGTGTTCGACGTCGTTCAGGCTGAGCGGGGTGCCGGCGACGGTGAGACAGTCCGCACGGAAGAAGCGGAGAAATCTCAGCCGGGAGTCGTAGAGGGCGGGCCGCTCGTCGAGCAGTAGCTGCGTGCCGGCGTTGTACAGGTTCGTCCAGGCGGCGAGGGCGACCGCGCGGTCCTCGCGCAGCCGGTCGAGGTCGCCGCCGCCGTAGGTCGCCAGCCGGCGACGGTACGGTGTGGGGTCCTCGTCGGCCCGGACCGTCTCGAGCAGCCGGCGGGCGCACTCGCTCGGTGGACAGTCGGCGGGACGCTCGTCCTCGCCGGCGGCGGTGCTCATACTGAACGGAGGCGGACCGGCCTGAAAAGTCGTGGGCGGCCTGGCGTCGCCGACGCGACAGCCTCAGACCCGGTCCAGCCGGCGTGTGATCCGCTCGACGACGGCCGCGGGGTCGCTCACCCGCCGGAAGACCACCTCGGAGCGGTCGGTGCCGGCGGTGGCGACGCGGACGTCGCCGTAGGAGAGCAGTCGTCCCAGGGCCGACTGCGTGTAGCCGGTGTTCTCGATCTGCTCGAACCGGACGTTGGTCACGCTGCGGGAGACGAGCCCCTGCTTGTGGTACACCTCGTCGGTCGTGACGGCGTAGCGACGGCTGTACCAGTCGAGAACCGCCGAGACGACGCCGTACGCTCCCAGCAGAACGAGGAAACCGGCGGCACCGAGGCGGACGGCAGCCGGCACCGCCCGCACCGGCAGGAGCGTCTCGACGGGGGCAGCGAACACGACCGTACCGGCGAGCACCAACAGTAGCGGCACCACGGTCCCGACCGCGTAGGGGATCGGCGACGGCGGGCCGCTCCAGACGACCTGCTCGTCCCGCGTCAGCGTTACCCAGTCCGGCGGCGTCTCCATCTCGGATCGGACGGTGTGGACAGTCGGTAAAAAATCCACGGTCCCCCGACGGGCGGAGTTAACAGGCCGGGGACCGAACGGACGACCGTGAGCGAGGACGACGGCACCGTCGAGCGGACGGTCGAAGCCGGCGCCGAGGCTGAGGAGTCTCGGTCCGACGAGCGGGCGGGCGACGCCCGGGCGGAGGAGACGGAGCCGGCGGAGTCACTCGGCGCGATCGAGTCGGTCGACCGCGCCGCCGAGCGGTTCCTCGACCTGGAGGGGGACCTGGGCGACGGGAGCGGGACAGTCGACGCCGAGACGGGGGTCGTCGTCGACGCCGAGCGCGTCGACGCCGACGTCGTGCCGGAGTCGTCTCCGATCGAGGGCGACCCGGAGGAAGCGCTCGCGCTCACGGTCGACGTCGGCGGGCGGGAGGTGTCGACCTTCCTCGCGTGGCCCGACGGCGAGACCGAGGCGACGGCGTGGCGCCGCGAGGACGGCGACGGACGGCTGGGACGGCTCCTGTCGGCGACGGGGGTCGGCCTGGGCGACCTGTACGGTCGGCGCGTGCCGCTAGAGCGCGTCGACGGGCAGTCGCGGGTGGTCGTCCCGTCGGAGACGCCGCGGTCGAGCGGCGACTGGGGGATCGGCGTCGCCGCGGGACAGGCGCTGAACGCCGTCCTGCTCGGCCTGCTCGCCCTGGGAACCGTCACCGGGGGGGCGTCGCCGCTGCTACTCGGGGCCGTCGTTCTGCTGTCGCTCGTCGGGCTGCCCTACGTCACCTGGAAGGACGCCTGGTATCTCCGCACCCACAGCGACGCCCGGGAAGGACCGGCCTTCTGGGCGGCGCTGTCGGCGGTGCCCGGGCTGAACCTGCTCACCGGGGTCGAGTACCTCCGTCGGCGGGCGGCGGCCCGGTTCCATGGCGACGAGCCGTCGCTGAGGACCCGGATCGCGCGACGCGTCCGGTCGCTGCTGTGAGGGGTTCGGCTACAGCCCGATGACGTCGTCCAGCTCGACCTCGTCGAGGTCGCCGTCGCAGGCGCCACAGGCATCTATCTCGCGCGGAGCGGGACTGTCGTCGCTCTCCACGTGCACGGCGCCACAGTCGGTGCAGACGAGCAGTTCGTTGTCGAACATACTCGACCTCACCGACCGACACGGCATGTGCTTTCGGGTGCGCTCCGGAGAGATAGCGTGTCGTTACCGCGATATATACTGACCCGCGGTGATGCGCCACTGCAGGTGAACGAGCCACGATGGGCCCCCAGCTACCGCGACCCGGGGCTCCGACGTCCCGTCTCGGCACCTGCGAATCGCCGGCCGAAGGGTGGACGTACACACGCTGCACCGCTCGCTGCACGACGACGACGGCGTCGACTGGTAGGCAGTCTTCGGCTGCGACGAGCCGTACGCGCGCCAGATCGACGCCGTTCAGCAGGCTCGGGCCGCGCTCGAGGACGGCGGCGTGTGCGTCCTCCGAGCGCCATGGATACTCCGCGAGGGGGACGTCACAGACCCGCACGTAGGCGGAACCGGTTTCCGTGCTGACCGGCCACTCGGGAGACATGCGGCCGTCGGGACTGGTCGTTGCGGAACTGTACGGTGACCGTCACCGGTTCGGCAGCTACTGGCCCACACTCCGGAAACTCCCGGTGCCAGTCCCGGCGACGCGCGTCGTCTCGTTGCCGGAGGCAGGTCTCACCGGCGACGTCGTCGGGTCGGTCACGGCGTTCATGCGTCGAGAGGAGCTCTCACAGGCGTTCGTCCGGTCCGGACTCGAAGCGGCACCTCGTCGACTCCGCGACGGGTCCCTCGTCCACGAGCGGTCGAGAGCGGCCGTCGAGTCGACGCTTCGCTCACTGCTGGACCAGCACGCGGCCGCTGGAATTCCCCACGGCAACGAGATAGTCGTGCGCCGCCGGCTCGACCTCGATTACTGTCGGTTCCCCGCGCACAACCACGCCACGCCGCCGAACCGCGGTTCTTCGTCGAGAACGGATCGATCCTCCGGCACGCTGGGCGTGTCGACACAGGGCTCGTGCCGGACTGCAGGGGTCGCTACGACCACGTCGTCCGAGCGCTCGATACCGCCGAGTCCCCGGAGGACATCGTCGAGACTGTCGCCGACGGGCTGGCCGACGACGGGTACCCGTGGACGGTAGATGTCGTCCTCGACGCGCACGGTGAGTGGTGGGTCACGGAACTCCATCTCGACGGCGTTCGATGGGACGACGGTGCCGGACAATGGCGAAATATCTGTGGTCAGGGAGATCGGCTGGGCTGGGATCCCGTCTGGATCCACGGCGCAGCGCTCCCGACTCTCCGCAACGATTGACGACCGAACGCGGCTCACTCCCCCTGCGGTTCGATCGGCGCCTCGGAGCGGTAGCGGACCTCCGTCGGCAGTCCGGTCGCGTCCGTCGGCGGGTCCGCGGGGAGCGAGCGAAGCTCGCCGGGACCGGGGCGGGCGGTGTAGGCGAGCGCGACGGCGTCGAGCACCGTCGCCACGTCGACCCGGCTGCCGGCGGTCGCCTCGGCCGCCCGCTGGACCGCCGGCGGTGCGTCGCGGTCGAACGCGGCGAGCGCCCGCATCCGCTCGGCGTAGCCGCCGGCCGTCCGCGGGTCGTGCCGTAACACTTCGCCAGCGAAGGCCCGGTAGCAGAGCTCCGGGTGAGCGGCAGCGACGGCCTCGCGCGCCTCGGGCAGCTCCTGGAGCAGCTCGTCGACGGCGGCGATGGCGGCGCTCACCTCGAAGGCACGCCGCGAGAGCGGGCGCCCGGCGAGGCGTTCGTTCACCCGGGCGGCGGCGGTGTAGCGGCGGCGTCGCGTCGCCGGCCGCACCGGCGGGGAGAACACCGCGTCGGCGCGGGGACCGAGCACGGACCGCAGGAGTCGGTCACACGCCCGCTCCGGGTCGGCGTCACCGTTACCGTCGCCGTCACCGTTACCGTCGCCGTCGTGCAGGCCGACCGGCACGTCGACGAGGACGCGCTCGGCGCGCTCCTCGTAGTGGAGCCACAGCGCACCCACCTCGTCGAAGACGCCGGCCGTCTCGAAGCCCGCGCGGTCGAAGGCGACGCCCACCCACGTCTCGTCGGTGTGGGCGGCGCCCACGTACAGCCGGTCGGCGGCCATCACGCCATACTGCACGCCGCAGGGGCAAAAAGAGGGGGCACAGACGGCCGCCGTCGGGCGACGACACCGGTCCGACACGATCGTCCACCAACGTATCCACGTCTCGGAAGCCTTATGTCTCGGACTCGCCTCTGTCGGAGTGCGATGCCAACTGGAACGGTCGACTTCTTCAACGACACCGGCGGCTACGGTTTCATCGAGACTGAGGACGCGGACGAGGACGTCTTCTTCCACATGGAGGACATCGGCGGCCCGGACCTCGAAGAGGGACAGGAGCTCGAGTTCGAGATCGAGCAGGCCCCCAAGGGCCCGCGTGCGAAGAACGTCACGCGCCTGTAGTCGGTACCGAACTTCTGACCGACAGCAACACCCCACAGCCGCCGCTCTGTTCCGCGCCTGACAGCCGTCGAGCGCGCTCCGGCGGTCGGCGGCCGACTACGCGTCGTCCAGCCGCCGCAACGCGTCGGCGGGCAGGTCGAGGCCGGCGGCGGCGACGTTCGCCTCCAGGTGCTCGACGCTCGAAGTACCGGGGATCGGGAGCACGACCGGCGAGCGGGCGAGCAGCCACGACAGGGCGACCGCCTCCGGAGTAGTGTCGTGCTCGTCGGCGACCGCCGTGACGGTCGTCTCGGCGGCGCCGAAGCCGCCGGGAGCCAGCGGGAAGTACGGCAGGAAGGCGACGTCGTACGCCTCGCAGGCGTCGAGCACGCGGTCGTGTTCCCGGTGACCGACGTTGTACTGGTTCTGGACCGACGCCACCGTGACGTGCTCGCGGGCGCGCTCGAACTGCTCGACGGAGACGTTCGACAGCCCGACGGCGTCGACGACGCCGCGGTCGCGCAGGTCCGCCAGCGCGGTCACGCTCTCCTCGAAGTCGACGTCCGGGTCCGGCGAGTGCAACTGGAGGAGGTCGAGCGAGTCGACGCCGAGGCGGTCCCGGCTCACCAGCGCCTGATTGCGGAGGTAGTCTGGGTCGCCGTGGGGGATCCAGTCGCCGTCGGGCGAGCGTAACGTCCCGGCCTTCGTCGCCACCGTGACGTGCTCGTGCTCGCCGGTGAGGTCGAGCGTCGACGCGATCTGTCGCTCGTTCACGCCCGGGCCGTAGGCGTCCGCCGTGTCGACGAAGTCGACGCCGAGCGCGACCGCCCGGCGCAACACCTCGCGGGCCGCCTCGGGGTCCGCCGGCGGGCCGAGAACCTCCGGCCCGCAGAGCCGCATCGCGCCGTAGCCCATCCGGTCGACCGTCCGTCCGCCGACCTCGATCGTGCCCGCCGCCGCCGCAGTCGGAGTCGTCATGTCCGCCCGTGGAGGGCCGGCACTAACACTCCCCGGATCGGCGCCGCGGTCGCTCAGTCGGCGGCCACCAGGTCGGCGTACCGGAACTGTCCGCCGCCCAGCTCCCGGTCGACCGTCCCCGCGACACGGACGGGGACCGCCCGCTCGAACGGCGGGCCGTCGACCACGAACGTGTGGAACTCCCCGTTCTCGCCGCAGGGGTCGACGCCGGCCGGCAGGTCCGACAGCAACGAGCGGTCGAACCGGCGACCGGCGAACGAGCGGTCGAGCGCCTCGGCGTCGACACAGACGACCCGGGCCTCGAACCCCAGGTCGACGAACGCCCTCGCCAGCGTCTCGGTGTCCCGTCCCCACAGCGGCCAGCGTCCCGTCAGGTCGACGCGCTCCAGCGTCCGCTCGCGAGCCGCGCGCACGTCCTCCAGGTGGAGGTCGGCGTAGACGACCGCCTCGACGCCGTGCCGGCGACAGTCCCGCAGCCCGTCGACCAGCAGGTCGCGGTACCGGTCCGTCGCACAGCCGGCCGGTATCTCGACGGTCCGCAGCGACAGGCCGAGCGCGGCCGCCTGTCGCTCGACGAGGCGCGTCCGGACGCCGTGCATGCTCACCCGGTCGTGCTCCGGGGTGACCGTCGTCAGGAGCGACTCGACGCGGGCGGTCCCGCTGTCGCTCGACGAGTCGCCGGCCGACGAGTCGGCGGCCGTGCCGTCCCGCAGCGCACACAGCGCCAGCGAGCAGTCCTTGCCGCCGCTCCAGGAGAGCACCGCACGCCGCATCACTCGACCTCGGCGTCCTCCACTTCGACCTCGGTTCCGCGCGTGCGCTCGACCGCGTCCGGATCCGGGTCCGGGACCGGGTCTGGACCGTCGCTCCCGTCGCGACCGTGGACCGTGCGCTCGGGGTCGCCGTCGGCCGCCGTCTCCCCGTCGAGCGCCGCCGCGAGGAGGGGGTCCTCGGTCGGGGTTATCCGGTCGGGGTCGACGTGCTCGCGGACCGCCCGCTCGAACTCCGCCTCGGTGAGCTCGCCGTCGACGTAGGCCTGCTTCAGACGGCGGCGGCGCTCCTCGGGCGTCGGCTCGAAGCGCTCGGCCAGGCCGAGCGAGCGCAGCCCCGGTACGTCGGCCTCGGCGCGGCGGGCGAGCGCCGCCAGACGGTCGTCGGTCGGCAGCGAGAACCGCCGCAGCGCGGCGGCGACGGTCCAGACCGAGAACAGGGCGGTCACGAGCGACAGGACGACCGTCCCGACGGCCCACGGCAGCAGCGCCGACAGCGCCGCGACGAGGGAGCCGGTCGACAGCAGCGCGAGCAGTCCCACCCCCAGCCCGTAGCCGCCGACGGCGACCGTCAGCAGGGTCGAAGTCACCGTGGCGACCGCCAACACTCGGTGTCGCCGGCCGTCGAACAGGCTCATCGCCCGATCGTAGGCGCCAGTCTCCAATTAAGCACCCGCTCTCCGGGCCCGGCGAGACGCGCCGACTGTCGCCACGGAACCGCAACCGCTATTCCGCCCGCCACGCTGGTCGGACCGTGTCGACGGACCACGGCAGCACGGACGGGATCGACCTGGAGGTGGGGTTCACGCTCGGACTGGAGATGCCGTTCGGGGAGACGGTCGCGTGGGCCGCCGACGAGGGCTTTCAGTTCGTCGAACTGCTGCTCGACGGCCCGTACGCCCGTGAACGACTGCGGGCCGACGACCGCGTGCCGGCGATGCGTGACGGCCTCGCGGCCGCCGGTCTCGACTGTGTCGTCCACCTGCCCTTCGCCGTCGACCCCGGCTCGCCGTTCTCACCGGTTCGGGAGGGCGCCGTCCGTGAACTCACCCTGGGGATGGACACCGCCCGCGAGTTGGGCGCCGAACGGGTCGTCTTCCACCCCTCCTCGGACGCCTGGGACTTGGGTTGGGACCCGGCGGAGACCCGTGCGTTCGTCCACGACGCCCTCGACGATCTCGTCCCCGCCGCCCGCGAGCGCGGGCTGGTGCCCTGTCCCGAGAACGTCGTTTCCAGTCACTACACCGCCGCGAACTTCCCCGAGTTGCTGGAGCGGCACCCCGAGGCCCGGATGACCTTCGACGCCAGTCACGCGCTGCTGTCGGGAATGAACGAGCCCGAGATGGCGGAGTTCCTCCGCGAGCACGCCGACCGGGTCGGCCACCTCCACCTCCCGGACACCCGCAGCGGCGACGAACACCTCCCCGTCGGGATGGGACGGATCGACTTCCACGCCGCCCTCGCGGGTCTCGCCGATCGTTGCTGGTCCGGCACCGCGACGCTCGAAGTGGGCACCGAGGACCGGTCGACGATCGCCCTGGGGCGAGAGAACCTGCTGGCGGTGCTCGACAGGCTGTAGTCGGGGGTCGAGAGCGAGACGGAAACGAAAAAGAAACCGAAACCGGGAGTTACGTAGATTCGAGGAGAAAGCCCCGCCCTTCAGGGCGGGGATGAATCCGTAAGCCCGATTCCACAACCATCGTCGGTGGCATAGACCGATATTCCCACTGGCTGTACGAAAGGTTTTCATCACAAGTTAGGATATACAGCTGTAACCGTGGTCACGACGACTATCACAGTCAAGTTCCACAACCCGTCGCTTTCCCGACGCAAAGAGTGGCAACAAGCCGCTCGGCTCTATCGGGACACCAAGCAGTTCTGCATCGACGGGTGGGAGAACGACGACTTCGACAAGTCCGTGACCACGGCCAGTATCGACAACGACCTCTACTCGGCCATCCAGAACCAAGCCATCCGCGAAGCGAAGGGCGACCACCAGAAGGATGGCGACGTGCAGTACCGGCAGAGCCAACCGTTCGCCCTCAATAACCAGAACTGGGAACTCGACACCACCGAGAACGGCTCGGTCGTCGTCGGATTCCCCTGCATCTCCGGCTGGTGGTACACCCCCGTTGAAGTGTACGACGACGTGGACGACGCCGTTTGTCGTATCCTCAGCGACGAGGCTGACAAAACCCGGCTACAAGTCTATCGCCGGGGCGACAAGTGGTTCTGCACGTTCAACATTGGATACGACACCGACCCCGACGGCGAAACGGCCATCGGGGTGGACGTGGGGTATAATAACCTGCTGGCGGCCCACGCCGAGAATGCTGACGAGTCGATGCTGATGTCCGGTCGAGAGGCGAAATACATCCGGCGACGCTTTCGTTCCCTGCGCGAGTCGCTTTCGGAAGCGGGTGCGCTTCGCGCACTCAACCGTGCAGATGACAAAGAAAGCCGCCGGATTCGTGAGTTAAACCACACAGCCTCCCGCCGCCTCATCGACTGGATAGAGCAGTTCGAAACCCCCGTTCTCCGTCTCGAAGACCTCGAAGGTGTCCGCGACGGGTCGGACTGGCGTGGTGTCCACTCGTGGCACTTCCACCAGTTGCAGGAGTTCATCGTCTACAAGGCCGAACGGGCCGGTATCCGAGTCGAGAAGGTAGACCCGGAGGACACCAGCCAGCGGTGTTCGATCTGTGGCGAGTACGGCACCCGCGACGGCGACCGCTTTTCGTGCCCGTCGTGTGGTCGAGAACGACACTCGGACTTGAATGGAGCGGAGAACATCGCACAGCGGAAGGGAGAACCATGCACGGCGTAGCAGTTCGGCTGCCGCGAACCGTGCGGCCTCGCGGGCTGAAGAACCCGCCGTCTTCGACGCCCGGCGTGACCGGGGAGGAAGGCCGCTTTGGCACGGCTGTACGCACTGGAACGCACACCGTCAGTTACAATTCAGTGGCAACCTATGACGCTCCACGCGAAAGCGTACTTGAGAGCTGAGGAAACGCGCAACCTGAATATCCCCTTCGGGGAATCCTCGCCCTTTAGGGCGGGGAGGATGTCAACGGGCGGCGGCGGCGACGCGTTCTTTCTCCTCCTTCTGGGAGACGGCGTAGGTGGAGACGTCGCCGTTGGCGGCGCCGGTGAGCTGGTTGGCGAGCGCCTCGGCGACCGGGGTGGGCGACTTGAACGTCTGCCGGTGGACGCCCTCGGCGATGAACATCAGCGCCTGGTCGACGCGGCGCTGCGGGGCGGTGTCGACGGCCTGCGGCACGGAGATGCCGCCGTACTTCAGGCGGACCGTCTCCTCGCGGGGCGCGCTGTTCTCGACGGCGGAAACGAGCACCTGTACGGGGTTCTCGCCGGTGCGGTCGTGGACGATCTCGAACGCCTCGCGGACGACGGTCGTGGTCTGTTCTTTCTTGCCGGTGTTGTCCTCGGTCTGCATCAGCCGGTTGATCAGCCGCTCGACGATGGAGATCTCGGACTTCTGGAACTGCTTGCCGGCGTGTCTGCCCATCGTGTGTGCCACCGCCGTGACGGTGACGTACCGCTCCGTGCTGGGGTCGGCGTGCTCGATGCCGGTCGTCTCCCACTTGCCGAACAGCTTGGCGTCGGTTTCCACGCTCATGTCATCGCACCGGCTTGTCCTCGTTGCCGCGGACGAGTTCGATCAGCGAGACGCCGTTGACCTTCTCGACCTTGTAGTTCACGCCGGAGATGTCGCCCATCGCGCGGCCCTTGGCGCCGCCGATGCCCGCGATGGTCACCTCGTCGTGCTCGTCGATGAAGGAGATCGCGCCGTCGCCCGGACAGAACGCCGTGACCTGCTTGCCGTTCTTGATGAGCTGGACCTTCACGCACTTGCGGATCGCGGAGTTGGGCTGTTTCGCCTCGATGCCGACCTTCTCCAGGACGATCCCGCGCCCCTGTGGGGCCCCCTCCAGGGGGTCGGTCTTCTCGTTGAGTCCCCGCTCGCGTCGCGCGTACTCCGAGTCGGACCACCGCCGCTGCTGGCGGTCCTTCTTCAGCTTGCGAGCGGCGTACTTGCCGTTTGCCATGAGTACGGCCCGCTATCCGAGCGAGTGACGTAAGGGTTGCCTTTCGGCCCCGGTCGGTCCCGTCGAGGGCGGCGACCGACGAGAGGTTGAAGTGTCGGCATCGTGAAGGCCGGCGGAACGTGCTCTCGGACGGGGCCGGCCGCGAGGTCTCCGGCGTGCGGGTCTCGCTGACCGACCGGTGTAACTTCGACTGCGTCTACTGCCACAACGAGGGCCTCGGCGACACCCGCGGACCGGCGGCGCCGCGGGACGAGGAGCTGACGGCCGACCGTGTCGTCCGCTTTCTCGACGTCGCCAGCGAGTTCGGCGTCGAGTCGGTGAAGTTCACCGGCGGCGAGCCGATGCTCCGGGAGGACCTGACGGAGATCGTCGCCCGCACGCCCGACGGGATGGCGGCGTCGATGACGACCAACGGCACGTTCCTGCCGGGACGCGCCACGGCGCTTCGCGAGGCGGGACTGGAGCGGGTGAACGTCTCACAGGACGCCCTCGACCCGGAGGACTTCGCGCGGATCACACAGTCGGGGGCGTACGACCGGGTGATGGCGGGTGTGGAGGCCGCCCTCGACGCCGGGCTGGCGCCGGTGAAGCTGAACATGGTGGTGTTCGAGCACACCGCCGGTTACGTCGAGGAGATGGTCGAACACGTCGGCGAGCGCGAGGGGCTGCGCCTGCAGCTGATCGAGTACATGCCGGAGATCGCCGGCCGGCCGGAGTGGGCGGTCGACATCGACCGCGTCCACGACTGGCTGGCGGAGGAGGCCGACCGCGTCGAACGCCGGGAGATGCACGACCGGCGCCGCTACCGGGTCGACACACGACGGCCACCTGAAGGGCTGTCTCAACCGCGGCGACGACCTGCGCCCGCTGGGGCGGACCCGCGAGGAGATGCGCGAGGCCTTCCGTCGCGTCGTGGACGAGCGTGTGCCCTACTACGGCGAGTACCTCGTCCGCGACGACGACGGCGACTGGCGGGTGAACGAGGCCTACCTCGACGGTACCGACGCCGAGCCGGCGGCACCGCACGGCTCGCCCGAGAACGCGAGCGAGGCGGAGGCCGACCGGGAGCGGGAGTCGAGCCGTGCGCCGGAGGGGGCCGACGACTGAGCTGTGTCACGTCGCGCCGAAAGTCGGAAGCCCGAAGCCGGGAGCGGAGAGCGCACGAGTCGCCGGCGCGCCCTCGCCGACCGTTCGTTCGGCTGACACGTCGTCGGGGCCGGACGCTTTTAGTCGGGGGCTCTCCCAGAGTTGGTATGGGCTTCGGTAGCTACGACGAGTCCGAACGGCGGAACCAGGAGCGAGAGGAGGACGAGTCGGCCGAGGGCGTCAGCCTGGAGGAGAACGAACACGAGGGCGAGGTGTCCTTCGAGAGCGACGAGTCGGCGGAGGACCTCATCGACCGGCTGCAGGAGATAAAGGAGGAGTAGCCGGTCGCGGAGGCCGGACGAGCGAACGGTCTCTTCGACCGTCGCCGGTCGTACGGGGAGATCGGAGTCGACGGTCCGAGCGACCGGGCGCTGGCGGGTGGTATCGTTGCGTTTATGTGCTCACCCGGGATAGCAGCGGGTGCTACGCTGCAGGGGTACGAGCCCCGAGTCCCGGGAAGGGCGACAGTACAGGCGCGTCGTGGTAGCCTAGCCTGGTCCAAGGCGCAGGGTTGCTAACTCTGTGGCGTGAAGCCTCCGGGGTTCAAATCCCCGCCACGACGTCAGTGGACGCGCCGCGGGTCACACCCGACGGTGCACACCCACCGGCACGCACCGACCACGAACCGACACCGATACACCACACGCCACACACCATGCACGCATGAGCGCGAACGACCCGGAGACAGACGAGGACGGAGACGACGACCTCCAGTACTTCGTCCGGATCGGTCAGACCGACCTCGACGGCACGAAGTCGGTCGAGCGGTCGCTGACCGAGATGGACGGCATCGGTCACCGGACCGCCCGGATCATCGCCGACGAGGTCGGCGTCTCCCGGCACGACACGCTGGGCCGACTGGAGGACGAGCAGATCGACGCCGTCGTCGAGGCCGTCGAGGGGTACGCCGAGACGGTCCCCGACTGGCTGACCAACCGACCGGCGGACTACTACACGGGCGAGGCGACCCACGAGACCGGCAACGACCTCACCCTGACCCGCCAACAGGACATCAACCGCATGAAGATGATAGAGTCCTACAAGGGTATCCGTCACCGGCGAGGCCAGAAGGTGCGCGGCCAGCGCACGAAGTCGACCGGCCGCACCGAGGGGACCATCGGCGTCAACGTCGAGCAGATCCGCGAGGAGCGCGAGGAGGAGGCGGCCGCCGGCGAGGACGAAAGCGAGGACGAGGGTGGTCTCTGATGCCGCTCGGGACCCCCTCGACGTCGTACGAGACGCCGAACCACCCGTTCCAGGGCGAGCGCATCGACGGCGAGCACGCCCTGGTCGACCAGTACGGACTGAAGAACAAGGAGGAACTCTGGCGAGCGCAGTCCCGCCTGCGAGGGCTCCGCCGCGAGGCCCGCTCCCTGCTCGGCCAGATCGACCTCGAAGCCGAGGAGCGCGCGGAGTTCCTCGGGCGCCTGCGCCGGATCGGCGTCCTCGACGAGGAGAACGGCCTGGACGACGTGCTCGGCCTGGAGGTCGAGGACCTGCTGGAGCGTCGGCTCCAGACGGTCGTCTACCGGCAGGGGCTGGCGAACACGGCCGACCAGGCCCGGCAGTTCGTCGTCCACGGGCACATCGTGGTCGGCGAGAGCCGGGTACAGCGGCCCGCATACACGGTCAGCGTCGACGAAGAACCGCTGTTGGGCTTCGATCAGGCCTCGCCGATCGCCGACGAACTCCACCCCGAACGAGCGGAGGAACAGTAATGGCAGACGACGACAAGTGGGGCGTCGCCCACGTGCACGCATCGTTCAACAACACCATCATCACCGTCACGGACGTCACGGGCGCGGAGACGATCGCCAAGTCGAGCGGCGGCGCCGTCGTGAAGCAGAACCGCGACGAGGCCTCGCCGTACGCGGCGATGCAGATGGCCGAGACCGTCGCCGAGGAGGTGCTCGCGGCCGGCATCGGGGGCGTCCACGTCCGCGTTCGCGGGCCGGGCGGCAACCTCCAGGGGTCGCCGGGGCCGGGCGCCCAGGCGACGATCCGGGCGCTGGCCCGCGCCGGGCTGGAGATCGGCCGCATCGAGGACGTCACCCCGACGCCACACGACGGCTCCCGCGCTCCGAAGGGCAAGAGCGGATACTGATGGACGTGGAGTTCATCGAGCGCGAGGAGCGCTCCGCGCGGTTTCTCGCCCGCGGCGTGAGCCCCTCGTTCGTCAACGGGGTGCGTCGGGCGATGGTCGCCGACGTGCCCACGTTCTCGGTCGACACCGTCCGCGTCATCGAGAACTCCTCGGTGATGTTCGACGAACAGATCGGGCTCCGGCTCGGGCTGGTGCCGCTGACCACGCCGGTCGGCGAGTTCGAGGTCGGCGACGAGGCGACGCTGTCGATCGACGTCGAAGGCCCCGACACGGCGTACTCGGGCGATCTCGTCTCCAGCGACGAGCTGGTCCAGCCGGCCGAGGAGAACGTCCCCATCATCGAGCTGAAGGAGGACCAGCGGCTCGAACTCGAAGCCGACGCCGTGCTCGACCGCGGCCACGAGCACGCGAAACACCAGGGTGGGGTCTCCGTCGGCTACCGGCACCTCCAGCGCGTGGAGGTCGTCGGCGAGACCGGCGAGTTCGAGGACGACGAGTCACAGATCGTCCGCGGGGTGGTCGAGGACGACGGCGAGCTCGTCCCGACCGAGGCGTTCGACCACGACCTCTCCGAGCGGTACCCCGGCAAGGAGGTCGAGCTCCACGACGTCGAGGGCGCCTTCGTCTTCCACGTGGAGACGGACGGCTCCTTCGCGGTCGAGGAGCTGGTGCTCGCGGCCGTCGAGTCGATCGAGGACCGCGCCGAGGAACTGGAGGAAGCGGTCGCACTGTAGCCATGCTCCGAGCCGTGTCCCCTCACCGACCCCGACTCCAACCCCGACCGGCGCGCCCGCCCGGCGGGAGCCACGCGATCGTAACTGGTTTGTGGGCCACGAGTGAACTCCCGACCGCGTGCAGGGATAGCCAAGTCAGGTCAACGGCGCAGCGTTCAGGGCGCTGTCCCGTAGGGGTCCGCAGGTTCAAATCCTGCTCCCTGCACTCTCCGGCGCGACCGAACGGGAGCGCCGCGAGAATCGAACGACCGGATCTGAACCCTGCCGGACGCACGCAGCGCAGCGAGCACGTCCGGACTCGGTTCAAACCCTGCTCCCTGGGTTCTCCGGTTGCCGACTCGGGAGCCGCGAGTCCCGCCGTCCTGCCGCGGTCGTCGACGGTCGCATCGCCAGCAACCACGAGCACGAGCACGAGCACGAGTACGAGTACGAACAGCACACGGCACCAATGAGCAAGACGAACCCACGACTCAGAGACCTGATCGCCGACCTGAAGACGGCCGCTCGCGAGAGCGACGCGGGCGTCTGGGCGGACGTCGCCGAGCGCCTACAGAAGCCGCGCTCGACGCACGCCGAGGTGAACCTCGGCCGCATCGAGCGGCACGCCCGCGAGGAGGAGACGATCGTCGTCCCGGGCAAGGTGCTCGGCAGCGGCGCCCTCCGCACGGAGGTCATCGTCGCGGCGGTGGACTTCTCCGGCAGCGCCGAGACGAAGATCGACCAGGTCGGCGAGCCGATCCGACTCGAACAGGCACTCGAACGCAACCCCGAGGGCGCGAACGTGCGGGTGGTACGATGAGTCTCGCCGAGTTCGACGCCGACACGGTCGTCGACGCTTCCGAGTGCATCCTCGGTCGGGTCGCTTCGAACGTCGCTCAGATGGCGATGGACGGCGAGCGCGTCGCCGTCGTCAACGCCGAACGCGCCGTCGTCACGGGCCGCGAGGAGTCGACGATGGAGACATACCGCGCCCGCGCCGGGATCGGCTCGGACCAGGGGCCGGCGTACCCCAAGCGGCCGGACATGATCTTCAAGCGCTCCGTGCGCGGCATGCTCCCGCACAAGACCTCACGCGGCAGCGAGGCGTTCGGGCGCGTCCGCGTCTACGTGGGCAACCCCCACAACTACGACGGCGACCGTCTGGAGGGCACGGAACTGGACCGACTGTCGAACATCCGTTTCACCTCGCTCGGCTCGATAAGCGAGGAGCTCGGAGGCGAGAAGACATGGTAACGAACACCTCGGGCAAGAAGAAGACCGCCATCGCACGGGCGACAGTCTCCGACGGCGAGGGGCGCGTGCGGGTCAACGCCCGCCCCGTCGAGCTCGTCGAACCGGAGACTGCCCGTCTGAAGATGCTCGAACCGTTCCGCGTCGTCGAGGGCTACCGCGACGACGTCGACATCGACGTGACCGTCGAAGGCGGCGGCTTCGCCGGCCAGGCCGACGCCGTCCGCACCGCCATCGCCCGTGGGCTGGTCCAGCACACCAGTGACGCCGAGCTGCGCGACGCCTACATGGAGTTCGACCGGTCATTGCTGGTCAATGACGTGCGCCAGTCCGAGTCGAAGAAGTGGGGCGGTCCCGGCGCCCGGGCGCGCTACCAGAAGTCCTACCGCTGACCATGATGGTGCCAGTGCGGTGTTTCACGTGCGGAAAGGTCGTCGGCGAACACTGGGAGGAGTACAAGACCCGCGTCGAGGACGGCGAGGACCCGGAGGCGGTGCTCGACGACCTCGGCGTGGAGCGTCACTGCTGTCGCCGGATGCTCGTCTCCCACCGCGACCTGGTGGACATCGTCGCCCCCTACCAATGACACAGCGATTCAACCGCTACGAGAAGGCCCGCATCATCGGCGCGCGGGCGCTGCAGGTCTCGTACGGAGCGCCCGTGCTCGTCGAGACCGACCAGGCCGAGCCGATACTGGTCGCGGCCGAGGAGTACGACGCCGGCGTCCTGCCGTTCACCGTCAACAGGGAGGGCCGTTCGTGACGCTGATCACGGACGTCCGACTGCGTCGCGTGCTCGACTCCCGCGGCGACGCGACCGTCGAGGCCGACGTCCGCACGGAGTCGGGCGGCTTCGGCCGCGGGATCGCCCCCAGCGGCGCCTCCACCGGGGAGTTCGAAGCCGTCGAGCTCCCCCCCGAGGAGGCGGTCGCCGCCGCTCGCGAGCACGCCGTCCCCCGTCTGGTCGGCGAGGTCCACGCCGGCAACCAGCGCGAGGTCGACAGCGTGCTCCGCGGCGCCGACGGCACCGAGAACTTCTCGGAGATCGGCGCCAACAGCGCCGTCGCCGTCTCGGTCGCCGCGGCGAAGGCCGCCGCCGACGTGCTCGGAGCACCACTGTTTCACCACCTGGGCGGGACGTTTCGCGGCGAGACGCCGGTGCCGCTGGGCAACGTCATCGGCGGCGGCGCCCACGCCGCCGGCTCGACGGACTTCCAGGAGTTCCTCGCCGTCCCCGTCGGCGCCCCGTCGGCGGTCGACGCGGCCTTCGCCAACGCCGCCGTCCACGAGACCGTCGGCGACCTCCTGCGCGAGCGGGGCCACGACCCGAACAAGGGCGACGAGGGCGCCTGGGCCGCCCCGTTGAGCGACGCGGCCGCTCTCGAAGTGCTGGCGGAGGCCACCGACCGCGTCGCCGACGAGGTCGGCTTCGAGATCGGCACCGGCGTCGACGTCGCCGCCACCGAGCTGTACGACGGCGAGGCCTACCGGCACACGGACGAGGTGCGCCTGGAGGCCGAGCAGACCGAGTACGTCGCCGACCTCGTCGAGGAGTACGACCTGGTGTACGTCGAGGACCCGCTGGACGAGGCCGACTTCGAGGCCTACGCCGAGCTGACCGAGCGGGTGGGCGACCGCACCGTCGTCTGCGGCGACGACCTGTTCGTCACCGACGCCGACCGCGTCCGCCGGGGCGTCGAGGCCGGCGCCGCCAACGCCGTCCTCGTGAAGCCCAACCAGGTCGGCACGCTGTCAGGCGCCGTCGACGCGGTCGACGCGGCCCGCGAGGCCGGCTACACCCCGGTCGTGAGTCACCGCTCGGGCGAGACGGAGGACACGACGATCGCACACCTCGCCGTCGCCGTCGGTGCGCCCTACCTGAAGACGGGCGCCGTCGGCGGCGAGCGCACCGCGAAGCTGAACGAACTCATCAGAATCGAGGCAGACGCAACATGAGCGAGAACCCGAACGCAAACACGGACGACATCGAGGAGGGGCTCGACGCCGACGCGGACGCGGACACGGACACGGACACGGACACGGACGCCGACGCCGTCGAGCCCGACGCCGCCGACGGGGCGGCAGGCACAGACACCGAAACGGAACCAGCGGCCGACGCCGACGCCGACGCCGAGGGCGAAAGCGAAAGCGGCGGCCAGGTCGCCGAGACCGAGACGCCGTCCGAGGACGACCGGAGCGAGGCCAGCGCGCTGGACGAGGACGTCCTCTCCGGCGAGAAGGCCGACCTGCTCATCCCCGTCGAGGACTACCTCGGCGCCGGGGTGCACATCGGCACCCAGCAGTCCACCGACGACATGGAGCGGTACATCCACCGTGTCCGCACGGACGGACTGTACGTGCTCGACGTCTCCGCGACCGACGACCGCGTCCGCATGGCCGCGGACTTTCTCTCGACGTACGACCCCGAGCAGATTCTGGTGACGTCGAGCCGGCAGTACGGTCGCTACCCCGCCGAGCAGTTCGCCCGCGCGGTCGGCGCCCGCGCTCGCACCGGCCGGTTCATCCCGGGGACGCTGACGAACCCGGAGTACGACGCCTACATCGAGCCGGACGTGCTCGTCGTCACCGACCCGATCGCGGGACGTCGACCTGGTCGTCCCGACGAACAACAAGGGACGCAAGGCCCTGTCGGTCGTCTACTGGCTGCTGGCGAACGAGACGCTCGACGCCCGCGGTGCCGAGCCCACCTACGCGCTGGACGACTTCGAGGGCGGTATCTGAACGCCGCTGTCGGTTCTCTCGTCTCGGTACGTCGGACGACCAGCGACAGTGACGGTGTGAGTGCGGCCGTGGTCACGGTCGTGCCCGTACTCGGTCCGCGCCGTCTCCGAGGAGCCGCTCGCCGGGCGGCGTGCGGCCGGGAGATCTCAGTCGCCGGGTTCGACGACGCCGAGCCACCGGCCCACCCGGTCGTCGTCCACCCACGAGACGGTGCCGCGACACCACGGCTCGCGGTCGGTCAGCGGGAAGCGGTGTTGTACGGCCGAGGGGTCGCCCGTCCGTAGCAACACGCCACAGATGCGCTCGCCCCAGCGGTCGAGCCGTCGCCGGAGCCACTCGCCGGTCGGACCGCGGTCCGGGCGGGCGGGCGCCGCGAGCTCCGTACCGGCGTCGTCGGCGGGGGAGACGAGCGTCACCGTGCGACCGGCGAAGGAGGCCACGTCGATGCCGCGCTCGGGGTCGTGGCGCACGTCCGCCGTGGGGAAGCGGTAGAACTCCCGGAAGATCTCGGTGCGGTCGAGCGACTCGACGGCGAGCACCACGGCGCCGATGCCGGAGACCGGCGCCCGGACGACCGACTTCGTCGGACTGGCCCGGTAGCGACGCGGCGTGCGGTCGTCGATCGGAAAGGGGAGCAACCCCCGTGTCTCGCGGGTGCCGACCCAGCCGTAGTCGAACTCGGTGCGGTGACCCTCCGGCGGCTCGCGAGAGCTGTCGAACGGGCCGGCGACGGGGTGGCCCATCTCCATCGCCCGGGAGAGATGGCCGAGCACGGAGCCGACCTCCGTCGCCCAGGAGTACGGGCCGGCGTCGTCGTCGATCCCCGCCGGCCAGCGGTCGGGGTCGTCGACGCCGTCGGCGGCCGAGACGACGGCGCCAGTCCGAGGTCCTCGAACGTCGCCGTCGCGGCGTCGAGGTCGGACCAGGTCGTCGCCACGTGGTCGACGACCGGCTCTCTACTCATGACCGCTCACACGAGGTCGACCCATAAGGATTGATCGTTCCACGGAGACGCGACGCCGAGAGGTGTGACTCGCCGGGCGCCCTCGCGACGGCTCCCGCGGACCGGGCCGACGGAGCCGAGACCCCACCGCTTTTACTCGCTGGCGTCACCGTCGGCGTATGGTCACCGCGAGCGCCCCCGGAAAGGTCTACCTCTTCGGCGAACACGCCGTCGTCTACGGCGAGTCCGTCTCCTCGCGGTCGTGGCCCTCGCCGCCGTCGGTGCGGGCCTGGAAGTATCGCTCCGCGCTGAAGTCCTCCGGGGACCCGTCGAGTTCCTCGGCGAGACGCGCTCGAATCGCCTCGCGCTGGTCGGCCATACACTCACGGAGCGCCCGAAGATCGTCGTCGGTCACTGGCTCTCTCTCCGAATCTCGTGCCATCGCTCGTACCTCTTGAGAAACCGTTCGAGGTTCTCGGCTAAGTGGTCTTCGGCCGCGTCGAGCGCCACACCTGCGGGGAGAGGTGCAGTGATGTATTCCGTCGCGTGCTTCTCGCCGTGTCTGTAGATGTCAATGTGCAATCCCTCCTCGCTAACGTCGTGACCGTCGTGGTCGTACCGTACGACGGGTCGCCACTCCCCGTCGTGTCGGTACTCCAGTTGCACCACGAACTGCGTGACGGACCCTCTATCGGTGCTCAAACCGGTCCGCCGTCGGACGGTTGTGCCCACTTGTGCGGTCCAGACACGGTCGTACTCGTTCAGCCCAGTCACAGAGGACCAATGAAATCTGATGTCACTACGAGGGACCGACCAACGGCGGTGCGAAGAGTCGCTCGGCTCCAGCCGACCCGCACCGTTGCATCGCGCACGATACCGGTGCGTCACTCATCGATCGTCCGGTCGAGAACGAGGATCACGACTCGCCTGCCCGCCCACTCCTCCGTGCCGATGTTGATTCCTCCGTCCTTCTGAACGTACGACTGAACCCGCTCCCGTCGGTTCTGGTTGTAGCTCGTCGTCCTGAGTTGACCGCCGTCTTCGAGTGGCACCCACGCGACTAACTGGTGACCGAACTTACTTTCTATATTTGTCCACCCCCTCTCGTTAACCGCCGAGATACGCGTATCAGTCACGTCAGCGTCGATAGCGTCACTAAATCGTGGTTCGAGTTCGTGCGAAACGTTCGGCATATTAGAATAGATATTCTGAAGGGAAATAAAAATTTCGTCTCAGGAAGGGATCGGAGACATTAGATATCGCCGTATGGGCCTTCGTTACTGTCGTGCATCGACACTCTAATAATGGATCTCGGAAGAGCAGCGTCGGAGAAATTGACACGAGTACACCGGGGATACAGTCGCATGCGTGGGGAGTCGGCAGACTCACCCAGCGGTCCCGAGACCCCACCGCTTTTACTTGCTGGCGTCACCGTCGACGTATGGTCACCGCGAGCGCCCCCGGGAAGGTCTACCTCTTCGGCGAACACGCCGTCGTCTACGGCGAGCCGGCGGTGCCCTGTGCGGTCCGGCGCCGCGCCCGTGTCAGCGTCACGCCCCGCGACGACACTCGCGTGTGCGTCCGTGCGGACGACCGAGGCGGTCGGGCAGGCCCGCGACGCCGCCGACCGTCCGACGGCGGGCGTCGACGTCCACGTCGAGAGCGAGATCCCGCTGGGCGCCGGGCTGGGCTCGTCGGCGGCGGTCTCGGTCGCCACCGTCGCCGCCGCCGCCCGGGCGCTCGGGGCGGAGCTCGACCGCGAGACGGTCGCCGACCGCGCGTACCGCGTCGAGCGCACCGTTCAGGAGGGCGGCGCCTCCCGGTCGGACACCTTCTGCTCGGCGACCGGCGGCGCCGTCCGCGTGGAGGGCGAGGACTGCCGCAGTATCGAGGCGCCCGAACTGCCGCTGGTGGTGGGGTTCGACGGCGGCGGCGGCGACACGGGCGAGCTGGTCGCCCGGGTGGGGGAGCTGTGCGAGCGGTACGAGTTCGCCGCCGACACCGTCACCGCCGTCGGCGACCTGGTGCGCGAGGGCGAGCGCGCACTCGCCGACGGCGACCTCGCCGGGGTGGGTCGGCTGATGGACGTCGACCACGGTCTGCTGTCGGCGCTCGGCGTGTCGGCGCGGTCGCTGGACGCGATGGCCTGGGCGGCCCGCGAGGCCGGCGCTCACGGCGCGAAGCTCACCGGCGCCGGCGGCGGCGGCTGTGTCGTCGCGCTCGACGACTCCGACGACAGTCTGCGGGCGCTCGACCTGCTGCCCGAGTGCGAGACGGCCTTCCGCGCCGAACTCGACGCGGACGGCGTGCGGTTCGAGGACGGCGAGACGACCGACAGCGGGGGTGGACGGCGGTGATCGTCCTGAAGCTCGGCGGCAGCGTGATCACCGATAAGTCGACTCCGGAGACGGTCGACGAGCCCGCCCTGGAGCGGGCGGCGACGGCGCTCGCGGCCGCCCGCGAGCGCGAGGTCGTCGTCGTTCACGGCGCCGGCAGCTTCGGGCACCGCCACGCGGCGGCCCACGGCGTCACGCCGACCGAGGGCACGCACGACCCCGAGGCGCTGTGGGAGGTCCACGACGCGATGCGCCGGCTGAACGACCGCGTCACCGGCGCGTTCCGGGCGGCCGGTCTCGCGCCGGCGCCGGTCCACCCCTTCTCGCTGTGTCACCGCGACGCCGCGGGCGCGCTGACGCTGCCCGTCGGGGGGATCGCGACCACGCTCGCCGAGGGGTTCGTCCCCGTGCTCCACGGCGACGGCGTCGTTCACCGGGACCGGGGCGTGACGATCCTCTCCGGCGACGAGCTGGTGGTGCGGCTGGCCCGCGACCTCGGCGCCGACCGGGTGGGGCTCTGCTCGACGGTTCCGGGCGTGCTCCGCGACGGAGAGGTGATCGGGCGGATCGACGCTCTGAGCGAGGTGAGCGACGTCCTGGACGGCGCCGAGGGCGTCGACGTCACCGGCGGCATGGCCGGCAAGGTCGACAGTCTGCTCGGACTGGGCGCGCCGGGGCGGGTCTTCGGACCGGACGCCCTGGAGGCGTTTCTCGACGGCGAGCCGGTCGGCACACTCGTCGACGGCCGCGAGGACTGAATGGTCACCCCCCGTCGAGGTAGGCGCCGTGGAAGCCAAAGGGCAGTGCGTGCGGCGCCCAGGCACGGGCCCGCTCGGTCATCCCGGCGGCGTCGAGCACGGCGACCGCCGACCGCTCCCGGTCGGGGTCGAGCAGTTCGACGAGCACCGCGCCGTCGGGGGTCGACGGCGGCCCACCGTCGCCGTCGCCGTCGCCGTCGTTCTCGCCGTCCGCGTCGGGCCGGGGTACGAACACCGGCTCGCTCACGTAGGCGTCGGCGTCCCACGCGCGGACGGCGCCCGTCTCGACGTCGACCCGGACGACTTCGGTCGCGGGACCGTCGGCGGCGCGCTGGGCGTAGACGTGACGGTGCCGACGCCCGGTGCGGCGCTCGTCGGTCGCGGGCATCGCCACGTCGGTCGCCAGCGTCTCCGTACGTGGCGTCGCGCCCGACAGCGGGACGCGGTAGCGACGCAGTTCGCCGGCGCCGCCGTCGCCGTCGCGGGGACGGGCACGCATCTCCTCGACGTACATCGCGTCGAGCACGGACGGCGAGTCGAAGGCGACGGTGTCGAGGACGAGCTCGTCGCCGTCGCGGGAGGCATTGGCGTGGTGGAAGGGGAGAAACGGGGCGGTCCGCGGCTCGCAGACTACCGCGCCCGTCCGACGGTCGACGACGACGAACCGCGTGCCTCGCTGTGGGTGCCACTCGTAGCGGTCCAGCAGGGGGCCGTCGCCGGTGAGCACGCGGTGGGGCGGGATCGCGAACGGCGGCTCGACGAGGACGGCGAAGCGGTCGGCGACGGCGAGGCTGTGCATGTACGCCGGCTCGTCGACCGGCACCCGCGCGAACTCCTCGCGGCGGGGCTCGCCGGCCGGTACGCGGAACAGCCGGTACGAGGCACGCGGCAGAAACGTCGTGAGGTAGCCGACGCGGCCGTCGCCGTCGGGCTCGGGCGTGAGGTGTGGCGTCGTGTGGCCGGCGGGCAAGTCGTCGCGCCAGTCGAGTTCGCCAAGCGTCTCCAGTGTGGCGGGGTCGAAGCGGACCGCTCGCGGCGACTCGGTGAGCGCGACGTGTGCGCCGCCGAGACGGGCGACGTCGGCGTTTGCGTTGTCCGTCGGCTCAGGGACGAGCGAGCGCAGGCGGTCGAGCAAGCCGCGGTCGTCGCCCTCGGCGAAGCCCGCGGCGGCCACGCGGCCCTCGCGGGCGGCTTCGTAGGCGTCGGTGCGGAGGAAGCGGTCGACGTAGCGGACTCGGTCCTCGCCGTCGCCGTCGCCGTCGCCGTCGCCGGCGCCGGCGCCGCTCGGCTCGAAGCCGAAGGCCCGCAGCAGCGCGGGACCGTCGAACCAGTGGTCGATCGAGCGGCCGCCGGCCTCGAACAGCCCCGGACCGTTGCGGACGAACCGACCGTCGAGCCACGGCGGCAGCGACCCCTCGACGGCGAGAGCCGTGTCCAGTTCCTCCCGGACGGAGTGAAAGCCCAGGCGCTCGTCGACGCTCGACTGTCGGTCGCGGGACTCGTCGTCGACGGCCATCTCGTCGGCCGTTACCGGCTCGTCGCGGAAAGGTTATGCGCCGACGGGGACCCGTGACGCGGACCGGGTCACTCGACGCTCACGGTGTGCATGTCCTCGGCGACGCGGACGTCGGCGTCGACGTCGGCGTGCTCGCGGACGGCGGCGGCCATCGACTCCTCCTCGCCGTCGGCGTGGGGGTAGAGATGGGTGAGGTAGAGCCGCCCCAGGTCGGGGTCGGCGTCGGCGTCGGCGATCGCCTCGGCCAGCCGGGTCGGCGTGGGGTGGTTCGACACCTCGACGCCGTCGGGGAACGAACAGTCGTGGACGAGCAGGGCGGAGCCGTCGGCGAACGCGACGAGGCCCGGGTCGGCCTCGGTGTCGCCGCTCACCGTGACCGTCGGCGGGCGTCGCTCGCCGTCGGCGGCGTCCTTGTGGTCGGCGACGTGCAGTCGGTACGCCAGACAGTGCGCGGAGTGGTCCGTCTCGCGCGCCCGGACGCGATAGCCGGCGACCTCGAAGGCGCCGGCGTCGGGGTCGACCTCCCGGAGCGTGAGGTCCAGGCGGTCTTCGAGGTAGTCGTGTGCGTCGAGCAGGTCCTCGACGAGGTCGGCGGTACCCTCAGGGCCGGCGACGGTGAGCGTCTCCTCGCCGGCGAGCCAGCGGGCCTTCAGCAGCGACAGCAGGTCGGAGACGTGGTCGAGGTGGTGGTGTGTCAGCAGGACCGTCGAGACGCCCTCGTAGCCGGTACGGGTGCGCGCGAGACGGTGGAGGACGCCCGCGCCGCAGTCGACGAGCAGCGGCTCGGCGCCGCCCTCGAACAGCAGCCCCGTCTGGTGTCGCGTCGGCAGCGGCATCGCCGCGCCCGTCCCGAGGAAGGTGAGTCGCATACCCTCGCGCGGGGGTCGAGGGGCAAAACGCTGGCGTCACCACCGCCGACGGGCCGACCGGAGCGGAACCGCGCCGACGGCGGCCCGGCGGCCGACGACAGAAGGCACAAGAAGGGGCGTCTCCTGGCGATCACCGATGGGTGCACGCGAGCGACTGTCGTCGGTCGACGGTCTCGACTTCGACCCCGCGGCGGTGACGATCGACGACGGCGACGTGCTCGAACTGCTCGAGCCCGCGGTCCAGGAATGGTGGGTCGAGCAGTTCGGCGAGTACGTCCCCGAGAACGACGGGCTGTTCACCCCGCCACAGGAGGGCGCCATCCCGCTGATCCACGAGCGGGAGAACGCCCTCGTGGCGGCGCCGACGGGAAGTGGCAAGACGCTCTCGTCGTTTGCTGCGATCATCAACGAGCTGTACGCCCGCCAGCGCGACGACGGCCTCGAGAACGCCGTCTACTGTCTGTACGTCTCCCCGCTGAAGTCACTCGCCAACGACATCCACCGCAACCTGGAGCGGCCGCTGGACGGCGTCCACGAGCGCCTGACCGAACGCGGCGCCGACGTCGACCGGGTGCGCCACGCGATCCGTCACGGCGACACCGACCAGTCCGAGCGGCAGGCGATGCTCGACACCACGCCGCACATCCTCAACACCACGCCGGAGACGCTTGCCATCCTGCTGAACTCCCCGAAGTTCAAGGAGAAGCTCCGCACCGTCGAGTACGTCATCGTCGACGAGATCCACTCGATCGCCGACTCGAAGCGCGGCACGCATCTGGCGGTCTCGCTGGAGCGACTGGAGGCGATGGCCGAGCGCTCGCCCACCCGGATCGGCTGCTCGGCGACGATCGAGCCGCTACAGGAGGTGGCGAACTTCCTCGTCGGGCAGGACGACGGTGGCGACAGCCGGTCCTGCGAGATCGTCGACGCCCGCTTCGCCCGCGAGTTCGACCTGCGGCTGCACTGTCCGACGGACGACCTGATCGACACGCCCGCCGGCGTCGTGAACGACCGACTGTACGAGAAGCTCCACGACCTCGTACGGGCACACACGAACACGCTGGTGTTCACGAACACCCGGTCGGGCGCCGAGCGCGTGCTGCAGAACCTGCGCGAGCGGTACGACGACTACGACGAGGACAACTCCGGCGCTCACCACGGCTCGCTGTCGAAGAGCGCCCGCGAGGACGTCGAGTCGGCGCTGAAGGAGGGCACTCTCGACGTGGTCACCTCCTCGACGTCGCTGGAGCTGGGAATCGACATGCCGTACATCGACCTCGTGGTGCAGATCGGCTCGCCGAAGAGCGTAGCCGCCCTGCTGCAGCGGGTCGGCCGGGCGGGACATCGCGTCGGCGAGACGGTGACGGGGCGGGTGATAGCGATGGACCGCGACGAACTGATCGAGTGTGCGGTGATGCTGAAGCGGGCCGAGGAGGGGTTCGTCGACAGCGTTTCGATCCCCGAGCGCGCCCAAGACGTCACCGCCCAGCAGGTGTACGGGATGGCGATCAACGCGGTGCGGCCGGAGCGGGAGGTGCGTGCGATACTGGAGCGGGCCCACCCCTACCGCGCGTACAGCGACGAGGAGTGGGAGTCGCTGCTGCGCTATCTCACCGCGGACTACGAGGGGACGGAGGACCGCAACGTCTACGCGAAGGTCTGGCGCGACGAGAACGACCCACCCGACGGCGACTACCACTACCCCGAGTACGAGGTGGGCGAGTCGCTGATGGGCAAGCGCGGCCGGCTCGCGCGGATGATCTATATGACGAACATCGGCACTATCCCCGACTCGTTCACCGTCGACGTGTTCACCCGGGCGGACAACGAGTGGGTGGGCGACCTCGACGAGGACTACCTCGACACCCTCGAACCGGGTGACGTGGTCGTCCTCGGCGGTGACAACTTCGAGTACCGCTACCGTCGCGGGACGAAGGTGTACGTCGACCGCACCGACGCGCGGCCGACGGTGCCGTCGTGGTTCTCCGAGCGCCTCCCCCTGTCCTTCGACCTCGGGCGGGAGATACTGCGCTTCCAGCGCCGACTGCTCGACCACCACGAGACCGGCGGGCCGGCACGCGTGCGGGCCTGGCTGCGGGAGTTCCCCGTCGACGACGACGCCGTCCGCGCGATCGCCCGACTGTTCGACGAACAGGTGCGCTACGCCGGGCAGGAGAGCGTCGGCACCGACGAGCGGATCGTCGTCGAGGAGGTGCACGACCGCGACAACTACGAGCGTCACTACCACGTCCACTCCGTCTACGGCCGGCGGTTCAACGACGGCCTCTCGCGGGCGCTCGCGTACCGCGCCGCACGGGAGGCCACCGCGAACGTCTCCGTCGCCGTCGCCGACAACGGCTTCACGCTGTCGATGCCGCTGAACCGCAAGGTCGACGTCGCCGGCCTGCTCCGGGACCTCCGACCGGAGGACGTGCGCTCCGTGCTGCGGGCCGCCCTCGACGGCACCGACCTGCTGCAGCGGTACTTCCGGATCAACGCCACCCGCTCGCTGATGATCCTCAAGAACTACAAGGGCACCGAGAAGTCCGCCGGCCAACAGCAGGTCTCGAGCGAGATGCTGCTGGGCTTCGCCGAGGACTTGGAGGAGTTCGCCGTCATCGACGAGACGTACCGGGAGATCACCGAGGACAAGCTCGACCTCGCCGGGATCAGGGCGGTGCTCGCCCGAGTCCAGAGCGGCGAGACGGAAGTGGTCGCGGGGCGTCACGAGACGCCGACGCCGCGGGCGTTCGGGCTGGCGACGCTGATGGCCTCGGACGTGGTGCTCGCCGAGGACGAGAGCGCCGTGCTCCGGTCGTTCCACGAGCGGGTGCTCGCCGAGATAGACGACCCCGAGACCGACGCCGACGCCGTGTCCGAGACGGACTGACGGGACGGACTGCCGCGAGAGTCCGGGGAGTCCACGGAGAGCGATGCCGCCGTTCGGGACGACTCGGACGTAGTCGGCACGCCGGAGCACGCCGAGCACCGCCGTCATGGCTCCGACGGCGGCGACCGAGACGCCGACCACGAACCCGGCCGTCCCGAGCGCCTCGGGGTCGACATCCAGCCGGGAGACGGCGGTACCCAGGACCACGAAGCCGAGCAGTCCGGCGGCGACGGCGGCGAGCGAGCGCTGTGCGCCGCGAGCGCGGGCGGCGCAGTACGACCCGGAGAGGACGAACAGCCCGAGCAGCACGGCCAGTCCGCCCAGCACGACCGGCAGGAGTTCGCCGCCGACGCCGGGCAGGAGGCTGCCGTCGCTGACGGCGACGACGGCACCGAAGCCGACGGCGACGGCCGCCAGCAGGAAGTCTAAGACCCAGCCGACGGGGCCGGTCGGCGCCGACAGCGGCGAGCCGGAGGGCAGTCGCGGCCGCTCAGTCTCCCGCCGGCGTCCCGCGGGCGAGACGGTCGCGGCGACCGCAAGCAGGGAGAGGACCGCCGCGACGGTGCTCAGGAGTGCGGACACTGCCGTCGCCCGTGCGATCGGGCTCGGCTGCCTCTCACTCCACCGATCCCGAGCAGGCAGGGCCAAACGCACGCTTCAGTCACCGGTACGAATTTGTCACGGAGCGAGGTAGTCACGACGTGAACCGTGTCACGAGTCCGGGACGACCGTCGTTCGAGCGACGGCAGCGGGCCGGCGGTCTCTCGACGGTCGGTCGTCGCGGCGCTGTCGGCGACGCTGCTCGGCGTCGGCGGCGGGTGTGCGACACCACGGTCGTCGTCCTCAGGCGACGACGGCGACTCGCCGCCGGTGAGAACGACCACCGACGACACGCCGTCCGCGTCGCCCGAGACGGACCGACCGGTCGGCGGCGGCTGTCTCCCCGCGGACGCCTGCTCGCTCGACGCCACGGTGCCGGTCGGCGACGGGGAGGTGGCGGTCGGCGGCGTCCAGCGCCAGGCATCGCTGTTCGAGCTCACATTTCCGGACTCGTTCGGCGTCCGGGCGCCCGACGGTCGGGGGTACGTGCTCGCCGCGGTCCGGGCGAGTGCCGACGTGCGTGCCGGCGACGTTCGACTGGTGACCGACGACGACCGGTACGAGGGGTGGGTCGACGCGGGGCTGCCCGTCCGGGTCGCCGTGCAAGAGGCGCACCGGCCGTTCGACGCGGACCGCGGTCGGGGATGGGTGGCGTTCGAGCTGCCCGCGCCGCTCGGGAACGAGACGCTCGCAGTCGGGGTTCGCGGCGGTGACCGGTCGGTCCCGCTGCCGACGCCTCTGGTGGACGCGCTGCGACGACCGCCGGAGCTCGCCGCCGACAGCGTCGATGTCCCTGATCGCGTGACGCTCGGCGACGAGATCGTCGTCACGGTCCGGGCGAGCAACGACGGCGAGTCGCCGGGCGTGTTCAGAGCGAGCGTGGACGAGAGCGGTGGTGCCGGACTGTTCTACAGGCCGAACCGAGTACGGCTGCCGATCGCCGGCGGCGAGACGGCGGCGACGACGGTGGAGATCCGCCCGACGGAGCGAGGGACCGCACGCGTCGGGGTGGCGCTACCGTCCGGCGGGGAGCTGTACGAGGTGTCGGTGGACTGAACGGCGATCGCGGTCCTCAGGTGATCGAGTGCGCCGCCGCGAGCGTTAGTGCCAGCGCGGCGCCGAGCCCGACAGCATCAGGTACGACAGCGACCGCGGCTCCCGGCGGAGACGCTGGAAGTAGCCGGCGACGACGACGGCCTTCACCAGCGACACCAGCATAATGGCGGCGAACACCGGGCGCGTCGACGACGCCGGCGGTCTGCTGGCCGTCCACCTCGATGCCGTACTCGAACAGCCCCGAGAGTCCGACGAAGGCGAAGAAGGCACCGAGACTGACGACGAACGGGTAGACGCTGGCGTGGTCGTCGTGGCGATTCAGCGAGTCGACGCCTGTCGACCCTGCTCGGTGCCGGGAAGGGTCGACGGGTCACCGGAGCGGGTGACGTACTCGACGGCGACGCCGACCAGCGGCGACCGCGACCGGTCGGCCAGCTCGCGGGCGCGGTCGGCGTACTCCCGGGCGAGGCCGCGGACGCGACGGTACCCCTCGCGGTCGTCGGCGAGCAGGTACGCCGCCGTCACCGGCGTGAGCTGTCCCTCGCGGGCGTCGGCGGCGTAGTCGTCGACGTCGTCCAGCCACACCTGCGCGTAGACGATCGTGAGCACGACCGCCCGTCGGAAGGCGGCCTCCACCCGGACCCCGGCGGCCTCGTACATGTCGAACATGCCGTCGTAGATGACGCCGACGCGGCCGTACTGCGTGCGGAAGTACGGCAGCTCCAGGTCGGCGCGGCCGTACCCCTCCGGCGGGGCGTCGAAGTCGGCGTCGCGGTAGCGCTCGCGCACCGCCGTCGTCGCCTCGGGGCCGCCGTCCCGGGCGGTCTCGTACAGCTCGCGGAACTCCGGGTCGCGCTCCTGATGGGCCTCGCTGGCCGCGACGGCCCGCTCGTAGGCCGCCCGCACGCTCCCGGGGAAGCGGTCGAACCGTTCCTCGACCGCCGCTTCGAGCGTCGACTGTGCGAGCTCGGCCACGCGCTCGCGGCCGAGGTCGTCGCGGGCGTCGACCGGCTCGCCGGCGACGGTCACCTCGAACTCCTCGTACTCCGCGTCGTTGACCGCGTCGCGCATGTCGCCGTCCAGCAGCGCGACCACCACGAGACGGGTCACGCGGTCGACCCGGTCGGCCTCCCGCGCCAGCGCGCTGAACGCCGGGTCGACGTCCGCCTCGTCCGCACCGACCCCGAGCAGGTCGTACGCCCGGCCCTCGATCCCCGGGTCGACGGTGCGGTCGACCGGGTCGTAGCCGTCCGGCGCTCGCGTGCGGAGGTCGCGGTACAGCCGGACCAGGGTCAGCTCGACCGGCAGCAGCAGCTTCGTCTCGTAGTCGAAGGAGACGGTCGTCGGGTCGACGCCACAGTCGTCGGCTATCGCCCGCTCGACGCCCTCGAAGGCGCCGTCGACGATCGCGGCGACGCGGCTCTCGACGACGGACTGGAGCCGGAGTGCGGCGACGTCCAGCCGACCGCCGCGGGCGTAGTGACCGAGCGCCGCCCGCGCCTCCGTCGGCAGCCGGTCGACCGCGGCGGCGCGCTCGGCGACGCGCCGCAGCGGGCGGGTCAGGACTCGCTCCCGCACCGCGCCGAGACCGTCGAGTGAACCCCGCAGGTCCATGACGGGCCGGCGTCCCGCGACCGCAAAGGCGCGGCGATCCCGGGCGGACCCGACAGGGCGCGGTCGGACGGGTCGGGGAACGGGAGTCTTATGAGCGCTCGCGTGGCCTGTAGGAGTGTGGAGCGGCTCGGTCGGTCGGCCGGTCGACTCGCCGCGGCGGTACGGATAGCCGCGCGCACGGCTCTCCCGGTGGACACGAACCCCGTCCCCGGCGAGTGGACCCACGTCACGAAGGTCGACCCCGAGCCGGAGAAGCGCCTGCCGCTCTCGTACCCACTGTACCTGCGACACACCGACGCCGTCTCCGTCGGCGGCTCGCGGGACGTCACCGCTCGCAACACCGAGCTCACCTTCGACCTGCTGGCTCACGCCCCCACCCCCGTCTTCCACGAGCCCTCGGCGCCCGCCCACGTCACCGACGACACCCGCGAGCGCGCCGCCTTCGTCGCCATTCCCGAGGTGCTCAACGGCGACATCGGGGCGCTCGTCGGCCAGCTCGGCGCGGGCATCGGGCACGTCCGCGACGAACTCGCCCCGAAGATGATCGACCGTCACCTCCCGTGGGCACCCGAACGCCTGCGCTCGGGACTGCGGGAGTTCGCCGCCTCCTGGCTGCTCGCGGCCGCCAACTTCGAGGCCTACATCATCCAGAACCCCGACTCCGCGGCCGCACGCGAGGCCGGCGTCGGGACGGCCGACGTGCTCGACGCGACGGAAGCCGGTCGCCGCGCCGCCGCCGCCGAGCGCCGTCTCGGGTCGGAGCTGCTGTACGTCGAGTACTCCGGCACCTACGGCGGCGAGGAGGGTGCCGACGTCGTCGCCGCGGCCGACGACGCCACCCACTGGTCGCGGGTCTGGTACGGCGGCGGTATCGACTCACGGGACGCCGCCCTGCGGATGCTCGAAGCCGGCGCCGACGCCGTCGTCGTCGGCGACGCCTTCCACGACGTCGCCGAGGAGGAGGCCACCCTCGTCGAGCGCGCCCTTGGCGAGCTCCCGCCGGACGCCGACCACGCCGCCGTCCGCGGGTGGGTCGCCGAGCGGTCCGTCGACGCCGCCGAGCGCTTCCTGTCGACGGTCCCCGCCGTCGCCGACCCGGAGCGTCGCGCCCGCGACTACCACGCTGCCGCCGTCCACGCCGGCCTGGAGACCGAGGCCGTCGCCCGCGACCTGGACGACCCCTCGGCGAGCGACCTGCGGGAGGCCCTCCGGCGCACGGTGCCCGGCGAGGGCGCTCTCTCGGCGGTCGGTGACCGGGGTCGTGCCTACGCCTACGAGGTCGCCCTCGCGGGGCTGGCCGCCCGGACCGGCGTCGACGCCGGCTCGCTCGCCGTCGAGCACCTGGCCGTCGACGCACGGCCAGGGGCCGTTCGGGAGTCCGAGGCGAGACGGTAGACGACGGCGGCGCTGGCGCTGTCGGGGCGAACGCGGGAGAACTGCGAGAACGGATGTGGACCGGACGGGAGACGTTTTCCACGCCCCGTACGACCGTGCCGGCGTTCCGCCCCGTGAGGGACGGGTCGCCGCGTGGGCGGCGGACTCTCACCGCTCGCGACACACGACGGGTGCCGGGTTCCCGAAGTCCCCTCGCGGGCACTCCGGTAGTTGGTCTTCACACACCACCGCCCGGGCGGTGGAGCTCGGGGACGCTGCGGTCCTCCTTCAGGGCGTTCATCTCGTGCCCCTGTTACGGAGCGTTCGATTTTTGCCCCCAACCCGACCGGTCTCGACCGTGGCCGACGACCGGTCCCGGACGGGTCGTCCGTGTGTCCTGCGTCCTCGCAACCCAACCCTACGGGCGGATACATTATAAATCTAACTGATCGCAGGACGGCGGACGGACGCGCCGACCGGGGGGTCGCGACGCCGACGGTTCCGCGGACTCCCGCGCCGTGGAGACGCTCGTCCCCCGGAGAGCGGGGACCGGTCAGAGTCGTTTCGACATGTACGGCCCGTCGCGGTGGTAGCCGAGCTGCCGCTCGTAGTACTGCCGCACGCCGACACCGCTGAGGACGGCCAGGCGCTCGTAGCCCGCCTCGCGGGCGAGCTTCTCGGCGTGTTCCATCAGCCGGCGGCCGTAGCCCCGGTGCTGCCAGTCGCCCTCGCCGGCGCCCTCGGCCCGGAGCGGGGTCTCGTTCCCGTAGACGTGTAGTTCCCGTACCACCGCGGCGTCTCCGAGCTCCGGTCGGACGGGGTCGTTCGGGAACCGCAGCCGGCAAAAGCCTACCAGCAGGTCCCGCTCGCGGTCCTCGAAGCTGACGAACTGCTCGCGGCCGCCGGCGACGTCGTACGCGTCGACGCCGAGTGTCACCTCGCCGGGGGTGGCGTCGTTCATTCCCACCTCCCGACAGCGGACGCAGTCACACGACCAGCCGTGCTCGTCGAGTCGCTCCCACGCCAGCTGGCGGAGGTTCGACTTCTGCACCCCGGCCTCGATGAGGTCGGCGGGGATGTCCCGCTGGACTCGCTGGACCCGCGTGTACGGCGGCACCTCCCGCAGCAGCTCGGCGACGAGCTCCGCGGCCTCCTCGCTGCCCAGCGGCTCGAACTCGCCGCGGTGCCACCAGTCGTACGTCGCGGTGCCTTCGACGATCAGCGTCGGATAGATCTTCAGGTAGTCCGGCCGGAATTCGGGCCGCGAGAACAGCCGGCGGAAGTCCTCGCGGGCCATCTCCTTCGAGCTGCCCGGCTGGCCCGGCATCATGTGAAAGCCCACCTTGAACCCGGCGTCCCGCAGCCGGCGGTTGGCGTCGACCGAGGCCTGGACGCCGTGGCCGCGGTGCATCTCGCGGTTCACCCGCTCGAAGGTGGTCTGGACGCCTACCTCCACCTTCGTCCCTCCGAGTCGTAACATCCGGTCGATCTGCTCCGGGTCACACCAGTCCGGCTTCGTCTCGAAGGTGGTGGCGACGTTTCGCACCTCGCCGGTCTCGTTCTCGGCGAGCACGTCCTCGACGTGCCGGAACTCCCGTTCGTCGGCCGGCGGCGCGAAGCTCTCCGTCTCGGACGGTCGCGGCTCCGAGTCGGGGTCGTAGTCGTTCATCGCCTCGATCGCCCGGCGGACGAACCACTCCTGGTAGTCGTGGCTGCGAGCGGTCATCGTCCCGCCCATCAGGATCAGCTCGACCTTGTCGACGGGGTGACCGATCGCCCGCAGCTGTTCCAGTCGCAGCCGCACCTGTCCGTACGGGTCGTACTCGTTCTGCTTCCCCCGCGCCGCGGCGGGCTCGTGACCCGTGTAGCTCTGCGCGCTCGAAAACTCGGAGTCCGGACCGCCCGGACAGTAGAGACACTTCCCGTGGGGACAGCGATGCGGCGAGGTCATGATCGCCACCGGCGACACCCCGGAGGCGGTGCGGACGGGCTTCCGGCGGACGACACGTTTCACCTCCTCGCGGCGACTCTCGGGGGCGAACTTCAGAAGCGTCGAGTTCCGGGGCACCTTCGGCGAGGAGTACCGACCACAGACCTCCGTCTTCTTCCGTTCGAGGTTCTCGCGGGTCACCGCCCCCGAGAGGATCCCCCGAACGAGGTCGGCACAGACGCGGCGAAAGCGCTCCCGGTCGTCGCCGTCGAGGTCGGGGTCGAGGTCCAGATCCGGCTCCGAGACCGGCTCGCGAACCTCGACCTCCTCGCGCTCGCGGTCCGCGTCCGTGCCGGTGCTCATCGTCGAGTCCTCGGGCAGGACCGCGAATAAGGCTGACGCTCGCCCTCCGCCCCCGTCGGCGACGCTCCGACGCGGAGCGGACGGACGACGGGCGAACGGGGTCTGCGCCGCGAACGACCCAGTTCGTGCGCGAGAGCGACCGCTCGACCGGCGTTTCACGCGCGAAACCTCGCGAGACGGAGTGTTCGCGCCGAGAGCCGAGGTTTCGCGCGCGAATCCGAATCGCGGTCGCACCGCCGGGGGCGTCACGATCGCACCACCGGGGGCGGGACGTCGCGGTCGCACCACCGGGGGCGGGACGTCGCGGTCGGGGCGTCGCGGTCGGACCGCGGCCGTTTTGGACCCGAGTCACGAACGGAGGGTGTGACACGGCCGTCGAGATCGGAATCGGAGTCAGAGTCGGAGCCTGAGCCGGGACCGCGGGCCTACGACCCCGAACTCCACGTCCGTTACGTGGGCGACGACGACCCGGAGAAGTGCACGAGTCGGACCGCCGCACGCCCCGGGGACTGGTGCTCGACCCGCACGCCGAGCGGGCGCTCTCGCCGGCGGACGACCCGGAGCGGCTCGTGGCGCTCGACTGCTCGTGGACTGCCGCCGACCCCGACGCCGTCTCCCTGTCGGGCACGCGGCGGGCGCTGCCCTTTCTCGTCGCCGCGAATCCGGTCAACCACGGGCGACCGTTCCGCCTGACGACGGTCGAGGCGCTCGCAGGTGCGCTCGTCGTCCTCGGGGAGCGCGAGCGCGCGAGCGAACTGCTCGGGAAGTTCACCTGGGGAGAGACGTTTCTGGAGCTGAACGCGGAGCCGCTGGAGCGGTACGCCGCCTGTGCGGACTCGGCGGCGGTCGTCGCCGTCCAGGCGGACTACCTCGCCGACGAGTGACTCACTCGTCGGGGTACTTCGGCTCGCGGCGCTCGGCGCGTTCCAGAGCGCGCTCCAAGACGGCGTGGACGTCGCCCTCGAAGGCGTCGCCGTGGCCGGCGTACAGCGCCCGCACGGAGTCGGGGGTGCGCTCGACCAGCTCGCGGACGGACTCGACGAGGCGGTCGCGGGACTGGCCGGTCATGTCCGTGCGGCCGAAGGAGCCGTCGTCGAAGGCGGCGTCGTTGTAGACGACCACGTCGCCGGAGAACAGCGCCTCGTCGCCGACGAGGGAGACGTGGTCGTCGGCGTGACCGGGGGTGTGGACGACCTCGTACGTGTCGTCGCCCATCGCGACCCGGTCGCCGTCCGCGAGCGCGTGGCTGCGCCGCTCCCGGTCGCGGTAGGCGTACAGGTCGGCGTCGAAGGCGTCGAGCACCGCGTCCAGGCGGCCGACGTGGTCGCCGTGACCGTGTGTCAGGACGACGCGGTCGAGGTCGGCGACGTGCTCCCGGACGACGTCGACGACGCCGGGCATCGTGCCGGCGTCGACGAGTGCCGGGGGTTCTCCGGGGACGAGCCAGGCGTTGCAGGTGAACTCCTCGGCGTCGCGGGTGACGTTGTGCACGCGCCGAGGTGCGCGCCGCCGGCCCAAGTATCCGACGGCCCGACCGACGGTGGCGTACACTCCGGAACCTCGCGTCAGTGCCGTGTGTTTTATTCCTGTGAGGGCCTGACAGTGACCTGCATGGGGTTCGGGAGTTACGACGAGTCCGAGCAGGAAAACCAGGAGATAGACGCCGACCTCGACGAGGACGACGGTGTGACGGCTACCGAGAACGACCACGAGGGCGACGTAGAGTACGAGATCGGCGCCTCCAACGACGAACTGATCGACCGTCTCGGTGAGATGAAACCCGGCGACGAGGCGAGCTAGCGGCGCGAGGACCCGGCGATGCGATGAAACCCGGCGTCCGGGCGCTGGGCGTCGCCGAGTCCTTCCGGCGCGACCGCGACCGAAGCACCGTCGTCGGCGCGGTGGTCCGCGCCTCCCGCGTCGCCGACGGCTTCTCGTTTTCGAGCGCGACGGTGGGCGGCACCGACGCCACGCGGGCGGTGATCGACTGCTACCGGCGACTCGACCGCGAGGACGTCCGCTACGTCCTCGTGGCCGGGCTGGCGCTGTCCTGGTACAACGTCGTCGACCTCCGCGCGGTCCACGAGGCCGTCGACCGCCCGGTGCTGTCGGTCACCTTCGAGGCGTCGACCGGACTCGAACGGCCGCTGCGCGAGCAGTTCGACGGCGACGCCCTCGAACGGCGCCTGGAGACGTACCGCCGCCAGCCCGAACGCCGACCGGTCGACCTCGACGACGGCCGGGCGTTCGTCCGCGCCGTCGGTCTCGACGGCGACCCGCGTCGCGTGGTCCGTGCGTTCACCCCGGAGGGCGGCCGCCCCGAGCCGGTGCGGGTGGCGCGGCTGCTGGCCCGGGCCGCGGACGCGCCGGCGGCAGACGGGGGGTGACGGTGACCGCCGCTGCCGGCGGCGGACCGATCAGGCTTACTGTCGGGGGGACGACCGCGAGGTATGGACCAGGTGGACGTGACGGCCTGTGAGCGCTGTCCCGCGCTCGTCGACTGTCGGTCGCGGATCGTCAACGGCGACGGGCCGCTCGACGCCGACCTCTGTCTCGTCGGTGAGGCACCCGGCGCCCGGGAGGACGAGGAGGGTCGCCCGTTCGTCGGCCGCAGCGGGTCGGTGCTCGACGAAGTGCTCCGCGAAGTGGGACCGGGCAGGGAGGCGGTGCGGATCGTCAACTGCGTGCGCTGTCGGCCGCCGGAGAACCGCGACCCGAGCGCCGGCGAGCTGGCGAACTGCCGGTCGTACCTCGAACGGGAACTCGCCGCCGTCGACCCTGCCGTCGTCGTCACGCTGGGGAAGGTGCCCGCCGAGCACCTGCTCGGCGAGTCGGTCGCGGTGACGAAGGCCGCCGGCGGGGTGCGGGAGGCACGCGTCGGCGACCGGTCGTACCGCGTCGTCGTCTCCGTGCATCCGGCCGCCACGCTGTACGACGACACACAGCGCGAGCCGTTCGAGGCCGCGCTGGCGACGGCCGCCGACCTGGCGGGGGTCACGGACGACACCGACGGCGACGGACAGTCCCGTCTGGGCGAGTTCTGAGACGGGTCAGGTCACCGAGGATCGCACTCGGTCGGGGGATGCTCCACGCGGAACACTCCACGCGGAACGGCTCCGCGCCCACGCCGGACGTCGGTCCGGTCGTTCGTGTGGCGGAGTAGTCGTCGGACACTCGGACGGGTACAGCGGTAGCGAGGCGAAAGCCCACGGCTTCGGCCGTGGGAACCTCAGGGCTCGCGGCGGTCGAGACCGGCCCACTTGCGCGGGTCGAACAGGCTTCGGACGGCCTCGACGACGCCCGTGGAGTCGTGCTCGCCGGGACGCAGGCGAGCGCGGACCCGCGAGGAGACCAGTTCGATGCTGAGCACGACGATGAACACCATCACGATGCCGGCGGCGGTCTGCTCGAAGCGGAAGAGGTCCTGGCTGTTGCGGATGAGAAAGCCGAGCCCGCCGGCGCCGACGACGCCCAGCGAGATGGCGATACGGGTGTTGATCTCGAGGATGTACAGCGTCCAGGCGATGTACGAGCGGAACACCTGGCTGAGCATCCCGAAGCCCACCGTCTGCGTGCCGCTCGCCCCGGTCGAGCGGATCGCCTCGATCGGTCCCTCGTCGATCTCCTCCAGTTCGTCGGTGAACAGTCGTCCGAGGTTGCCGACGGTGTCGGTGGCGATCGCCAGCACGGCGGTCATCTGACTCGGCGGGCCGATGGGGATGTAGAGGAAGATCCACACCAGCGCGGGGATGGCGCGAATGGCGCTCATGGTCCCACGGAAGAGGAAGTTCAGCGGGAACGGAACCACGCGCTCGCTGCCGAGGACGCCGAAAAACAGCGCCAGCGGGAAGCCGAGCACCGTCCCCATGAACCCGAGCAGCAGCGTCACCAGACTCGCTTTCACCAGCGAGGAGCGCGCCGAGAAGACCGAATCGACCAGCGGTGCACCGCCGTCACGGAACGACGCCCACAGTGCGTCGAGTCCGTGGACGTCCTCGTCCTGCGTGTAGATCGTGAACTGGTGGAAGTCCGGGGGAAAGAAGTTCCCGAAGAACGCGAGGAAGTCGGGGAACCGGTCGATCACGTCGCCGATGGCGAGGCCGGCGTTGGCGGCGACGTAGTCCATACCCCACCACGTAAGGCCGACCGTCGCCGCGAGGAACCCGACCCACAGGCCGTACTTGATCCGGCGAGCACGGTCGAGCCGCCGCAGCTGTTCGGAGACCACCTCGCTCGCGTCGGCGTCGGGCGAACTCACACCCCGTCACCCCCGTCCGCCGCGGTCGTCGGCGAGACGGCGTCGGCGTCACCCGTGGTCGTCCCGGTCTCGGTCTCGGTCTCGCTCGTCGGGTCGACGACGTCGGTGGCGCCCGCGTCCGGCGTCCGCTCGTCGCTGTCGGCGTAGTAGATCGCTTCCATCGTCTCCATCGTGAGGTCGTTCTCGTCGCCGTCGAAGATCACCTCGCCGTCGCGGATGCCGACGAAGCGGTCACCGAACTCCCGGGCGATGTTCACCTGGTGGAGACTCGTGACGGTGGTGAGCTCCTGCTCGTCGGCAGCCTTCTTCAGGTAGCGCATCACGTCGCGGGCGGCCTTCGGGTCGAGGCTGGCGACGGGCTCGTCCGCCAGAAGCAGCTGTGGCTCCTGGACGAGCGCCCGGGCGATGCCGACCCGCTGTTTCTGGCCGCCGCTCATCGACTCCGCGCGCTGGCCGGACTCCCTGAGCAGTCCGACCGTCTCCAGGGCGTTCAGGGCGGTGACCTTGTCCTCGTGGTCGTGTATCCCGAAGAGACTCCGCAACAGTCCGTTGCGGGACAGCGCGCCGGTGAGGGCGTTGCCGAAGGCGGTCTTGCCCTCGATCAGGTGGTGCTCCTGGAACACCATGCCGACCTCGCTGTGGTTGTCGCTGACCGGGTCGTCGCCGATGTGGACGTCGCCCTCGGTGGGCGCCGTCAACCCGTTCAACACCCGTAACATGGTCGACTTTCCGGCCCCCGACGGGCCGAGCAGGATGACGAACTCGCCCTCCTCGATCGTCAGCGATATTTCGTCGAGTGCGACCGTCTCCGGACCGTATCGCTTGGTGACGTCGTCGAATTCGATCGTGGGCATGGATGGTGGGGGCCGGGGAAGCCGACGCGACCGTTACTGGAAGATCTCCGGCCCGACGCCGAGCTCGTTGGCGACGTCGATGACCGACTGGTAGTCCTCCTGGCTCGCCTCGCGCACCTTGCCGAACCAGAGGTCGTCGTCGGTGCCGTCCTCGCCGTCCTCGCCGTGGTAGATCTCGTCCGGCGCGTCGAGGTAGGCCTGCTGGACGGCCGCCCGCGCCTCGTCGCTCAGCTCCGTCGAGACGACGATCGGCGCCCGCGGCAGGCCGGTGTCCTCGTGGACCGTGGTCGCGACGTCCTGCCAGTCCTCCGGCGCGGGGCCCGAGCCGGTGTCGCGGACGAATCCGCCCATCCCGGCGGCGTCGACCTGGCCCTCCTCCAGCAGCTTGTACGACTTGACGTGACCGCCGGGGAAGCGGGCCTCGAACTCCGCCTGCGAGCCGTTGCCCTCGGGCAGGTTGCCGATCTCGAGGCCGGCCTGGGACAGCGCCCGCAGCGGGTACAGCGCTCCGCTGGTCGAGAGCCGGTCCGAGAAGGCGATCGAGCCACCCGCCAGGTCCGACAGCTCCTCGATGTCGCTGTCGTTGCGCGTCGCGATGACGCTCTTGTACTCCCAGGAGCCGTAGCCGAACCGCTGCAGGATGATCTCGACGTTGTCCGTGTTGACCCCGAGCGCGGCCGCGAACGGCCCGGTTTCGGCGACGTCTGTGGTCCCGCGACCCAGCGACTGGATGATCGCGCTGTAGTTGCTGCCGATGGTGCCCTGGACGGTCAGTCCCTCGGGCACCGTGTGGTTGTCCGGCAGGTAGTTCTCCAGCCGGTCTAGGAAGGGACTGTACTGGACCTCTAGGTCGTCCTGGGGCACGCTCGGCGAGATGCCGAAGTTGACGGTGCCGTCGCCGCCGAAGTACAGCGGCTCCGGCGTCGACGTGGTGTCACCGTCGTCGCCGCTGCCGCCGTCGTCGCCGCTGCCGCCGTCGTCGCCGCCGCCGCCATCGTCGCCCCCGTCACCACCGTCGCCGCCGTCGCCGCTAGTGCAGCCCGCGAGTCCAGTCACTCCCGCTGTGCCAGCCACTCCGATGGACTTCAGGAACGCGCGTCGTTTCGCCATGATGCCGGTTTAGCGTCCCACTATCGGATGTATAAAAGTTCCTAAGTCGAGTCAGTAGTGCTATTTAGTTATCTCCGGGACCGATCGAAAACTGGGCTACCGCGTCGGGACACGGGAGAGGTTCCCCTATGGCGGGTCGAGGGGGGTTGGCGACCTGTCACGGCACACCTGTCCGGAGACGGACGTGTGTCGTGCGTCCGTCGGACGCCGCGTGCACACGGACCTAACGGGAACTACCGAAAAAGGGTTGCGGACCTACTCCGGGTCGGCGAGCGAGCGCCACGAGAGCCGCAGGTCCCGGGCCGCGGCGGTCTGGTCGATGCGTCCGGCCGTCGTTCGCTCGGGCGCGGTGGCCAGGCGGTCGTCCCCGTCGGCGGCTACGGCGTCGAACGCCCCGGCGAGCGCCTCGAGCGTCGCACGGCTCTCCGCTTCGGTGGGTTCGGTCATCAGCGCCTCCGACACCGTCTCGGGCCACTTCGTCGTCGGCGGGTGGACGCCGTAGTCGAGCATCCGCTTCGCCACGTCGCCGGCGTCGCGCTCGCCGGCGGAGGCGACGAACTCGTGGTGGAACGGCCCGTACGGCACCTCGTAGTCGATCCGTTCGGCGAGGTAGTTGGCGTTCAGCACCGCCTTCGCCGAGGCGTCGCGCAGCCCCTCGTCGCCCAGCCGGGCGATGTAGGCGAGCGCCTTCAGGATCACCAGCCAGTTGCCCTCGTAGCCGTGCACCCGGCCGATCGACTCCGGCGGGTCGTAACGCTCGTAGCGCCGGTCGTCGGCGTCTCCGTCGTCGCCACGGGCGTCGGCGTCCCGGTCACCGTCTCCGTCGGCGGCCCTGACGTGTGGCGCCGGGAGGTACTCGCGCAGGTCGTCGGTCACGCCGACGGGGCCCGCGCCCGGACCGCCGCCGCCGTGGGGCGTGGCGAAGGTCTTGTGGACGTTGTAGTGCATCACGTCGAAGCCCATGTCGCCCGGCCGCGCCCGGCCGAGCAGGGCGTTCAGGTTCGCCCCGTCGTAGTACAGCAGTCCGCCGACCCCGTGGACCGTCTCGGCGATCCGCTCGATGTCGCGCTCGAACAGCCCCAGCGTGTTCGGGTTCGTGAGCATCAGCGCCGCCGTCTCCTCCGAGAGGGCACCCTCCAGGGCGTCCAGGTCGACGCGCCCGTCCTCGCCGCCCGGCAGCTTCACGACGTCGTAGCCGGCCATCGCCGCCGACGCGAAGTTGGTGCCGTGGGCCGTCTCCGGGACGATCACCTCGCTGCGCTCGTCGCCGCGGTCGCGGTGGTACGCGCGGGCGATCCGGATGCCGGTGAACTCCCCCGCGGCGCCGGCGGGGGGCTGCAGCGTCACCGCGTCCATCCCGCCGATGCGGGCGAGACGCCGCTGCAGGCGGTAGTAGACGGCGAGCACGCCCTGGATCGAGTCGTCCGGCCGGTCCGGGTGGACCGCCCCCGCCGGGTCGGCGGCGACGTCCTCGATGAACTTGGGGTTGTATTTCATCGTACAGGAACCCAACGGGAACGGACCGCTGTCGACGCCGTAGTTCGTCTGCGAGAGTCGCGTGTAGTGGCGGGCGAGTTCGGGCTCCGACAGCGACGGCAGCGTCACCGCCTCCCGGGTGAGCTCGTCCGGCAGGCCGACGTCGGCGACCGCGTCGGCCGTCGCGCTCGCGTTACCGTCTGCGTCCGCCCCCTCGCCCCGGACGGCGACGGTCCGGGCGCGCTTCTCGACGGCGAGGGGCTCGTACCGGCCGGCGTCCTCGACGTACCGGGCCTGGTCGTAGCCCGCCGTGTCGACCGCACCCGTCGCGCCGCCGTCGGTCTCGGGTTCGGGTTCGGGCTCGGGCTCGGCTTCGGCCGTCGGCCGCTCCGAGGACGCCGCGGGCCGTCCGGCCTCGTCGCCGTCGCCGTCGTCGCGGCTGTCGTCGCTCATCGGGCCACCTCCCCGAGCGCACGGACGAAGCGGTCGACCTCCTCGTCGGTGCGACCGGCGGGACACACCTGGAGACGGCGGTCGCCGACGGTATGGACGGCGAAGCCCCGGTCGTGGAGGTCGTCGGCGACGGCGCGGGCGGGCCGGTCGACGCGGGCGACGAACTCCCGCATGTGGTGGCCGTCGTGGACCGGGGCGCTGACGCCGTCGATCGCGTCCGTGCGCTCGGCGACGGACTCGGCGCGCTCGACCCCGCGGCGGGCGCGCTCGACCAGCCCCTCGGGGCCGAGCAGGACAGCGTGCATCGCCGCCCGGAGCGCGACCCAGGCCATGTTCGTACAGATGTTGCTCGTCGCCCGCTCGCGGCGGATGTGCTGCTCGCGGGTCTGTAGCGTGAGCGTGAACGACCGCCGTCCGGCGGCGTCCTCCGAGGCGCCGACGAGCCGGCCGGGCACCTGCCGGACGAACGCCTCGCGGGTGACGAACAGCCCCATCCCCATGCCGTAGCTCGCGCCGAGCCCGAGCACGTCCGCCTCGCCGACGACGACGTCGGCGCCGACGCTCGCCGGCTCCTGGAGCACCGACAGTGCCACGGGGTCCGTCCCGAGACAGTACAGCGCGTCGTGCTCGTCGGCCAGTTCGCCCACCGCCGCGAGGTCGTCCTCTACCGTGCCGTGGGCGGTCGGCGTCTCGGCGTACAGCATGAGCGTCTCGTCGTCGACCCGCTCTGCGAGGGCGTCGACGTCGACGGTGCCGGTCGTCGCGTCGTACGGGTACGTCTCCACGGCGAGGTCGGTGCCGGCGACGTAGTTGTCGAGCACGCCGCGGCGACCCTCGTACAGCGCCTCGGGGACGAGCACGCGGTGGCCGGAGCCGGCGTCGATCCGCCGGGAGTCGGCCACGCGAGCGGCCATCGTCGCCGCCTCGCCCAGCGCCGTGGCGGCGTCGTACACCGAGCAGTTCGCCACCGCCAGCCCCGTCAACTCGACGAGCAGCGACTGGTACTCGAACAGTGCCTGCAGGAACCCCTGCTGGACCTCGGGCTGGTACTGCGTATAGGAGGTGAGATACTCGGCGCGGTCGGCGAGATGGTCGACCGCGCTGGGCACGTAGCCGTCGTAGTGGCCCCGCCCGAGCAGTTCGACCACGTCGTCGTTGCGCCGCAGCGTCCGTCGCAGTTCGTCGACGACGGTGCGCTCGTCGCGGGCCTCGATGCCGAAGTCGCCGTCGAAGGCGACCGACGCCGGGACGTCGAACAGCGCGTCCATCGAGTCGACGCCGAG
>PXSK01000022.1 GCA_003022865.1 Halobacteriales archaeon SW_5_70_135 | reverse complement strand
CGCTCGCATCCGCTCGTCGGCCGCCGTGACGTTGCCCTCGAGGTCGCCGTCGCCGACGAACACGCCGGCCAGATAGAACAGCGGCTCGGGGTCGGCCGGCAGCTCGAGCGCGAGCGAGGAGTGTTCGCCGCGGCGGTCCTCGCCCCGGTAGTTCAGGGTCTCGACGGCCGCGTAGAGGTCAGCGAGCGGCACGTCGAGCGCGTCACAGACGTTCACGGCGTCCCGGAGCCGGTACTGTCCCCGCCAGAGCACGTGGTCGAACGAGTCTCGGTCTAGCCGCGAGCCGGCGGCCTCGTAGAGACGGTCGCGGTCGTGACTGTCGAGCCGCTCGGCGAACTCGTCGGTCACGTCGACGTAGAACCCGTAGTCGGCAGCGAGTTCCCGAAGCACCGTCTCGCGAGCGTCTGCGCCGCCGCCCGCGGGGACCTTCCGGGGTCGTCTCCAGAACGTGGCCGTCGGAGGTGCGAACGCGGACCAGCGGCTCGGTCGCCTCCCGCCGCGTGGCGGCCGCGAGCGGTTCGGCGGTCGTCTCGCCGGTCGCGCGGTCGAGCGAGACCACCTCGAGGTCGTCCCGGGGAGCGAAGGCCTCTCCCTCCCGGTCGACGGCCTCGCCGTCGGCCCGAACGCGACGATGGAGTTCCGCTGCCTCGACGACCGTGCCGTCGGCCAGGGCGACCCGCGCGTCACCGGCGATGCACTTCCCGTGGTCGACGTGGGCGGCGATAGCGATGTTCCGGATGTTCTCCGGCTCGTCCATCAGCCGCACGCACTCGTCGACGATCTTCTCTCGTCTACTCATTGCCGACTGGTATCTCGAGCGGAGACAAAAGGATAGTGATCGGTCGTCGCTCGCCCGCGCTGGCTGTCACCCCGGCTTCGTCCGTTCTCGGTCCCCGTAAAGCGAGGGGAACGGCGGTCCCGGGCCACGGTCCGGACGACATCGAAAGGGTCGTCCGACCGCGACCCCGCGGCGTACCTCTCGCCGGCGGAGCGAGCGGTGGACCGCCGGCGGAGGGTCTCGGACCTGCTGGACGACGAGGGCATCGGGCGGCTGCCGGTGGCCGACCCCGACGACCGGGCGGACGGCCGACTCCGGGCGACCGGAAGGCGATCCGGCACAAGAGTGAAGACTGCCGGTCGCCTGCTATACGATAGCATGAACGTCCGCGTACGAGGAGCCGTCCCGCCGGCGCCGTTCCTGTCGGCCCGTGACCTCCTCCTGACCGAGCACTCCCTCGACCACCCCGTCGAGGTGGAAGTGCGCGACGACCCGGACGAGCGCACCTGGGCCGCACACTACGACGACCGCCACGTGCTCAACGTCTCCCGTCAGGCCGCCACCAGCGCGATGGCCCGCGAACTCGCCCTGCACGAACTCGCACACATGGTCCGCCACGAGCAGGGCCACCCGTCGCACACCCAGTCGACGCGAGAGGCGCTGTATCTCGCGCTCGCCGGGCAGTCCGTCGAGAAGCGTCGCGTCACCCACTGCTACCAGATCGCCAACCACATGCGGGACATCTACGCCGACGACATCACCCTTTCCGTGGGGCCGACGGACAAGCTCGTCGCCTACCTGGAGTCGTCGCTTGCGGCCGCCGTCGCCGACGCCCCCGCCCCCGCTCGTCCGGGCGGCAGTTGGGGCTCGATGCCCCCGCTCGACCCGGGAGCGACCGTCACCGGCGACGGCACGACGCCGGCCGGCCCCGCGAGTCCGCCGGGCGGCCTCCTGAACGGCGAGAGTGTGCGGCCGCTCACCGCCGGCGCCGACCCCGACATCACCGCCGTCAACGCCGCCTTCGCGCTCGCACTGGTCGAACGACACGACCTCGTCGACGACGACCACCGACTGTACGACCTCGCACACGCCGCCGCCAGCGACGCTCCCGGCGTCTCGCTGGCCGGCTTCAAGCGTCGCTTCGCCGCGCTGGGCGACGACCCCAGCGAGAGCGAGTTCCGCAAGTCACTCGTGGAAACCGCCCGCGCCTACGTCACCGCCGGCGACCGGGCCGCCGACTGACCTGCCGCCGCGACTCTTCGCCGGCGGTGACGCTCGACCCCCTCCGCGACGTCTTACTGCCCGGTCCGGCCTCCCGACATCTCTCGATAGAGTGATCGATCGCACGAACGTCGTCCCCGGTCGAGTGACCCACCACGCCGACGACGAACGATCCGTCGGCCGACTGATGCCGGTCGACCGCTCGTCGATCCTCGTCAGTTCGCTCGTGTCAAGCGACATCGAACACGCCACATACGGCACCGGCTTCGGTGACGGTCTCGTCGTCGTCTCCCGCTGACTGTCGCACAGGGCCTGCTGCCGCGACGCGACCCCGGCGACGAGTGACGCCGTCGCGGTCCGGACGGTCGGAGCGGAGTACCCGTGCGACCTCCCGGGCGTGGACTACCAGAACTTCAGGTTCGACTTCACCGCCTCGCGCTTGAGCTCCTGGATGTGCTCGGTGAGCGGGATGTCCTTCGGACACACCTCGGTACAGGAGAACTGCGTCTGACAGCGCCAGACGCCGTGTTCCTGGGCGAGGACGTCCATGCGGTGTTCCTTGACGGCTTCCTCCTCGCGGTCGTCCATGGCGAAGCGGTAGGCCTTGTTGATGGCGGCGGGGCCGAGATACTCGTTGTCGCCGGCGGCGACGTTACAGGAGGACATACAGGCACCACACCAGATGCAGCGGGTGGACATCTTCACCGTCTCGCGGTTCTCGCGTGACTGGCGCTGCTCGGTCGTCGGGTCCTCGGGCGTCTCCCCCTGGAAATACGGCTCGACGGCCTCCATCTGCTCGTAGAAGTGCTCCATGTCGACGACGAGGTCCTTGATAACCTGCTGGTGGGGGAGCGGCTCCACCCGCACCGGCTCCTCCAGCGCGCTCAGTTGGGTCTTACAGCAGAGTCGCTGCTGGCCGTTGACGAACATGGCGTCGGACCCGCAGATCGCCTGCCGACAGGAGTGCCGAAAGGTGAGCGAGGAGTCGTACTCGTCGCGGGCGTGGATCAGCGCGTCCAGTACGGTCATCCCCTCCTCGTAGGGGACATGGAAGTCGTCGAAGTGTGGCTCGGCCTTCGCCTCCACGTCGGGGTCGTAGCGGAACACCTTCAGGTGGTAGGTGTCCTCGGCCTCGGCGGCGTGGCGTCGCTGCTCTCCGGTGCGGGCGCGCTCGCGTTCGTCCGCCCGACGGGCCTTCTCGGTCTCGGCGGTCCGCCGAGCGTGGCCGGGCTCGCGCGACTCGGGTTCGGGTTCGGGTTCGGGTTCGGACTCGGTCTCGGGCTCTGGCTGCTGTGGTTCCGTGCTCATGTTCTCAGATCGAGATGCCGGCCATCGCGACGGCGACGCGGGTGCCCTGGACGACCAGCAGCGCGCCCGCGGCGACGAGGACGACCTGTGCGACGCGTTTCTGCGTGCCGGCGATACCCTGGTTCACGAGGGCGTTGTAGACACCGTTGACGCCGTGGAACGTGGCGGTGACGAGAAAGAGCCACATCGTCGCGAAGTAGCCCAGGTTCGACATGCGGAACCGGGTGCCGGCGAAGGTGATGTCGGCGGCGTGGTGGACGAAGTGCAGCAGGAAGAAGTGGAAGGCCAGCACCACCACCAGAAAGGCCGCGGTGACCCGCTGGAGCAGCCACCGCCAGCCGCGTCGGTCGAACGAGGAGTAGTGTCGCGCCATCAGCCACCCCCTAGCCCGGCGAGAAATGTCGGCACGCTCGCGACGGTGATCGCCCCCGTCAGCACGAGCGAGGCGTAGAAGCTCTTGTCCTGGGCCTCCAGTCCGACGCCCAGGTCCACGAGCAGCAGGCGCATCCCGTTGAGGATGTGGAAGACGGCCACCGCCAGCAGACCCACCTCCATCACGCGCACCACCAGCAGGCTCTCCAGCCCCTGGAGGGTGGCGTTGTACGTCGCCGCCCCCTCGATCGCCGTCGAGAGCACGGCGATGTGGGCGAACAGGTAGCCGACGAGTACCCAGCCGGTGAACTTGTGGAAGACCCAGGCCCACATGCCGGCGGAGAACTCCGTCCAGCGGCCGAAGTCCTCCACGGACCCTCGGTCGTACCGTTGACTCATGGAGTCGCGGAAACACGCCCCGCCTATAGGACTTACGCAGCAGCCCGATATCGCCACTGTCAGTCGATCTCTCGACCGAACGGCGGGGGCACGCGGGCGGTCACCGCGACGCCAACGCTCGTGTCCCCGGCGACCGACGTTCGGCCATGGAAATCGCAGACGGCGTCCACGCCCTTCCGCTGACGTTCGAGCGCGGCGACCGCGAACTCACGCCTCACCCCGCCGCCGCTGAGGACGACCGCGACCCTGCGAAGAGCGACCCCGAGAACGTCCCCGACCCCGCCGGCATGGACTTCGCCGTCGTCGACGGCGTCCGCTTCGCCACGCGTGCGGGCCCGGTGGAGACGATCCACATTCCACATACCCACCAGAATGTGGAAGTCCATGTGTCCGGCCACACGCGCCCGGTCACGTTTTGTCGCACCTGCCCGAGGCGGGCCTGCTGCTGGCCGCCGACACCGTCGTCAGCGAGGTCGGCCGGCCGCCGGGCCCGAGCGAGCGCCACTCCGCCGGCCCAGAGGCGGCACACGACTCCGTGGGCCGGCTGTCCGAGCTGGCGATCGACCGCGTGTTCTGCTACCACGGCGGCTTCGCCGAGCAGGGCAGCGACCGACTGGCGATGATCGCCGACGCGGAACTCACCGGGTGACCGTTCTCGTCTCTCGGCGCGCTCTCGGACCTACTCACTCCCGATCTCGCCGGGATGACTCGCGAAGCCCTCGGCGTCCCGGGCGGCTCCGCTGCCCGACTTCTAGAGGCGCGTCGCGCCTCTCTGCCCTCACAGTGTCGACCGGGCGCAGCCTGCCGCACGGCGCGCGAGTGACGCGCGAGGTTCTCACGAGCGCAGCGAGTGAAGCGGCCGGGAAAGGCGAGGCAGCGGTGCGGCCGGGTGGGACTGAAAAGGGACCGTCCGGCTGTAGGCAGCTCGCTCGCTGCGCTCCTCGGTCACTCACTTCGTTCGCTCCCTGCGATGCCTGCGTCACGACGAGCCCACAGCTGAACGGGGGCTTTCCGAGTCACAGCAACGGGATCAAGAGTCTCGGAGAGGACTCAGAGCAGCCGGACGCTTCCTGGGCCTGCGCACCGGGATCGAACGAGACGACACGAACGCATCCGCACGCTGGTCGCCCGCGCGGAAGGGAAGTCTTTTCGTCGCCCGCGAGCGCATCCGGAGAGGAGAGATGGGCTTGGAGGAGGAGATCGAGGAGATCCGCGAGGAGATACGGACGACGCCGTACAACAAGTCCACGGAGGCCCACATCGGTCGCCTGAAGGCGAAGCTCGCCGAGAAGAAGGAGGAACTCGAGCGCCGCCAGCAGTCAAGCGGCGGCGGAGGCGGCTACGCCGTCGAGAAACACGGCGACGCCACGGTAGCGCTGGTCGGCTTCCCGAGCGTCGGCAAGTCCACCCTCCTCAACGCCCTGACCAACGCCGAGAGCGAGACGGGCTCGTACGAGTTCACCACGCTCGACGTCAACCCGGGGATGCTGCAGTACAACGGCGCGAACGTCCAGCTGCTCGACGTGCCCGGGCTGATCGAGGGGGCGGCGGCCGGGCGCGGCGGCGGGAAGGCGGTGCTGTCCGTGGTTCGCTCCGCGGATCTCGTGCTCTTTCTGCTGTCGCCGTTCGAGATCCAGCAGTACGACCGCCTGCGCGAGGAGCTGCGCGCGAACAAGGTGCGACTGGACCGAGAGCCGCCACGGGTGTCGGTCACGCGCAAGGGGAAAGGCGGGATCGAGGTGACGGCATCGGTCGACCTGGCGCTGGACGAGGAGACGATCAAGGGGGTACTGCGCGAGAACGGCTACGTCAACGCCGACGTGACGATCGGCGAGCGGGTCGGGGTCGACCGCCTCATCGACGGCGTGATGGACAACCGCGAGTACATCCCCTCGATCGTCGCCGTCAACAAGGCCGACCTCATCGACCCCTCGTACCTCGACACGGTCAACGAGGAACTGCGAGAGCGCGACCTCGACCCCGACGAGGTCACCTTCATCAGCGCCGAGGAGCGGAAGGGTCTGGACGCGCTGAAGCGGCGACTCTGGGACGAACTGGGACTCATTCGGGTGTACATGGACAAGCCCGGCCGCGGCGTCGACCGGGAGGAGCCGCTCGTGCTGCGCGCTGGGTCGACGGTCGAGGCGGCCTGCCGGAAGCTCGGCGGGCGGTTCCGCGAGCGGCTCCGTTTCGCCCGCGTCACCGGCCCCAGCGCCGACCACGAGCGCCAGCAGGTCGGCGATGACCACGTCCTCGAGGACGAGGACGTGCTGAAGATCGTCCTCCGGCGGTGACGCCGACCGCCGACTCGCCCGTCTCGACCTGGCTACCTGGTCGACGCCCATATGGGCCACCGACGCCGGCGGTGACGCCGATCGATGACTCGCCCGTCTCGACGGCCCCCACAACGCCGAGCGGCCGGTCCCCGACGGCCGGAACGCGGCGAGTGCCGCGGAGACGACCGCAGGCGCCGCTCCGCGACTCTCCGGCGACCGCGCACGGTCGAAGCTGGCCGCGGTGCTGGCGCTGGGCCTGCTGCCGTGGACGGTGGTGGTCTACCCGACCGGCGTCGACGTCCTGCTCTCGTGGGGGCTTGAACTCGAATCCCTGGCGTCTCGCCGACCTGTGCACGTACCTGACGATGTACACGACGGGCTTCCGGAGTCTCCCCACGAGGCTGTAGGCCTGGCCCGTCGCCACAAAACTGTACGCCCTGGCCGTCGGGAGCGCGACGCTGTCGGTCGTCGCCGACCGGGACGACCCCCGCCTCACTGCCGGTCTACTCGTGCTCGCCGACCTCGTTCGCCTCCAGGTGACCGTCGGCCTCGACCGGGTCGGCGAGCGGTCACTCCCCGTCGGCGCCGCACTCGCCGTCGGCGTCGCGTGGGCCGTTCACTCCCGGTAGCCCGGGTCGCCGTCACGACTGCCGGCACGCGACGGGGCAGCCACCGCCCGATACTCCGAACCTATCACCGCGTGGAGACGTGTGGCGACGCCGACGGGAGCGACGCCACACTCGTTAATGCGTGTCTGACGGTCGACCGTCAGCCGTGCTGTTTCACAAAGCATGTGGGACGATGCAAGTGTAGAATTCGTGGCCTTGACGGCCACGATGGAGGCTGAGACACTTGGTCGGATACTTCTCGACCGCCTCCGAACCGGGCGATATCGATCAGTAACTGCTACACGGACATAAATGTTCGTCCCGGACTACCGCACGTCGCTTGACGGCGTCGGGTCGCTCGGAGGATCACGCCGCCGTACGGGCCTCAGCGGGACCGGGCGTTGTACCGCCCGATCAGGTCGACGACGTCTTGGACCGTGACCTGCTCGTCCGTGCCGGGACGGTCGCTCCGGTGTCGTAGTGCTGGATGGCGGCGACCAGGTCGTCGGACGTCACCGGCTCCCTCGATGCGACGATAGCGTCGATCCCCTCGACGAGGTCGCTGAGTTTGCCCCGATCGCTATCTAGCACCTTCACCGCGTACAGGTCAACGCCACGCGAGACGCCGACGGGTCCGGTGTCGTCCCCGGCGGCGGCGATCCCCGTAACGAAGGTGCCGTGGCCGACGCCGTCCTCGGCGGTCGACAGCCCGTACGTCGTCTCCTCGCCCGTCGTGTTCACACCCCGGCGAGCGCGCCCTCCAGTCGCGGATGGTCGTGTCGACGCCCGTGCCGAGCACCGCCACGTCGATCGTCGACTACGCGTCGGTCCCGACGGCGACGAGGACGACCGCGATCAGGTGGCGGTGCCCGGAGAGAGACGACGAGTCGTCACGTCCTGTGACTCCGGCATGGGTGGTCCCCGTTCGGAGTCGACGGACAAGTGTCCGCCGGCCGGGTCGCTCCCGTCTGAAACACGGTGGTCCGCTGGTTTCACTGCCGCTGCCGACCGGGCGCAGCGGCACACACGTCCGTCGGGCGGATACCCCCCGTCCGACGAAACGGTGGTAACGCATGTCAAGGCCAGGACGCTGCGGCGGCTTGAGCGCTCCGCTACTGCCCGCTGAGCCGCCCTTCGGGTCGTCTGACGGTTACAGAAAATATTTAAATCATGCATGTGAGGCACAACTGTGACCTCGCCTAATGGAGGCTGAGACAGAACATGGAAAATTCAACCGCGAGAAGCGTCGTACACGTGGAATTTCGTCCGCGTGGTACAGATGATCCCCCAACAACACACAACAGAGGTGATCGGACAACATGAGTCGTAGTGTAGAGAAACTCGGATCGCTAGTGTTCTCCGTACTGATGGTGACGTCGATGTTCGTCGGCGTCGTCGCGCTCGGCGGGACGGCGGCCGCACAGGCGGGCAACGTCGGCAATGTCGGCCCTATCTCGTTCGTCGACGCGACGCCGAACAGTGTCGGAACGGAAGACACGGTCGAAAACCAGCAGCTCCGGTTCGCGGTCAACACCTCGGAGGACGGTGACGCCGACACTGCGTTCGTCGAGTTCAACGAGAGCGACATCGTCGTCGGCAGTCTCTCGCCGAACACGGCGCTGACCAACGACTCCGACGGCGTCATCGAAGAGAGCATCCAAGTCGTCGACGGACCGGACAACGACGGTAACGACGACACACTGAGGTTCGAGCTGGGAGACGCCGGACCCAACGCGACCAGCTTCGGCGTCGACACAACGGTGACGTACGCCAACAACTCCGGGAACCTCAGCGTCAACGTGACGTACGACGACTCGAGCGGTGAGAGACAGAATGCCCGGTTCGAGCCGGTGGCGATCAACGACCGGACGTTCGACTCCACGAACGGCAGCGAGGCGAACGTCCAGGAACCGGCCGAAGACCCGCTGCCGCGCGGCAGCACTGACAACACGCAGAGTTCGCCGTTCGCGGCCGGCGGTTCGGTCGAAGTGGCGAACGTCAGCTTCGGCACGCCCGGTAAGGTCCGGAACGTCTCGGCCGACGTCAGCGGCGGGACCCAGGGAGACGTCGACCCCGAGGCCGTGACGGCGCTGAGGGTCACGCTCTTCGACAACAATAACACGCGTCTCGAAAGCGAAAGGGTCCCGTACCAGGGCGGCAATACCAACGCGACGGTCGACTTCGGGAGCAACGTCTCCAATGTCAAGACGGTCGTCGCCCGCGTCTCGCTCAACGAGAACGTCGACCAGATCGACGACTCCGATACGATCGACGCGCTCCTGACGACGCAGGTCAACAACTCGGTCTTCCAGTACGACACGCTGACGACCCAGCGTAGCGCGAACCGGACCGGTTCGCTGACGGGCGAGGTGACCGACTCCAGCAACAACGAGATCGAGAACGCGACGGTCACCGCAGTCCTGCAGTCCGGTACCTACCGGCAGAACGTCAGCACGGCGCCGAACGGTCGGTACAACTTCGGTCCGCCGAGCGCGCGCACGCTGCCGGCGGCGTCGAACAGCTACGAGTTCCGGGCGACCAAGCCCGGCTTCACGGTCGACGTCGGCGAAGAGTCGGGGATCGAGAACAACAAGACGACGACGCAGGACTTCCTGCTCGACCCCCTGCGCGTCCCGGTCGAAATCGAGGTTGACCCCAAGCGGGACTCCGCGCTCGTCGGCCAGAACAACACGTTCACGGTGACGGTCACCGACCAGAACGATGAGAGGCTCGAGGACGTCGCGGTCAACGCGACCGCCGAGGAATCCGACATCGAGTTCCTCCCCACGCCGGACACCAGCGTGGACGGCGACGGTGACAACTCGACGGCGGTCACCGACCAGAACGGTCAGGCCGTCTTCGTGGTCACCAGCGACACCGTGGTGACCTCGAACATCGAGTTCGAGGCGATCAACGACAGTGGTGAGAACCCGACGACGAACGCGACGAAGTCCTTCGTCTCCAGCGGCGAGGGCTCGATCCAGGGTAGCGTCATCAACGACGCGACGACTGACCCGGTCGAGGACGCCTCCGTCTACGCCGTCCTCGGAGACCGGTACGCGGCGAACACGAAGTACGACTACAACTTCACCTCGGAAGACGACGACACGGTCTTCATCCGGCTGGTCGACAACGACACCGGCCAGATCATCGACAACGACGAGTACGACCTCCGTGTGGCGCGTGACACCGAGGACGATGTCGAACGCCTCGGTGAGGTCACGACCAACATCCGGAAGGTCGAACAGCTGAACGCCAGCAACGTGACGAAGGGCTCGGGCTATGCCGTCATCGACGCGACCGACAACGATCGCATCGCGTTCAACCACACGCGGCTGGAGCCCGAGGAGTACTACGTGCAGCTCTCGCTGGACGCCGGCAACGCCAGCGACCAGCGCGTCGCCGACGGCGGCTCCGAGAACTTCCGCAACGTCACCTCCCGCGACCCGATCGCCACTGGGTCCGGTGATCCGGAGGTCTACAATGCGACGGCGAACCTGACGCTTGCGGCGACCGAAGAGCGTGCAAACGCCACCGACAACGGGTCGGTCCGCGGTGCGAACCCGGTGGACTCGCCCGGCTGGATCAACAGCTACGGCGAGAACACCGGCGGCACCAACGAGATCGGCGAGTACAAGCTGAACCGGCTGCCCAGCGACTTCCAGGACGGCCGTGCGTACGTGGCGATCGCCACGAAGACCGGCTTCGACAGGGACTTCGCTGACGTGTACGTCAACGAGGACGGCGAACTCGTCGGCACGGAGAACCAGTCCACGGTGGACTTCAACCTGGAGCCAGTGCCGCGTCGCCCCGACCGCGTGAACATCACGCAGGTGGGCACGCATCCGAAGACGGCGCCGGACCCGTCGCTCGTCAACCGGTTCGACGAGGTCAACGAGGAGCCTGGCGACTCGGAGTTCCAGGCGACCGCGCGTGACAACCAGACGTACGACATCATCCGCATCGACACTGCCGACTCCGAAGGCAACGTCGGCGGTGAGGTCATCGTCGAACTCGAGGAGTACGACGACGCCCGGTTCGCCAACGCGAACGACGACAACATCACGGGCGAGTTCGTGACGGTCATCGGCGGCTCGGTGGTCGACGACGTGTCGAGCAACGAGGACCAGATCATCATCGACACGAGCAATGACACTACCGCCTTCGGCGCCAGCGAGGGCACCGCCTTCCTGGTGTACTTCCCCACTCCGAGCACCACCGAGACCGTGCGTGTCAACAAGACGGCACAGGTGCGGGACGACGTGACGGCCACCGACAGCTCGAACGCAACGTTCGTGCGGACGGTGATCATCAACGAGACCGGCTCGCTGTCCGGCATCGTCACCGACAACGAGAACCAGCCGCTGCCCAGTACGACGGTGTACACCGAGGAGTTCACCGTCGAGGGCCAGCAGCTCACCCTGGAGCCCAACGACTCCAGCGCGCTGGCGAACGCCGACGAGCCGCTGGACGTGCTGAACGCTACCTGGGTCATCACGGGCCCCACCGGGCGGTCCATCGAGCGGAAGGGCTACGACTTGACCGAGGAAGCGGTCGACCGGCGGTTCAGCGTCGAGACCGAACTCAACGTGAACGCCTCGAACGGCCTGACCGAGGCAGACGGACTCCCCACAGTGTCGCTGGAACCGCCGGCGGCGAACCTGGGGCTAACGCTGCTGACGTTCTCGGCGCCGTCGGCTTCGGGGCAGTACACGCTGCCGCGGGTGCCCGCCGACCGCAGCGGCACCCCGGTCGGTGCGACCTACGAGACAGTGCGCGGAGTGCAGATCAGCCCGGCGAACACGGACTTCGACGGCGCGGGTGACTCCATCGCGGAGGGCGTCCGGCCCAACCGGACCCAGGAGGCCAGCGTCGTGATTCCGTTCGCCGAGCCGCTGGGTGTCGACGTGAGCATCGTCGAAAACGAAACACCCCAGACGGCCGAGCAGGGCGAGCAGATCGACGTCGAGGTCGAACTGCAGAACAACAACGTCGTCACCCCTGTGGACCGCGCGCTGTCCGTCGAGCTGCGTGGCGGCACGACGGCACGGAACGGTACGGGGTCGGTGACCCTGGGTCCGGGCGAGACCAAGGACGTCACCGTCTCGATTAACGTGTCGGATAACCGGGAGACCGGTGACCAGCTGCTGGCGGTGCTGACCCAGGTGGCCGGTGAGATCGACCAGCAGGCGATCACCATCGAGGAACAGACCTCCAGCGACCTCGAGTCGCAGTTCGACGGCGCCAACGGTGGCGAAGTCAACGGCGAGATCGACTTCAACGAGGTCGTGGCGGTGATCAACGCCTACAACGACGACAGCGACGACCGTATCACGGAGTTCGGTACGGTGACGGACGTCATCCAGGCGTACAACGGCGACGGTCAGTGGCCCAGCTCCGGCTCCAACTGAGCTGCCCACACTCGCGGCTTCTCTATTTATTCACCCGGACAGCAGCGGCGCCGTTCCTCATTTGATTACGTTCGATGTTCAGAGCGTGGCCCCCGAGTGAGGGTGGCTGTTCGGGTCGAGTCGTCTGACGGTCACGATCGAGCGTATCGCCGCTCTGGGCGCCGCTCGTGCCGTCTGACGCTGTCGTCCATGAAAGCCTCTTACAGAAAATATTTAAATGTCGCAGGAGAGGGTACTGATGTGACACACGCCCATGGAGGCTGAGGCATCGATGGGGACAAAGCGTACGACGAGAGTGCGCGAAGAGACGCGCACGCACTGCATCGCCATCGAACAACGGAGTTAATCCGATTATGAGAGGAACACACAAGAAGGTCACAGCCGTCGGACTGGCAGCGATCATGGTTCTGTCCGTCCTCGTGGCACCTGCGGCCGCGCAAGCGTCCCAGCAGGTGGACATCACGGAGACAAACGGACCGGGGTCGGCTGCTGCCGGCGGTGAGGTTACGGTTACGTACGACGTACAGGTTACTCAGGAAGACGGTGGCGTGACGGTCAGTCTGAACGGGCTTCCGTCCAGCTATACTGTCAGTGGTGTCTCCGGCGACGTCGTCGCGAGCAGCGACGACAACACTCGGGCACAGCTGGCGACAGACGAGTTCCAAGTTCCGGCTGGTGAAACCGCGACGGTGACGTTCACCATCCAGGTACCCGACAGCGCCGAGGCCGGTGACGTCAGCTGGACCGCGCTCGCGGAGGCGGGCCAGTCCGAGGACACCGACTCGGTGACGAGCACGCTCACCGTCGAGGAAGGCGAGCCGGAGCCGGAGCCGCCGGAGGAGCAGCCCCTCGACGAGAACACTCAGCTCGTCGACGGTGGTACCTTCTTCGTCGGTCAGACGCTGGTGACCGACGCGTACGACAGCAACGACAACGTCCGCCTCGAAGACGGCGACGGCAACTTCGAGAGCGACGTCGAGGTCACCGACGGCACGGCTACGATCGACACCGGCCAGCTGGGCCTGTCGGCCGGCAACTACCAGCTGACCAGCCCCACCGGTCCGACCATCGAGTTCGAGCTGGCCGAGCAGGACTACAGCGTCAACCCGGGCACGGCGAACGTGACGAACGCCGGTGACGGTTCGTCGGCCGAGATCACGGTCGACTCGAACCGCAACGGCTACGTCCACGTTCTCTCGTCGCCGGACGTCGACGCGGAGACCCTCGCGGGTCTCCTCTCACCGCCGGACAACCTCGAAGCGTCCATCCAGGACGCCGACGGTGACGACGAGAACGAAGTCGTCCTTACCGGCGGCTCAATCCAGGACGTCGTCGAGGCCGACTTCGGCGGCGTCAGCGCGGGCGAGTACACGATCAACTTCGAGGTGTTCGACACCGGCGTCTCCGACAGCATCACGGTCAACGTCGAGGACACCGTCGCCGGTGACGCCGAGTTCGGCACCGTCATCACGCGCGAGCAGCGCGGTGACGTCGCCGAGATTCCGGTCGAACTGGAGAACACCGACCAGGCGACCGTCTTCCTCGGCAGCGAGGAGGTCAACTACGAGGTCCGCCTCGAGGTCACGGACGGTAACGACGACGACGTCGTCACCATCGAGTGGAACACCGACAGCGCCGGTCAGGACGAGACCGCCACGTTCGACGTCGCCAACAACGACGACAGCGTCACCGCCGAGCGCCTCGTCGGCGGCTTCTCCGACGCCGACCGCCGTCTCACCAACGCCGGCTACCCGCTGAACGTCACGGTGGAGGGCGTCGGTGAGACCGACGTCGGAACGGTGAACCTACAGAACCCCAGCGACGACGTCACCCTCGAGATCCGCCGCGCACAGGGGACGGTCGACAACGAGGACATCTCGACCGACAACACGAACGCGGCGTCGTCGGTCGCGAGCGGCGACAAGGTCGTCGCCCGCGTCTCCGGGATCCAGAGCGTCTTCGGCTACGTCGATAACTCGGGCGACCCCCCCGCACAGGGCGTCGACATCAGCATCACCGAGTCCAGTCTCCAAGACAACGAGCTGGCCGACGAGGTCGACGTCAGCAACCTGGAGCTGCGCGCCAGCGACGACGACGACCAGCTCCTGCTGATCGGCACGACCAACGAGTTCGAGATCGGCTCGACCTACGACGTTACGTTCAGCATCGACTCCGGCGCCAACCCGTACTTCACCGAGGACGTCGAAGCGACGCAGTCGGTGACGTTCCGGCAGCGCTCGGCGTCGCTCGACGTGCCGAGTGACGAACTGCGCCTGCAGCGGATCTCCGAAGCCACGGTCAGCGGCACGACCACGGTGGCCGACGGCACCACGCTGACGGTCACGATCCGCTCGACCAACCAGGAGAACCCGATCCTGGAGTCCCAGCAGGTCGAGGTCGAGAACGGCACCTTCGCCGTCGACTTCGACCTGTCCGACGGCGTGGCCGGGCAGTCCATCAGCGTGACCGTCCGCGAGGGCGGTGTCACTCGCGCCAGCGAGAGCGGCGTGGTGACCGAGCCGGCCAACGTCGACGCGAGCGGCGCGTCGATCAACGCGGACGGTCGGCTCATCACCGGTGTCAGCGCGTTCCTGCCCAAGGGCGGGTTCGTCACCGTCCACGACAGCACCCTGCAGGACGGTGCAGTCATCGAGAGCGTCCGCGGGACCTCGAAGTACTTCGGTCCCGGTCAGGTGAACGACATCCAGATCGCGCTGGACGGCGGCTTCCAGGGCGGTACCAGCACCATCATCGCGATGGCTCACCTGGACACCAACGGTAACAACGTCTACGACTTCGTCACTTCGGGAGGTGCCGCCGACGGTCCGTACGTCGTGGACGGCAGCCCTGTCATCTCCCAGGGTGAGGTGACGGTGCCGACGCCGACACCGACGACCACGACGTCGACGCCGACGCCGACGACCACGACGTCGACGCCGACACCGACGACCGAAACGCCGACGCCGACGACCACGACGGAGACCACCACCACTGAGGGTGGCGATTCGCCCGGCTTCGGCGTCGCAGTCGCGCTCATCGCGCTGCTGGCCGCCGCGCTGCTGGCCACCCGGCGTCGCGACGAGTAACGACGACTGACCACCCGGCTCTCGCCGGTCTCACTTCTCTATTATCTCCCCGCCAGTGACAGTGCCGCGGTCGCCACTCCGGCGGAGGGCTTTTTCGCGTGCCCGACGAGGTGTGGCCGTGTTCCGGTCCCGCGTCGTGCCACGATGGCTCCAGACGGCCGTCGTCGAGCGACTCGGCGTCGACCCGCGCGGCCTGGCGGCACTGCGTGTCGCCGTCGGGACGCTGCTTCTGGTCGACCTGGCGCTCCGGGCCCGACAGCTGCGGACGTTCTACACCGACGTCGGGGTACTCCCGCGGGCCGCGCTGCACTCCACGTATCCGGTGCTGTCGCGGCTGTCCGTGTACGCGCTCGCGGGCAGTCCCCGCTCGACCGCGGCACTGTTCGTCCTCGCGGGGCTGGCGGCCGCCGCGCTCGCCGTCGGCTACCGCACCCGTCTCGCGACCGTGGTGTCGCTGGTGCTGCTGGCGTCGCTTCACGCCCGGAATCCGCTGTTGCTCAACGGTGGCGACAGCGTCCTCCGACGGCTGCTCCTGTGGGGGACCCTGCTCCCGCTCGGCTCGTGCTGGTCGCTCGACGCGCTGCGACGCGAGGCGACCGACGACCGTCCCCGGCGAGCGCCGGTCGTCACCGTCGCGTCGGCCGGACTGCTCCTCCAGGTGGTCGCGGTGTACCTCGTCAACGGACTGTTCAAGCTACGCTCGGACGCGTGGACGCAGGGCGTGGCACTCGAGTACGTGTTCAGCCTGGACCAGCTCACGGTCCTGCTGGGGGACGCGCTGGCGACGCGGCCGGTGCTGCTCGGGGTCGTCGAGCCGGTCTGGCTGGGACTGCTGTTCGGCTCGGTCGGACTCGTCGCGCTCACCGGGCGACGTCGGACGGCGTTGGTCTGTGCCTTCGCGGGAGCGCACCTCTCGATGTTTCTGACGATGCGACTGGGGGTCTTCCCGCTGATCTCGCTCGCCGCGCTCGTCCCTTTCCTCCCGCCGTCGGTCTGGGACCGGGTCGAGACGACAGTCGACGCGCCCGTGACGGCGTCGGCTCGCCCGTCGGGCTCCGACCGATTCGGATCCGGCCGGAGGTCCCGGCGACGCGGCGTGGTCACGGCCGTCGCCCTGGCGGCGCTCGTCTTCGTCGTCGCGTGGAACGCGGTGACGCTGGGTGCCGTCGACGTGCCGTCCGCGACGGTCGCGGACGCCAGCGAGGAGTACCGCTGGGACATGTTCGCCTCGCCCCGGCGGACGGACGGCTGGTTCGTCGCCGCCGGGGAGACCGCGGCGGGAGAGCGGGTCGACCCGCTCGGCGACCGGCCGCTGACGTTCGACCGCCCGCCCGACCTCGCGGACGCCTACCCGTCACACCGCTGGATGCGGTATCTGCTCAACCTGCGAGCGCCGGACAACGCCGAACTGCGACCGGCCTTCGGCGACCGTCTCTGTCGGCGGTGGACGCGGCGCCACGACGCCGCACTCGAGGACGTGACAGTGTACTTCATGGCGGAGCCGACCGACCTCGACGGTTCGGAGTCGGTCCGGCGAGAGCGACTGCACGCACAGGCCTGTCCCTGACCGACGGAGACGGGCGATACGGGCGAGGAGCACGGACGAAACAAGTTATTTACCGCGAACGGCCGTATCCGGCGACGTGACGGACCCGCTGACGGCGGTCGTGGACGCGCTCGCCGCCCTGGGTCGGCTCTCCGACCCGCTGGCCTGGCTCGTGGTCGGTGCCTTTCTCGCGGCGGCGCTCGTCGAGCGTCGGGACCGCGACCCGGCACGCCCGCTGGCGGTCGGCGCGTGGCTGCTGTTCGGGCTGTTCTGGCTGTCGACGGTGCACCACTTCGCGTTCGTCCAGAAGAGCGTCGTCGAGGGGGTCGGCACGCTGCTTGCGGTGCCGGTCTGTGCCTCCGTGGCGGTCTCGCTCGCCCGTGGCCGTGACTCGCTGTTCGTCCTCTCGCGGTCGGTCGCCGTCGCGGGCGTGTTGTTCCTCCCGGTACAGGCCGTCGGCGCGATCCGGCGGCCGCTGGTCGAGTCACTCACCGTGCAGGTCGCCGCCCTGGTCCGTCTCGTCGGGCTGGAGCCCGAGGTCGTCTCCGGACTCACCTACGACGGCGCACGGATCGCCACCAAGGAGTACCCCTACCGCAGCACGCTCGTGTTCTCCGAGGACGGCGAGCCGCTGACGCTGACGGTGAAGACGGCCTGTTCCGGCATCGGCAGTATCGCCGTCTTCGCCGGGCTCGTCGCCGCCGTCGACGCTCCGCTGGAGCGAAAGCTCCGGGCGCTCGCGGTCTCGGTGCCGATCGTCTACGTGCTCAACCTCGCCCGGGTCGTCTTCATCGCGGTCAGCTTCGGCTCCCAGCGTCTGCACGTCTTCCCCGACGTCGTCGCCGCGCTGTTCGCCGTCGAGAGCGACGTGCTCGTCTCCTACTACGTCGCCGACCGGGTGATCGCCCAGAGCGCCTCGGTGGTCGTCCTCGTCGGGATCACCTGGCTCGTCGTCACCCGACTGCCGGAACTGCTGGCGGTCATCGAGGACGCCCTCTACGTCCTCACTCGCCGGGAGTACGACCTCCACGGATTCGTCGGTCCCGAGCCCGAACTCCGGGCCGACGGCGGCGTCGACTCAGCGCCGGAGTGACACCGACGCCCCGGCGAACGCCGACAGCGCCTCTCGCTCGACGTGGTGCAGGTCACCGGGAAGCACCAGCAGGTGTGGCGGGTCGCCGTAGTCGTAGTCGCCGTCGGCCAGCCCGGCCAGGCGGTCGGCGACGACGGTCGGTCGCTCGGCGCCGGCGCGGGCGACGGCGACCGCCAGCGGCCCCGCCTCGCCCGTCGGGCGGTCGATCGATCCGTCACCCCAGGACCGCTCGTGCCAGGCCGCCAGCAGCAGGTCGGCGGCGCGGTCGGCGGTCATGTAGCGGTCGTCGGCGGCCTTCACGTCGAGATAGGTCAGGGTGTGCAGCCCCCGGTCGCGGTTCGCCGCCAGCGTCTCGTGGACGCTCCCCGGAACCCCGTCGACCCCGTGGGCGTCGGGGAACGGCAGCGTCGTCGCGGGGCCGAAGCGATAGTTCTGCAGGCCGGTGAGGCCGGCGGCGGCGGTCGCCGCGGAGGTGCCGTGGACGATCCGGGTGTCGATCTCCCGCTCGTGGGCGCGCAGACGCAGGTCGACGTGGGTGGTCGACACCATCGGGTCGCCACCGACCAGCAGCACGGCCGTGCCCCCGGCGGCGGCCGCCAGGACGGGTCCGGGGTCGCGCTCGATGCCCTCGCGGGACCGGCGCTCGACCGAGACGTCGTGAAAGGTCTCCAGGTCGGCGACGGTCGCGCCGGCCAGCCGCGTCGTGTACAGCTCGGCGAACACGCGGTCGGCGCGCTCGACGGTGCGACGCCCCTCGACGGTGATCGAGCGCTCGTCGTACAGCCCCAGCCCGACGAAGGCGAGCATACCGTGGCTGGCGGGCCGTGCGCCCTAAATGCGTCCATCCGTTCGCGCTCGCGGGGGCGTCCGACACCGTTAGGCCCGCTCGCCGCCCAGTCGGGGTGTGACCGACGCCGAGGACGGAGAGCGCACGGACGCGGCCGCGGACCCCGACCGCGTCGAGCGACCCTGCGTCGCCGTCGCCCGCGAGGACGGCGAGCGTGCCCGCACGGCGCTCGCCGAGCGGGGGGCGCTCGACGGCGACTTCGACATCGACGTGGCCGACGGCCGGGTGTACGTGCCCGTGACCGAGGGCACGGCCGACCTCGACCTCCCCGTCGACGTCGACCACGAGCGCGTGCGCCGTCCGGTCGAGCGTCGCGATGGACAGACGACGCCGGCTGACCTGCTGGAGTTCGAGCCCACATACGAGCGACTGGGCGACCTCGCGCTGCTCGACGAGGCGGGCGAGCGCGCCGAGCGGGCCGCCGAGGCGGTCGTCGCCTCGGACGTGCCAGTCGAGCGCGTGCTGAACCGCGCCAGCGAGGTGCGCGGCCGCGAGCGGGTGCGCGACTGGGCGCAGCTCGCCGGCGAGGGCAGCGAGACCGTCCACCGGGAGTACGGCCACGAATTCCTGCTGGACCCCCGCGAGGTGTTCTTCTCCCCGCGGCTGGCGACCGAGCGCGACCGCGTCGCCGACCGGGTGGACGCCGGCGAGCACGCCGTCGACATGTTCGCCGGCGTCGGCCCGTACACCGTGCCGATGGCCGCCCGGGGCGCCGACGTGGTCGCCGTCGACGTCAACCCCGACGCCGTCGCCTACCTCCGGGAGAACCTGCGCCGGAACGACGCCGCCGACCGCGTCACCGTCCGCGAGGGCGACGTCCGCGAGGTCGCCGACGAGTTCGCGGGCTGGGCCGACCGGCTGGTAATGAACCTGCCCCACAGCGCCGACGCCTTTCTGGACGCCGCCGTGACGATGGCCGGCGCCTACGACGTGAGCGTCGAAACCCGACGAGTGGTGCGGTCGTACGCCCCCCACGAGGTGAACGTCGTCCTCGACGCCCGACTCCGGCGGCGGTGACCGCCGTTTCAAAACCGTTATGTCGGGGACGGGCGCTAATTCGGCCCGCGCCGGTGTAGCTCAGCCTGGCGAGAGCGAATCCTTCGTAAGGATTAGGTCGAGGGTTCAAATCCCTCCACCGGCTTCTCGCTGCGAACAGGTCGTGAGCAGCGAGAGCCGGCGAGGGTTTGAACCAGAAAGTGACGCGAACTCGTGAGCGGAGCGACCGTGGTTCATAATCCCCTCCACCGGCTCTCGGCGATCCCTTTAATTTCGGACCCCGTGTCTCAGACTTCTCACGAGCGACATGAGGGATCCGGACGAGAGGACGGCGAACGAGGTGAGCCGTTCGCGCGGCCCGGAGGGCGCTCGGACGCTCTGCGGGTCCAGCTCCGTCGATCGCCGTGACGGCAACCCTATTTTGCGTGCGCGACGTGGTGGAGCTGTACCCATGCAGGAGATAGCGACGGACGCGGCACCGCCGAGCATCGGCCCGTACTCCCAGGCGATCCGCGACGGCGACACCGTGTACGCCTCCGGTCAGGGTCCGATCGACCCCGAAACCGGCGCAGTCGTCGACGGTGACGTCGGCGAACAGGTCGCACTCACGATGGAGAACGTGGCGGCGGTCCTCGAAGCCGCCGGCACGTCCCTCGACAGCGTCGTGAAGACGACGGTGTACCTCGCGGACATGGACGACTACGACGCCGTCAACGAGGCCTACGCCGAGGCCATGAGCGAGCCGTACCCGGCACGAGTGGCGGTCGAGGCCGGCGAGTTCCCCGTCGACGTCGCCGTCGAGATCGAGGTCGTCGCAACCGTCGAGTGACGGTCGCCCGCCGGAGGGTATTTGCGGCACTCGGCCGTACCGCGCCGGCATGCGACTCACCGACGCCGCGTGGGCAGTCCGGCCGTACGGCGAGGTTGTCGACGTCGCGGCGCGGGACGGCTCGTTGCTGGCCGTCCCTGTCGGCAGTCTCGAACAGCACGGCTATCACCTCCCGACCGCGACGGACACGCTGCTGGCCGACGCGGTGACACACGGCGCCGCGACGGCGACGGAGGCGCCGGTGCTCGTCACGCCGCCGGTCTGGACCGGGCGCTCCTCGCACCACCTCCCGTTCGGCGGAACGGTCAGCCTCGAGCGGGCGGACCTGACGGCGCTGCTGGAGGGGCTCGCGGACACGGCCCTCGAAAACGAGTTCGACGCGCTGCTGTTCGTGAACGGTCACGGCGGCAACGCCGCGACAGTCGACTCCGTAGTCGCCTCCGTCGGTGCGGCTCGTCCCGACGTCGAGGTGTCGGGACTCAGCTACTCCGCGCTCGCCGCCGACGTCGTCGACGAGGTCCGCGACTCGGAGACGGGCGGTACCGGCCACGGCGGGGAGTTCGAGACGTCGCTGATGCTGCATCTCTATCCGAGTCTGGTCGACGAGGCTCGCGCCGACGGGACGACAATGGACGAGCGGTACGACCGCGCCAGACAGGACCTGTTCGTCGGCGGCCCTCTGGCCGTCTACCGGCCGTTCCCCGAGTACACGACATCGGGCGCCATCGGCGATCCTGCGCTGGCCACCGCAGAGAAGGGTCGCCAGCTGTTCGACCACCTGTGCGCGGCACTGGCCGGGCTGTTCGAGACGGTCCACGACCACAACCGCGGCGTCGACGGCGGGGACGAAGACGATGACGAGGACGGGAACGAGAACGAGGAGGCGTGACGCCGGGACGATGAGGAGACATCCGACGACCTGACGGCCGGTTGGCGAGGTGACGCGGTCGACAGAGTGAATACCCGAGCGTCGGCAGGGCGCATATGCGGATCACGAGCGTCGAAGCCACTCCGGTCAGCGTCGACATCGAGCCCCGGACGGAGCCGTTCGGGGTCGCCCCGTACGTGGCCGGCTACACGACCTTCGAGGAGATTCTCCGACTGGTCGTCCGGATCGAGACTGAGGACGGCGTCGTCGGCTGGGGAGAGACGACGGTCGGCCCGGAGCCGACCCTGGCGACGACGGCGATCGAGGAGGTCGTCGCGCCGGCGGCGGTCGGGCGTCCGGTCTGGCAGGTGGAGTCGTTTCTCGACTCCTTCGACTACCCGTACGTACAGATCAGGCCCTACGTCGCTGGCGTGGAGATGGCGATGTGGGACGCGCTCGGCAAGACGAAGGGGCTCTCCCTCCACCAGCTGCTCGGCGGCAAGCGGGTCGACGAGCTGCCGGTGGCCTACTGTCTCGGGATCACAGACCCCGAGGAGGCGGTCGCCCAGGCCCGCTGGGCGCGCGACCGGGGGTTCGAGGTGATCAAGACGAAGGGCGGGCTCGACGTCGACGACGACGTCGAGCGCCTCGTCGCGATGAACGAGGCCGTCGGTCACGAGACGGAGTTCCGGCTCGACGGCAACCAGACGATGAGCTTCGGCGAGGCCGTCGAGACCGGCGCCCGTCTCGAGGACGAGGGGGTCTACCTGCAGTACTTCGAGCAGCCGCTCCGGACCGACACTGTCGGAGGGTACGCGCGGCTCCGGCAGCGGCTACGAACCCCGATCGGCGTCAACGAGGACACCTATCATGAGTACAATCTCTTCGAACTCGTCCGCGAGGACGCCATCGACGCCGCCGTCGTCGACATGGTTCCCGTCGGCGGGCTGCTGCCGACGAAGAAGCTGATGGGCGTCGCGGACGCGGCCAATCTCTCGGTCGCCCACCACGCGAGCTTTGACCTGGGGATCAAAACCGCCGCAGTCCTCCACTTCGTCGCCGCCTCGCCCGTGATGGACCTGCCGCCCGACCGGGTAAACTACTCGCTATCGGACGACGTCGTCGAGGACCGCTTCGAGGTGTCCGAAGGGCGCATGACCGTCCCCGAGGGGCCCGGGCTGGGGGTCTCCGTCGACCGCGAGGCCGTCGAGGAGCTGCGCACCTCCGAGGGGGAGGGGATCACCTACGACGTGACGCTGTAACCGCCACTCGGTCGATGTCTTTCGTCCTCGGCCGGTGTCGACGCTTCGGAATCGGTCCACAGGGCCGCCGACGGCTGGTCGTCACCGTCGATCGGGCACTTCCCGTCGTTGTTCCTCGCGGAGAGGACGACACTCTGTGCGCCGGCCCGCACGGAGCGGTTCGTCGAGCCGTGAAGCAGTCGCTGCAGGCGGCCCTTCGTCGGCGCGCCCAGGACGGTGAGCTCGTAGTAGCGAGACTGCTCGACGACGGTGCCGGCGACGTCGTCGGCTTCGAGCAGCCAGGTGGTCGTCGTCTCCGGGCGACCGATCCTGTGGTGGGCGCGGTCAAGGACGTTCCGTGCGGTCTCGCGGCGCCGCTCGCTCGCGTCCTCCGGCAGCACGTGGAGGACGTCCACCCAGGCGTCACAGCCCTCGGCGACCGACCGGGCGACGTCGGTCGCCAGCCCGGTGTGTGGGCCGCCGGCGACCGGCAGCAGCATCGAGGCGACCTCGTCGTAGCCTGGCTTCCCGTTCACGACGACGACGTCACAGTCGGCGGCGGCGGCGAGTCGCTCCGTGACGCCGCTTCGCAGCCGGCCGACGCTCGTCCCGGGGAGGACGAGCGTGTCCGCGTCGGTCCGTCTGACCGTCCCGAGCAGGCCGCCGACGACGTCGCGCGTGTAGACGAAGTCCCCGCCGTCGGCCTCCGGGAACTTCTCGGCCCGGTCGTGGGCCCACTCCAGCAGCGCCGCCTCGCTCTCGACGTCCTCGACGGTCCCGACGTCGCCGATCGGACTGACCAGCGAGAGGGCGGCGTCGCTCGCTCGGGCCAGCGTGACTGCGACGTCGACCTGGTCGCTGACGGCCGGTGCTCCCGGCGGTAACAGCGGTACGAGTACGTGTTCGCCGCCGAAGGCCCCCGAGAGCCGCGGCTCGCGGCTCGCGCTCGGCTCCCCCCTGTCGAGCAGGACACCCCCCAGCGACGCGAGACTCATGCCCGCACGTGGAACTCGACGCATAAAAACCCGGACGACCCTTCGCGCGAGTTCAGCGGTCGGCGCCATCACGCAGTCGACGGGGGGGGGCGACGTCGGCGTGATCGCCGCGGGCGATACGCTTACGACGGCGGCGCTCCCGACTCCGGCGTGGACGAGTTCGAGGCCAGCACCGTCTTTCACCTCCCGCAGCGTGAGGTGTACGACCTGCTGTTTGACTTTCACCGGTTCCAGCGACACGTCGACTACCTGGACACGGCCCGCGTGCGCGGCGACGGGGTCGGCGCCCGCTTCCGGGTCGTCGCCAGCTGGTGGCGTCTCTCGACGACGCTGCGGGGCCGCGTGACCGACGTCGACCCGCCCGAGCGGATCGACTGGACGCTCACGAACGACGCCGACGCGACGGGCTACTGGTCGGTCGAGCCGGCGCCCGGGGCCGCCGACGGACCGGCGACGCGGCTCCGGCTCGTCGCCCGCCTGGACGGCGACTCCGTCGACGTCAGCGGCTACGGCCCTCGCTTCGGCCCGTCGGTCTCGCTGGACTGGGTGCTCGGGAAGATCGCTCCGCTGGCCGCCCGCGAGGGTGAGCGGCTGCTCCGGAACCTCGTCGTCGAACTGGAAGGGGAGCGCCGCCCCGTCGAGATCGAGGTGCACACACTCCCCGACGCCGCCGAGTCCACCGAGTGACGCCCCAGGTCGGGCAGCCCGAGCGCGGTGTTCGCCGTGTTTACGCCGAGGTCGGGACAGACCGGTCCGAAGGCGATCGTCGAGGGGGCGACCGTCGTCAGGACGGTGCTCGCGGCGTGAACGAGGCCGCGATCAGTCTTCCGACGCCGGCCGCGACGATGGCGACGAAGACGACGGCGGTGACTCGCAGGTCTGACTGCATACGCGTCGTCGTGGCGGGACGAGCCCGACGTCGACGCTTCGAGGCCCCAGTACGGCGGGACTATTCGGTCGGTCGCACCAGGTCGGCCAGGGTCACGAGCAGACCGACGGCCCAGCCGATCGGCACGGAGAAGCCGAACCACAGCAGCGCGTAGGCCGCCCCGGAGAGGTCGTACTGTGCGCGGAAGTACGCCGCCACCTCGCCGCCGACCTGGTCGAGGATCCAGGCGGCGATCGTCTCCGTGTTCGGGAAGACCAGCCCGGCGAGCGTCGGCGAGAAGAACGCGGCGACGACCGGCGGCAAGGTGATCGCCGTGACGCCGAACGGCGCGGCCACGAGCACCGTCACCGGTCGGCCGTCGACGCGGACGAACACCACCGACAGTGCCGCCGAGACCGTCGCCACCACGGAGGCGGCCGCCACCGAGAGAAAGCCCTGCCTGGAGAACTCCGCGGACAGTCGCGTGGCGACGGTGAGCGACCCCCAGACGAGCGCGGTCAGCACGACGACGCCGACCAGTCCCAGCCGCGTGGCGGCCGTGTTCAGCCGCCGGCTCTGGTACCGCAGCACGTAGCCGGCCACGACGAGCGGGTAGGTGACGCGAGCACCGACCGACCGGACCGACGCTGCCGGGGGAAGAACAGCTCCATCCACGTCTCGTGGAAGCGACGCAGGTCGACCCGTACGGCGGCAGCCAGGTCTCGCGGCCCGACGACCATCGCGCCGATCCTCTCGTGGCCCGTGTTTGAACGTTGCGCTCGCTCGGCCCGTCGTCAGCCGTCGAGGTCGAAGACAGCGAGCAGTTCCGCCTCCAGTCGGTCGACGTACTCGTCGACCACCTCGCGGGCGTGGTCCTCGTCGACGAGCACGCCGGTGGCGGCGACGCGAGCGACGGGGTCCTCGGGCAGTTCGACCCGGAACTCGTCGCCCTCCCAGAACGGCTCGGACTCGGCGAGCACCCCCTGGTCGATGGCGTGGACTAGCTCGGAGTCGTAGCGGTCGTTCATCGCCTCGAAGGCCCCGCGGTAGGCGGTCTGTAGCTCGGCGAAGTAGTGTTCGTACTTGTCCTCGAAGCGCTCGGGGTCGAACTCGGTCATGCCGGAACTGCGCGACCGGCGACAAAAAGCGGGCGGGTCCCGGCCCGGGCCGTCGACCGCGCCGACACGTCCGTGAGCGACTGAAGCGACCGTTTTACTCTACGGTGTGGGTTTATACCGTGCCGTCGATCGGAGACGTATGTCCTCCGACAGGATCGACGAGCACAGGCGACGACTGCTCCGCGGCGGCGGCATGGCGGCACTCGCGGCACTCGCGGGCTGTTCGGCCTCGCAGGTGCCCGGTGGAAACGACGACGATGACGACGACGACGAGACCGACGGCCCGGTCCGGAAGGTGGACGACTGGCAGTACGATCCGGGCGGCGGCGGCGACGGCGGCGGGGGCGGTGGCGGCAACGTCTCCGCGACGAAGGCGCAGTCGGCGGCGGCGGACGGCGCCGGCTTCGCGGTCGGCGGCGCCAAGGACGTCAACAACTTCCGGCAGAACGTCGAGGAGGGCTACCTCCCGCTGCCGACCGACGTCTCCTACGAGGGACTGTTCTACGACTACCGGTTCGACACCGCCGCCGCCGACTCGTGCTCGACGCTGTTCTGTCCGACGTACGCGACGGCGACGACGGCCGACCCGCTGTCGGGCGAGACGGAGCGGTACATGACCGTCGGGCTGAACTCGAACCTCGCGCCCGAGGAGGTCGAGCGACCGCCGCTGAACCTCGTCGTCGTGCTCGACGTCTCCGGCTCGATGAGCGCCGGCTTCGGGGAGTACTACTACGACCGCGCGGGCAACAGGCAGGCGGTCGAGAACCCCGAGCAGCCGAAGATCGACGTCGCCCGCGAGGCGCTCGCCGACCTCACCCGGCAACTGCGCTCCGAGGACCGCCTCGGTATCGTCACCTACCAGTCCACCTCGCAGGTGGCGAAGCCGATGCGACTGGTCGAGGAGACCGACATGGCAGCCATCCGCGGGCACTTCGAGGAGCTGCAGGCCGACGGCGGCACGAACCTCTCCGCGGGGCTTTCGAACGCCGTCGACCTGCTCTCGGAGTACGACCCCGACCCCGCCGAGCGCGAGACGCGGGCGGTCGTATTGACCGACGCGATGCCGAACCTCGGCGAGACGAGCGAGGGAGGGCTGCGGTCGACCCTGACGGAGCAGGCCGAGCAGTACCGTCACGTCACCTTCGTCGGCGTCGGGGTGGACTTCAACACGGAGATCGTCGACGCGATCACCGAGATCCGGGGAGCGAACTACTACTCGGTGCGCTCGCCCGAGCAGTTCGAGCGGCGGCTGGGCGAGGAGTTCACGTACATGGTGACGCCGATGGTGTTCGACCTCTCAGTCGAGGTCGAGGGCTCGCTCGACCTGGAGCGGGTGTACGGCACCACTGCCGCCGAGGAGGCGACAGGGCAGGTGCTGTACGCCCGGACGCTGTTCCCCTCGCCGACGAGCGAGGCGGGGACGAAAGGCGGCGTCATCCTGGCGAAGGTGCGCCACACCGGAGGCGGGTCCGTCGAGCTGACCGCCGAGTGGGAGGACCGCACCGGCGAGTCCGGACGGACGAGTACGCGGGTGACGTTCCCGGCCGGCGAGCCCGAGCGGTTCGGCTCCTCGGCGGTGCGGAAGGCAGTGCTCCTGTCCCGGTACGCCGACCTCCTGAGGTCGTGGGCGACCGACGAGCGCGAGCGCGACGGCGAGCCCCGCACGGCGGGCGTACGCGTCCCCGAGCGCGACCTGGGCGAGTGGGAGCGACGGTCGGTCGACCTGCGCGTCTCGCCCGACTACCGCGAGCGGTTCGACCGCTTCGCCGACCACTTCGAGTCGGAGACGGCCGCCCTCGGCGACGACGCGCTCTCGCGGGAGCTGGAGATCCTGGAGACGCTGGCGACGTACGGGAGCGAGCCCGCACTCGACGAGGGGCTCGCCGTCGGCGAGTGACCGGCACCGACACCGGCGCCGGCGACCGCCGCGAGGTCGGTCCGACTGAGGGGGTCAGTCCCCTCGCGGCATCGGCTCGCAGACGTGCTCCGTCTCCCCGTCGTCCGCCGGCGAGTCGGAGTCGTCGCCGTCCGTCGCCGGGACCGCCCGACCGTCGCCGGCGACTCGCGCGCGGAGGCGGCGGTACTCACGGCGGAGGGTGCGGCGCTCGACGACCGTGAAGGCGGCCGCGATGAGCAAGAACCCGGCGACGACGCCGGCCCGGACGACCTCGCCGAGGACGACGACGCCCGTGATCGTGGCCACGACGGGAACGACGAAGGCGACGAGGTTCGCCCGCGAGGGGCCGATCCGGGCGATCAGCCCGAAGTACGCGGGGAAGGCGACGGCGGTCGCCGGCAGTCCCACCCAGAACACCGCGAGGACGGTCGCCGCCGCGGGGCTCGCGGGGACGGTCTCGCCGGCGAAGAGGCTCACAGTGTGCAGGCCGACGGCGGCGACGGCCATCGACCACGCCGTCAGTTCGAGGTTCGTCAGGCCGTGGTCGAGGTCCCGCAGGAGGACACTCCCCAGGGCGACGCTGAGGGCGGCGCCGGCGACAAGCAGTTGCCCGCGTTCGACGGCGGCCAGTGCCGCCGGATCGACGCCGGCGACGAGGCCGACGCCGACGAGCGCGACCAGCGTGCCGACGACCGCGAGCGGGTCGAGCGACTCGTCCAGTACGGCCGCCGCGACCAGCGGCGCGGTGACCGGCGCGAGGCTGTAGGTGACGGCGGCGGCCCCGCTGGTGACCGTGCGCTGTCCGAGAAAGAGCAGGGCGCCGTTCAGCCCCAGCAGCAACACGCCGCCGACGGCGACCGCCGCGAAGTCGGTCCGGCCGACCGGACAGCACCGCCTCCCCCGGGTGAGAAGCAGCGCCGACAGCAACACCACCGCGCCGACGTCGAACCGCAGGCCGGCGAAATAGAGCGGCGGTAGCGACGCCAGCCCCGCCTTGATCGCCACAAAGGAACTGCCGAACCCGAGCGCCGCGGCCGCGAACAGCACCGGCGACGACCGTCTCACCGCCGACCACCCGCTCGCGCCGGCGGGAGTGACCCCGGCGGCCACCGAGAGCGTGCGCTCGGGTTCGCGTTCGCGTCGAGTCGTCGGAACCGCTGCACGCTCGATCCACGACCCTCGGACGGTCAACCCTGTCGGTGTCGTCAGGTCGTGCCGGCTGCCCGACCCGCGGGCCGCGTGCGGGAGCGTCCGCGAGCGTCCCCGTAACGAAGCCGTTATGTCCGCGAGCGTCGCAGTGATCGCAACTCGTCGGTCGCGGGCCCCGGCGGGCGCCTGCCTCGGCAGGTCGGAATGTGGCCACCCGCGTTCACACGGTGAAGGGGCGACCCGGAACGGCCGAACCACTCGACGCCCGCGGTGATACCATGGCACGCAGCGCGTACTCGTACATCAGGCAAGCGTGGCGAGACCCGGACGACGGGGACCTCGCCGAGCTACAGTGGCAGCGACAGCAGGAGTGGCGCGAGCAGGGCGCCATCGAGCGCATCGAGCGCCCCACCCGCCTCGACCGCGCCCGCTCGCTCGGCTACAAGGCAAAGCAGGGTGTCGTCCTCGCCCGCGTGTCGGTGCGCAAGGGCTCCGCCCGCAAGCAGCGCTTCGAGCGCGGTCGCCGCACCAAACGCCAGGGGGTCAACCGCGTCACCCGTCGGAAGAACCTCCAGCGGATCGGCGAGGAGCGCGCCTCCCGCGCGTACCCGAACCTGCGCGTGCTCAACAGCTACTGGGTCGGCCAGGACGGCTCCCAGAAGTGGTTCGAGGTGGTCATGGTCGACCCGGACCACCCGGCGATCGAGAACGACGACGACCTCTCGTGGATCTGTGCGGACGTTCACGACGGCCGCGCCTACCGCGGGCTGACGAGCGCGGGCAAGCGCAACCGCGGGCTGAACAACCGCGGCACGGGCGCCGAGAAGGACCGCCCCTCGCGCGAGGGGACCTGATTCGATCCGACCCGGTCCGACCTGATCCGATCCGGCCCGACTCGATCCGACCCGATCGGACTCGCGACAGTTACTTGCCCTCGCTCCGCCAGCGACGGGTATGCCAGACGTCTTCGAGCGCACGATCGAGGTCGCCCGGATCGACCGCGCCGAGCCGTTCCCCGAGACCCGCAAGCCGGAGATGGTGAAGCTGTGGCTCGACCTCGGCGATCGCGAACTGCAGTCGGCCGCCCAGCTCGGCTATCACCACGACGCCGCCGACCTTCCCGGCCGGCAGGTGCTCTGTGTGACCGACCTGGACCTCGTGAACATCGCGGGCTTCGAGAGCGAGGCGCTCACCGTCGGCGTGCCCGGCGAGGACGGCACGCCCGTCCTCGTGACCCCCGACGAGGAGGTCCCCACCGGCGGCGAGCTGTACTGACGCCCGCCGACTCGTTTTCCGCCCGGTCTGCACTCCCGGAGTCCCGCGAACTCCCGCGCTCCGGCGGACCGACCCGGCGTCCGACCGCAGACTCGCGAGCGTTGGCGGGTCGCGAGCGTGACTGTGGGGCCGGCGCGGAGAGCCCTGCCGTGGGCCGAGAGGGGCGTTCCGGTCGTCGGACCGTCGAGTCGACCAGTTTTTACCGTCGGACCCGATAGAGCGATCAAATGACGACGCGGACCCACGAGTACGACGTGGTGGTCGTCGGCGGGGGGACCGCGGGGGCGTTCGCGGCCGCCACGGCCGCCGACGAGGGTGTCAACGCGGTGATAGTCGAGCGCAAGTCCGAGGACGAGGCCGGCCACATCGCCTGCGGCGACGCGATCAAGGGGACGGCGGCGTTCCCGAACGTGATCGACCGCGACTACCTCCGCGAGGAGTCGTTCACCAACGAGTCGATCACCGGCGCTCGCTTCGAGAACCCACGGAGCGGCGAGGAGCTTGACATCCCCTTCCCCGAGCCCGGCGCCGTGCTCGACCGCAAGCGCTACGGCGAGGTGCTGTTGGAAGAGGCCGAACGCGCCGGCGCGGACGTCCACTACGACACGGTCGTCCAGGGCGTGGTCCAGGCGGACGCGGACGACGAGTCGGCACCGGTCGAGGGCGTCCGCGCCGTTCGACGGGGCGACTCGGTCGAGTACCGCGCACAGGTGACGGTCGACGCCGCCGGTGCGCTGTCGATCCTGCAGGACAAGGCGGACCTGCACGAGGCGACCTTCGACACGAACGTCACCTACCAGCAGTTCTGCTCGGCGTACCGCGAGGTGGTAGACGTCCCGGAGCCGGTCGAGTGGGACGACCGCATCGTCTTCAAGCCGACACAGGAGCTGGGCTACCTCTGGTACTTCCCGCGCACGTCGACGGAGATAAACGCCGGTCTGGGCTTTCAGATGAACAAGGAACCGATGGAGCTGGTCGACGTGCTCCGGCGCGACCTCCGCGAGCGCCCGGAGTTTCGGGGCGCGCAGGTGCGTGACAAGCTCGGTGGCGCCCTGCCGACGCGACGGCCGTACGACTCCGCCGTGGCGCCGGGCTTTCTCGCCGTCGGCGACGCCGCCGGCCACGTCAACCCCACCACCGGCGGCGGCATCCCCGGCGCGGCGAAGGCGGGCACCTGGGCCGCCCGCCGTGCCGTGGAGTCGCTGAACGGCGCGATCCCGGACGAGGACGACCTCTGGGAGTACAACCGCCAGGTGATGACCGACTTCGGCAAGCGCTTCGCCGCGATGGACGTCTACAACGTCTGGGCGGGCGCCCACGAGGTCGAGGAGCTCGTCGACATCGTGACGGCCATCCCCGGACAGAAGCTCGTCGACGTCCTCGGCTCGAAGGGGTCGACGAGCATGAGCCTGCTGCTGAAGCTGAAGACGCTGTACGACACCTTCGGTCACTGGGGGACGCTCAACGAACTCCGGAAGATCAAGGGTCGGGCCGACGAGCTGAAGGCCCACTACGACGCCTACCCCGAGTCGCCCGAGGGCTTCGAGCGCTGGCGACGGGAGCGGGACCGCATCATGGAGGAGATCTACGAGACAAGCGGCGCCGACTCGAAGTACTGAGCGCGAGCATCGCGTCTCACGGCGGCCGTCTCCCTATGCGAACGCCTTTTGACCTCGGGACGCTCCCGTCGATCGATGGCCGAGACACTGCCCGCGCCCGAGGACGTACCGCACGCCGAGACGATGCCCCTGCTGGGACTCGGCACCTGGGAGAACACCGACCCCGAGCAGTGCGCCGCCTCGGTTCGCACCGCCCTGGAGACGGGCTACCGGCACGTCGACACCGCCCGGGTCTACGGCAACGAGGCGGCGGTCGGCGAGGGTATCGCCGCCGCCGACGTCGACCGCGAGGAGGTCTTTCTCGCGACGAAGGTGTGGATCGACAATCTCGCGTACGAGGACGTGATCCGCACGACGGAAGCCTCGCTCGACCGACTGGGTGTCGACGCGGTCGAGCTGCTGTACGTCCACTGGCCCGCCCGCGAGTACGACTCCCGAGAGACGCTCGCGGCCTTCGACGAGCTCGTCGACCGCGGGCTGGTCGAGCGCGTCGGCGTCAGCAACTTCGAGCCCGCACAACTGGAGCAGGCCGTCGACCTGCTCGACACGCCGGCCTTCGCCAACCAGGTCGAGTGTCACCCGCTGCTCCCGCAGCGCGACCTGCGCGAGGTCTGTGCCGCCCACGACGTCGAGGTCGTCGCCTACTCGCCGCTGGCCCGCGGCGCGGTACTGGACGACCCCGTGCTGACGGACGTCGCCGAGACCCACGGCGTCAGCGCCGCGCAGGTGAGTCTGGCGTGGCTCCGCGAGAAAGGCGTGACGGCGATCCCGAAGGCCACCGGTCGTGCCCACATCGCGGACAACTGGCGCTCGCTCGATCTGGAGTTGGATGCCGAGGAGGTAGAGCGCATCGACGCCATCGACCGCCGCGACCGTCGCGTCGACCCCGGCTTTGCGCCCTGGAACTAGTCTCTCCTCCGTGGGTTCTCCCCCCCTCCGCCGTTCTCGGCTCCGTCAATGGGTCCCACGAAGCCCTCGGCGCGCTCGACCGGTCTGCGTCGCGGCGCGCTTCGCTCGCTGTGCTCGCTGCAGTGCTTGCGTCCGCAGACACGAGCCGAGCGCGGCTCGCCCTTCGATTCCGCCAGGTCCGGTGATAGCAGCGAGCACTCCCCACACCTCCCCGCCCGGTCGGGAGTGTGCTCAGTCGGTTCGCTCCTGCTCACCAACCTCGCACGAATCGACCGGGCGCATCCTGCTGCAGGGCGCGCAAGCAACGCGCGAGGGTCCCACGAGTGAGCGAAGCGAGCGAATGGGAGCAGGAAGGTCGCAGCAGCGAGGCGCTACGCGCCGCTGGCAGCGCGGAGGAGACCTCCGTTGGCCTTCGGGCTCCGCCCGAAGACAGCCGGGCGGCGCAGCCACCCGGCGACGACGAGCGAAGCGAGCGACCGTCTTTCCATGGCCGAGTGAGCGAGTGCAACGAGCGAACGAGGCGGCTGGGGAGGGCGAGGCAGCGGTGCGGTGGGTGGGACTGAAAGGGGTCGACGCGTTCCGGTCGCGTCACGACGCAAGCACCGCAATGGAGTGAGGAGCGCAGCGAGTGAAGGTGACCGGAACGGGGCGGGGGCTTTCCGGGCCGACGTTAAAAGACCGAGAACGCAAGAGTGCTCTCCTGTGAGGCCCTCCGAGACTGCACGATAACAACGCCGTCACTTGAGACGACCGAGACTTCTCTACGCCTCAGTATGGAACGCTCACTCCTCGTCCCAGCGTCGCTCGTTGTAGCCGGCGTCGCGGTCGACGTCGAAGGCCTGACCGATGGCCTCCCGCAGCGCCCGAGTCTCCTCGCGGGAGACCCGGGCGAGCTCGTCGGCTTTGGCGACGGCCTGGGGCGGTCCGCGCCGGGCGGCGACCTCCGAGAGCACCTGGCGCTCGATCCGCTCGCGAAGGTCGGCGTCATCGGTGAACGCCCGCGGTGCCTCCACCCGGTAGAGCGCGTCGTCGCGGGGGTCGTACACCGCGAAGAAGGTGACCTCGTACGACGCCGGCGGGAGCGCGCGGTCGACCTCGAACTGCCCGCTCGCGGCGGAGACCCGCCGGTCGGCGCCGCCGCGGGAGACGAACCAGTTCGTGTACGAGAGGGCGTCCGTGCGGCGCTCGTAGCCGTCGTCGGTGCGCTTGCGTCGCTCCAGTACGTCCGAGAGGAAGGCGGCGTCGTTCACCCACGGTGCGGCGCCGCGCTGGCCGCGCACGGTGCGGGTGATCGCCCGGGAGACGGGCGTCTTCACGAAGCCCACCAGCGGCACGTCCCGCTCGACGAAGCGCTCGACCAGGCGGAGGTAGTTCTCGACGACGTCACGCGGTCGGTCCTCGTCGAGCAGTTGGGCGAGTTCGGGCGAGCGGTCGGCCCAGTTGAGCATCCCCTTCGGGTAGACCGGGCCGTCGAGTACGAGCAGGTCCTCGACGACGCCGGCCTGACGCAGGGCGTGCTCGCTCTCGGCGGTGTACAGCGCGAGCTCGTGGACGACGGTGCCCTCGTAGCGGTTCACCCGCGGGGCGTGTAGCACGCGGCCCTCGACGTAGCCGTCGTCGAACATGGAGGGTTCGTCCTCGAAGACGACCGTGGCGTCGTTCGAGTGTACGGCCTGCACCACCGTGCGAGCGCGGTGGAGGTCCAGGTCGGAGGGCACCGCGCTCATCGCGGCCTGTGCGACGTCGACGACGAGCCCGTTCCGGTACGTCGTGGGGTTGATCGTCCCCGAGTCGAGGCCGTGTCGCGTGGGGAAGGGCGGGTCGATCAACGCCACGTCCTCGACATTGACGGTGCGGCGTCGCTGCTCACTGATCGGTTCGAGGACGCACACGTCGCCCTCGACGAGCGGGTCGAGAAACTCCCCCCAGACGGTCTCGGCGAACTCGCGGTGTTCGCGGCGGTCGAGGCCGCGCTCGACGCGCCGGAAGAGCCGCGTGATCCCCTCGAAGTGGACGGGATCGAGCGTCATCTACCGACGGGCGGGCGCCGACGGGCATATACCCACGGGATCGGCGCCGGAGTAGCGCTCGGCCACGGACTCAGAACGGAATCGAAGACTTTCGAACGGCTTCCTCGGCGAGCCATCGGCCCTGTCCGCCTCTCCACACCGACAGTGCTCCGACGAGTGACTGCTCATTCGAACGCTACCACCCGGCGGAACCCGAACCTCTTTGCTCACGACGGCCCCACGTCCGCGTATGGTAGCACAGGAATCGATCGAAGAGTTAGAGCGTGGCGACGTCGCCCCGGAGTTCGAGCTGGAGGGCGTCGACGGAGGGACGTACACGCCGGAGACGTTCGCCGACCACGGGGCGCTGCTGGTGGTGTTCACCTGTAACCACTGCCCGTACGCGAAGGCGAAGTTCGACGCGCTCAACGACCTCGCGGACGAGTACGAGGACCTCGCCGTCGTCGGGATCAACCCCAACGACGCCGAGGAGTACCCCGAAGACTCCTTCGAGAAGATGCGAGAGTACGTCGCCGACGGCCGGGTGGACTACACGGCCTACCTGCGCGACGCGGACCAGACGGCCGCGGCGGCGTACGGCGCCCGCTGCACGCCCGACCCGTTCCTGTTCGCCCGCGGGGACGGCGCGTGGCGACTCGCCTACCACGGCCGCCTGGACGACGCGCTCAACCCCAACGAGGAGCCCACCGAACACCACATGCGCGGCGCCGTCGAGCGCGTGCTGGCCGGCGAGGAGGTCGAACTGGAGTTCATGCCCTCGCGGGGCTGCTCGATCAAGTGGACGGCGGGCAACGAGCCGGCGTCCGCGGACTGACTCAGGCGTCGCTCCTCTCCTCGACGACGCGAGCGGCCGCGAGCGCCGTCGCCTCCGCCCCCCGGTCGGCGACGACCTGCAGGCCGACCGGCGCGCCGTCCGCCCGCCCGCAAGGTACGGACACCGCGGGATGGCCGGCGCAGTCCAGCGGCGCCGTGTGACGGATCGCGTCGAGCGAGGCGGGGTCGGCGTCCTCGCGGTGCGGGGCGACCGCCGGCGTCGTCGGCGTCACGAGCACGTCGGCGCCGTCGAGCGAGTCCTCGACGGTCCGGGTGACCGCCGCCCGCTCGGCCGTCGCCCGGGCGTAGCTGTCGCCGTCGGTCACCGCCGTGGCGCCGCCGTGGGCGAGCAGTCCCTGCCGGAGCGTGTCGCCGTGTGCCCGCCGCTCGCGGAGTCGGCGGTACAGACGGACCGCCGGCGGCCCGCCCGCGGCGCCCGGAACGACGCCGTCGGTCGCCGCGAGCGCTGTCAGCTCCGCGCCGATCAGCAGTGCCGTCGCCGGCGCGGCGCGGTCCCATCCCGGTAGGGAGACACGCTCGACGGTCGCGCCCGCCGAGGACAGTGCCTCGATCCCGCGGTCGACGGCCGCTCGGACGCCGGGCGTGGCGTCTTCGGTCGCCGGTCGTACGACGCCGACCCGCAGGTCCGCGGCCGCCGGCCACGTCGTGGAGTCGGTGACGTCCGGGACGCCGCGGCGGGTAGTGGCCGCGAGCGCGTCGCCGGCGTCGGGAGCGCGGACGGCGTCGAAGACGCGTGCCGCAGTCTCGACCGACCGGGCGAGGACGCCGACGTGGTCGAGCGTAGGCGCCAGGTCGACGAGTCCGTCGCGGGGGACGGCGCCGCGGGTGGGTTTCAGGCCGACGACGCCGCAGTAGGCCGCCGGGATCCGGACGCTGCCGGCGGTGTCGGAGCCGAGCGCCGCCGGCACGCGACCGGCGGCGACTGCCGCCGCACTCCCCGCGGAGGAGCCCCCCGGGACACGCTCCGGCGCCCGGGGGTTCTCGACGCGCCGTCGACCGGTGGTGCCGCTCGCGCCGTAGGCCAGTTCGTCCATGGTCGTCGTGGCGACTACGCGGGCGCCCTCCACCCGTAGACGCTCGACGGCCGCGGCGCTCCGGTCGGGAACGACCGGCTCGACGCTCGCGCCGCAGTCCGTCGGCACGCCCGCGACCGCGAGGTTCGCTTTCACTGCCAGCCGCAGGTCGAGCGGACCGTCGCCCGGCGGGAGGTCGAACTCGTGACGGAAGGCGCCGTGGGGGTCGTCGGCCTCGCGGACGTCCGTGGCCGCGGCGACGCCGGAGCCGGACCCGGGGCCGTGCGGCGGCAGGGAGTCAGTGAGCGCGAGCACCCGCTCGACGGCGGCGGCGTGTGCGCCGGGGCCGGTGGCGATCCCGAGCCGGTCGGCGACCACGGCGAGCGCGTCTGGGTGGGGGTCCGGGTCGTCGGTCATCGGCGACCGTTCGACGGTGGGCGGCACTGTATGAATTGCGGGAGATCACGGTCTCCTGACATCGAACCCGGTGCCCAAAGAGTGGGCCTTTTATTATGACAAGTTATTAATAGATAATCATCATGAAGATGACAAGGAGTTCAATGATAAAACCAAACTGAAATCACCGGATTTAAAATCAAAATCGCAGAAATTTCGTTAAGAACGTTACTGGGTTAGGAATCTCGATCAGAGTGGGTACCGACGTATTGGGGGTGGTGACTCAAAAGGATGCATATATGATAGGTCTCAACTTTCTTGATGACAGTGACCTCCATTGGCAAGATCCCACAGTACAGGAACAAAATATCGCGAACGTCAAGATACGTTTGGACCATTAGTATATTAAAATCAAAGATCGCTTCCCTTCTATTCTTTCAGCGGGCCATCATAGGAGCTGGATGCTAAACACAGAATGTTTTATATTCCAAGGTGCGACCCTAATTTGTAATTAGTATGAAACGACGACGGTTCCTCGGTGCCATGGCCTCGACGGCGCTCCTGTGGGGAGCCGGCTGTGCAAAATCGAACTCGGAAGACGCCCCGGGTACCAGGGGCCAGACCCGTCGGACGGACACCCAGTCGACGCAGAGGCGGTCGACGACGACCGACACGCCCACGCGGCCGGGCCAGGCGGCGAGCCGACGGTAGACTGGTCGATCGAGGTCAATGGTGTGCGTCGGCTCCGTGGCCCGGTCGTCGACGACCACCTGTACGTGACGACGGTGCCGGCCGGATCGGGAGGACGGGCCCGCCTGCTAGTGGTCGATCCCAGCGCGGAGTCGGTCCGCCGGCGTCGCGCAGTACCGGACGACCCCGGAACCGTCGGGGCGCCCGTGGTCCACCGAGGACGGGTGCTCGTACTGGCGACCGCCGACGGGACGACGACGCTACACGCTTGGGACGCCGACACCGGAGAGCACCGATGGCGACAGCGGATCGAGCGTCCCTGGCGTGTCCACGCCCGCTCGCCCACCGTCGCCGGCGGCGTCGCATACGTCCGTTCGGATCACGGCCTGGTGGCGGTCGACGTCGAGTCGGAGAGTGTCGACTGGCGACGTGACGCCTTCGACGTCGTCCGAGACCTCAGACGCCCGGCAGTCGCCGGTGACCACGTCGTCGTCCACGAGACCTCACAGCGGACGGCGGGAGCAGGCATAGCGATCGCGGTCGTGGGAATCGACGGCGACCTGCAGTGGCAGCGACGCCTCCACCCGGGCCCCGGCTTTGCGACGGCGGCCGCGCCGGTGACCGACGGGACCAGCGTGTTTGTCACCGTCGCCAATTACTTCAAAGGCTCGCTGGAGGAGATCCCGTCGGGGCCGCCCGAGCGGGACCGCGGCGGCGTGCTCGCACTCGACGCCGCCTCGCGCGAGACGCAGTGGGAACTGTCGCTTCGGTGGCCGGTAGCCGGGGCTGCGCTGGCCGGGCGAACACTGCTGGTGACGACGGTCTGGAACCGCGAGAGTCAGATTCACGCCGTCGACGTCGACGAGCGACGCGTCCGGTGGACGGCTCCGGTCGACACCACGGGGACACTCGCCGTGACGCCGGAGACGGCGTACACCCGCTCGTCGGGGCTCGTCGCCGTCGACCTCGACGAGCAAGCGCCGCGATGGCGGTACGAGCCGGATGGCACGGTCATGAACCCCGTCGTGGTCGACGACGCGATCTACGCTTGGAACGATATTCCTGACAACCCGCCCCAGCTCGTG
>PXSK01000021.1:1619-126677 GCA_003022865.1 Halobacteriales archaeon SW_5_70_135 | reverse complement strand
CTCTGGCGGAGACCTTTGAAAGCCGCTGTGAGCGGACCGTCCCCGAGACCGTCGCCGTCGACGGCGACCACACCGCCGCCTGCCACCTCGTCGACGGCCGGCCGACCGCCGCCTCCGACTCCTTCGAACCCTCGACCACCGACTGACCCGCCGCCGACACCGGGGTTCTCCCGCTCGAACTCGCCCGCCGTTCGCTCCCCCGCTCACTCGGTCGCCGCCACTCCTCGCTCGACCCGTCGCAGAACAGCAGTGGGAGGTGGATTCGAACCACACGAACCGCCCCCTTCGGTCGCGGTTCTCTCGTTTAAATCCACACCGGCCTACACTCGCGGCTCACAGTGATGTTCGCCGCGAGGAGTAGCGGGAGGTGGATTTGAACCACCGGTCTGCGGGTTATGAGCCCGCCGGAATCTCCTGGCTATCCCATCCCGCTACCTCAGGGTAGCCGTCGGCCACGATTAAGGGTTGTGTTTCGGTCCGCCGCCCTCCTTCGGTTCTCCGGCGAACCGATTCGGGCACAGAGCCTTTGAGAACGCGTTACCGACGGGCGGTATGGAGCGCGTCGCCGTCGACACCCTGGCTCCCGACGACCTCGACGGGACGCTGCGCCGCGACCTCGCGGTGAACCACTGCGACGTCCCCCCGGCGGGACGACTTCCCGGCGGCCTGCACGCATACGCCGACCAAGAGGAGCTGTTCGTCGTCGTCGAGGGGACGGCGACGTTCGAGACGTACCGCGACGGGACGGGCGAGGCGGTGACCGTCGCGGCGGGGGAGCCGGTCCGATTCGCCCCCGGCGAGTCAGCCCGGTCGCAACGGCGCCGACGAGTCGCTGGTCGTCCTCGCGCTCGGGGCGCCCGGGGAGACCACGGACGTTCGGCTTCCACTCGTCTGCCCCGCCTATGACCGCCGCGACGTGCGCCTCGACGAGGGTCGACCCGTCTGTCCCGACTGCGGCACCACCCGCGAGCCGGCGCCGTGTCCGAACTGCGGTGCCGAGTCGCTCGACGTCACGCTCGGGTCGGGAGACGACCCGGTCGTCTGCCGGGACTGTGGGTCGAGCTACGAGTCGCCGCCGACCCGGTGACGCCGCCCTACTCCTACCCCTCGTCGTGGTGGACCCGCCAGGTGAACAGACTCTCGAACACGTAGTTGACGAGCATCCCCACGCCGATGCCGGCCCCCTTCGCGACCAGCAGCCAGAGGTCGACGCCCGCGACCGGCAACGACACCGCGACGCCACGGAAGACGGCGACGAACACGAGAAACTGCGTCAGACTGCCGGCCGCGCGCACGCCGTGTGATCGTGCCAGCCGCCCCAGCAGCGACCGCTCGCCGGCCGCGCCGTGGTCCGCGAACGTCCACCGCTCGTTGACCGCGAACATCACCAGGATGGCGCGGACGCCCGACAGCAGCGAGGCGAGGCGCCCGTCGGCGGTCTCGCTCCGGTCGGGGGCGTCCTCGAGGCCCGCGCTCGGGTCGCCGCTCATCGCGTGCCCTCTCCGCCCGGTTCCTCCGACCGGTCGACGAGCGCCGTCGACCCCTCGCCGACGGCCCCGTGCAGCCGGCTGCCGGCGATGCGTTTCGCCCGATGGCGGACGGTCACGAGCGCGGGCAGGAGTTCGAGCGGCGTCCGCAGCGGGTCGACGGTCGAGTCCGGCCGGTCGATCCACGTCACGGGCACCTCCTCGACGGTCGATCCCAGCGCGCCGGCGACGGCGACGAGCTCCACGTCCCAGGCGAAGCCCGGCTCGTAGAGGTGCTCGCGCAGGCGCCGCCAGACGCCGACGCGTACCGCCTTCGCGCCACACTGGTAGTCGTACAGGTCCGTCGCGAGCAGGCGTCGCGCCAGCCAGGCGAACGCGTCGCCGAGCCGCCGGCGGGCGAGCGTCTGGTGTGAGCGGACGTCGGCCGCTGGATGTCGTCGCGAGCCGACGCCCACGTCCGCGCGGTCCTCGACGACGGCCACGACGTCGGCGACCGAGTCGACCGGCGTCGAGCCGTCGGCGTCCGCGAACGCGAGCACGTCGGCGCGGTCGGCCAGCGCCTCGAAGCCGTCCGTGACCGCGGCTCCCTTGCCGCGGCGACCGGCCACGACCCCGGTCTCGCAGGGCAGGCCCGCGAGTCGCTTCTCGACGGCCGCGCCGGGCTCGTCGACCTCGACCCGGACGACCGGGAAGCGGTCGGCCAACCCGCGGACGTACCCTTCGAGTCGCTCCGGGTCGGGGCGAAACGCCGGAACGACGACTCCCGCCGTCACGGACCGCCCGTCGCTTAGTTCGTTCGCTCCGTCCCTCTCCACGGAGGCGGACGGCGACCGAACGGACGTGTGTCTTGTGGTTCCCCGCACCGCCGACGGGATCGCGAAAGGCGTTTACCGGGACCGCCGTACTGTCGGGTGATGGAGTACGGGCTGGTCGTCGTCTGGCTGCTGGCGTACGTCGCCCTGGGCGCGCTCGCCCTGCCGGCGGCGGCGCTTCTGTTGCGGTCGTTCCCCGACCGCGGGGCGGGGTTCGCCCTGCCGGTCGCGCTGACCGTCCTCGGCGTGGTCGGCTTCTGGGTCGGCCAGGTCGCCTTCGGCTGGCCCGCCCTCGCCGCCGGACTGCTCGCACTCGTCGGCGTCGCCGCCCTGTCGCTGTGGCGCGGCGCGAGTCCCGACCCGCGCCGGTACGCGGGGGTCACCGTCGTCTTCACCGTCGCCTTCCTCTTTCTCGTGGCCGTTCGGGCGCTCGATCCCGCCGTCCACCCGGGTGGCGGGGAGAAGTTTCTCGACTTCGGGATGCTCAGCGCCCTCGCGCGAACGAGTCAGTTGCCGCCGGAGGACTTCTGGTTCGCCGGCGAGCCGGTCCAGTACTACTACGGCGGACACATGCTCGCCGCCCTGCTCGCCCGGCTCACCGGGACGGCACCCCGGTACGCCTACAACCTGGCGCTGGCCGGCTTCTACGCGACCTTCGTTACCGCGGCGTACTCGCTCGCCGGCGCGGTCGCCCACCACAGGGGCCGCAGTCGCGTGTCGGCGGGGCTGTTCGCCGCCTTTCTCGTCGGGATCGCGAGCAACCTGGCGACGCCGCTGCGAGCACTCGCCTGGTGGGTCGGCGACGGGACGGTCCTCCGGCTCGCGGGACTCGACCCGGAGTGGGCGACGACCGGTCCCGAGGCGTTCAGCTACTGGCCCGCGAGTCGCGTCGTCCCGTGGACGGTCAACGAGTTCCCGCTGTTCGCCTTCCTTAACGGCGACCTGCACGCACACATGATCAGTCCGCCGCTGACGCTGCTGGTCGCCGCCGTCGGCTACGCCTACTGGCGCACGCCCGCCGCCGACCTCCGTCGCCGCCGACTGCTCGTCGTCGGCGCCGTCCCGCCGACGGCTGGACTGGTCGCCGTCGTCAACACCTGGTCGTTCCCCGCGACGCTCGGGCTCGTCTGGCTCGCGCTCGCGCTCGCACCCGCCGACCCCCGGGACCTGCTGCCCGTCGTCGGTCCCACACCGACGGCCGCCGACGCCGACGAGCCGGTCGAGGCCGCCGACGGCGGTCGTCCCGCGCCAGTCCGGCGGATCGCCGGCCGTCTGGGCGACGAGGGTCTGCGGACCGGGTGTGCGGTCGGCCTCGCCGGCGTCGTCGGCGGCCTCGCGGTCGTCGCGGCGTTTCCCTTCCTCGCGGGGACGGGAGCGACGGGCGGGCGTGGACTCACCTTCGTCGCTCCGGCGGACCGCAGCCGGGTCGGCCGCCTACTGGTCGTCCACGGCACCACGCTCGCGCTCGCCGCCGCTTTCCTCGGTGGCCGTCTCCGTGACGGGCTGCGCGACGCCCGCGAGACGAGCCGCCCTGCCGCCGTCGCCGCCGTCGCCGCCGCCGGGCTGGTCGCCGTCGTCGCCCTCGTCACGCTGGTGCTGCCGGCGATCGTCGGCGTCGACCCGCGAGTGCTCGGCGCGACCCCGTTCGTCGCGCTCGTCGCCGTCGGTTGGGTGCTGCTGCGGGCCGAGGCCGACGTGGGGTACGAGACCGTGCTGCTCGTCGGCGCCGCCGGCCTCGTGACGCTGGTGGAGTTCGTCTACGTCACCCGAACCGGCCCCGGACGGTTCAACACCGTCTTCAAGGTGTACAGCCAGGTGTGGGCGCTGACGGCCGTCGCCGGCGGCGTCCTGCTCGCGGAGTACGCGAACCCGGCGGGACTGCCCGGCCTCCGCGACCGGCGCTGGCTGCCCGCGGCGGCCACGAGGACCGACGGCGGGTCGCCGCCGCCCGAGACCGACCCCGGGAGCGACGACCGTCCCCGCCCGGACGGGGCCGCCGTCGACACCGGCGACGACGGTCGGTCGCCGGGGCCGGTGTCGCTCGGCGGCGTTCTGGTCGCCGGGCTCGTGCTGAGTCTGTCGCTGTACGGCGCTCTCGCCGGCGCCGAGCACGTCGCTGTCGCCGCGGACCGGGGGCCGGCGACGCTCGACGCACTCCGCTTCGCCGAAGAGCGGCACTCGGCGGAGTGGCCGGCCATCGAGTACGTCCGCGGACTGGAGGGGACGCCGACGGTCGTCACCGCGCCCGCGGAGGACATCTACCGCTGGTCGACCGACCGCTGGGTGCGCACGGCGCCGGCGGCGGGGAGCCACGAGATCGCCGGCGCGGCCGCTCCGGCCAGCCTCTCGGGTGTCCCCACGCTCGCCGGCTGGGTCCACGAGACAGGCTACCGGGGCGAGACCGCCTGGTTCGACCGCGTCGAGACCGTCAACGCCGTCTACGGCGGCACGCCGTCCCGACAGGCACGCCTGCTGGCCGAACACGACGTCGAGTACGTCTACGTCGGGCCGGCCGAGCGCCAGCGTTATGACGAGTCGACGCTCGCGCTCGACGAGCGACTCACCGGCGTCGGCGTCGTGCCCGAGTCACGCGACTGGGAGTACGTCACGCTGTACCGGGTCGACCGGTCGGCGCTGGGCGTCACGGACGCCGCGACCGAGAGCGACGAAGACGACGACGGTGACGGTGACGGTGACGGCAGCGGCGGCCGATCAGACCGCCAGGTCACCGGCGCGCTCCAGGACCTCGACGGCCTCGGCGTCGACCCGCTCGACGTCGAGGAAGTGCGGGACGAAGTCGCGCCGGTCGAACGTCCCGCGTTCGTCCTCGGTGCCGACGACACACCACAGCTGCACGCGGTCCGGGCCGTGGTAGTCGCCGTTGCGGGTCACCTGAAAACAGACGAGCTCCTCGCCGTCGTACTCGATGACCCCGTCCGTGCGCACGCCCGGGTCGCCGTCGACGATCAGCCGTCTCATTACCCCCACCCAGGGGAGGCAGCGTCTTGAGGGGTTCGCCTCGACGCCTCGACTCCTCGACTCCTCGGCTCGGACGCGGGGAATCCGTACGGGTTATAACGCCGCACGCGGTAGAGGCCGCCACTATGGAGATGCCACGGCGGTTCAACACGTACTGTCCGCACTGTCACTCCCACCACGAACACGAGGTGGAGAAAGTCCGCAGCGGTCGCCAGACCGGCATGAAGTGGCAGGCTCGCCAGCGCCGGCGTAACCGCGGCATCGGGAACGACGGCAAGTTCTCGAAGGTGCCCGGCGGGGACAAGCCGACGAAGAAGACCGAACTGAAGTACATCTGCTCGGAGTGTGGCAAGGCTCACCAGCGCGAGGGCTGGCGCGCCGGCCGCCTGGAGCTCCAGGACTGATGCCGGGGGAGTTCCTCAGCGTCGAGTGTCCGGACTGCGGCAACGAGCAGACGCTGTACGGCAAGGCCGCCAGCGAGGTCCACTGCGCGGTCTGTGGCACCACGCTCGCCACCCCGACCGGCGGCGAGGCCGCGATCGCCGGCGAAGTACTTGAAACCGTCGAGAGTCGCCCCGAGTGACCGTCCTTTTTGGGCCGTCCTGACCGCCGTCGTCCCGTCTTTCACTGCTCTCCGCCCGCCGCTCGTCGCCCCCTGCCCGCGCCGACGGCGGAGAGCGGGCGGCCCGTCGACGGCCTGTGCCCGGGGTTCGATCCCGGGTCGTTATACCGGTCGCCATCCTACGACGGGTATGAAGTACAGCGGCTGGCCCGAGAAGGGCGACCTCGTCGTTGGCAAGGTCGACGAGATCGAGGACTTCGGGGTCTTCGTCGACTTGGAGGAGTACGAGGACAAGCGCGGTCTGGTGCACGTCTCGAACGTCGCCAGCGGCTGGATCAAGAACGTCCGCGACCACGTCGGCGTCGACGAGCGCGTCGTCGCGAAGGTTCTCGACGTCGACGAGAGCGCCCAGCAGATCGACCTCTCGCTGAAGGACGTCAACGACCACCAGCGCAAGGAGAAGATCCAGGACTGGAAGAACGAGCAGAAGGCCGACAACTGGATGGAGCAGGCCTTCGGCGACGACGTCGACGCCGAGACGTACGCCGCCGTCGCCAACGAGCTGCTCGCGGAGTTCGGCTCGATGTACGACGGCTTCGAGACCGCCGCCGTCCAGGGTCACGAGGCGCTGGCGGAGACGGACCTCTCCGACGCGGAGCGCGACGCCGTCGTCGAGGTGGCCCGCGAGAACGTCTCCGTGCCGTACGTCACCGTCGCCGGCTACGTCAACCTGCGCTCGCCCGGCAGCGACGGCGTCGACGACGTCCGCTCGGCACTCGAAGCGGCGGGCGGCGACAACGGCACCGTTCCCGACGAGGTCGACCTGGAGGTAACCTACGTCGGCGCCCCGGAGTACCGGCTCCGCGTGCAGGCGCCGGACTACAAGACCGCCGAGTCTCACCTGGAGGCCGGCGTCGAGCGCGCCCGCGAGGCCATCGAGACCGCCGGCGGCACCGCCGACTTCCACCGCGAGCGCCGCACCCACGAGGGGTAGTCCTCGACGGTCACTCCGGTCACCGTGAAATCCGACATCCACGTCTGTGCCGACTGGCGCGAGGTCCACGGCCGCCCGGTGTACACGCTCGGCGACGAGTGCCCGGCGTGTGGCGCCGCGGCGGTGAACAGCGCGCCGGCGCCGTTCGGTCCCGAGGACCCGTACGGCGACTACCGACGCGCTCTTAAGCGGCGCGACCGCGAGTAGCGCCATGGACGAGTTCGAGGTCGAGACCGTCGCCGAGGTCGACCTCGACGAGCCGGTGCTCGTCGAGGGACTGCCCGGCGTCGGTCACGTCGGCAAGTTGGCCGCCGAGCACCTCCTCGACGAGCTCGACGGCGAGGTGGTGCGCCGCGTCCACTCCGAGCACCTCCCCCCGCAGGTGGGCGTCGCCGAGGACGGCGTCGCCGACCTCGCCGCGGTGGAGTTCCACGCCGTCCCCACCGACGGCAGCGACCTGCTGGTGCTCACCGGCGACAACCAGGCCCAGTCGAACCGCGGACACTACCGGCTGACGGAGACCTTTCTCGACGTCGCCGACGCCTTCGGCGTGACCGAGGTGTACGCGCTCGGCGGCGTGCCCACCGGCGAGTTCATCGAGGACTACGACGTGCTCGGCGCCGCCACCGAGACGGCGCTCGTCGACGCCCTGGCCGACGCCGGCGTCGAATTCCGTGAGGACGAGCCCGCCGGCGGCGTCGTCGGCGTCTCCGGTCTCCTCCTGGGGCTGGGCGGTCGTCGCGGCTTCGGTGCCGCCTGTCTGATGGGCGAGACCTCCGGCTACCTCGTCGACCCGAAGAGCGCCCGCGCCGTGCTCGACGTCCTGGAGGAGCTGCTCGGCGTCGCGACCGACTTCGCCGACCTGGAGGAGCGCGCCGAGGAGATGGAGGAGGTCATCAACCGCATCCGCGAGATGGAGAGCGACTCGATGGACCTGCCCACCGACGACGACCTGCGGTACTTCGGCTAGCGACATCAGTTACTGTCGGTGGTATCGATCCTCCTGCGTGGCCCCGGATAGCCCTCATTTACGGCAGCGAGCTGTCGTGAGCCAGAGAGCGTTGCCCTCTCGCTGTCGTCGGGCCACCGGCCCGACTGCCAGGGAGACTCGAAGAGTCTCCCGCTGTCCGGCTGCTCTCAGTCGGCTCTGTCGATCTCGATCCCTCTGCCGTGGCTTGGAAAGCCCCCGACCGGGTGCGGGCATCTCACTCGCTGCGCTCCTCGTCGGTCGTGGACTCCCTCCTGCGATGCTTTCCATCGTCACCAGACGCTTCGCGTCTGGTTGGCTCGTCAGAGCTCCGCTCTGACGAACGTCATCAGAATCCTCCAGATCCTGATTGGCTCGAAAATCTTAGATTTTCGAACGTGACGCGCCCGCACCCGGCCGGCCCCTTTCAGTCCCACCCGGCCGCGCCGCTACCTCGTCCTCCCCAGTCGCTTCCCTCGGTCGCGGCGCTCCCTCGGTCAGCCCTCGCGCGCGTCGGGTCGCGCGCGCCGTGTAGTTCGTCCTTCCAACCGGCCAGTGGGGCGACCCGGAAGCGTTCCGGCGACTCCGGGAAGGCCTACGCGGCCGTCGAGGACCGGACCGGCGACCTAGATGACGGTGACGACGAGAGCGCCGACCCCGGCACCGTCCGAGCCGCGGCTACCCCAGGCTGGTGACCTCGTGGTCGACGCCGGCGTCGCGCAGGGCGTCGGTGACCCGGCCGACGCCGTCGGAAGCGGTGACGACGACGGCGTCGAGGCCGCGACGGGCGGCGTCGGCGGCCACTTCCCCGGGTCCGAAGACGGTCTCGGTCTCGACGCCGGCCCGTCGGAGCGCGACGACGGCCTCGACGCCGGCCGCGGTCACGACCGCCGCGCCGTCACAGGCCGCCCGCAGTCGCTCCGACTCCGACCCCTCGTCGGCGCCGACGGCGGGCACCTGAACGACGCTCACCTCGCCGGGGTCGTAGTCGATGACGCCCTCGAAGCCCGTGACGCCGACGACCTCGCCGCGGTCGGCGTCGGTGGTCGCGACGCCGGTCGCCGGCCCCTCGTCGCCGGGGGCGGCGTGCAGCAGTCCCTCCCGCATCGACAGCGTCACTCGGTCGCCCTCCGAGACGGAGGCGGCGGCGACGGCGGCGTCCTCGCGGACGGAGCCGAGCACGTCCTCGGTGACGTGTTCGACGTACCGACGGGCGTCGTCGGCCGCGCCGAACAGCCAGTCGACGCCCTCCTTGGTGATCCGGTAGCGCGAGCGGCCCTCCTTCTCGACGTAGCCGTCCTCGACGAGTTCGCGGATGTACTCGCTGACGGCCTGGCTGGTGACGCCGACCGCCTCGGCGATCTCCCCCTGCGAGACGGCCGGCTGGCGCTCGGCGATCTCGACGAGGACGCGGAACCGCGTCGCGGTCCGCTTGTCCGCCAGCACGTCGACCATGTCTCCACTCGTGGCCGACGCGACAAAAACCGGGGGGCCGTCGCCGTCAGTCCACGACCTCGGCGTACAGCCGGTCGAGGTCGGTGACCGCGACCTCGAACGTCCCGAGGTCCGGAGACTCGTCCGGCGTCTCCCGGTCGAGCGCCGGGAACAGCACCCCGAAAAACGACCGCAGTGCCCCGCGCAGCTCGGAGTACGTCGTCCGCACGCTCGTGCCGTGGACCGCGAGTTCGAGCAGTTCGTCGCCCTCCGGGCCGACCCGCTCGCCGGTCTCGCGCAGTCGCGCGCCGAGGAACGCGGGGTGGGTGGTGCGCTCCAGGCGGGCGAGGTCGTACAGCCGCAGGAACGTGTGGGCGGAGCCGTAGCTGCGCAGGGCCGGCTCCGTGTCGGAGCCGAGACCGTCGGAGCCGAGACCGTCGGAGCCGCGACCATCGGAGTCTCGCGCCCGCGGGGTGGTCGACTCGTACAGCGCGTAGTCGACCTGGTCGGTGGGGCCGAAGCGGGCCTGCTCCCAGCCGCCGGCCACGTCACGCAGCTCGAAGCGGACCACGCCGCCCGTTGCCGCGGCCGAGTGAAAAGCCTATTCGTGGACCGACTCGCCGCGGTCGAGTCGCTCGGCGATCCGGTAGGTCTGCTCGGCCTCGCGACGGGTGGGGAAGTGTGCGGCCGTGTACCGCGCCGGGGCGGTCATCGCCACGCGGCGCTCGTGGTCGGTGTCGGCGCGGTCGAACTGCGCGAAGCCGGTCTCGACGGCCTGCAGCGTGTGGAAGCCGGCGTCCTCCCGCAGCAGTCCCTCGCCCAGCGTCGCCCGCAGGTCGGCCGGGTCGCCGCCGGCGTCGAAGAACTCGCCGACGAGCCGGTTGGCCTCGTTCTCGCCGCCGTCGCGGTCGAAGGTGTCGAGCAGCGCCTCGCGGACCGCCTCGGGGTCGCGGTCCGTCTCCGCGTCGCCCGGGTCGGGGACCGGCGCCGGCGGAGAGTTGAGAAAGCGGTCGAGGTGGACGTTCACGGCGGCGTCGAAGACGCCACGGTAGAGCTCGGGAAGGTCGACCCGGCGGGCGGCCTGTCGGACGCCGTTGGCGTAGGTGAACGTGTGATGGACCGTGTTCCAGTCGTTGAACTCGTTGGTGGTGCCGAACTGCGCCACGCGGACGGCGGCGGCGTGACAGACGCGGTCCGCGAGGGCGGCCGGCGTCGCCCCGGCCGCGACGGCCTCGCACAGCGTCGTGACGATCGCCTCCGGGTCGTCACCCAGCAGCGTCTCGTCGAAGCCCGCCGGCGCGGTCCACTCCTCGTCGCCGGCACCGTCGCCGTCGCCGTGGACGGCCGCGTGCGCCGGGCCGGCGGTCGTCGGGTCCGTATCGCCGCCGGCGCCGGGACCGTCGATCCCCAGCTCGCGGTAGGCGTCGAACAGTAGGCCGGCGAGGTCGACGGGCTGGCGCCACGAGGAGAGCTCCTCGCTGCGCTCGGCACCGGTGAGCCGGGGCACGAGACTCGCGAGCACGTCGTCGGCGCGGTTCCAGCCGACGCGCTCGAGCGTCTCGACGGCCTTGTTGAGGAAGTCGAGCGTGTGGCCGACGTCGAGGTAGACGTGGTCGGTCGCGGCCGCGAACAGCGCGGCCTCGACGGTCTCGCGGTCACACTCGGCGACGAGCGTGCGCAACACCCGCTCGGCGCCGTCGCGGTCTCGCACCTCGACGTTGTCCCGGAACCACCTGGTGAGTCGGACGGGGTCGGGGTCGGCGACGTCGAAGGCCGGCTGGTCGAAGCGTGGCGGCTCGCCGGCGCAGTCGTCGGCGACGTGTCGTAGGCCGGTGTACAGCGCCCGGCGGGTGTCCGTCCCGCGCAGGTCGCCGAGTACGTTGCCCATACAGGCGAGGATCGTCAGCCCGGAGGACCAGCCGTCGTCGCGGTAGCGGGTGCCGAAGTCGACGCCCTCGCTCACCGCGTACTCCGGGTCGACGCCGGCGTCGTCCAGCCCGATGACGCTCTTCGCGACCACCAGCCGCAGGTTCTCCTCCATGCCCGTCTCCAGCCGGGTCGTCCACCGCTCGACCGGGTCGCGGTCCTCCGCTGGATGGGGGTCGACGTACACCTCGCCGTCCTCGACCGCGACGGGGTACTGCGGCACGTCGTCCGCCCAGGGGTCGAACGTGTCTCCACAGGAGAGCTCGAAGCGGGCGTGGTGCCAGTGACAGGTGAGGATGCCGTCCTCCACCGTCCCGCGCTCCAGCGGAAAGCCCATGTGCGGGCACTGGTTGTGGACCGCGTAGACGTCACCCTCGTGGTGGAAGACGGCGACGGGCTGGCCGTCGGCGTTTACCACTTCGGGACCCTCCTCTCGCACCTCGTCGACGCTGCCGACGTGGATCGACTCCTCGGGGTCGGGATCGGACGTCGTGCCTGACATGTGCGTCGGGACGCACGCGATCGACAAGAGCGTTCGCGGAAGCGAGCTTTTGTAGGACGACTGTCAGCGACGGCACGGCGGACCGACCGACGCCGGCGGTCCCGACGGGACCGCTCGCTCTCGCTGCCGGGCTCCGCCGGCCGACCGGCGCTCTCGACCGCTCGCGGCTCAGGTGTCGGTCGCGAACCGTTCGAGACCGGCGACCACGGCGCCGACGGCGACCACCAGCACGACCGTCACCACCAGAAGCGTCGAGACCACGCTGACGATCGGGTCGACGCTCCCTCGCAGCGAGTTCCAGGCCAGCACCGGCACCGTGCGGGTGTCCGGCCCGGAGACGAACAGCGTCATGACGAACTCCTGGAGACTGACGACGAAGGCGATCAGCGCGGCCGCGAACAGCCCGGAGCGGACGTTCGGGGCGACGACCTCGACGAACGCCCGGGGCCGGCTCGCCCCGAGGTCGAGTGCCGCCTCGCGGAGCCGCGGGTCGAACCGTGACAGCGAGGCCCGCACCACCGAGAACGCCAGCGGCGTCGCCCACAGCGAGTGTGCCGCCACGACGGCGAGATACGTCTGCTGGAGGCCGAACTCCCCGAGGAACACGAGCAGCGAGACGCCGAGGACGACGCCGGGCACCAGCAGCGGCAACACCGTGAGCCCGAGCACGACCGCCTCGCGGCGGTCGTCGAGACCGTTCACGGCCAGCGCCGCCGCCGTCCCGGCGACGGTCGCCAGCAGCGTCGTTCCGCCGGCGGCGATCAGGCTGTTCAGCGCCGCCCGCTGCCATCGCGCACTCGCCAGTAGCGCCTCGTACCACCGCGTCGACAGCCCCGGCGGCGGCACCGCGACGGCGCCGGTCGTCGAGAACGACGTCACCGCCACCACGGCGATCGGCGCCAGCAGGAACGCGAACAGCACGCCGACGGTCGCCCGGAACAGCCACCGACCGACGGCGACACGACTCGGCCACGACCGCCGCCGCCCGAGCGACGTCTCCCCCGCGACGGCCGCAGCGTCGCCACTACCGTCTGCCCAGGTCCGACCTCCGGCGCGCCGTCCGCTCGCCGTCGTCCCCCCGCCGTTGTCTCCGTCGGCGGCGTCAGACACCGTCGGCACCCCCGTAGCGACGCAGCCCGTACAGTCCGACCGCGAGGACGACGAGCACGACGAGCGTGAGGACGACGGCCAGCGCCGCCGCGGGCGGGTAGTCGAACTGCTGCTGGAGCAGGTTGTTCACCTCGACGGCGACGGTCCGCTCGCCGAGCGAGCCGAGCAGGATCGGCGCCGTGAACGCGCCGGCGCTCCACGCGAAGGCGATCACCCCGCCGACGGCCATTCCGGGCAGCGCGTGTGGCAGCACCACCTCGCGGGCCGCCCGGACCGGCGTCGCCCCGAGGTCCGCCGCCGCCTCGACGAGGCTGTCGTCGAGCGCCGTCAGCGTGGAGTACACCGACAGCACCACGTACGGCACGACCACGTACAGCTGCCCCAGAACGAGGCCGACCTCGTTGTTCACGAGCGACAGCGGCTCCCCGACCAGGCCGCCGGCGAGCAGGACGTCGTTGAGGACGCCCTCCGGGGAGAACACGACCAGCGCGGCGAACAGCTTCACCACCAGCGTCGTGAACATCGACATCACCACGCCCGCGAGCAGTACCGTGCGAGTGAGTCGCGAGCCCCGCCAGGCGGCGTAGGCGTACAGCGAGCCGACGGCGACCGCGAGCAGCGTCGTCCCGACGGCAAAGGCCATCGTGAACCCGAACACGCCGACGACGACCGAGGAGTCGAGTAGAAAGCGGTACCCTTCGACCGACCACGTGCCACGGACCAGGGCACCGCCGGTCGACCGCTCCGTCAGACTCACCCGGACCAGATAGCCCATCGGGACGACGAACACGAGCAGGTCGAAGAGCAACAGCGGCGCCAGGAGCAGCCGCGTCCGGGTCGTCTCGTCGACCGACAGCAGGCCGAGCGACCGGCGCTCGCTCCCGGCAGCGTCAACCCCGCTCATACCCTGACCCGCCGGTCGTCCGGTCCGAAGTAGTAGCAGTCGCTCGCGTCCCAGGAGAGCCGGACACGCTCCCCGGCGGCCACGTTCGCCGCCCGCGTGGCCGGCCGCTCGACGAACAGGTCGACGCCGTCGCCGACGGTGACGTACTGTCGCACGGTCGACCCGCGGTGGACGACCTCCGAGACCGTCCCGACGAGACGCACCGCGTCGGGGACGCCGTCGTCACCGTCACTCTCGCTCCCGGGTCTCGACGCGGTGCCGCCGTCCGTGCTCGCCGCCCCCTCCGTCGCCGGGGCGAGGTCGATCGTCTCCGGCCGCGCGGACGCGATGACGCCGTCACCCGCCGACAGCGACCGTGCGGCCGGCACGCCGGCGACGACGTCGAGCGCCGGGAACTCGACGTCGACCCGACCCTCGGGGCCTCCGCCGGTCGCCGACTCGACGACGCGTCCCTCGACGAAGTTCGTGCTCCCGAGGAACGACTCCACGAACCGGTTCACCGGGTCGTCGTACACCGCCCCCGGAGCGCCGACCTGCACGAGTCGGCCGTCGTTCATGATCCCGATGCGGTCCGCGAGCGTGAACGCCTCGTCCTGGTCGTGGGTGACGTACAGCATCGGCGTCTCCAGTCGCTCCTGGATCCGCTTTATTTCGAGCTGCATCGTCTCGCGCAGCCGCTTGTCCAGGTTCGACAGCGGCTCGTCCAGCAGCAACACGTCGGGGTCGACCGCCAGCGCCCGCGCCAGCGCCACCCGCTGTTTCTGGCCGCCGGACAGCGCCGACGGTCGGGTGTCGGCGTACTCGCTCATCTCGACGGTCGCCAGACGCTCGCGGGCCCGCTCGCGTCGCTCACTCGCCGACACGCCAGTCATCTTCGGCCCGAAGGCGACGTTCTCCAGGACGCTCTTGTTCGGGAACAGCGCCCAGTCCTGAAACACCGTCGCACAGTCCCGCTCGTACGGCGGCCGCCCCGTCACCGGCGTCCCGTCGAGGGCGACGCGACCGGCCGTCGGCGTCTCGAAGCCCGCGATCGTCCGCAGGGTCGTCGTCTTGCCACAGCCGGACGGCCCCAGCAGGCAGAACAGCTCCCCGTCACGTACCGCCACCGAGAGCTCCTCGACGGCCACCACGTCGTCGTACTCGACGCGGACGCCGTCGAGGTCGACGACGCCGGTCACGCCGCCACCCCTGTGTCGGTCGTGCCGCACGGCCGTCGCCGGCGGGCCGTCGTCTGCGAGCGCCCGGCGGCCGTCTCCGAGCGGGCGTCACGGACCGAGGGCGCGCGTGCGAGTCGTAGTCGTGTCGTCGGTGTCGGTGTCATGTCATGTCGTGTCGGGTCGGGTCGGATCGGATCGAACTCGTCGACCGCCGGTCAGGACTGGTATTCGGTCTGGAACTGCTTGAACCGCTCGTTGAGGTTGGGCGCCGCCTCCGCGATCCGGTCGTACTGCTTGAAGACGACGTTCTCCTCGAGGTCGTCGTTCGCGATCGGGAGTTCGGCCCTGGTCCGCTCCGGGTGGGTGGCGTTCTCGTTCGCCATCCCGAGGTTGAACGCCTCCGCGTACGTCGTCTGGACGTCCTCGCGCAGCAGGAAGTCGATGAACTCCTCGGCCTGGGTGCGGTTGCCGGTGCCGCGGGCGACCTGGTAGTGGTCGACGTAGCCGACGGTCCGCTCCGGGACGCTGACTCCGAGGTTCGTCTCCTCGGTCTCCGCGGCCTTCGCGACCGTGTACGCGAAGAAGTACTGGCCCGCGTCGGCGATCCCCTGAGAGATGGCCGTCCACATGTCCGCGGCGCCGTTGTAGAACTTCGAGATCGGCATCTCGCCCATCGTCTCGAAGATGGCGTCGACGTCGCGGGCGTCCTCGGCGTACAGCTCCTCGGCCATCGGCGCCTCGTCGGCGACGATGGCGGCCATGATCACCGAGTTGAGGAAGTACGCCCCCGGCAGCGCGACGTTCTCGGCGTTCTCGTTCGTGACGAGGTCGCCCCAGGACTCCGGCTCGAAGCCGATCGCGTCGGCGTTGTAGGCGTAGCCCATGATGCCGTACGCGACGGGCACGCCGTCCTCGCTCTCGATGTTCGCCGTCAGCGTCGACTTGATCGAATCGGCGTTCGGAACGTTCTCGTACCGGATCGACTCCCACAGGCCGTCCTGCTTGCCGAGGTAGTGGTCGCGGGCGCTGCCGACGGTCAGGTCGAACGGCGGGTCGTCCGCGGGCGACTGCCGGACCTGCCCGAGGATGTTCTCCCAGTTGCCGACGACCTCGATCTCGTCACCGGTCTCTTCCTCGTACAGCGGCTTGATCGTCTCGCGGAACACGCCGAGGTTCGTCCCGCTCCACGTCGAGACCGTCAGCGGGCCGTCGCCCCCGCCGACACAGCCCGCCAGGGCGAGCGCCCCCGTCGCGGCAGCCGTCGCCAGGAACCCGCGACGACTCGTCCGCCCCGTCTCGCCCCGCCCGACGCCGTCCGTGACCGCGTCGACCTGCGACGACTGCTCGTCGTCCGCGCCACGCTCTCCGTCCCGACTCTCTCCGTCCTGATTCATGCTCACGCGTGTGCGTGCGCGCGTAAAAATCCTCCACTCTCGGCCGATTCCTCACTCTCGGCCGATTCCCTACCCTCGACCGATTCTCTACTTTCCACCGATCCCCCGCTCTCGTCCGGTCACCCGTTCCTGTCCGGCCGTTTCGCTGCCTCTCCGGCGGCGGGCGTCCTCCGGCGACTGCCTCGTCGCCGTCTCCGAGGAGCCGGGAGACGGGGGGCGGCGTGTGGTGGGTCAGCCGTCGGCGACGGGTGGGCGCGTCCGCGCGGCCAGCGGGAGTCGGACGTCGACGACGGTCCGGGAGTCGTCGGGACTGAACCGGAGTTCGCCGCCGGACTGGTCGGCGACCCACCGCGTGAGCCAGAGTCCGACGCCGCTCGTGTGGCCGAGTGCGGTCTCCTCGCCCCGTAGCAGCGGCTCCAGCTCGGCCGACGGGATCCCCTCGCCGTGGTCGCGGACGCGAACCACACCGGCGCCGGTCGTCTCGTCGGCCGTCACGCGCACGTCAACGGGTGGTTCACCGTACTCGACGGCGTTCGAGACGACGGAGTGTATCGCCAGGTCGAGTTCGGGGATCGACGTGACCGGCACGAAGTCGGTCGACACCTGCACCACGTCGCCGTCACAGACGGCGGCCGTCCCGTACTCTTCACAGGCGCGTTTAGCGGCCCCGTGGACGGCGTTCTCGAAGTCCTGCTCGAACGGCCGGGTGCCGGTCGTCTTCTCGGCCGCCCGTGCCGTCTTCGCGGTCGACTGTAGCTCGTGCAGCGCCTCTCTCGCCGTCTCGACGCGACGGGACGTCTCGCCCGACTCGTCGGCGTCGAGCGTTTCGACGGCCCCGAGTGCGACGCCGAGTTTGTCTCGCATGTCGTCTCTGAGCACCCGCGACAGCACCTCCAGCCACTGTTCGCGGGCCACCGCCCGTCGCTGTGCGAGGCGTCGCTGGGCGTGGACGTGTCCCGCGAGCAGCCCGGGGAGACTCCCGCCGACGGCGGCCTGCAGGACGACGATACTCGGCATGGGGAAGGGGATCCCCGTACGTGCTGGCCGACAACGATCCCGCCGGCGAGGACCGCCGCGAAGGCCGCGAGCGCGAGACTTCCCTGTGCGGCACCGCGGTAGAGCGTCCCCGCCGACGGATGCTCGCGGAACCACAGGAGGTAGCCGGCACCGGGACAGACGAACGACGACGGCCACACGACGGTGAGATACCCGAGCGGCGTCGCCGGTCCGACGTGTCGTGCCGTGTACCATAGAGCGACCGCCGCTCCGAGGGCGTTCAAACAGAGGACGAGAGCCCACCTCGTCCGGGAACGACGGAACACGTCTCGACCACCGACCCGTACGTCCGCTCGCTGTCGGGCGTTGCGCGGTCATGAACCACTCGTGGGTCACGGCCCCGCCCCGACCCCCGCGACGGCCCGTCGACTGGGGTTCACAGGCGACGGGCGACAAGCCACATCGAGCGGCCATCTCACTCCCGCCGTCCCGCGCCGACGGCGGACTCGCCGACGGGGTCGTGCCCCTCGATCACCGTCTGACCGCCCATGTACGGGCGGACGGCCTCGGGGACGGTGACGGTGCCGTCGCCGTTCTGGTAGTACTCCATGACGGCGACCATTACTCGCGGCAGGGCGACGCCGGAGGCGTTCAGCGTGTGCAGGTACTCCGCGCTCTCGTGACGCTCCGGTCGGTAGCGCAGGCCGGCGCGGCGCGCCTGGAACGCCTCGAAGTTCGAGGCGCTCGAGACTTCGAGCCACCGGCCGCCGACGTCGGGACCGCCCGACATGTCGTCGGCGGGCGCCCACACTTCGACGTCGTACTTCCGGGCCTGTGTGAACCCCATGTCGCCGGTACACATGTGTAACACCCGGTACGGCAGACCGAGGCGGTCGAGCACCGCCGTCGCCTCGTCGAGGAGACCCTCCAGCCGCTCCGCCGAGCTCTCGGGGCGGACGAAGTTCACCAGTTCCACTTTGTCGAACTGGTGGACGCGGACGTACCCCCGCGTCTCGGTGCCGTGTTCGCCGGCCTCGCGGCGGAAGTTCGGTGAGAACGCCTGTCGCTTCACCGGCAGGTCCTCGTCGAGCAGGATCTCGTCGCGGTACATGTTGGTGACGGGCACCTCCGCGGTCGGCAACAGCCAGAGGTCGTCGTCGTCGTACGGCTCGTCGTTGTCGCCGCCGATCCGGTAGGCGTCGTCGACGAACTTCGGGAACTGGCCGGTACCCTCCATCGACTCGCTGCGCACCGGGACCGGCGGCAGCAGGTCGCGGTAGCCCTGCTCGCGGTGGACGTCGAGCATGAACTGCACGAGCGCCATCTCCAGGCGGGCGCCGTCGCCTTTCACGAACTGGAAGCCGCCGCCGGAGACCTTCGCACCGCGCTCGAAGTCCAGGATCTCGAGCTCCTCGCCGAGGTCGTAGTGTGGTACGACCTCCTCGGGCAACTCGCGCAGCTCCTCGAACCCCTCGCGGCGAACCTCGACGTTGTCCTCCTCGTCCTCGCCGACCGGGACGTCCTCCTTCGGGACGTTCGGGACCCGCAGCATCGCCGCCTCCAGCTCCGTCTCGATGTCCTCGGCGCGCTCCTCGACCGTCTCCAGCTCGGCCTTCAGCTCGCGGGAACGCTCGATGGCCGCCTCGGCCGCCCCCTCCTCGCCCTGGGCTTTGAGTTCGCCGACGCGGTCGCTGACCTCGTTGCGCTCGTGGCGCAGGTCGTCGCCGCGGGCCTTCAGTTCGCGCCACTGCTCGTCCAGCTCGATCACGCGATCCAGATCCACGTCGACGCCTTTCGTCTCGACGGCGCGACGGACCGCCCCCGGCTCCTCGCGCAGGAGGTCACGGTCGATCATCGCCTGACGGTTCCGCGGGCCAAAAAAAGAGCGTGTCGGTCGTTCGGCACCGCCTCTCACGATTCGAGCGCCGACCGCGGACCGCCCGATCAGTAGTAGCCGTCGTCGCCGTCGCCCCCGCTCCCGCCGCCGTCGCCGTCGCCCCCGCTCCCGCCGCTGTCGGACTCGCAGGGGAGTGCGCCCTCCGGCAGGGAGGCGTCGCCGACGAAGACGGCACCGCACATCGAGGTCACGCCGTGGACGGTGCAGTAGTACTCGTAGATGCCCTCACTCTCGAAGGTGTACGTCGTCGACTCGCCCTCCGAGAGCGACTCGCTGTAGTCCCAGCTCTCGCCGTCGTCAGTGAGCTGACCGGCGGTCACGTCGTGGGCGACGCTCTCCTCGCTGGTCCACTCGACGGCCTCGCCGGGCTCGACCGAGACCCGCCGCGGGTCGAAGGCGGTCCCCCGGAGCGAGACGGCGGCGCCGACCGTCGCGCTCTCGGTCGTCCGTGTGGTCTCCGTCGTGCCGTCCTCGTCTTCGCCGTCGCCGTCGCCACCGCTGCCGTCGCCGCCGTCGCTCGACTGCGTACAGCCGGCCACGGCGAGCAGTCCCGCACCGGACGCGCTCGCGAGTAACTCCCGTCGATTCATGTACGGCCGTGTGCCTGTCGCGCTGTTAGGGGTTACGACTCCCGTCCGTCGTGCCGGTGTCCAGTCCGTGGTCCTCGGCGCGTGCGACGGTCGATCGAACGCCGGACCGACGCCTGGCACCGACCCGCCGGGGCCGTCACGACAGCGACGTACTTATGCTGGCGGCGAGCGCGACTGCCGGCATGGCAGTCGGAGAGGTTCATCCCGTCACGGTCGGCGACTGCACGGACCTCTACCGCGTGGACACCGGGATGTACGACACCGCCGAGTACGGCTGTGTCTACCTGCTCGACGCCGAGCGGCCCGCGCTCGTCGAGACCGGCATCGGCACCCACCACGACCGGGTGCTCGACGCGCTCGACGCGGTCGGCATCGACCGCGCGGCCGTCGCGGTCGTCGCCGTCACCCACGTCCACCTCGACCACGCCGGCGGCGCCGGCTTTCTCGCCGACGAACTGCCCGACGCCGAGGTCGTCGTCCCCGAACGCGGCGCTCGACACCTGGTTGACCCCTCGCGGCTCTGGGCGGGGACGAAGGACGCCGTCGGCGACCAGACCCGCTACTACACCGAGCCCGAGTCGGTCCCCGAGGAGCGACTGTGTCCCGTCGCCGACGGCGACCGGGTCGACCTCGGCGACCACACGCTCGTCGCCCACGAGGCACCGGGCCACGCGCCCCATCAGGCCGTCTTCGACCATCCGGAGAACGACGCGGTCTTCACGGCCGACGCCGCCGGCATCTACGTCCCCTCACTCGACCGCGTGGAGCCGACGACGCCGCCGCCACAGTTCGACCTCGAGCGAGCACTCGCCGACGTGGAGACGCTGCGCGGGCTGGACCGGTCGACGCTCTGTTACACACACTTCGGCGCACAGCCCGCCGCCGACCGACTCGACGAGTACGCCCGTCGACTGGAAGCGTGGGTCGAGACGGTGCGGGCGGCCCGGGCGGAACACGGCGACGACGGCGCCGTCGAGCGGCTCTCGGCCGACCCGGAGACCGCCGCGGTGTGGGGCGAGCACAAGGCCCGCGGCGAGGTGGCGATGAACGTCCGGGGTGTGCTGTCGTATCTGGACGGCTGACCGCCGACACCGGGAAGCGGACGCTTTTGTACCCCCTCCACATACGGCCGCCCGATGGGGACCGCCGGACGGCTGTCTCGACGCGACGGAGGTGACCGACCGTGATACCCCCCAGTACCGTCGGGTCGCTGTCGACGGTGTCCGGAGCGGCGCCGCTGGTGGTCGGCGAGAGCGGCGGCGCGAGCCTGCTGACCGTCGTGGCGACGATCATCGGCGTCGGCGTGCTCTCGCAGGTGCTCGCCGACCGGCTACAGGTGCCCAGCGTGGTCTTTCTGATCGCCGCCGGGCTCGTGCTCGGACCGGGGATCGGCGTGCTCAAGCCGGACCAGCTGTTCGGTAGCGAGCCGATCGCCACGATCGTCGGGGTCAGCGTCGCCATCATCGTCTTCGAGGGGGCGTTCAACCTGCGCGTCTCGAAGCTGCGGGAGGCGCCGTCGGAGACGGTGCGGCTGATCACCGTCGGGGCGGTCATCGCCTTCCTCGGCACCGCGGCGGCGGTCCACTTCGTGCTCGGCGCAGGCTGGCCGCTCTCCCTGCTGATCGGCGCCCTGCTGGTCGCGACCGGCCCGACGGTGGTCACGCCGGTCCTCGAAGTCGTCCCCGTCCGCGACCGGGTCGCCGCCGCCCTGGAGACGGAAGGTATCGTCAACGACGTGACCGCCGCCATCGGGGCGGTGGTCGCCTTCGAGGCGATCCGGCTCGAGAGCCCGACCGTCGCCGACCTGGCACGGCTGTTCGCCGAACGGCTCGGTATCGGCGTCCTCGTCGGCATCGTCGTCGCCGGTGTGCTGTACTACCTGCTACGGTACATTGACCTCTCGCCGGGGTCGGCGCCGCAGAACGCGCGGCTGCTCGTGCTCGCGGGGGCGGTCGTGGCCTTCGGAGCGGCCCAGGAGCTCGCCAGCGAGGCCGGCGTCGCCGCCGCGGCGACGGCGGGGATCGTCCTCGGTAACCTCGACGTGCCGTTCGACCACCAGATCGAGGCGTTCAACGGCGACCTCACGCTGCTGGTGCTCTCGTTCGTGTTCATCACGCTGGCGGCGCTTCTGGACCTGCAGTCGCTGTCCGAACTCGGCGCTGGCGGACTGATCGTCGTGGTCGTCGCCGCCCTGGTGCTGCGGCCCCTGCTCGTGTTCCTCTCGACGATCGGCGACCGGTACGCGACGAGCGAGAAGCTGTTCATCAGTCTGGTCGGCCCCCGCGGTATCATCCCGGCCAGCGTGGCGACGCTGTTCGCTCTCGAACTCGACCCGGCCGACGTCGCCCCGATACAGGGTGGGCTGTTGACGCCGAACCTCGACCCCAGCGGCGTGCTCGTCGGCATCGTCTTTCTGGTCATCCTGGTGACGGTCGTCCTCGAAGGGGGCTTCGCGCGGCAGATAGCGGAACTACTGGACGTGATACCCATGCGTGTCATCATCATCGGCGGCGGTAGCGTCGGACGAGCACTGGCGAAGCGACTGGAGGACCGCGGCGAGAACGTCGTCATCGTCGAGCGGGACACGGCCGTGGTAGAGCGCGCCCGCAACGACGGCTTCACCGTCCACGTCGGTGACGGCACCGACACGGACGACCTCCTGGCCGCCGGGGGTGACAACTCGAAGATAGTCACCGCCGCCACCGGCGACGACGACGCCAACCTGCTCATCGCCCAGCTGGCGAAGTCGGAGTTCGCCCCCGAGACGGTGATCGCTCGCGTCAACGACCCCGACAAGGTCGACGCCTTCGAGGACCTGGGCGTGCAGACGGTCTCCTCGACGTTCGCTACCGCCACCGCCATCGACAACATGATCGAGCGACCCACGCTGTCGAACTGGATGACCGAGGTCGGCCGTGCCGGCGACGTCCAAGAGACCGCCCTCACCGCCGACGAGTTCATCGGACTCACGATACGGGAGTTCGACCGGGAGATCCCCGCCGGCGTCCTCGTCGCCCTCGTGGGGCGAAACGGCGACAACCACATTCCCGACGCCGACTTCACCCTCCGGCGCGGCGACCGGCTCACGCTGCTGGGCGACAAGCAGGCCGTCCGCGATGCGATGCGTCGCTGCCAGGCCGGCTCCGCCTCCGCCTGACCCTCCCTGTCCGCTCACCCGATCCGGTAGTCACGCACCGTCCGCACCGCCCGCCGGCGACGGCGGCCGGCAGTCCGGTCGCCGACAACCCGACGAGCGCCGTCGCCGCGGCGCTCTTCGACTCGTCCGTCACGAGGACCCGTCCCGTCGGTCTCACCGTCCCGCGTGGTCGCCGCGACGTCACTCTTCCCGGTCACCGCTCAGACGCCCAGTCGGCCGCGCATCCAGGCGACGCCGGTCCGCAGCGGCGACTCGCGTGCGATGCGGTCTATTTCGGCCTCGGTCAGCGAGAAGTCGAACACCGCGGCGTTGGCGCGGATGTGCTCCGGCGAGGTCGACTTCGGAACGGCCGCGACGTTGCGGTGTTGCAGCGCCCAGCGGATCGCCACCTGCGGGGCGGACTTGTCGTACCGGGCGCCGACCTCCGCCAGGAGGTCGTCGCCGACGACGCCGCCGTGGCCCAGCGGACTGTACGCGGTGAGCATCACGTCGTTGTCCTGGCAGTACCGCAGCATCGGACGCTGAGTCCTGAACGGGTGGAACTGCACCTGGTCCGTCAGCACCGGCCGGTCGGAGAGCTCGCGGGCGCGGGCGAGCCGCCGGCGACCGAAGTTGCTGACGCCGACATGGCCGATCGCCCCGTTGTCGGCGAGGTCGTTCAGCGCCGCGAGCTGTCCCTCCAGCGACGCGACGGGGTTGGGCCAGTGCAGCAACACCAGGTCGACGTAGTCCAGACCGAGGCGGTCGAGCGAGGCGACCGCCCCCTTGCGGGTGCGCCGGTAGTCGAGCTTCGTCGCCGGCAGCACCTTCGTCGTCACCCACACCTCGTCGCGGTCGACCGGGCTGTCGGCGATCGCCTCGCCGACCTCCTCCTCGTTGTCGTACGCCTCCGCGGTGTCCATGTGTCGGTAGCCGGCCTCGAGCGCCGTCGAGACGGCACGGTAGACCTCCCGACCGTCCGCTCGCCACGTTCCCAGCCCGAGTGCCGGCACCTCGACGCCCTGCACGGACACGTACTCGACGCCCATACCACGTCGAGAGCGGTGCCGCACAAAGACGCTCCGGTGGCTCACCCCCGGCGCCGACCGAGCACGTCGACCTGGTGCGTGAGGTAGCGCAGCTCACCGCGGGCGACCGCCGCATGACGGCGACGCGCCCACCGCTCCACCCGCCCGGCGTCGACCGACGACTCGCCCTCGCCGTCGCCCTCGTCGCCGTCCGGCTCGGCGCCGGCGTCGGCCGTCTCCGGCCCGGACGAGAGCGCCCCCCGGACCAGCTCGACGAGGTGATGGAGGAAGTACGCCTCGTCCGCGGGGTACTGTGCCGTCCCGGGGACCGGGTCGCGGTGTCCTGCGCCCGCTCTCGCTCCCGCGCCCGCGCCGGCGTCGACGGCCGTCGTCGCCGGCGAGACGTTCCAGTCCGAGCCGGCGGCGGCAACCACGTCGGCCGGCGCGAAGGTGGTCGTCCCGTCGAACGTGATCGGGAAGTAGCAGTGCCCGCCCGGGCGGACCGCACCGACGAGCGTCTCGACCGCCGGCCACGAGAGGAGGTCGAGGAAGGCCGCCCCTACGAGCAGGTCGAACCCCGCCGCCGGCGCCGGCAGGGTCGTCCCGTCGTCGAGGTCGACCCGGTCCCCGTTCGCCCCGGCTATCGCGTCGGCGACCGCCACCGCGTCGGCCACCCGTAGCGTGAGCGTCAGCCGCTCCGGACCGTCGGCCGCGCCGTCGCGCTCGAAGACGAACGACGCCGGGTCGTCCGCCGGTCGGCGCACCTCGTAGCCGGCCGCCCGCGCCCGCTCCGGCAGGCGCTCCCGGGCGGCCGCGACGCTCGCCGCGTCCAGGTCGACCGCGACGTAGGTCACCGCTCCGGAGAGGAGACCCCGGTCGAGCAGGCGCTCGACCATCGTTCCGATGCCGGCGCCCACCTCCAACACGGCCGGCGAGTCCGGCACCGACCGGGCGAGTCGGTCGAGCACCCCCTCGTCGAGCGCGCGGTCGTCGACGGTGCGCTTCGCGGCGAGATACCGCTGCGTGGAGTAGGTCGCCGGCTCCCGGCCGTCGCCCGGTCGTCGCGCCTCCGCGCCGGTCCCGTTCTCGGCGTCGTCGTCCTCTGTCACCGAGTTCCCGTCGGACCGACGCCCGCTTAGGTGTGGTGTTCCCGCGGTCAGTGCTCGTCCTCGGCGTGTGCCCGCAGCAGGGCGGCTCGCTCGTCGCGGCCGAGTCGCTCGCACGCCCGCGCCTCGTACGCGCCGCGCTCGGTGGTCCGGACGTCGACGTCGTCCGGCTCGACGGGGACGCCCCGCAGCGCACGCGCTCCCGGTGAGCGCCCAGTCCAGCCCGTCGAGCGCGTCGACGAGCGCGTGCACGGCCGCGGCGCGTGGGCCGTCGGGCACGTTCTCCGTCGCGCCACGACATCGGGACCGCGGGGAGTCACCGCTCGGCGTCGCCGGCGACCGACAGCAACAGCTCGCGGGCGCGGGCGGCGGAGGCCTCCCACGACGGGTGTGCCTCGTAGCGCCGGCGGGCGGCGATGCCCATCTCCGCGAGCCGGTCGCGGTCGGCCAGCAGGGCCGTCACGTGACCGGCGACGGCCGCCCGGTCACCCGGGTCGACGAGGAAGCCACAGTCGTCGTCGACGAACTCGGCGGCGCCGCCGGCCCGCGAGGCCAGTGCCGGCAGGCCGAAGCTCATCCCCTCCAGGTAGACGATGCCGTAGCCCTCGTACCGCGACGGGACGGCGAGGAGGTGGTGCTCGCGCAGCGCCGCGGCGAGCTCGTCGTCCGGCAGGCGACCGGCGACCGTCACGCGATCCTCGACGCCCTCGGCGCGGACCTGTCGGCGCACCCGGTCGACGTACTCCGGGTCGACGGTCGTGTCGCCGACGACGGTGAGTCGCCAGTCGCCGTCGACGGTCGCCAGACCGCCGACGAGCGCGTCGAGCCCCTTCCGACGGGTGACGTTACCGACGAACAGCAGCCGGAGCGGTCCCTGGTGGGCGCGCTCGCGGATCTCCCTGTCGGCGATCTCGGGGTCGAAGCGGTCGCCCGCCGGCGGCGCCACGACGCCCGGCGGCTCGCGGCCGAGGAGGTCCGCGACCGCCGCCCGGGTCGTCTCGCCGTTGCAGACCGTCGCGTCGACCGCCTCCAGGTAGCGGCGCTCGACGGCGCGGTACAGCGGCCGCAGACGGCGGGGCTCGCTCGCCCGGAGGTGGTGGACGACGGCGACGACCGGCGCCGAGACGCCGGGCAGCCGGTTGGCGGCGACCAGCGACGGGTGACAGAGCTCGTCCTGCAGGAGCACGTCGTAGTCGCGAGCCAGCGCGCGGTACAGTCCCGGGGTGAGGTTGTCGGTCAGGGCGCTGGCGTAGCCCCGCCGCGGGAGCGAGACGAGGTCGACACGGTCGCCCCGCTCCCGGAGGTGGCGGACGAGCCGGCGGTCGTACAGGTAGCCGCCCGAGGTCGGCGTCAGGTCGCCGTAGACGACCAGCCCGACGTGCATGCTACACGGGTCGCTCGTGACTCGCCCACGCGACGTCGTCCTCCCACATGCGCAGCTCGCAGCGCTCGACGCGGGGGGCGTCCAGCCGGCCGAGTAGTCGCCCGGCGAAGCGTTCCGCGAAGCGCTCGACGCTGGGGTTCAGCCCTTCGAACTCCCGGCGGTCGTTCAGCAGCTCGTCGCGGTACTCCGCGACGGTGTCGTCCATCGCCGCCTCCAGGTCGGTGATGTCCAGCAGGTAGTCGTACTCGCCGAGTTCGGACCCGCTGAGACGTGCCTCGGCGGTGAAGGCGTGCGAGTGGACCTCGCCCTCCGGCGGCTTCGGGTCCGGCACCGTCAGGAAGTGCTGTGCGACGAACTCACGCGAAACCGTGATCGTGTACACCTGTCCGGCTACCGGACCGGGGTACATATGCCGCACGACCCTCGCGGCGGCTCTCTACTTTTTAACCGGGAGCACGCGAACCGTTCACACGCCCAGGCTACAGGAGCTCTCGATCGACCACGACGACCGAGCGCGGATCTACGAGTGTCTCGGCCGGTCGGGGCCGCGACCGCCCGACGAGGTGCGGAACCGTCTCGGCATCGACCCCCGGGGGTTCGGACACCACGTCGCGATCCTCGAACGGGACGGCTACGTCGAGACGGTCGACGGCGAGTTGCGCGTCCGCGTCGAGCCCGGCAGTCACGAGCAGTTCCGCGCCGACGGCTTCGAGTTCACCGTCCGTCCGGCGCGGGAGACGGACCTGTCGGGACTGGTCGGCGTCACCCGGCAGGTCGCCAGCGAGCGGACGTACATCGAGGCCGAGTCCGTGGCGGACGTGCTCGACCACGAGGGGACCGTCCTCCGCCGGGACGGGTAGAGTCGCGGACGTTCTTCGTCGCCACCGTCGACGACGAGGTCGTCGGCTGGGTCCACCTCCACCGACCGGAACTCGAGAAGCTCGCACACACCGCCGAGCTCACCGTGGGCGTCATCGAGGGGTACCGCGGCCACGGCGTCGGCCACCACCTGCTCGACCGCGCCCTGGGGTGGGCCGAGAAGCGCGGCCTGGAGCGGCTCTACCAGTCCGCGCCCGCGACGAACGAGCAGGCCATCGCGTCCCTCGAAGAGGAGGACTGGCAGGTCGAAGCCGTCCGAGAGAACCACTACCGCATCGACGGCGACTACGTCGACGAGGTGATGACGGGCTACCACCTCCGAGTCGCCGTCGTCGGCGCCCACGTCGTCTCGACTCACTCGATCCACCGCCGACCGCCGGTCCGACGGGGCCGCTCTCGCGGAGCCCTTCGGCGCCGGCGCGGCCGTCGCTCACAGCACGGCGACCAGAAACACCGCGAGCATCGCGAGCACGAGGACGGCCTGGACGACGCCCGAGGCGAGCGCGGCGACCACCGCGGCGGTCGCGGCCCGCACCCCCTCCCGGAGGCTGGCGCCGCGGTAGGTCTCGACGACGACGACAGTGACGACCACGCCGACGAGCAGGCCGACCGGCCCGACCAGCACCAGACACGTCAGCCCGACGACCACACCGAGCGCGGACGACAGCGTCGAGGCGCCGCCGGCGCGGGCGCCGAGATACTCCGCGCCGACGTCGACGGCGACCGCCAGTAGACCGACGAGCGTCAGCCCGGCGACGACCGACGGCGACGGCGCCGCGTAGCCCGTCAACCACCAGTACAGCAGTACGCCTCCGACCGACAGGAGCGGCCCCGGTACCAGCGGCACGGCGACGCCGACGACGCCCGCGAGCAACAGTCCGACCGCGGCGACGAGAAACGGGTCGACAGGCACGTCCATCCGTGAACGCTCGGGCAAAAAAACTGGTCGGGTCAGTCGTACCGCTTCCGCTCCCGCTCGGCCGTCGGGCCGCCGTAGCGGTCGACCAGCGTCGCCAGCGCTTCGCCGGTCGCCCGCAGGCACTCGCCGGCCGAGTGGTGGCCGAGCCGGTCGGCGACGGCGTCGGCCGGCCGGCCCTGGAGGACGACGGCGACCAGCAGCCGCTCGGGGTCCGCCTCCAGGAGCCGCGCGGGGTCGACGAGGCCGGCGACCGCGAGCCGCCGGAACGGCGCGGGCCGGACCTGGTACAGCCCCGGACCGTAGGCCGCGCCCGCGACGAGTCGCCACTCCCGCTCGTCGAGGTCGAGATCCGGCACCCACTCGCGGTCGGGGGGGCCGCCCTCGTCCGTTCCGACCGTCGGACCGGCGGCGTGCAACGCCGTCCGGACCACGTCGGGGTCGACCGTCGAGAGCGGCGCCGAGGCCGCCGACGCCGCCCGCTCGCGGAACCAGCGGACGTGACGGTCGGCGAGGGCCCGTCCGGCCTCCGCCAGACCGTCGAGCATCACCGCGGAGTGTTCGCCGGAGCGCTCGTTGCGCGACAGCGAGAGGTGCACCGTCCGAAAGCCGTTCGCCGACCAGAACGACAGCAGCCGCGGCGTCGCCCCGAAGCCGACGCTCAGGTAGTCGACGCCGCCCCTCCGGCGCTCGTCACTGGCGGCCGTCTCTCCGGGGTCGGTCGCGTCGCCGGCGACCTCCTCGCGGACGCCCCCGAGCAGCCGCGAGCCGAGCCCGCGCGAGCGGACGGCGTGGTGGGTGGCGATCCGCAGCACGCGAAGTCCGACCGGAGCCCCCGCCTCGGGGTCGCGCAGCTGCGAGGTGAGCACGTCCGGCACCATGTGCCCGCGGACTCGCTCGCCCTCGTACATCGCCGCGCGGCGCTCCGTCGACAGTCCCCCTTCGCGGGCGAGCAGCGCCACCGAGACGACGTGACCGGCGGCACCGTCGCCGTCGCCGTCGCTGTCGCCCACGGAGTCGGTCACGAGCGCCCGAACGGTGACGTTCGGAGCGTCCAGCAGTCGGGCGAGGTCGTCCGGCTCGGTGCGGTAGTGCGCCCGCGCCAGCAGGCCGAACGTCTCCCGCAACAGCGTGCGGTCCTCGCCCAGCGCGTCGCGGTCGAGCCGGCGGTACCGAACGCTCCCGGGGGTGGCGTCGACGACCGCCGGCTCCACCGGCGGCCGGGCGTCGAGCAGGAGCGCGTCGAACGCCCACCGCTCGACGGGGTCGCCGGCGGCGTGGCGGACCGGCTCGTCCATCCGAACCTCCGTGACCGCGTGGTCGGCCTCCTCGAGCCGGTCGCGGAACCGGACCGCGAAGCCCCGACCGGTCCCCTCGTAGCCGTGGACCGTCGTCGCGTACACCACTCGGGGTGCCGCGAGCGTCGCCGCCAGTCGGCGTACCGGCAGCGCGGCCGCCTCGTCGACGACGAGCAGGTCCGGCTCCGTCGCCGTCGCCTCGGCCACGCCGGGGGAGCGGTAGCGCACACTGCCGCCGCCGGTCGACCGGACCGCCACGCCGTCCGAGTCGGCGCACTCACGGGCGTCGAGCGCGTCGAGCGTCCCCCCGGCACGGTCGAGCACCTCGCGGGCGTTCGCCCGGCCGGGGGCGGTGACGACGACCTCGCCCCCCGCCGCGGCGACGGCGCCGGCCGCCAGGCCCGCGGCGCTCGACTTCCCGCGGCCGCGGTCCGCCTCGACGACGGCCGCACGCGGCGCCGGGTCGCTCCCGGGAGCTGCCGGCGCCACCCGCTCCAGGGCGGCCACGGCGTCGCGCTGGTCGCTGGTCCGGGCGGCGGCGTAGACGGCCTCGGGAAACCGGCCGTCGGCGGGCGGCTCCCCCGCGCCGGAGTCGCCGCTCTCGTCGGTGAGTGTGCTGTCTCGCACGTCACCGCCGGTCTCGACGGCCAGTCCGGCGTCGGCGTCGAAGACGGCGACGCCCGGCCGCCCGCGGAGCGTGTCGACGAGCCGGCGACGGAAGCGACCGGTCACCTCTGCCGCGTCGAAGGGCGGGGCGGCGAGGCTCTCGTCGAAGCCGTCGGTCAGGTCGGGCCAGGCCTCGAGCGGGGGCGTCAGAAGCAGGAGCAGTCCGCCGCCGTCGACGGCGCCGACGACGCTGCCCAGCGCGTTCGGCACCAGGCGGTCGCGGGCGTCGACGACGACCGCCGTCCCGGTCGTGCCGAGCAGCCGTCCCGCGCGGTCCGGGGAGACACGCTCGCAGTCGAGCAGGTCGCGGTCGCCGACCAGCGTCGTCTCGGCGGGCGGGCAGTCGGCGGCGACGAGCGCCTCGCGGGCGGCCCGGTCGACGCGGTCGCCGTCGTCGCCGGCGACGACGAGCAGGCGACGCTGGTTCGACCGGCGGGCGGCGGCACGCAAGTCGCGGGCGAGGTCGGCGACGTCGTCGGCACCGCTCGAGCCGTCGGCGTTCCCGTCCGTCACGGCCTCGTGTAGCGGTCCGGCCGGCAAGACGCTTTCCACGTCCGCGCGGCCGTGGTACGGACTGACACCGCCGGCGGCCGTTTGAAAGCGCTTTTGTGACGGGGTTAGTTAGGGGTGGATACGCTCCGCACGGGGTGGTGAGGAGCCACCGTCTACGGCCGGACCTCTGACGCGGTGGCTCCGAGCCCGCGTGCGGGAGGAACCCAACAATGCCAGTGTACGTAGACTTCGACGTTCCGCAGGACCTTCAGGAGGACACCCTCGAGGCGCTGGAGGTCGCCCGTGACACGGGATCGGTACGGAAAGGTACGAACGAGACGACCAAGGCCGTCGAGCGCGGCAACGCCGACCTGGTGGTCGTCGCCGAGGACGTTCAGCCCGAGGAGATCGTGATGCATCTCCCGGAACTCGCGGACGAGCGCGACGTGGCGTATGTCTTCGTCGACGAACAGGAGTCCGTCGGCCGCGCCGCCGGTCTGGAGGTCGGCTCCGCGGCGGCGACGATCGTCGACCCCGGTGACGCCTCCGGCACGGTCGAGGACGTCACCGAGAAGGTCGAGGAACTCAGGTAGATGAGCGCCGAAGACGACGAGGGCGGCTCCACACCCGCCGAGGTGATCGAGATCGTCGGCAAGACCGGCATGCACGGCGAGGCCATGCAGGTCAAGTGCCGCATCCGCGAGGGGTCGAACCAGGGACGCATCATCACGCGGAACGTGCTCGGCCCGGTGCGGGAGGGGGACGTGCTCCAGCTGCGCGAGACCGCCCGCGAGGCCGACGCGATCGGGGGGCAGTAGGACGATGGTCGAACACCGCACCTGTGACTACACCGGCGAGGAGATAGAGCCCGGCACCGGCATCATGTACGTCAGAAACGACGGGACGGTGCTGCACTTCGTCGACTCGAAGGCCGAGAAGAACTACTTCATGGACCGCGACCCGCGCGACCTGGAGTGGATCCACGACGAGAGTCAGGTGCCCGAAGGCTCCGAGGAACAGTAGCGTGAGCCGAGAACGCAGCTTCGTCATGGCCAAGCCCGACGCCGTCCAGCGCGGGCTGGTCGGCGAGATCGTCTCCCGTCTGGAGGACCGCGGGCTGAAGCTCGTCGCCGCCAAAGTGATCCGGATCGACGACGAACTCGCCCGCGAACACTACGACGAACACGTCGACGAGCCGTACTTCGAGGACCTGCGGTCGTTCATCACCTCGGGACCCGTCGTGCCGATGGTCTGGGAGGGCCAGAACGCCACGCGACAGGTCCGACGGATGATAGGCGACACCGACCCCGCCGAGGCCGCCCCCGGCACGGTCCGCGGCGACTACGCCCTCGACCTCGGGCGCAACGTCGTCCACGCCGCCGACCACGAGGACCCCGGCGCCAACGAGCGGGAGATCGACCTCTTCTTCGACGACTCCGAGCTGGTCGCGTTCGAGCGGATCGACGAGACCTGGCTGTACGAGTAACCGTCTCGTCCCCGGGACCATTGGTCGTCGAGTGAACTGAAGATTTACCTTCACGGAGCGTCCACGAACGAGCATGGCGACCACCGAGGCGGGTGACGAACCCGACATGGACGGTGTCCGGTTCGTCCACGAAGACAACGGTCGCGTGACAGCTGTCCACGTCGAAACCGGGGTAGCCTCCTTTGGCGACGACGAGGCCGCGGCGCTCCGAAACCTCGCCGATGCCCTCGACAGCCACTTCGGTGCGGGCGACACCATCGACGACCCCGCCGGCTACCTGGAGGAGTCGAGTATCGAGGTCGAGATCGGCGGCGAGGGGTCGCCGCCGTGGCTTGACCGGGAGTGATCGCTGACCACAGCCAGTTGCAGCGTCACAGTCATTTTCGTATCTCTCTCCGGAACCGTGGATCGATGGTTCGAACCACCTTCTCCACGCGAGAGGTGCTCTCTGCGCTGACGAGTCACGGGTTCGTCCCGGTCGGGGGGAAGGGGCGCCACACGACGCTGCGGTACGAGAATCCAGACACCGGGAAGGTCCGGACGGTTACCGTCCCGCGCGCAGATCCGGTCCCGAAGGGAACGCTACGGCAGATCGCGAAGCAGGCCGGCGCTGACGACTTCGAGGCGTTCTGCCGGTGGGTCGACCGGACGAGTTGAGCAGAACTGATCGAGGCGCGGGCTGCCAACGGTAGGAGGGTCGTGCGTGCTGAGACGTCCGGTCGGACGGATCACGGCCTTTTTCGCCCCCGGCCGCGAAGTCGCGGGCATGTCAGCGTTGCGCGAGGCGCTCCGCGACCTGCCGGACACGGTGTTCGCGGACCTGTTGGAGAGCGACGACGCGTACCGCCTCGTCGTCGACCTGCCGGGAACGACGGCCGAGACGGTCGACGTCTCCGTCGAGGGGCGTCGCCTCGTGATCGAGGCCCGCCGCGAGAAGGCCTTTCCGCCGGCGTTTCGCTTCCTCCGGGAGGACCGGTCGCTGTTTCTGGACGCCGAACTCCCGCTGCCGGACGACGCCACCGACGAGGGGGCGACGGCGGCCGTCGACGACGGCGTTCTGGAGGTGCGCCTGCCGAAGCGGGCCGCCGCCGCGGCCACGACCATCGACGTCCAGGAGCCCGGCGAGGACCCCGACGAGACGGACGGCTGAGGTGGGGTGATCACACTGGTCCGACTCAGGGCGTACTGGCGATTCCTGCGGGTGCTGCGGCAGTTCCTGCCGCTCGTCGCGGCGTACGCCCGCGACCGTCGCCGGTTCCTGCTGTTCGGCGGCCCGCGCCGCGTGACGCCCGACCGACAGCAGCGCCGGGCCGAACGCCTGCTCGACTCGTTGCTGACGCTCGGACCGACGTTCATCAAGCTCGGCCAACTGTTGTCGACCCGGCCGGACGTGTTGCCGCCGGCGTACGTCGAGGTGCTCGCCAGTCTACAGGACGACGTCCCGCCGGCGCCGTGGGCGGAGGCCCGCCAGGTCGTCGAGGCCGAACTCGGGCCGGTCGAGGAGCGGTTCGAGCGCTTCGACACCACCCCGATCAGCGGCGCCAGCCTCGGCCAGGTGTACACCGCCCGCTACCGCGGCCAGCGCGTCGCGGTGAAGCTGCGCCGCCCCGGCGTCGAGGACCTCGTGGCGGCGGACCTGCGGGCGATCCGCTGGGCGCTGCCACTCGTGCTGTTTTTCGTCGGCGAGAACCGCGCCTTCTCGATGCGCAACCTCGCCGACGAGTTCGACGAGACGATCCGCGAGGAGATGGACTACCGCCGCGAGGCGGGGATGCTCCGGGAGATCAGGGCCAACTTCGCCGACGAGGACCGCGTCGTGATGCCGGACGTGGTCGACGAGCTGTCGACCGGACGGGTGCTGACGATGGAGTACGTCGAGGGGACGAAAATAAACCGCGTCGCGAAACTCGACCGCAGGGGGATCGACCGCTCCGCACTGGCGGAGACCCTCCAGCGGGTGTACCTGAAGATGCTCGTCGAGGACGGCGCCTTCCACGCCGACCCGCACCCGGGCAACCTCGCGGTGACCGACGACGGTCGCGTCGTCTTCTACGATTTCGGCATGAGCGGTCGGGTCGGCCCACGACTGCAGGAGCAGATCGTCCGGTTCTACCGCGCGGTCGCCGCGAAGGACATCGACGCCATCCTCGACACGCTGGTCGCGATGGGGACGCTGTCCCCCGACGCGGACCGCGGGCTGATGGCCGAGGTGATGGAACTCGCGATCCGGGACGCCCGCGGCGAGCAGATCGAGCAGTACCGCGTCCAGCAGATCGTCAACCAGGTGGAGAACACCATCTACGAGTTTCCGCTGCGGATGCCCCGCGACCTGGCGCTCGTGTTACGGGTAGCGACGGTCGTCGAGGGCGTCTGTGTCACGCTGGACGAGGACTTCGACTTCATCGACGTCGCCACGACCTACCTGCGCGAGCAGGGCTACGTCGAGGAGACAGTCCGCACCGAGGTGCGCGAGCGCGGCGAGCAGCTGCAACGGTCGACGGCGGCGGCGCTTCGCACTCCGCCGAAGCTGGAGCGAGCGCTGGACAGCCTGGAGCGGGGCAACTTCGAGATCAAGACCGACATCGAGGACCCCGACGACGTGCTCGACGCGCTGGCGCGGCGGCTGGTGTACGGTCTGCTGGTCGCCTTCGGCAGCGTCTCGATCACCATCCTCTACATCGGCGAACTGTTCGTCGAGGCCGCCGTCGCCGCCGCGCTCACGACCGTCGTCACCATGCTGCTGTACCGGAACATGCGCGGCCCGACGGGGATCGGCACCAGCCCGCAGTTCACCCGACAGAACCTCCGGCAGCGCCGCGATGCCGACCGCGAGGCGGACACGACCCCGGGCGTCGCCGGCGACGTGCCGGCCGGCGAGTCCGTCACCGGCGACGAGCCCGCGGGCGGCGACGGCGAGGCCGGCTCCGGTGCCGACTCTCCGGAGGGGTCGACCGGCGTCGAGCCGGTCGAGGGCGGTCCCGACCCGCAGCAGGAGGGCGACCGGCCCCGGTCGGCGGCCGACGGCGGCCACGAGGGGTCCGACGGGTCCTGACGCGCCGACCGCGGACGGCCGGCACCGCCGTCTTTAGCAGGCCTCGGGCCGAGCGACGGACATGGAGATAGCCCCGTTCGCGCTGGAGCGGTGGTTCGCCGAGCACGAGCACCGCGCGGAGATCATGCTCGCGGAGAGCGGCATCCGTAGCCTCCCCGCGGAGCGGTTCGACACCGACCCCGGGAAGTTGGGCTATGTCATCCCCACCGACGGCGACCCCGACCTGCGCGCCCGGGTCGCGGAACGGTACGGTCGCGACGCCGACGAGGTGCTGTTCACCTGCGGCACGCAGGAGGCCAACTTCGTCACGACCCTGTCGCTGCTGTCGCCGGGCGACCACGCCGTCGTCGTCACGCCCACCTACCAGTCGTTGCACGCCGTCCCCGAGGCGATCGCCGACGTCACGCGCGTCGAACTGTCGCCGCCGGACTGGTCGCTTCCGGTCGCGGCCGTCGGCGACGCGATACGCCCCGAGACGCGGCTGGTCGTCGTCAACAACCCGAACAACCCCGTCGGCCGCTACCACGACCGCGACCGGGTCGCCGACCTGTACGACGTCGCCGCCACGAACGACGCCTACCTGCTGTGTGACGAAGTGTACCGCCTGCTCGCCGACGAGCCGATCGAACCCGTGGCGGCGATGGGGCCTCGCGGCGTCTCGACGACGAGCCTGACGAAGGCCTACGGGCTCGCAGGCTGTCGGTTCGGCTGGGTGGCCGGCCCGCCCGAGGTGGTCGAGGCCGCCTGGCGGTGGAAGGACTACACGACGATCTCGCCGTCGGTCTTCGGCCAGCACGTCGCCCGACAGGCGCTGGACCCGGACCGAGAGGCGTCGATCCTCGCGGAGAACCGCGACCTCGCGGCGCGCAACCGGGCGATCGTCGCCGACTTCGTCACCGACCACGGCCTCGACTGGCACCGTCCGGTCGGGGTAAACGGCTTCCCGACGGTGCCGGAGGGGTTCGCCGACGCCCGCGAGTTCTGTCGCACCGTCGTCGAGGAGGAGTCCGTCGTGCTCGCCCCGGGCGACGTCTTCGGCTTCCCGGACCGCTTCCGGATCGGCTTCGGGCTGTCGACCGACCGCCTGCGGGCGGGCGTCGAGCGGGTCGGCGACTGCGTCGAGCGTTACGCCTGACGGCCACGGGGCTCGACGTATCCGGACTCGCCCGGAGTTCACCGCTCGTCCGGCAGAGCCGTGGCTCGCGGCCGAGAGCGACTGAAAAGGAAGTCGGCCTACAGCACCTCGTCGAAGTCCTTGTGGCCGGCGATGTCGACGCCCTCGTCGGTGATCTCGGCGAGGAAGACGCCGTTACCGGAGCCGGTGTCGCGCTCGACGGCGCTCTTGACGGCGCGGGCGGCGACGGTCTTCGCCTCCTCGTTGGAGAGACCCTCCTCGTACTCCTGCTCCAGGGTGCCGTACGCGAGCTGGAGCCCGGAGCCGGTAACGGTGTAGTCGTCGGCCATGACGCCGCCGGCGGGGTCGATCGAGTAGACGTGGTGGCCCTCCTCGTCGACGCCGCCGAGGATGGGATTGATGGCGAAGAACGGGCCGCCGCGGGCGAAGTTGCCCGCCAGCGTCGCCAGCGCCTCGATCGACATGTCCTCGCCGCGGCGGGCCTCGTAGAGGTCGACCTCCGCCCGCAGGTTGGAGATGAACGACTGAGCGCCGCCGACCGACCCCACTAGGGTGAGCGCCGCCGTCGGGTGGATCTGCTCGACCTTCTGAACGTTCTTGTTCGAGACGAACCGGCCCGCCAGCGAGGCGCGCATGTCCGTCGCGATGACGACGCCGTCGGCGGTGGTCAGGCCCGTGGTGGTGGTGCCGGTACTGCTGACGTTCTCCAGTTCCTCCTTCGAGACGGGACTCTCCAGCTCGCCGAGCTCGGGCTCGAACGGTCCGGGGCGGTCCTCGGCGGTGAGGTCAGACTCTCTCATCGAGTTCTACTACCGGACGGGCATACAAAAGCGCGGCGCTCGGGGCGGCTATCGCGCCGCCCGGCGGGCGTCGTCCAGCGCTTCGCCGACGGCGACGACGCGGTGCGTCGGGAGGGTGATACCGACGCAGTCCAGCCCTACCGCCAGCGACAGCAGTGCGATCCCGACCGCGAGCGTCGCCTGGTACGGGACGAACAGCGCGCAGTGTCGCAGCCGGTCGATCGTTCGGGGCGCCGACAGCGGCCGGCGATCGTACATGAATCCGTCGGCCGGCGAGTCGACCCATCAGAGCGATCACGCGATCCGTCACAGCGCTGTCCGGCGATCGGCGGCCGGCCGCTCGCCGTCCGGTCGCGGCGAGCCGGACGCCTCGAGTCGTATAAACTGGGACAGGCGATCACCGGCCGAAGAGGCTACCGTTCGTGGCCTGCGGGAGTAATACGCGTATCGTACGACACGGCGCGACGCGGCGCGGGTCGAAACCGTAAGACCGACTCCGCTGGTCCACGAAGCCGTGGTATGAGCGACTACTTCGTCGGGATGGAGGCGGCGTGGTTGGTGCGCGAGGTCGAGTCGGTCGACGACGCCATCGGCGTCGCCGTGAGCGAGGCGGGGAGACGGCTGAACGACGCCGGCCTGGAGTACGTCGAGGTCGAGGTCGGGGGGACGACGTGTCCGGCGTGTGGCGAGCCGTTCGACTCCGCCTTCGTCGCGGCCGGCACCGCGATCGTCGCCCTGACCCTGGAGATGGAGGTGTTCGACGCCGACGGCGAGGACCACGCCGCCCGCATCGCCAAGAGCGAGGTGGGTCCCGCCCTCCGGGACACCCCCATCGAGGTCGTCCACACCGCCGAGGTCGACGAGACCGACGACGAGACCTGAGCCGCGGGCGACACACTTATTGATAACCAGGGGTAATTACGACCGTGCATCTGCCGACGCCGGAGGACCTCCGCGAGCGTCGGACGGAGCTCGACCTCACACAGAGCGAGCTCGCCGAGCGGGCCGACGTCTCGCAGCCGCTCGTCGCGCGCGTCGAGAGCGGCGACGTCGACCCGCGACTGTCCACGCTACGGCGGATCGTCGAGGCGCTCGAGGCAGTGGAGGGCGACGTGGTCCGCGCCCGCGACCTGATGAACGAGGACGTGACGGCGGTGGCGCCGGACGACGCCGTCGCCGCGGCGGTCGACCTGATGGGCGAGCGCGGCTTCTCGCAGCTGCCGGTGATCGACGGCGACAGCCCGGAGGGGATGATCACGACGGCGGCGGTGCGTCACAGCGACGAGCCGCCGACCGACCTGCCCGTGGCGGAGGTGATGGACCGCTCGTTCGCGGCCGTCGAGCCGGACGCCACGCTCGACGAGGTCGACGACCTGCTCGACCACTACCGTGCCGTACTCGTCGTCGGCGACGACGGCGTCCGGGGGGTCATCACCGAGGCCGACGTGGCGACGCGGTACTCCTGACTCCTCTCCGGACGACCGGGCAAGCGGGAGACGGTGCTCGCCGCGCTGGACGACGAGGGCGTCGACTACGTCGTCACCGACGAGACCAGCGGCCGGGAGTACACCGCCGTCGTCAGCATGCCGCTGCCGACGGGGGCGGTCGAGCCGGTGCTCGAGGCGATGCGCGAGGCCGGCGTCGAGCGTAGCGCTTATACCGTCGTGATCGACGCCGAGACCGTCGAGTCCGAGCGGTTCGACCGGCTCGAGGAGCGCTACGAGGAGGAGAAAGACGAGGAGCGTATCGCCCGCGAGGAGCTGCGCGCCCGTGCCGAGGACCTCGCGCCCTCCCTGTTCTCGTTCGTCCTGCTGACGGCGGTCTCCTCGCTCGTCGCCACCGCCGGACTGCTGCTCGACTCGGCGGCGACCGTCGTCGGCTCGATGGTGATCGCCCCGATCGTCGGCCCCGCGATGGCCGCCGGCGTCGGCACCGTCCTCGACGAGGACGACCTCTTTAGCCGCGGCGTCCGCCTGCAGGTGGTCGGCGTGGTCGCCACGGTCGCGGCCGCGGCGCTGTTTTCCGGTCTGCTGAACGTCACCGGCGTCGTCCCGCCCGGCACCGATATCCTCGGCGTCGACGAGATACACGAGCGGGTCGCGCCGAACGTGCTCACGCTACCGATCGCGCTCGGCGCCGGCGTCGCGGGCGCCCACAGCCTCCGCTCGGGCGTCTCCACGGCCCTGGTCGGCGTGATGATAGCCGCGGCACTTGTGCCGCCGGCGGCCGTCGTCGGCATCGGCATCGCCTGGGGACTCCCGGCGGTGGCGCTCGGGGCCGCCGTGCTCGTCGCCGTCAACGTCCTCTCGATCAACCTGGCGACGCCCGTGACGCTGTGGTACGCCGGCTACCGGCCGGGCCGGCTGTTCCGCACCGACGAAGCACGCAGCGCCACCCTCATCCGGGTCGCCGCGCTGACGGCCGCCGTGGCGCTGCTGACGCTGGTGCTCGGCGGGGTCACGCTCGTCTCCTACCAGCAGGGCGTCGCCGAACAGACCGTCCGCGAGCAGAGCCGCGCCGCGGTCGCCGACGTCGAGGGCGCCGAACTCGTCTCCGTCTCGGTGACGTTCGACCCCGTCGAGCCGGACCCCGGGCGGCTCCTCTCGCCCGCGGTCAGCGAGGTGACCGTCACCGTGGGCCGGCCCGAGGACGCCGACACGGAAGGACTGGCCGACCGAATCGCCGACCGGCTCTCGACGGTCGCTCCCGGTGCCGTCGTCGAGGTCCGCTACGTGGCCGTCGACCGCGTCGACCCGTCGACCTCGTCGGCCCGGACGCCGACGCCCCGGCCGGCGACCGCCGGCTGACGCCCGGGCCGTCGAGGACCGCCGCAGTCCCGTCGGCCGGCCCGGACACTGTTTAAATTGGCAATCTAAACTGGATTGAACAGCCAGAAAGCCCCCGGCGTGCTGCGGTCGCGCGGCTCGCTGCGCTCCTCGCTCACTGTGTTCGCTGTGGTGCTTGCATCACCGTGCTTCCCGCAGTACGCCGGACCCTTTCAGTCCCGCTCTGGGCAACTTCGGCGGGGCGGGACTGAAAGGGGCGGACGGCTCGCCGAGCGAGACGACCCAAGCACCGCAACGCAGTGAGGAGCGCAGCGAGTCGTAGCCGGCGAGCCGTCGGGGGCTTTCTGGCTCTCCACACCAATAGCGTTCCCATCAGCAGGTGCTAATCTGAACACTACTGCCGGCCCAGGGAAACAGGCTTATCCCGCTGCCGCTCGCAGAGATTGCATGGCACTGGGGGCGTCGATCGACGCGGTACGTGTCGCCGGAACGCCGGAGGGACCGGTGCCGGTGGTCGTACTCGGCGTCGAGGACGAGGACGACGTCGTCCCCATCTTCATCGGCTTCGACGAGGCCGCGAGCATCGCCCGTGGCCTGGAGGCGGCGCCCTCGCCGCGGCCGTTCACCCACGACCTCACGCTTGACATCGTCGAGGAGCTGGGCGGTCGGGTCGACCGCGTCGTCGTCGCCGCCATCGAGGACAGCACCTACATCGCCGACCTCCACCTCGACACCCCGCGGGACGGCATCGTCGTCGACGCCCGTCCCAGTGACTCGCTCGCGCTGGCCGCCCGGACGAGCGCTCCCGTCGAGGTCACCGAGGCGGTGTTCGAGAGCGGTCGCGAACCCGCCGACGAGTTCGCCGACCTGGAACGTCTCCGCGAGATCGAGAGCCTCCCCGACGCCTGAGATGTCCGACGACGTCGGTCCGGTCCTCGACGAGCTGTTCGCCGCCGTCGAGGACCGTCTCCGGCGTCGCCCCGACGACTCCTACACCGTCTCGCTCGTCGACGCGGACGGCGACGCCGACGCCGCCCTGGAGAAGGTCGGCGAGGAGGCCGTCGAGGTCGTCCTCGCGGCCAAGAACGACGACCCCGAGGCGCTGACCCACGAGAGCGCCGACCTCGTCTATCACCTGCTGGTCGTCCTCGCCGCCCGCGACGTCGACCTGGCGGCACTCCGAGCGGAACTGCGCGAGCGGCGGTAGCGACGCTCACCGTCTCCGTCTCCCCGGCGGTCACGGCGACGCCGGCGGCCTATAGTTCGTCGGCGACGAACGCCCCGACGACGCCGCCGACCGCGCTGTCGACCGCGAAGACGACCGCCGCCACCGACACGACGGCGGCGACGCCGGCTCCGGCGAGGACGCCGGTCGTCCCCACGAGCGGCAGGCCGACCGCCGACACGAGGACGAACAGCACGACCGCGAGGACGATCCCGCCGACGGCGCCCGCCAGCAGGCCGTGCCAGGCGCCGCTGGCGAGACCGCTGCGTGCCAGATAGCCCGCCACGCCGCCGGCGACCAGCCCCGCGAACAGGTGGCCCAGTCCCGGCAGTGCCGTCGCCACGACGCCCGCGACGACCCCGGCGACGACGCCGTACAGCACCGCACTCCAGTCGGTCGCGCTCGCCGGTACGGACCGGTCCCGCATCAGCGTGTCGCCACGGCGGAGGGGAGCCCATTTCAGGGAGCGCCCCCCACGTCGAGTATGACCTTCGAGGACCTGCCGTACGCGCCCGGCGCGGAGGGGCTGACGGACCAAGCCTTCTCGCGGGCGGCCCGCGCCGGGCGGGCGAAGTCCGGGCGGGAGGCCCAGGAGTCGATGGTGCGCACCGCCGGCAACGTCTGCTCGGACAACCTGGCGAATCTGGTGCGGGAGTGGCCGGACCTCGACGCCGTCGACCCGTTCTACCGCGAGCTCGCCGGCGCGCTCGTCGACGTCGACGCCCTGCGACAGGCGCTCGGCAGCGTCGACTGGGCCGCCGGGAAGTGTGACGAGGTGAAAAGCGAGTACTTGGAGCGCGTGCGCACCGCCGACGAGGACCTCGCCCGCGCCCACCGCAAGCAGGCCTTCGCCCGGCTGGCCGACGTGGTTCGCGAAGTCGCCGACGACCTGGCGACGATCGACGCCGCCGCCGCCGAGCTGCGACCGCTGCCCGACCTCCGTCCCGACGAGCCGGCGGTCGTCGTCGCCGGCTACCCGAACGTCGGCAAGTCCTCCTTCGTCAATCGCGTCACCCGCGCGACGAACGAGACCGCGAGCTACCCGTTCACGACCACGGGCGTCGCCGTCGGCCACGTCGAGCGCGACCACGTCCGCTACCAGGTCGTCGACACGCCCGGCCTGCTCGACCGGCCCGCCGCCGAGCGCAACGACGTGGAGACACAGGCGGTGTCGGCGCTCACCCATCTCGCCGACGTCGTCCTCTTCCTGCTCGACGCCAGTCTCGACTGTGGCTACCCCGTCGACGACCAGCTCGCCCTGCTCGCGGACGTGCGCGAACAGTTCGACGTGCCCGTCGTCGTCGTCTGCAACAAGGTCGACCGCTCGCGCGACGTCGAGGCGGACCACTACATGTCCGTGGCCGAGAACGAGAACGTCGAGGGCGTGCTCGACGCCGCGATCGACGCCGTCGCCCACGAGCCGGAACTGCCGTTCGAATCCGCCTCCGTCTCCGAGTCCTGACCACTCAGTCGAGCGCGGCCGCACACTCTCCGCAGAAGGCGAAGGTGGCGTCGTTCTCCTGCATCGCCCGCCAGTCTGCCTCGGTGTGCGTGTTCCGGACGACCTGGTGGTCGGCCGCGTCACTCGGCGCCGCGTCGTGACCGCCGATCGCTCCGAGCGTCCCCGTCTCGTCCCCGAAGTAGAACCGGAACCGCCGCTTGCGGACGCGTGGCTCCGACTCCGAGCCGCCGAACACGCCGAGACAGCCGGCCAGTCCTGCGACAGTGGCACCCGCCGTCCCGAGGAAGGCCCGTCAACGCATCTCCTCACCCACCGACGCGACCCACTTAAATGAACTCCCGACGGAGCGGTCTCGGCGTCTCCGCTCCCGTGACGCACTCGCGGACGGCTCCGTCGGACGTGCCGGGCGTCGAGTTCGGCGCGTTTCCGGCGTCACTCGACCCGGACGACCGCGGCTTCTACACCGTCGACCCCGGTGGGGAGCACCGGTCCGTCGAGTTCCGCGAGGTCGACGGCCAGGCGGTGCTGCCGTACGCCGACGCGGTTCGACCGGGCCGGGTGATCCCGTACCGGTCCCCGCTCACTCGTGTGCGCGGACGGGTGGATTGAAGAGCCACGCCGACGGCGATCGGTTCGATGCGACAACAGGTGATCACCGCCGCCGACCTCTCCCGGGCGGACGTGAATCGGGTGCTCGACCGCGCGGCCGAGATCGCCGACGATCCGGGGGCCGTCGACGACCGCCTCGCCGGCGAGGTCGTCGCGCTGTGTTTCTTCGAGCCGAGCACGCGCACCCGGATGAGCTTCGAGACCGCCACACACCGCCTCGGCGGCGACGTGGTCGACATGGGCACGCCCGAGGAGTCGAGCGTGGCGAAGGGGGAGTCGCTGGCGGACACCGTCCGCGTGGTCGACGGTTACGCCGACGCGATCGTCCTCCGGCACCCGCGGGAGGGCGCGGCGACACTCGCGGCGGAGTTCGTCGACGCGCCGCTCGTCAACGCCGGCGACGGCGCCGGCCACCACCCCACACAGACCCTGCTCGACCTCTACACGATGCGCTCGACCGTCGGGCTGGACGGCGTCACCGTCGGCGTCATGGGCGACCTGAAGTACGGTCGGACGGTGCACTCGCTGGCGACCGCGCTGACGGCGTTCGACGTCGACCAGCACTTCGTCAGCCCCGAGAGCCTGCAGCTGCCCCCCGGCGTCAGACTCGACCTGCACGACGCCGGCGCCACGGTGCGCGAGCACACCGACCTCGAAGCGGTGTTGTCGGAACTGGACGCCCTTTATGTCACCCGCATCCAGCGCGAGCGCTTCCCCGACGAGTCCGCCTACCGCGAGGTGGCCGGCCAGTACCGGATCGACGCCGCCACGCTGGAGGCGGCCCGCGACGACATGGTCGTGATGCACCCGCTGCCGCGGATCGACGAGATCGCCCCCGACGTGGACGACACCGACCACGCCGTCTACTTCCGGCAGGCACACAACGGTGTCCCCGTGCGGATGGCTCTGCTGGACCTCATGCTCGCCGACGACCAGGGGGGTGAATGGGAGTGAGTCCGAACGGGGACGAGGGCGAGAACGATGTCGACGAGGGAATGCGCGTCGCTCGCATCCGCGACGGCACCGTCATTGACCACGTCCGCGCGGGGCAGGCGCTGAACGTGCTCCGGGTGCTCGGCATCGACGGCGGGGGTGGCGACACCGTCTCCGTCGGCATGAACGTCCCCAGCGACCGTCTCGGCGAGAAAGACGTCGTCAAGGTCGAGGGCCGCGAGCTGAGCCAGGCCGAGGTCGACGTCATCTCCCTGATCGCCCCGGACGCGACGGTGAACCTGATCCGCGACTACGGCGTCGTCGAGAAGCGCCGCGTCTCCCGGCCGGACCGGGTCGCCGGCGTCGTCTCCTGTCCGAACCCGCGGTGTATCACGACTGCCAACGAGCCGGTCGACGCCGCCTTCGAGGTGCTCGCCGACGGCCTGCGGTGCGAGTACTGCGACACCGTCGTGCGCGGCGAGATAACCGACCACCTCGCCGAGTGACTCCCGGCGGCCCCCGAGGCGGCCCGACGGGCGTCGGACCGCCACACGGCAAGCCGAACCTTCATGTGCCGTCCCCCGCGAGCGCGACCACGAGCATGAGCGACGAGACCCCTCCCGACCCGCGAGCGGCGACGGACGGCGGCGCCGACGTCGAAGACGCGGACGACGTGGCGATCGACCCGTGGGGCTCGTCGACGATCGCGGACTACCGGCGACTGTTCGAGCAGTTCGGGATCGAGCGTTTCGAGTCCGCACTCGAAGACGTGCCGGACCCGCACTACCTGATGCGTCGTGGCGTCGTCTTCGGGCACCGCGACTACCGGCCCGTGGCGCGGGCGATGCGGGAGGGCGAGCCCTTCGCCGCGCTCTCGGGCTTCATGCCCACGGGCGACCCGCACATCGGTCACAAGCTGGTGTTCGACGAGCTGATATGGCACCAGCAGCAGGGCGGCGACGTCTACGGGCTGATCGCCGACCTCGAAGCGCACTCCGCCCGCGGGCTCTCCTGGGCGGCGATCGACGACCACGCACGGGACTACCTGCTGAGCCTGCTCGCGTCGGGCTTCGACCCCGAGGAGGGGGAGCTCTACCGCCAGTCGACGAGCCCCGAGGTGCAGGACCTCGCCTTCGAGCTGGGCGTGGAGGCGAACGTCTCGGAGCTGCAGGCGATCTACAACTTCGACGGCGAGACCGACGTGTCGCACATGCAGTCCGTCGTCACGCAGATGGCGGACATCCTCTACCCGCAGCTCGAAGCGCCCAAACCGACGGTGATCCCGGTCGGCCCGGACCAGGACCCTCACGTCCGGTTCGCCCGCGATCTCGCCGCGCGAGTGCGGTACTTCGGCGTGACGGAGGCGTACGCCAGCTTCGAGCTCGACCCCGAGGAGCGAGAGCTCGTCGCCGTCGCCCACGAGCACCGCGAGGCGTACGCCGAGGACCCCGAGCGACCGCGGTGTGTCGAGGCCGCCGCGTGGCTGGCCGACTACGAGACGGGCGCGACGACCGTCCGGGATAGGACCGTCGAGAAACTCGAAAACGCCGGCAAGGAGCCGCTACGACCCCGCGTTCGAGTGCTCGACCGCAACGCCACCGAGGCGGCCTTCGAGGCGCTGGCGGAGGCGGTCGACGGCGAGAAGCGCGTCTACGACGCCCACGTCGACGCCTTCGACCTCTCGTACGAGGCGGCCGTCTCGCTGGCCCGCGAGGTGGAGATCGACCACGGCGGCTACGGCTTCCGGCCGCCGTCGTCGCTGTACCACCGATTCATGACCGGACTGACCGGCGGGAAGATGTCCTCCTCGGTGCCGGCGAGTCACATCTCCCTGCTCGACGACCCCGAGGACGGCTACGACAAGGTGCAGGCCGCGGCCACGGGCGGCCGCGAGACCGCCGAGAAGCAACGCGAACTGGGCGGCGAACCCGAGGCGTGTCCCGTCTACGAGCTGTACGCCTACCTGCTCGCCGGCGACGACGACGAGTACGCCAGACGCGTCTACGAGGAGTGTGCCGGCGGCGAGCGGCTCTGTGGCGGCTGCAAGGAGGAGGCCGCCCGTCTGATGCGGGAGTTCCTCGCCGACCACCAGGAGAAACGCGCCGAGGCGGAGGCCGAGCTGGCGGACCTCGACCTCGACCTCGATCTCGGCGTCGCCGACGGTCATTGACCCGCCGCCGGGGGACGATCCCACCCTATTTTACTGGACGGTGGCGTGGACTACGGTATGTCACTGCCCGCGATCGACTACCTCGACTGGATCGAGGGCCGACCCGAGAGCGTCGAGCACGACCTCGGGTCGAGCGACCTCCGCGGGGCCGCCGCACGCGACCCCGACGTCGTGGTGCCCGAGCGGCTCGCCGGCCTCCCCGACCCGGGCCCGAACCCGGACCCAGACCCGGACGGCGTCACCGTCAGGGAGGCCGTGGCGGCGACGTACGAGGTGTCCCCCGGGAACGTGCTCGTGACCGCGGGGGCGAGCCCGGCGAACGCCGTCGCCGCCGCGGCCGCGCTCGACGAGGCGGACCCGGCGCCCGACGCCGCGGCGTCGACCGCGGAGGACTACCTGGCGTTTGAGGACGGCTTCGACCCGTCCGGGAGCGTACTCGTCGAGAAACCGGCGTACGAGCCACTGGTGGACACGCCACAGCTGTTCGGCGCCCGGGTCGACCGCTTCCTCCGCCGGGCGTCGGCCGACTGGCGGCTCGACCCGGAGCAGATCGAGGCCGCTCTCGTCGACGACACCGCACTCGTGACCGTCACCAACCGCCACAACCCCACCGGTCGGCTGACCGCACGGGAGACGCTCGCCGAGGCCGCGGCGGTGGCTGGCGCACACGACGCACGGCTGCTCGTCGACGAGGTGTACGCCCCGTACGTGCTGCCGGCCGACGGTGACGACGCGGAGCACGCCTTCGGCGGCGTGACCGCGGCCGGCCTCGACGGCGTCGTCGTCACCGGCTCGCTGACGAAATTCCACGGCCTGGGCGGGCTCGGCGTCGGCTGGCTGATCGCCGACGAGGCGTTCGTCGAGCGGGCCGAGCGCGTCGGCCGTCACTTCCCCTCGCTGCCAGGGCCGAGTCGCGCGCTCGGTCGCCGGGCGCTCGCGAACCGCGAAGCGTTAGAGCGGGACTCCCGCGACCTGCTCGGGCGCAACGCCGACCTGCTGGCGACGTTCGTCGAGGGGCGAGCGGACCTCGCCGGCCCCGTGTACGAGGGGTCGAGCTACGCGCTCCTGACCCACGAGCGGGCCGACGGCGACGCGGTCGCCGAGACCGCCCTCGACCGTGACCTGCTGGTCGTCCCGGGGCGGTTCTTCGAGACGCCCGACCGGTTCCGGGTGAGTCTCGGCCGCGACGGCGTCCACGTCCGCGAGGCCCTCGATGTGCTCGGCGGCGTCTGCGACGACCTCTGACCCCGGCGGGAGTCCGACAGGCCGGTCTGTCGCTTCGACGACGCTTGATACGTGTCGCCGCTCCGCCCGGACGCGATGACACGACACGACACCGACGCCGACCCCGACTCGGACCGAACGGACCACACCTTCGAGACGGACGCGGTCTTCGACCCGGAGACGTACCTGCCGACCGTCGAGGCTACCCTCGACGAGGAGCGCACGGAGCAGGAGGTCGCGTTCGTCGCCGACCGCTTCGGGACGGACGAGCGACTACTCGACGCCCCCTGTGGACACGGCCGCCACGCGAGCCGACTGGCGGCGCGCGGACACGCGGTCGCCGGCCTGGACCGCTCGTCGGCCTTCCTCGACCGCGCCCGGGCCGATGCCCGCGAGCGCGGCGTCGCCGAGCGCGTGGACTACCGCCAGGGCGACCTGCGCTCGCTGCCGTACGACGACGCCGCCTTCGACGGCGTCTACAACCTGCTCACCAGCTTCGGCTTCTTCGACGAGGCCGGCGACCGAAAGCAGCTCGCGGAGTTCGCCCGCGTGCTCCGGCCCGGCGGTCGGCTGGTGATGGAACTCGCCCACCGCGACGGCGTGCTGTACGACTACCGGCCGGCGGACGTCACTCGAACGGCGGCCGGCACGGTCGTCGAGGAGCGCTCATTCGACCCCCGCACCGGGCGGAACCGCTCGGAGCGGCTGACCGTCCTCGCGCCGGACGCCCGGACCGACGGCGGCGACGCCGGCTCCACCCCCGCTCGCAAGCGCGAGCGCGAGCGCCGTCCCGGTTCGGTCGGTCCCCGCGCCGGCGCCGGCGCCGACGACGGCGACGGCCGCACTGACGGCCCGGAGGGTCGCGACCCCCCGGACGGCTACCGCCGCGTGCAGGCGGCCACCTTCGAGGTGCGACTGTACTCCTTCACGGAACTTCGGTGGTTACTCGAGGACGCCGGCTTCGAGGTGCGCGAGGTCTACGGCGGCACGGACGAGAGCGACCTCTCGCTCGAGAGCACGCGGATGGCCGTCGTCGCCGCGGCGACGTGATCAGGGGTCGATCCCGAGCGCGTCGGCGATCGCCTCGGCCGGGTGGACGGGTCGCTCCCACCGGCTCAGGTCGTCGATCTGCGTGCGACAGGAGGTGCCGGGGGCGACGACCCGCGCCTCGCCCGCCGGATCGACGTCGCGAAGCTGGTCGAACAGTACGTCGCCGATGGCCCGGCTCATCGAGAGGTGTTCGGCCTCGTAGCCGAACGAGCCGGCCATTCCGCAGCAGCCGGTGTCCGGCGTCGCCACGTCGTACCCCAGGTCGGCGAGCACCGCCGGGGCGTGACCCTCCCGCTTCAGCGCCGTCTGGTGACAGTGGCCGTGGTAGACCAGTCGCTCGCCGTCGGTCGCCGCCTGCCTCGGGGTCGTCGCCCCGGCGCTCCGGCCGGCCGCCGTCGCCCCGTCCAGCAGGTCGAAGCAGTCGAGATACTCGCCGAGGCCGTACGTGTTCTCGGCGACGCGGTCGGTGCTTGCACCCGGACGGAGGTCGCGGTACTCGTCCTGGAGCATGACGGCGTCGGACGGTTCGGCGACGACCACGTCCCAGCCACGGTCGACGAGCGGGGCCAGCGTCTCGACGTTGTGCTCGGCGCGCTCGCGGGCGAGACCGAGAAAGCCCTTCGAGTACGGCGGTCGTCCGCTGCCGGTGGTGTCGGGCAGGCGCACGCGCACCCCGCCGGCTTCGAGGACGCGCACCGCCGCCCGGCCGACGCGGGGCTCGCTGTACGTGCTGTAGGTGTCCGGAAACAGCAGCGCGCGCCGCTCGGCCGCTGCGTGGCTCACCCGGGAGCCGCGACCGTCGAACCACTCGCGCAGCGACTCCCGGGCGAAGGGCGGCGGGTCGCGCTCGCTCGCCACGCCGACGGCCTCCTGCAGTCGGTCGGCGCCGGGCAGTCGCGTCGCGAGGTTCGACAGCGGCGCCAGCGCGGAGCCGACCCGCGACAGCTCGTGTACGCGGGCGAACAGCCGGTCGCGCAGACTCGCGCCCTCCTGCTGACGGTGGGCGTGGGTCACTTCGGCCTTCACCCGGGCGAGGTCGACGCCGCTGGGACAGTTCCGGAGACAGCCCTTGCAGCCGACACAGAGGTCGAGCACCTCCCGCTTGAACTCCTCGTCGAGCTGGTCGAGCGCGAGGTCGCCGCTCATCGCCTGTCGCAGCGCGTTCGCCCGGCCCCGCGTGGACAGCCCCTCCTCGTCGACGGCGCGGTACGTGGGACACATCACGCCGCCGGTGGTCTCCTGGGCGCCGCGACAGCCGCCACAGCCGTGACACAGCTCGACGGCACCCTGGAAGCCGTCCTCGCCCCAGTCGAGCACCGGCTCGAAGCCGGCGTCGAACTCGTACTCCGGGTCGAAGCGCAGGTTCTCGGTCATCGAGACGTCGCCACAGACCTGTCCCGGGTTGAGCAAGTTCTGCGGGTCGAAGGCCCGCTTCAGGTCGCGGAACAGCTCGAACACCTCGTCGCCGTACAACTTCCGGTTGAAGCCGGTGCGGGCGCGGCCGTCGCCGTGCTCGCCCGACACGGAGCCGCCGTACTCGACGACCAGACCGGTGACGGCCTCGGCGATCGACGCCATGCGCTCGACGCCCGCCTCGGTCTTCGTGTTGACCAGCGGCCGGACGTGCAAAACGCCGGGGCCGGCGTGCGCGTAGAAGGAGGCGTCCGTGTCGTGCTCGTCGAGCACGCGGCGGAACTCCCGGACGTACGCCGGCAGCGACGCCGGCGGGACCGCGGTGTCCTCGACGAAGGAGACGTGCTTCTCGTCGGTCGTCCGCGACAGCAGGATCGCCAGCCCGGACTTCCGCAGACTCCAGAAGCGCTCGCGCTCGTGCTCGTCGTGGGCCTGCATCGCGGCGACCGCCCGTCGCGGCTCCGGGTCCTCCGTCGGCGCGTCGTACGCCTCCGGCCCGCGGGCGTCGCCGTCGCTGTCCTCGGCCCCGAACGCCGCCGGACACCGGTCCGCGAGCAGTCGACGGACCTTCTCCCGGCCCGCCGCCTCGGAGTCGGCGTAGAACTCCACGAGCAGGACGCTGTCGGTGCCCGCCGGCAGCGTCTCGACGAGGTCGGCGAACTCGCGGACGTCTCGCGCCAGGTCGAGCAACACGTCGTCCATCACCTCCAGGGCGACAGGGTCGTGTGCGAGGATCGCCGTCAGGTCCTCCATTGCCGCGACCAGGTCGTCGTACGACAGCAGGGCGACGGCCTTCGTCTCCGGCACCGGTTCGAGCGCGACGGTGGCCTCCGTGACGACCGCCAGTGTCCCCTCGCTGCCCGCGAGCAGTCGGGCGAGGTCGACCGCCGGCTCTCCCGCGTCCGTGTCCGTGTCCGTCCCGGCTCCGTCGGCCCCCGCGGCGTCGACGCCGGGGAATGGGTCGCCGCCGGTCGCCTGCTCGACGAGTACGTCCAGGTTGTAGCCCGAGACGTTGCGCTTGAGGTCCGGGTAGGCGTCCCGGACCGCCCCGGCGTCGTCGACGATCTCGGCGACGGCGGCGTAGACGCGCGCCAGCGCGTCGCCGTCAGGGTCGGCCCGCTCGCGGACCGTCGACAGCGGCGTCTCCCCGAGGCGGGTGACGGTGCCGTCGGCGAGGACGACCTCGCAGGAGCGGAGGTAGGCGTCGGTCTTGCCGTACTGCAAGGAGTGTGCGCCGGTAGAGTTGTTGCCGATCGCCCCGCCGAGCGTGGACTTGTCGCCCCACGCCGGGTCGGGCGCGAACTTCAGGCCGTGTTCGGCGCAGTCGGCGTTCAGCTCGCCCAAGGTCGCGCCCGGCTGTGCCGTCGCCCTCCGTGTCTCGGAGTCGACCGCGACCACCTCGTCCATGTGTCGCGTGAAGTCGAGGACGACCGCCTCGTTGACGGCCTGGCCGGCGAGGCTGGTGCCGCCGCCTCGCGGGAGGACGGCCACCCCCCGCTCGGCACAGGTCTCGACGACGGCCGCGACGTCGGCCGTCGACGCCGGGAGGACGACCCCGACCGGTTCGACCTCGTAGGCGGAGGCGTCGGTGGCGTACAGCGACTGCGAGTAGCGGTCGAAGCGCACGTCGCCGTCGATCCGTGCGTCGACGGCCGCCGCGAGGTCGCCCGGAACGGCGGGGTCCGTTCCGCCCCGGTAGTCGTAGTCGGCTCGCTCGTCCGCGAGCGGGTCCCGCGTCTCCCCGGTCCCGTCGGCGCCGTCCGGCGCAGTCATGCGCTCCGGGAGGGCTGGCCCACACTAAACCGTTCGGACCGTGCGAACAGTAGTGTTCAGATACGGATGCACAGCAGCCGCCGTTGTCAATCAGGTGTAGAAAGCCCCCGGCCGCTGCGGTCGCGCGTCTCGCTGTGCTCCTCAGCCTCCCTTCGGTCGGCTTGCGGTGCTTTCGTCGCCGGGCTTCCCGCAGCGACCGGCCCCTTTCAGTCCCACCCGTTCGTTGGTTCGGCTGGCGCTTATCTGAACACCGCCGTGCCGACATCGGACAGAGCTAAGCGGACCCGCTGTCGGCCGTCCTGGTGGCACTGGGGGGGCTGCTGACGGCCGTGGCGGTGGCGGTCTTCGGGGGACTGTCCGCCGGCGGCCTGGTCAGCTACTTCCTGCGACTGCTCGAACGGCCCGACCGGCCAGACTGACCGCCGTCTCCGGCTCGGGCCCGAGCGGCGACCCGGCGACGATCCCGTCGACGTGCTCGAGCAGCGCGTCGAACCGCTCCTCCAGGTCCGCGGCCGTCCCCGCCGCACAGAAGGCGTCTATCATCCGCGGCGTCACCGTGTCGAAGGCCGCCCGCAGGTCGCCGCTCTCCAGGTGCTCGGAGACGGTCTCGGCGGCGCCCCGGTCGACGTCGTGTCTGTCGAGCACCGGGGGAACGGCGCCGCCGACGATGAACGCCACCGGCGGTCGGGCGGCCTCCCGTGCCGCCTGGCGGTCCTCGGCGACGGAGACGCTGGCGTAGGCCACGCTGTCGAACGCGCCCCGACGGTCGGAACGGTCGGCACGGCCCTCCGCGATGCGGTCGGCCGACCAGGCGACGTCGCGGGGGTGTGAGGCGTTTATCAGCACGCCGTCGGCGTGCTTGCCGCTCATGCGCAGCATGTCCGGTCCCTGAGCGCCGACGTACACCGGCGGCGAGTCGACGGCGAACTCTAGACCGGCGTCGGCGGCCTCGAAGGTGCCGTCGTGGCTGACTCGCTCGCCGTCCCAGAGCCGGCGGGCGACCCGCATCGTCTCCAGGGTACGTCGCAGCGGGCGGTCGCGGTCGACACCCAGCGCCGACAGCGTCGAGCGGTCGCCCGGCGCCAGCCCCATCACCGCCCGGCCGTCGGTCGCCTCCTGGAGCGTGGCGGTCCGGGCCGCGAGCGAGACGGGGTGTGCGTCGTACGGGTTCGCGGCCGACGGCCCCACGTGGAGGTCGGTGGCCCGCCCGATCCGGTCGGCGGCCACGAACGGGTCGCGGTTGAAGTAGTGACAGCTCACCAGCGCCGCCCCGAAGCCCGCCCGCTCGGCCGCCTCGGCGATCCCGACCACCCGCTCCAGCGGGTGTTCCGGGGTGATCTCGACGCCGCGGACGATCCGGTCGACGGTCATCGCTCCGCCTCCCGGTCGCCGTCCGCTCCGGCCGGCGCCAGGCGCTCCTCGACGTCGGGCACGCGGTCCGGGTCATACCACCAGTCCCGCAGCGCCTGGCGGACGAAGTCGCTGTCGACGTCGCGGAACAGCCGGTCGCCGCCCGCGTGGTCGCCGAACGCCCAGTCCCGGACGACGACGGCGGGCGTGCCGCCCGCCCCCTCGCCGGCGACGAGGTTGGCGGCCGCGGCGAGCTCGTCGACGACGGCTTCCACCGTCACTGCCAGCGTGCGGCCGTCCCGGTCGGGCTCGCCGCGCCAGTCCCGCGTCGGCGGCAGGCCCGCCCAGCCGACGGCCACCCCGCGCTGACCGGTGCGGAACGGCCGCCCGCTCGTGTCGCTGACGACGACGCCCAGGCCGTCGACGCCGTCGGGCGTCTCGCCGCCGAGCCCGGTCGCGTCCCGTCCGCTGGCCGGGCCGGCGCCGTCGGCCGTCGGCGTCGGCGCGGGGCTCTCGGCGTCGGTCGCCGCCGGTCGTGACCGGCACTCGCCGTCGATGCCCGTCCGCTCCAGCAGCCCCCGTCGGACCCGACGGGCGCTCTCGCTCGGGTCGGTCGGCAACAACAGCAGGTCGGCGTCGGGGACGTTCGAGCGGTCGATACCGGCGTTGACGGTGACGTGGCCGAACCGCGTCTCACAGAGCATGAACGGCACGCTCATCAGCAGCTCCGTCGACTCCTCGACGACGGCCTGTGCGAAGCGGGGGTCCTTCCGTTCGCCCGTGGCGTCGGCGATCCGGGCGGCGACCTCCCGGGCGCGCGGACCGGCCGGGAAGTCCGCCAGGTCGGCGGTGCGTCCCTCGGTCTTGGAGACGACGGTGCTGGCGACGACGACCACGTCGCCGGCCTCCAGGTCCACCCGGTCGGCCACCAACCCCGCGATGTCGTCCCCCGGCCCGACCTCCGGGACGTCGGGGACCGCGATCAGCTCCATGTCGTCTCTCCGGCGTCCTCGGGCAAAAACACGCGGGTATCGGCCGGTTGGCCCGCGGTACACGCGAGGCCCGTGTCACCAGCGGAGCGTCGAGAGCGCGAGCCCGACCCCGGCGCCGAGTCCGAACGCCGGCACGGCGAGCGCCGCCGAGAGGGCGACGGCGTCGGCCTCGGTCAGGCCGCCGAGCAGGGCGACACTCGCCTCGGCCGACAGCGGCAGTCCCAGGGCGACGCCCGGGACGAGGAGCGCGACCGTGGCGGCCGCGGCGCCAGCGGCGGTCGCCGTCTGACGGCGGGCGACGCCGGCCGCGACCGCCCGGGCGGTACAGACGACCGCCGCGGTCGAGGCGCCGACCACCAGCGCGACCGGCCAGGCCGTCGACAGCGGCGTGGCGCTCACGACGGCGGGACTCGCGGCGGCGACGGCGCCGAAGGCGACGAGACCCGCGCCGGTGCTGCCGGCGAGCGTCGCGAGTCCGACGCGGTGCTCGTCCCGGACGGTCGCGTCCGCCTCCGGTCGACGGTCGGACATCGGCGGGTCAGCGCCGCTCCAGGTCGACCGTGCACTCGCCCTCGGTCGCGGTCAGACGCATCACCGAGGGCTCCCGGGCGGGCGCCGCGCCGGTCGCGCTCCCGGGGTTGAGCAGGCGCACGTCCGCCAGGTCGCGGTCCAGCGTCCGGTGGGTGTGGCCGCCGACGGCGACGTCCGCGTCCGCCTCCAGTGCGGTGCGGCGGAGACCGTCCTCGTAGCTCCCCCGCGCCGCGCGGTGGCCGTGAGTGACGGCGATCCGCACGCCGCCGCGCTCGACCGTCGCCACCTCGGGCAGCCCCAGCGCCGACGGGTCGGTGTTGCCCGCGACCGCCGTCAGCCCGTCGGCGAGCGACTCCACGTCGGCGTAGGCGGCCGAGGAGTCGAAGTCGCCGGCGTGGACGACGTGGTCGGCCGCCCGCACTCGGTCGCGCACCCAGTCCGGCAGGTCGTTCGCCTGGGAGGGCACGTGCGTGTCGCTCGCGACGACGATCTCGACCATACTCGACGTTGCCGACCGACCGGCTTAGTGGTTCGTGTCGGCGCGCTCGAGGCCGAACCTCCGCCCTGCACGCGGACGCCGTCGTCGAGTCCGTCCCGGCGGAGCGGGCGGCGGTGCCGACGCCGTCCACGTCGACGGCGCCGTCGTGAACGGGACCAGCACCCGGACGGCGGCGACCGTCGCCGTCCCCGCCGACGAACTCTCGACTCGCCGACGCCGACCCGGACGCGACGTGACCGCTCGGGACGGTCCGCCGAGCGTCGGCGATGGAGGCCGGGGGCCCCGCGGGGCGGGACCAGCACGGCGGCGAGACCGGAACGGACCCGGACCACCGGGGCTAAGGGTGTGTCCCGTCTACCCGCGAGGGGCGGCAGTGACGAGGGTTACCCCCACCGAGCCCCGTGTGACGAGGCCGACACCCGAGCCGCCCCACAGCACGAGCCCGGCGGCGGTCGCCGTCGCCGAGGTCGGTGACCGACCCGCCGGGCCGGCGCTGCCCGTCCTCGGCGGCGCGACCGACGGCGAATGACGTCACTGTCGCCGTGTCGTCGGGCGGTCAGAAGAACTGCAGCAGGTCGTCGCGACGGTGTTCGTGGAGTCGCTCGCGCACTGCCTCCCGGAGCGCCCCGGTCGAGCCGCGCTTCGCGCTCGTGGGGGCGACGGTGTCGCGCCACTGCTGCCACGGCGGGAGCAGTCCGAGGCGGTCACAGAGGTCGTTCAGCGTCCCGTCGCGGTCGTCGACGGCGTCGATCTTGTTGGCGGCGACGACGCGGTCGACCCCCAGGTCGGCGAGCAGGGCGAACATCTCGACGTCGTACGGCACCGAGTCGGGCCCCGAGTGACGGTCGATGATCTCGACGGCACTGGAGGCGTCGACGACCAGCACGCCGACGAGGACCTCCTCGGCGTACGCCTCCAGATACCGCACGACGTCGGTCTTGGTCCGCTCGCGCTCGCGCTCGGAGACGCCGCTCATGAAGCCGAAGCCCGGCAGATCGGTGAGCAGGAAGTCCTCGCTCGCCCAGTCGTAGAAGTTCGGCTCCCGGGTCACCCCCGGTCGCCGCCCCGTCTCCACGTCGTGACCGGTCAGGTCGCGCATCAGTGTCGACTTGCCGACGTTCGACCGGCCGACGAGGACGACCTCCGCCTCCCGGTCCGGACGCCCCTCGAACATACCGTCGCTGGGGACGGCCGACGGAAGTGTGTCTCGCTGTCGTCCGGGTGTCGTGTCGTCTCGACCCCGAACGGAACGGCCCCTCCGGTCGACACGAGCCGGGCGGCACTTACGCCACGGGGTCGTACCGGGGAGCATGAGCACGAACTCGGACTCGGAGCCGAACCCGGACGTCGACGACCCACTCTCTCGCAACCGTCTCGACGGGGAGGCGAGTCCGTACCTCGCCCAGCACGCCGACAACCCGGTCAACTGGCAGCCCTGGGACGAGGCCGCGCTGACGGCTGCCCGCGAGCACGACCGGCCGATATTCCTCTCGGTCGGCTACGCCGCCTGTCACTGGTGTCACGTCATGGCCGAGGAGAGCTTCGAGGACCCCGCCGTCGCGGAACTCCTCAACGGGCGGTTCGTCCCGGTGAAGGTCGACCGCGAGGAGCGACCCGACCTCGATCGCGTCTACCAGACCGTCTGTCGGACGGTCACCGGCAGCGGCGGCTGGCCCCTCTCCGTGTGGCTCACGCCCGACGGCGACTCGTTCTACGTGGGGACGTACTTCCCGCCCGAGGCGAAGCGCGGCCGACCCGGCTTCGGCGACGTGCTGGAGCGGGTCGCCGACTCCTGGGCCGACCCCGAGGAGCGGTCGTCACTGGAGGACCGCGCCGACGAGTGGACCCAGGCCGCACGGCAGGAACTGGACGAGGCTCCGGGCCGGGAGCTCGACGCTCGGGACGAGAGCGAGGTCGGCTCGGGAGCGTCGCCGCTCTCGGACGTCGCCGACGCGCTGGCACGCAGCGCCGACCGCGAGTACGGCGGCTTCTCGCGCACGGGGCCGAAGTTCCCCAGTCCGTGGCGGATCGAGGCGCTGCTGGCGGCCTACGAGCGCACCGGCCGTGACGGCTACCTCAACGTCGCCCTGACGACCCTCGACGCGATGCACGAGGGGGGCATCTACGACCACCTCGGCGGCGGCTTCCACCGCTACGCCACCGACCGCACCTGGACGGTGCCACACTTCGAGAAGATGCTGTACGACAACGCCGAACTCGCCCGCGTCCACCTCGCCGCCCGGCAGGTGACCGGCGACGAGGGCTACGCCGAGGTCGCTCGCGAGACCTTCGCCTTCGTCGCCCGCGAACTCGGCCACCCGGAGGGCGGCTTCTACGGCACGCTCGACGCTCGCAGCCGCCCGCCCGACGGCGGCGACCCCGAGGAAGGTGCCTTCTACGTCTGGACACCCGAGAGCGTCCGCGACGCGCTCGACGAGGGCGACGCCGAGACCTTCGAGCGGCGCTTCGGCGTCACCGACGGCGGCAACTTCGAGGGCCGAACGGTGCTCACGCTCGACGCGACCGTCGAGGAGCTCGCCGAGACGCGCGGAGAGTCCGTCGAGACGGTCCGCGAGCGGGTCGACCGCGTCGAGCGGGCGGCGTTCGAGGCCCGCGCCGATCGTCCCCGTCTGAACCGCGACGAGAAGGTACTCGCCGGCTGGAACGGGCTGATGGTCCACGCGCTCGCCGAGGGTGGCCGGGTCCTCGGCGAGGAGACGTACGTCGACCGTGCCCGCGAGGCACTCGGGTTCGTCCGCGAGCACCTGTACGACCCGGCGACGGGCCGTCTCAGCCGCCGGTACGCGGACCGCGACGGACTGGACGTGGCCGGCGTCGGCTACCTCGAGGACTACGCCTTCCTCGGCCGTGGGGCGCTCGCGCTGTACGGCGTCACCGGCGAGGTCGACCACCTCGGGCTGGCGCTGTCGCTGGCGGAGACGGTCGTCGACGCCTTCTACGACCCCGACCGGAACACGCTGTACTTCACGCCCGACCACGGCGAGACGCCGGTCACGCGCCCGCAGGAGCCGCGCGACCAGTCCACTCCCTCCTCGCTGGCCGTGGCGCTCGACCTGCTCGGCGCTCTGGACCACTTCCGTCCCGACGACCGCTTCGGGACGGTCGTCGAGTCGGCGCTCCGCAGCAACGCCGCTCGCCTGGAGTCCCGACCGGCCGAGCACGTCAGCCTCGCACTCGCCGCCGACCGCGCGGCCACCGGTCACGCGGAGGTCACCGTCGCCGCCGACGGCCGACACGACGGCGCCGTCGCCGTCCCCGACGAGTGGCACCGTCGCCTGGCCGAGCGGTACGTCCCCGGCCTGTTGCTCGCGCCCCGACCCGCCACCGACCGGGGACTCGACGACTGGCTCGCACGGCTCGACCTCGACGAGGCCGGCCCGGTCTGGGCCGACCGCACGGCCGAGAACGGCCCGACGGCGTACGTCTGCCGGTCGTTCACCTGCTCGCCGCCACAGACCGAGATCGACCCCGCGACCGAGTGGCTGGACGACCTCTCGCCGCGCCCCCGGTCCCGGACCGTCGACGAATAGTCCCGTTACGGCGGCCGGACTCACCGGGTGGACGCCGTCGGCTCGGCGCCGACCGTCGGCGCGCGCTCGTCCGCCAGCGGGAGTCGGCGCAGCCGTTCGGCGGTCGACCGCGCGACCGCCTCGCTCTTTGATTTGTCCCGCAGCGCCGCGAGGTAGGCCTCCGTGACGCCCGCCTCGTCGGCGACGGGCACGTGGCGGACGGTCGTCCCCGCCGGCCCGACCCGGACGAGGGCGTAGCCCTGCGGGAACGAGCACAGCGGCGGCACCACCAGCTCGCGCACGGCCCCGTCGGGGCGGCCGACGGCGGGGACGTGCAGGTGGCCCGAGCAGTACAGCGGCGCGTCACCCTCCCGGAGCGTCGCCAGGAGGTCGTCGGCGTCCCGGAGCGGGAACGACGAGCGCCAGTCGCCGACCGGCACGTCGGGGTCGCCGGCCGTCGAGAGGTTGTGATGACCGACCACCAGCACCGTCTCGGCGTCCGCGAGCGCGTCCGAGAGCCAGTCGAGCGCCGCCGGTGAGACCTCGCCGTCGTGCGTGTGGTAGAGCCGGCCGTCCGGCGTCGAGGCGGTGTTCAGCCCGACCACGTCGACGCCCCCGACGGTCGCGTGGAACGGCAGCCCCCCCGGCGTGAAACGGCGCTCGAACGCCCCGACCGGCGGCGTCTCGTGCGAGTCGGCCGCCGCCGGGACGTCGTGATTGCCCGGGACGGCCAGCGCGGGCGCCGCCAGGCGGTCGAGCAGCTCGTGCACTCGGCGGAAGTCCGCCGGGTGACCGTTCTCCGTCAGGTCGCCGACGAACACCGCCGCGTCGACGTCGCGGCGGTTGCAGTCCTCGACGGCCGCCGCCAGACGACGCTCCGTGCGGTGAAACAGCTTCCAGGTGCCCACCCTTCGCGTCGACAGATGTGGGTCGCCCAGCACCGCCAGTCTCGCCGGGACGGGACAGCGTGGCCGAGCGAACCGGGCCAGCACCGGTCCCGCCCGTTCGAACGCCGCCGGTGGGGCCGGCCCGGACGACGCTCCCGTCTCGTCCTCGCTCATCACGCCGTACCGGGAGGCCCTCGCTCATAAATCGCGCTAATTGGTATATATTCGTGGGCGTACAGTATATAGTCGTCCCGTGGAGCCGGGCGTCGTTGCGGGAGGCGCCACCGGTTTAGGCCTGGACCGCCTACCGACGGCCAGTGAACGAGAGCGTCCTGGAGACCGTCGGGTCTCCGCTCGTACGGGTGGGGTCGCCGGAGGGCTCCACCGTCGCCGCGAAGCTCGAATCACGGAACCCCGGCGGCTCCGCGAAGGACCGCCCCGCGCTGGCGATGGTCCGTGCGGCGGAGCGGGCGGGCCGACTGACTGAGGGCGACCGCGTCGTCGAGGCCACCAGCGGCAACACCGGCATCGGACTGGCGATGGTGTGTGCCGCGCTGGGCTACGACCTGACGGTGGTGATGCCCCGCTCGAAGTCCGAGGAGCGACGCCGTCTGATCCGTGCCTACGGCGCCGAGATCCGACTGGTCGACGACGGAATGGACGACGCCCGCGCCCGTGCCGACGCGGTCGCCGACGAGACCGACGCCATCCAGCTGCGGCAGTTCGAGAACCCCGCCAACCCCGACTCCCACTACCGGGGCACCGGCGCGGAGATACTCGACCAGGTCGGCGACCGCGAGATAGACGCTCTGGTCGCCGGCGTCGGTACCGGTGGCACCCTGACCGGCACCGCACGCCGCCTGCTCGAACGGTTCCCCGAGATGTCGGTCGTCGCCGTCGAACCCGCCGCCAACCCCGTCGTCTCGCGGGGCGAGCCCGCCGCCGACGACTACCAGGGGATGGGACCGGACTTCCTCAGCGACAACGTCGACCTCGACCTGATCGACGACGTCGAGGCCGTCCCGCTCGACGCCGCCGAGGCCGAGTGTCGCCGGCTGGCCCGCGAGGAGGGGGTCCTCGTCGGCCAGTCCTCCGGCGCCGCGAGCGTCGCCGCCCGCCGCGTCGCCGGGCGCCTGGCCGACCCCGGCCTGGAGTGTCCGCCGGCACCGGAGGTCGAGCCCGACCTCGACGCCGACGACCCGGCCGTCGAGCCCGACCCCGACCCCGGCGGCGCCGGCCGGGAGACCGTCGGCACCGACGGCGGCTACGACGACTGTCCCCTCGTCGTCACCGTGTTCTGGGACAGCGGCGAGCGGTATCTCTCGGCGGGCACCTTCGACGCTCAGTCGTCGAATCCGGATTCCGGTCGCTGAGTGCTTCTCGCGTCCGCTGAGCGCGACCCCGTCGGCACTTTGAGCGTGAAAACGGATCTCTGAGTGTGAACGTCCGTCTCGGACGGTGGTTTCGATAGCTACTGTCTCTGTCGGCCAGAAACGGGCGTTACAGGCCAAACACTGGTTTTGAGACTCTCGGCTCTGCTCTCGGTCTCGCTGTCGTGGCCCGGAAAGCCCCCGGCCGGCCCCTTTCGGCCCTCACCGCGTCACGGGCCGGAGGCGGCGGCTGAGGAGAGGAAAGGACCCTCGTCGACCGCGCCGGCTCACCCGGTTCCCTCGACTCGGTCCCGGAGTGACGACAGCTCGGACTGTAACTCCCGACGCTTGATCAGACTGAACCCCACCAGGATCAGCAGGAAGCCGGCGACGGTGTACGGCGTGGGGCGCTCGTCCAGGACGACGAGCCCGGTCGCCGCCGCCGCGACGGGCGCGGCGTAGGAGACCAAGTTGATCTCGATGGGGCCGAGCCGTTCGAGCAGCGTGAAGTAGATGAGAAAGCCGAGCGACGAGGCGACGACGGCGAGGTAGGCGAGCGCGAGGAGGGCGTCGCCGGTCCACTCGACGGCTCCGACGGACTCGCCGACACCGACACTTGCGACGTGCATCAGTCCCGCTCCGAGGACCATCGACCAGGCCTCCATCGTCTCGACCGGGAGGTCGTCGTCGGCACGACGCGTGAGCACGCTGCCGAGCGCGAAGCAGGCGACGGCGACGAAGACGAGCGACAGCGAGACGGTGCGGGCGTCGAACAGGTTGGCGGGGTCGGGGTTCGAGAGGACGCCGACACCGACGAAGCCGACCAGCAGCCCGACGAGGCCGGTCGTCGTCAGTCGCTCGTCCGGTAGGAGTACGCGGGCGAAGCCGGTCGTGAGGATCGGCGAGAGACTGACGACGATGGCGGCGGCGGCGCTGGTGGTCCCCTGCTCGCCGACGAACAGGAAGGCGTGGTAGGCGGCGATCATCAGCGAGCCGCCGGCGGCGACGGCGGCCCACTCCTCGCGGCTGCGCGGCCGCCAGCGGTCGGTGACGTAGGCGGCGTAGCCGAGCATCGCCACGCCGGCGACGTCGAACCGGAACGCCGCAAAGAGCACCGGCGGGAAGAACTCCAGCCCGGCCTTGATCGCGGTGAAGGCACTCCCCCAGACGACCGCCAGGACGACGAACAGCAGTACGTTCCGGACCCGCATCACGACCACCCCCGCGCGCCGGAGCGACGGCCGGGACTACCGGGGTAGACCGTCCTCGGACCGTCGGCCTGCCGGTACACGTCCGACCCTCCGGCGCGGCGGGCTTGAGCGCGTCGGTTTCGGCGGACGGCCGTGACGGCTCGTCGTCTCAGGTGACCGCGTACACCGCGCCCGGGCCGGTCTCGGTCGCGCGCTCGGCGACGTAGACGGCGTCGCCGACCGGCCGCGGGGATGCGGTCACCCAGCCGTCGAGTTCGAGCGACCAGGCGCGGTCGCCGAACGTGTCGCCGCTCTCGGGGTCGAGCGCGTACAGGTGACCGTCGTACGACCCGACGAGCACGCGGTCGCCGACGACGCTCGGACAGCCGGTTATCCAGCCGCCGGTCCCGGAGCGCCACGCGGGTTCGCCGTCGACGCCGACGGCGTGAACGCGGCGGTCGTGGCTGCCGACGTAGACGACGCCGCGCCGTGGGTCGACCGCCGGACCGGACATCACCTTGCCGCCAGTCGCGTGGCGCCACGCCACCGTGCCGGTCCTCAGGTCGATCCGGTAGAGATGTCGGTCCCAGGAGCCGACGAAGGCGGCGCCGTCGTGAACGGCGACCGGTCCCTTCACCGCGCCGTCGGTGTGGACCTCCCACGAGCGGTCGCGGTCGAGGTCGAGCGTGAAGCCGTAGACGTCGCCGTCGTTGGCGCCGACGACCACGCGGTCGGCCGCCGGCGCCAGTGCTGGCGTCGAGTGGGGGTGGTCCGTCGGCGCCGGCGCCTCGGCCTCGACGACTCCGGTGCGGGCGTCGACCGCGAAGAGACTCCCCTCGTACGGCGCGAACTCGACGGCGAGGTACACGCGGCCGTCGTGGTAGGCGGGACTGGAGCCGACGGCGTCTCCCAGACGCACCCGCCACCGACGCTCGCCGGTCGCCCGGTCCAGCGCGTACAGGGCGCCGTCGTAGGCGCCGACGTAGACGGTGTCGCCCGCGACCGTCGGCGTGCCGTGTACGCCTCGCTCGGCGGGCTCGACGGCGGCCGCCCACAGCCGGTCGCCGGCGGCGTCGAACGCCCGCACGCGGCCGTCGTCGCCGGGGACGACCACCCCGGCCGCCTCGCCCGTCGACCGACCCGGATACAGCGGCACCGCGCTCGCCTTCGCCGCGGTGTGGTCGCCCGTGTTCACCGGCCGGGACCACGCGGCCGCCGGGGCCGCGGGCGTGTCGTGCTCCGGGTAGTAACCCCGTCGTGCCAGCCCACCCCGGAAGGTGCTCGTCGCTCCCGTCGGGTCGGCCGGGAAGGCGGGTCCGCGCTCGGGCGCCTCCGGCAGCCCGACCGTGGCGACGGCGTCACAGCCGGCGAGGCTCGCGAGTCCGGCGACGGCCGCCGCGCCGCTCGCCCGCAACAGAGAGCGTCGGCTGTGTCGCTGCACGGTCGCCCTTCGCGACGCCCCCGGTGGTGTCTTTCGGTCCGCTCAGCCGGCGAACTCCGCCGCGGTGACGCGGACGACGACCGTCTCCTCGACCTCGCGCAGGTCGTACGCCGGTCTGTCGGTCTCCGACGGCTCCGCCTCTGTCGCCGTCCCGTCGCCGTCCTCGGCGACCGTTTCGATGCCGGGCGTGCCGGGACCCACTGGGTCGCGGTCGGCGCCGCTGGCGTCGGCCTCCCTCTCGGTCCCGACTCCGGCGGCCGGTGTGCCGGCGCCGGAACGGGTGACGTACATCGGCTCCACCAGGCGCCCCTCGTCGACGCCGTACACCATGAGGCGGTCGCCGGTGTCCTCGGGGTCGACCTCGTCGTTGCGGACCGCGGTCGCCAGGTCGCGGGAGAGCCACTCCGCCTCGCTGACCGACGGCTCGCGGACGAGCGCGACGTCGACGAAGCGGGTGAGATACCAGTTCAGGTCGTTCAGCAGCGCGACGGCGGCGCCGAGGCTGACCGTCTCGACCGCGAGGGTGTTCTCGTAGGGCTGTCCGGGCGTATACGTCGTCAGCGCCTCCCGTGCGGTCTCCCGGGAGAGCAGCTCGTACCGGACGTCGACGTCGTCGTCGCCGACGAGACAGACCCGGGTCACACCCCCGAGTCGGGAGCGGCGGCGGCTAAGCGTTTCGACGGCGTCGGACGGTCGACCGACCCGGCGCCGGTCCGCCCGCGACGCCCGTGACGGCCGCGGCCGCCGGGGTCAGAAGGTACTCAAGTCGCCGGCGATGACGCCGTCCGTGATCGACGTGACGTCGGCGAGTTCGCGGTCGACGATGGTCTCGATTTCGGGAGCGACGTCGCCGACGGCGACGCCCTCCTCGGTGACGACGTGGGCGTCGGCGACGTGTGGCCGGTCGATCGGGCGGCCGATCTGCGAGAGCAGTCGCACCCGCAGGTCGCGGATACCGTCGACCTCCTCGACGACGGCGTGGGCGGTCTCGGTGGCCAGCAGGTTGTAGATCTTGCCGATGTGGTTGACGGGGTTCTTACCGCTGGTGGCCTCTATCGACATCGACCGGTTCGGGGTGATCAGCCCGCTGACGCGGTTGCCGCGGCCGACGGAGCCGTCGTCGCCCTGCTCGGCGCTCGTTCCGGTGACGGTGAGGTACACCGACCCGGCGTCGTAGTCGTCGGCGGTGTTGACGTACACCTCGACGGAACGGTCGGTGTGCTCGGCGGCGACGCCGCGGACGAACGCCTCGACGTCCTCGACCACGGCGCGGTAGCCGTCCAGGTCGTCGACGAACGCGTCGACGACGGCGGCGGCGACGGTCAGGTCGAGGTGGTCGCCCTCCCGCTTGCCCATTACCTTCACGTCGGGGCCGACGGCGTTGAACTCCCGGTTGACCCGTCGCTCCGTCTCCAGGACCACCCGCTCGGTCTCCGAGTACGGCGCGTGTCCGACGCCGAAGGAGGTGTCGTTCGCCATCGGCACGCCCTCGCGGCCGAACACGCCCTGCAGGTCGCCCGACCCCTCGCCGAACTTCACGTCGACGACGACGTCGCGGCCGAACTCCAGCCGGGGGACGTGCTCGGCGAGGTACTCCCGGGCGGCCTCCAGGGCGACGGTCTCGGTCGGGATGCGCGTGCCCTCGTACGCCTTCGTCGCGCGGCCGACGAGCACGAGATAGATCGGCTCGATCACGTCGCCGCCGCCGAAGGCCGGCGCGGACTCGCCGGCTACCAACTGCGCCTCGTCGGTGTTGAAGTGGAGATACCGACCTACGCGCTCCCGGTAGGTGCGGGCCAGCGCCCGCGAGGCCGCCTCCGCGACGCCGTCACAGATTGAGTCCGGGTGGCCGACCCCCTTTCGTTCGACGATCTCGATCTCCTGGTCCTCGACTGCGGGCCCCGCGGCGTCGTGGACCCGCACGTTCCGCTCGGTCATCGCTCCGCCGTACCCGGGGGTCGGTTCTATAACTTGCGGAAACAGAATCCCCGACTCGTATTACTCCCGAGAATCTTCGAGCAGGAGTCCGAGATACGAGGTGCGAATGCCCGTCGCCGGGTCGAGGCCGAGCCGCTCCAACAGGTCCGTGAGTCGGTCCCGGGCCGCGGGCACCGCCGACCCCCGCTCGACCTCGGTCTCGACCTCGACGAACGTGTCGAGACCCGCCACCCGGTCGAGCGTGACGTGGTCCTCGCCGACGGCGTAGCGTTCGCGCTCCTTGCGGACGGTCGCGGCCGCCTCGTACCCCAGCCCCCGGAGGACGGCGGCGGCGGCGTCGCCGTCCGCGACCCCCGTCTCGTGTTCCTCGCGGGTCTTCGAGGCGTCGTCGACCTTCGGTCCTTTGTAGGTGAGTTCGACCGTCTCCCCGCCGCCCTCGAGCGGCGTCTGTCGGCGGATCCGGAGTGCCTCGTCGGTCTCGGCGAACGAGCGGTCGGGGGCGTCGTAGTAGGTGTCGACCTGCCGGACCGCCCGCTCGCGCTCGGCGTCCGCCTCTCCGAGCCGCTCGCGGACCCCCCCGTGGTCGGCTCGCACCTTCAGCTCGACCTCGTACATACCGGACGGCCGTCGCCGGCGGGCAAACCGCTGTCGGTCGGCCGGCGAAACGCACATCCTTTTACCCCTGACCCGGTAGGAGCGCCCATGACAGACGAGGACGGCGACGACGCCGAGGACCACGACCACGGTCACGGTCACGATCACGATCATGAGGGCGAGGACGGCGACCACGACGCCGAGGATCACGATCACGATCACGACGCTGAGGACCACGACCACGAGGGCGAGGACCACGACCACGGGAGCGAGGACGCCGGGACGGCCGACGACGAGTCCGAGACGGGGCTCCAGCGCGACGACTTCGTCCGGCTGGCGTACACGGCCCGCACCGTCGAGAGCGACCAGCTGGTCGACACGACCGACGAGGCCGTCGCCGAGGAGGAGGGGATCGACACGGAAGGTCAGTCCTTCGGCCCGCGAGTGGTCGTCCTCGGCGAGGGCGGGCTGTTCGACCCCGTCGAGGACGACGTCGTCGGTCGCGAGGTCGGCGACACGGCCACAGTGACGGTGCCGGCGGCGGCGGCCTTCGGCGAGCACGACGCCGACGAGGTGCGCACGATAAGCGTCGAGAAGATCCCCGAGGACGACCGCTACCCCGGCGCGAACGTCCAGATCGACGGCGACCAGGGCTTCGTCGAGACCGTCATCGGCGGTCGCGCTCGCGTCGACTTCAACCACCCCCTCGCCGGCGAGGACGTCGAGTACGACTACGAGGTACTGGACGTCGTCGAGGACCGCGTCGAGCGCGCGAAGGGGCTGTTCTCGATGTACATGGACATGGAGCCGGAGATGTGGATCGAGACCGACGAGGTCGAGGAGGAGGTCGTCGTCACGCCCGACGAGGGCGACGACGAGGAGGCCGATGCCGACGCCGGCGAGGAGGACGCCGACGACGAGGCGGTCGAGGAAGCGGACGCCGACGAGGAGGACCCACCGGAGCCGCGCACGGAGACCGAGACCGTCGAGAAGGAGACGCTGTACGTCGAGGCGACGCCGCAGCTGACGATGAACCAGCAGTGGATGTTCTCGAAACAGCAGGTCGCCCAGCAGATCATACAACAGCTCGACCTCGACCGCGTGATCGTCCAGGAGACGATCGAGGGCGGCATGGGCGGTATGATGGGCGGTATGGGCGGCATGATGGGTGGCATGGGCGGCGAGCCCGGAGAGGGTGAGGCCGACGTCGAGGAGATAGTCGAGGAACTGGAGTGACGGCGGCTCAGCCGTCCTCGGCGTCGACGTAGACGTAGACCGCCCCGGGGTGTTTCCCGTGATCGCCGGCGATCACGGTCTCCTCGGTGCGGTCGTGCTCGAAGCCGAGACTGCGGTAGAACGCGGCCCCGTGTCGTTCGCGTCGAGTACCGTCGCCTCGACGTCGGTCACGTCCCGGACCCGGGCCCGGGCTCGCAGGCGCTCCAGCGTCGCCTCGACCGGACGCGTCCCCAGGTCGGTCCGTCGCACGTCGGGGCGGACGTACACCCGGAGGACTGTCGCTTCGTCCGCCCTGGGGCCGACGACGGCGTGGGCGAAGCCGACGACGGTGCCGTCCGCCGCCCCGTCGTCGTCGCCGTCGGCCGGGGCGACGAGCACGACCGCGTCGTCGGCCTCAACCGCCGCCCGAGTGCGCTCCGGGCCGTACCATACAGTGGCTGGAACCGCCGGCAAACAGAAGCTTGGGTGGGTCACGGCCCGCCGCGGTCGCCTCAGCCGAGAAACGACCGCAGTCTCTCCGGCGAGCGGGTGTTGAGCACGTCGTCGGTCTCGGCCCAGCCCCGCCGGGCGGTGTGGACGCCGTAGCGGAGGTTGTCGAACTCCGCCGGCCGGTGGGCGTCGGTGTCGACGGCGATCGTCGCCCCGGCCTCGACGGCGGCCGTCACTGCGCCGCCGCCGAGGTCGAGCCGTGCGGGATTGGCGTTCACCTCCAGGGCGACGCCGTGCTCTGCGGCGGCGGCGCCGAGCCGTTCGGGGTCGATCGACAGCCCGGAGCGCTCGGCCAGCAGCCGCCCCGTCGGGTGGCCGAGCACGTCCACGGCGGGGTGTTCGACCGCCCGGACTAGCCGGTCGGTGGCGTCGTCGGTGCCGCCGAGACCGCTGTGTGGCGAGGCGACGACTACGTCGAGGTCCGCCAGCAGGCCGTCCGCCACGTCGAGGTCGCCGTCGACGTCGACGTTGGCCTCGACGCCGGCGAACACCTCGATCGGGGCGTCGTCGGCGACCTCGCGCACCTCCGCCGCCAGCGAGCGGAGTTCGTCGTCGGAGAGGCCGACGCCGGCGGGGACGCCCGGCCCGTCGGCGTGGTCCGTGATCGCCAGGTAGTCGTGGCCGAACTCCGCGGCCGCGGCGACCGTCTCCGCGACGGAGAGGTCGCCGTCCGAGTGTGCCGTGTGCGCGTGGAGGTCGCCGCGGACCGCCGCCTCGGTGACGAGGTCGGGCAGCTCGCCCGCGGCGGCGGCGGCGGTCTCGCCGCGGTCCTCGCGCAGCTCCGGCGGCACCGGCGGCAGGTCGAGCGCCTCGTACATTCCCGCCTCGGTCTCGCCGGCGACCCGCTCGCCGCGCTCGCGGACGCTCTCGGCGTCCTCGCCGCCGGCGTCGTCGAGGTCGCTCACGTCGAAGGCGCCGTACTCGTTGAGGCTTACGTCCCGTTCGAGGGCGTACGTCCGCAGGCGGACGTTGTGTTCCTTGCTGCCGGTGAAGTACTGGAGGGCGGCGCCGAACTCCCGCGGGGCGACCACCCGCAGGTCGACGCGCGTGTCCGCCGCGGTGTCGCCCGCCGTGTCCACGCGGACGGCGGCTTTCCTCTCGCCGGACTCGATCACGTCGACCACACTCGACAGACCGACGAACGCCGTCACGGCCGCCTCGGGGTCGTCGCTGGCGACGAGCACGTCGACGTCGCCGACCGTCGGCGCCCAGCGGCGGATCGACCCCGCCACGTCACAGCGTTCGACCGCCTCGTGCTCCCGGAGCGCGTCGAGTACGCGGTCGGCGGCCGGGCGCACCTCCCCGAGCCGCGTGCGGCCGCCGGCTCGGCGGGCGAACGCCACCGAGTCGAGGACGTTCTCCTCGGTCTTCGCCCCGAAGCCGGACACCTCGCGTATCTCGCCCTCCCGGGCGGCCCGTTCGAGGTCCGCCAGGGTCTCGACCCCGAGTGCCTCGTACAGCCGGCCGACGGTCTTCGGACCGACGCCCTCGACGCGGGTCAGCGCCGCCATGTCGACGGGCGTCCCCTCGCGCAGCTCGGCGAGTTCGCCGACCGCCCCCTCCTCGACGAACTCGGTCACCTTCGCGGCGATCGAGTCGCCGACGCCCTCGATCTCCTCCAGGGCGTCGGGATCGTCGCGGACGAGCCGGGCGACCGAGGTCGGGTGCGAGCGCAGCGACTCCGCCGCACGCCGGTAGGCACGGGGCTTGTACGCCACGTCCTGTGCCTCCAGCAGGTCGGCCATCCGCTCGAACTGCTCGGCGACCTCGTCGTTCGTGGTCACGGGCGGTCACCCCCTCTACCGCGCCCGGGTCCGGGTCCCCGGCCGGCGTCGTCGTTGCCGAGCGCCTGCTGCAGGAAGCGCACCCAGCGCTTGCGGTCGGCAGTCTCCTTCGCCCGCTCCTCGGCCTCGATGTCGGTCGTCCCGAGGGACTCCAGGGCGTTCAGCGCGCGGTCGATCCCGACGATCGACTCGACGAGACGCTCGCCCTCCTCGGGGGTGATGTCGCCGTCCTCGACGCGCTGCCTGCGCTGCAGGCGCTCGCGTCGCAGGTTGCGGTTCGCCCGCTCGACCCGCTCGCGCTCGCCGGCCGACACCGTCTCGCGGCGTTTCACCTCGAAGACGAACTCCCGCAGGTCGACCGTCTCGCCCTGCACCTCGATCGTCTCCGGGATCGTCGCCCCGACGGTCGCGCCCTCCCGCTCGATCCGTTCGAGCAGCCGCTTGCGCTCGTACTCCTGCACACCCACCCCTGGTGCGCCGCGGGCAAAAAGCCGTCCCACCGCCGCCGACGACGGCGTGGGGATCGATCGCCCGGTTCCGCGTCGTCTGGGCTCGATACCGCTCGGCGACGGCGGTGCCGGCGCGGGCGTGACTCCGGCGCTCCGCCGACGTCGACGCCCACCCACAGCGGTGACCGGTGGTCGCGACCCAAAGCCCCTTTTGTCGCGATCCCAAAGCCGGGGTGAATGCCGTCGTGTAACGTCTGTGGCGAGCGGGTCGACCTCCCGTACGACTGCAAGGGGTGTAGCGGCACCTACTGCTCCGAACACCGCCTGCCGGAGAACCACGACTGCGCCGGACTGGCGGACTGGGGCGACCCCGACGGCGTCTTCGACAGCGGCTTCGACGACGGCGTCGAGGACGACACCGGCCTGACCGGCCGCCTCGACCTCGGCGTCGGGGGCGGACGGACCGGGCTCCGGGGCTACGTCCGGGGGAACATGACGTTCGTCTTTCTGGGCCTGATGGCGGTGACGTTCATGTTCCAGCAGGTCATTCTCCGGCTGCTGCCCGCCTTCGTCGGCGGCGAGCGAGCCCTCGAACTGCACCAGGCGCTGTTCGTGCTGTCGCCCGCCAACCCGGAGTACGTCTGGACCTGGGTCACGTCGATCTTCGCACACGACCCCACCGGACTGTTCCACCTGCTCGGCAACGGGATCGTGGTCTACTTCTTCGGCCAGTCGGTCGAGCGCTACGTCGGCTCGAAGGAGTTCTCCGCGCTCTTTCTCGGCGCCGGCGTCGCCGCCGGCCTCGCACAGGTCGCCGTCCAGGCGTTCTACGTCGGCGACCCGACGACCGGCGGCGTACTGGGCGCCAGCGGCGCCGCCCTCGCCGTTCTCGGCACGATGACCGTCTTCAACCCCAACGCCCGGGTGATGCTGCTCGTCCCGCCGGTGCCGGTGCCGCTGTGGCTCATCACTGGCGGCTACGCCGTCGTCAGCATCGCCTTCCTCGGCGGCGGTGGCGGGCAGTTCGGCCTCGGCGGCATCGCCCACGCCGCCCACCTCGTCGGCCTGCTCGTCGGCCTCACCTACGGCCAGCTCGTCAAGGACCGCGTCTCGATGCCCCGCCAGCTCCAGCTCGGCGGCGGTCGACGCGGCGGCCCCGGCGGTCCCGGTCCCGGTGGCGGTCGCGGCCCGTTCTGACGTGACCGACCGGTCCGACTTTCTACCCCGTCCCGACCTCGACGCCGCGGAGATGCGTCGCCTGCAGCGTGCCGTCGCCGACGCCGCCGTGTTCGAGGACGACCACGACCTCGCGGTCGACCGGCTCGCCCTGCGGGAGCCGCTGTCGCTCGACTCCGACGGCGGCTCGCCGGCCGGGGCGGACCTCGTCGCCGACGGTTCGACGGTCGTCGGCGTCGACGTCGCCTTTCGCGACGACCGGGCCGCGGCCGCCGCGGTCGCCGTCGCCGACGGTCGCGTCGTCGAGGTCGGCGAGGCGGTCGTCGACCTCGCGGTGCCGTACGTGCCCGGACTGCTCGCCTTCCGCGAAGGGGAAGCGGTGCTCGCGGCACTGTCGGCCCTCGACCGCGGTCCGGACCTGCTCGCCGTCGACGGGAGCGGCCGGATCCACTACCGCACGGCCGGGCTGGCGACCCACCTCGGAGTGATTCTCGACCGGCCGGCGGTCGGCGTCGCCAAGAGCCTGCTGTGTGGCCGTCCCCGGCGATCGGTCGAGGGGGGACTCCCGGAGGGCGAGTGCGTCCCGGTCGAGGCGGACGACCGGTTCGAGTACGGCACCGCGGCCGGCGAGGTCGTCGGCCACGCCGTCTCCACCCGTCAGTACGACTCGCCGGACCGCCACGTCAACCCGCTGTACGTCAGCCCGGGCCACCGCGTCGGGGCGGAAACCGCCGCAGACCTCGCCCTGGCGTTGGCGGCCGGCTACAAGCTGCCCGAGCCGACCCGCCTGGCGGACACCCACGCCGACGCGGTCGAGCGCCGCGTCTGATCGGGTCGGATGGGAAACAGACTTGTGGCCCTCCGCCGCAGGGAATGACATGACCGACGACGAGCGCGTGCCCGACGGCGGTACCACGGCGAGTCGCCCGGCGGAGGGCGGCGTCTCGGGTGTCGCGGTGCGGGACACGGCGCTTGTGACGGGCTGTTCCTCGGGGATCGGCCGGGCGACGGCACGCACCCTGGACCGCGAGGGGTTCCGGGTGTACGCGGCCGCCCGCGACACGGCGGACGTCGCCGACCTCGCCGACGAGGGTATCGAGACCGCGGCGGTCGACGTGACCGACGCCCGCGAGACCGGCGCCGCCGTCGAGCGCGTCGTCGACGAGACCGGCGGTCTCGACCTGCTGGTGAACGTCGCCGGCTACGCACAGCTCGGCCCGATCGAGGACGTGCCCGTCGCTCGCGTCCGCAGACAGTTCGACGTGAACGTGTTCGGCCCCCACCGGCTCGTGCGCGCCGCTCTGCCCCACGTCCGCGAGTCCGAGGGGCGGATCGTGACGGTATCGAGCGCCGCGGGACTGGTGTCGTTCCCGGGCGGCGGCGTCTACTCCGGGGCCGAGGCGGCGAAGGAGGCGATGACCGACGCGCTTCGGGCCGAGGTCGAGGAGTTCGACGTCGAGGTAGTGCTCGTCGAACCCGGCCCGGTGAAGACGGCGTTCGCCGACCGCGCCGAGCGCGAGCGCGAGGCCGTCGACCGGACGGAGGCGTACGGCACCTTCTACCGCTTCTACGACGACACACAGCGGGTCGGCGGCCTGCCGCTCGGCGTCGAGCCCGAGGCGGTCGCCGACGCCGTCGCCGACGCCGCCACCTGTGCCGACCCGCCCGCCCGCTACCCCGTCGGCCGCCTCGCCCGTCTCGCCACCCTCGCGCGACACTTCCCCGCCGGGGCGCGCGACGCCCTCTACGGACTGCTCGGCCGGCTCACCGACTGAGACGCGCCGTTCCGTCACGTGCGGTCGTCGCGTCCCGGGTGCGACGGCCGTCAGCGGGCGAGCGGCGGACGTCGACCCGACCGCGCGATCGGGGTCAGGCCAGACAGGCGGCCACGACCCACAGCCCTCTCCCCCGCGGCTCGTCGGCGAACAGCGGCACCCGTCTCACCTCGTGGTTCCGGAAGACTTCCTGTGCGCGCCCCAGGGCGGACTGCTGGACCGACCAGCGTCGCTGGCAGAACGCACAGTCGTCGAGGTCGGGGCTGACGGCTTCGAGGTCGACGTCGGCCGCCCGGAGCGCCTCCACGTCCGCCGGGTCGACGACGTCGGCGAGGTCCTCCATCACCCGGTTGACGACGACGGTGCCGACGGGGATCTCGTGCTCCGAGAGCCGGGCCAGCAGGCGCTCGCTCTCGGCGACGCTCATCGTCTCGGGCACCATCACCACCCGGAAGTCCGTCCGTGCCGGGTCCCGCAGCGTCGTCCGCAGCCGCTCGATGCGCTCGCTCACCGCCCGCAGGTCGTCCATTCGCTCCTCCTTATTCACGTCCTCGTCGTCGTCGCCGAACAGCCCGCCGAGACCGCCGAGCATCCCGTCCAGTCGCTCGCGCAGCCGCAGCAGTCGCCCCACCATCGAGTCCATCACGTCCGGCAGTTCCAGCAGCCGCAGGGTGTGTCCCGTCGGCGCCGTGTCGACGACCACGCGGTCGAAGCGCTCGTCGTCGAGCAGGTAGAGCAGCTGCTGGACGGCGGCGGCCTCGTCCGCGCCGGGCATCCCGCCCGCGAGCGGGTCGGCCTCCTCGCCGAGCCCCTCGGCCAGCCCGCCGAGCGGTGACCCCTCGCCCGAGAAGACAGCCGTCTCCGCCTCGTCCACCGCCTCGTCGGGGTCGATCTCGACGCCGTACAGCGGGACGTCGTCGCGCAGTCGGGTCGGCTCCGATGGCACCTCGACGTCGTAAACGTCCGACAGCGAGTGGGCGGGGTCCGTCGAGACGACGAGCGTTCGCGTCCCCTGGGCGGCGCCGGCGAGCCCGGTCGCCGCCGCCATCGTCGTCTTGCCGACGCCGCCCTTGCCACCGTACAGTACGTACTCCGGTGACGGCGTCGCGTACTCGATCTCGGGCTCGACCGTCGACCCGGCCCGCTCCTCACCCCCCTCGGTCGGCTCCACCGCGTCGACGGGCTCGACGTCGATGTCGTCCATGCGCCGTCTCGGCGACCGCTCTTTGTGTACCCGTCGATCACCGGACGCGAGACGACACTGCGGGCGTCGTCCCCGTACCCGTCACGCCCGTCCGTGTCGCCGGTGTAACCGTTCGCCCCGTCGACTCCCCCGGCGCCGGCACGTCACAACACTTGTGTTCTCGCCGGCCGAGCCGGAGGACGTGAACAAGCGCGGTCACGTGCTCAACGCCGTCCTGCTCGGCGTCGGCGTCGGCGTCCTGTTACACCCCGGCCTGGACCGGGCGACGCTGTTCGCCGTCGTCGAGGTGTGCGTGCCGATCACGCTCGGGGCACTCCTACCGGACGTCGACACCGCCTTCGGTCGTCACCGGAAGACGCTGCACAACCTGCCCGTACTCGTCGTCGTGGCCGCCTTCCCGCTGTACTTCGACAACCTCCACTTCGTCTGGATCGGCGTGCTCACACACTACGTGCTCGACGTGCTCGGGACGAAACGCGGTATCGCCCCGTTCTACCCGGTGTGGGACCGCGAGTTCCGGTCGCCGACCGGCGTCGCCGTCGACAGCCGCTGGACGCCGGTCGTTCTCCTGCTGGTGACCGCCGTCGAACTCGGCGCCGTCGCGCTCGTGGTTTACGAGCTCCCCCAGACGGCGATCGAGTACGGCCGCCAGTCGCTCCCGGCGGTCACCGACCTCGTCGGCTGACCGGCCGGCGGCGTCAGTAGACGGCGACGTCGTCGAAGCGACCGTCGTAGGCGACGTGGTCCGGATGTGTCGGCTCGGTGCCCGACAGCAGCACGCGGTCGAGTTTCTCCCAGGAGTTCTCCCAGCCGAGGTGGGCGAACTCCGCGGTGCGTTCGATCTGGTGCCGCGGCCCGGCACGGTGGACGATCCGACGGCTCACGTCGGGGTCGGCGACCGCCGCCACGAGCTCCGCGGCGTCGTCAACGCGACGGTCGACGGCGGTCCAGGCGGTGCCGACCGACCGTCCGAGGTGCGCGTACGACGAGGCCGTACGCGGGCGGTCGGCCGCACGGGCGATCGCCCGGACACGGCGGACGTGTCGCCGACGCAGCTTCGGGTTGTACGTCTCGACGGCGTCGACGGCGTCACGGTGTTCGAGGATGTCCGCCTCGGAGAGTCCCACCGAGTAGAACTCGGGATGCGGGACGACGACGGTGGCGTCCTGGCGGTCGAACTCGCGCATCGCACCGGCGAGCGTGATGAAGTCGGGAACCGGCGCGTCGAGACCGAGCGCGAGGACGTGTCTCCGGTCGCGCCAGCTGCCGGTGAACACCTCCCGACCGGGGACGACGAGCAGGTCGTCGTCGGAGTACAGCGCCGCCCGCCGACGGACGTCCGGCAGTCGCGTGAAGTGTGGCGCGTACACCAGGGCGTCGACTCCGCGTCGCTTGGCGCGGGCGACGACGCGGTCGTCGAGCACCTTCACGTGCGTGTCGATCCGCGTCCAGCCGTCGGGCGACGTCACCGGCGGTCGTTCCGCCGACCCGCAATTAGTCGTTCCGGTCCCGGGCAGCGGCGCGGCCGCGAGAGGGCGAGTGATATACGCTCGCCGCTTCTCGCTTTCCCGTTCGCGAGTCGGCGAGGGGACGAGAGCCGAAAGAACGTCTCAGCGCCTCTCGCCGTCTCGCGACTACGCCGCTCGACTCGACGAGGAACGACTCGCTTCGCTCATCGACTCTCGCTGTCCGCTCACGGGCGCACGGCGCCCGTTCGCGTGGTATGCGGAGCGCTCTCAGCGCTCCTCACTGTCCAGCACGCGGATCTGGTCGCCGCGCACCGTCACCGGGATCGGCACGGTCGCCTCGTACAGCTCGACGGTGACCTGGTCGTTGCCCTCGTCGATGCGCTGGACCTGTGCCTTCTCGCCCTTGAACGGGCCGGCGATGAGTTCGACGATGTCGCCCTCGGCGATCCCCTCGACGTCCGGCGTCGGCGAGAGGAAGTGCTCGACCTCCTCGAGACCGGCGTCGCCGGGGACGACGCTGCGGGCGTGAGGGATCTCGTCGAGGTGACGCTCGATGATGGCCGCCCCGTCGCCCTCGCCGCCGGTCTCGCCCTCGGCCTCGACCATCACGTAGGAGGTCAGCGAGTCCGGCGCCAACGCGGCGTGGATGCGGTCGTCCTCGCGAGTCATGATCATGTCCGCGACGGTGCGTTCCTGGCTGGCGGTGGTCTTGACGGCGTAGATGCCCATCAGAGACCCCCTCCCCCGGGGAGAAAGCTCATGACGACGAAGATGACGAAGCCGAGCAGCCCGACGAGCAGGATGCCGGCGCCGGCGATCTTCGCCACCTGGGAGAACTCCTCCCAGGAGGGTGTACTCGCCATGCGCAGCACCCGAACGTAGGCGCCGAGGTCGTACGGTACCCGCATACCCGCTCATCGACGTGTCCCACATTTAGCCGTTGCGGAGACCGACCGCCGGCCACGGTCGCGACTCGCCGGCGGACGGCCGACCCGCGGAGGCGTCGCCGTCGCCGACTCTCGGGGCCGTGCCGACGGTCGCCGCGGGCGCCGGAGTCGGACCGACGGTTACTGCGGACGCCGGAGTCACACCGGCGGTCATCGCGGACGCCAGGGCGGCTCCGAGGTCGGCGTCGGGCGTGCCGACGTCGACACCGACGCCGACGCCGCCGCCGCTGCCGCAGGTCGTGCCGGACTCGGCGTCGTCGACGAAGATCCCCGTCTGCATCTCGCAGGTGTACGTCACGCCGCCCGGCGGCAGCCCGACCGCGTCGCCGGTGAGGGGGTTGCGCACTGTCGCCTGGAAGTCGACCTCCAGGTCGGTGCGCTCGTCCTGGCGGACGTGCGAGCGGAACCAGTCGTCGATCCGCTCGTTGTCGATCCGTAGCGTGACGGTGTACTCGCGGCTCTCGCCCGGTGGGATGACCTCGTCGCGGCCGACGCCGCTGAGCTCGTACGCCTGGCCCTCGGTCCGGAGGAGTTCGACGTCGTTGGCTCGCACCGTCGCGCTGATCCCTTCGGGGGCGGCCGGCACCGGCACGCTGGAGGGGTTGTAGACGGTGAACCGGACGTGTACGAGCGTCCGGGTTCGGTTCACGGCCCCCCACTCCGCGCGGGCGTCCCGAACCTCGTAGACGGGCGCCGCGCTCGGATACGACCCCTCCGTCCCGTTGACCGCCTCGGTCATCGCGTCGATCATCGGTGACTCGTTCTCCAGGAAGGTCGCGTTGCGCTCGACCGTGTACGACGCCCTCCGGAAGGCCGCTCGCGTACCGATCGTCGCCCGGACGTCGGCGTCGACGGTCTCGTTCGTCCGGACGTACTCGACCCACCACGCCCGGATGCGGTCGTTGCGCAGCTCGGTGGTGAACTCGCGGGTCTGGTTGCCCCGCTCGACCGACAGCCCCTCGCGCTCGCCGGCCGCGAGGTCGACGCCGTTGAGCGCGAGGTCGTACTCCAGGTCGAGGTCGCTCCCGAGCACCGACACCAGCGGGTTGGGGTTGTTCACCCACACCGTCGTGACGACCTCCGTCCGATTCTCGCTCACCTCGCCCCAGTCGCCCTGGTCGGCCACGCCGGCGGAGGGCACCGCGAAAGCGCCGACGAGGAGGCCGACCACGGCGAGCACGAGCAGGACGCCAACGACGGCCAGTCCGACGCGAGCGAGCCTCATACGCCGACTCATACCGCCTGTGGTAAGTGCTTCCCGGGTCGGCGATCGTCGGTCGTTCCCCGCCGCCGGTCGCCGCCGGTCAGTCCCAGAACGACCGCGTGCGGGCGTACTCCCGCTCGGCGGCGAGCACGTCTCGGTAGAAGTCGAGGTCGTCCTCCCGGTGGCGGTTGATGATGCGGGCGGCGGTGTCGGGACCGACGCCCCGCCCGGCCAGCGCGACGACCGCCCGCCTGCCGTGGGCCTGCACGAGCGAGGCGTTCCGGTACACGCGGCGGGTGCGTTTCTCCTGTTCGTCGCTCTTGTCGTCGGCCTGCACGGCCCGCACGGCCTCGTCGGCGGCCGGATGCAGCGCGGCGACCCGGGTGGCCTCACAGTCGCCACACGCCGGCTGGTCCGGCACGCGACGTACCTTCGTCCGGCGCTCCCACGCCTCGCAGTTGAGACAGAACAGCCGCACGCGGTCCTCCTGCAGGCGGTCCCGAACCGTCTCCACCACGTCGGCGTCGGCGTTCTCGGGCGCGAGCAGCTCCTGGCCCGCCGAGCGGCCGCCCTCGCCGACCGGCGTCCGACTCCGGGTCGTCACCAGCTCGACGTCGCCCGACTGGACCGCGGCGAGCAGCTCCCCCGCGGCGTCGACCGCGAGGTCCTCGTGGAACACCTCGCGGACGGCCTCCTCGTGGACTGGCGTGTCCTCCAAGGCGGCCCGCAGGCGCTCCCCGCTCAGCGAGGGGCGTCCCTCCAGGCGGCCGAACTTCGTCGCCACCTGCGCGAGTCGGAAGGTCAGCGCCTCCGACCGTTTCAGACTCAGCTCGACGATCGACCGGACGTGCTCGGGCTCCGTCTCGCGCAGCGTCTCGACCACCTCGCCCGGACCGACGCCGCGGGGCAGGTCCAGCTCGATCCGGTAGGGGTCGACCTCCATGCCGACCGTCGACCCCGCACGCTGTCCCACCAGCGAGGAGAGCACGCGACCTATCGTCTCGTTCGTCTCGTGACCGAAGGCGGCATTGACGACGACTGTCCCGCCGCCGCCCTCGACGACGATCCGGTCGTCCGTCGGCACGGGGTGGTCCCCGGCGTGGTCCGCGAGCCGCTCCAGACCGTCGGCTACCGTCCCCCGGTCGGCCGGGTAGCGACCGGCCACGTCGCCGGCGACGGCCTCGGCGGACGCCCGCTTCAGCTGTGGAGCGGCGACGCCGCGCAGTTCGCCGACCTCCTGGGCGACGGCACGCGGTACCGGTATCTCCTGGCCGACCCAGGAGGGCACCTCGCCGGCGGGGTCCTCCACGGGGTTGACGCGGACGACCTCGTCGTCGTCCTCGACGGTGACGACGCGCCACATCTGCCCGCGCTGGACGAACGTCGCTCCCGGCTCGGCGAAGTTGCGGACGAACCGCTCGTCGAGCGTGCCGACGCGCCCGCCGCCGGCGACGTCCTTCACGTCGTAGGTCTCCTCGTCGGGGATCATCGAGAGGTTGCCGTAGACGTACGTGCGCGTGCTGCCGGTGGCCTCGATCCGGTCGCGGCCCTCCTCCAGCCAGACGACGCGGTTGCCGGCGAGTTCGCGCAGGACGGCCTTGAACTGGCCGCGCTCCAGGTCGGCGAAGGGGTACGCCCGGGTGACGATCTCGTAGGCGCGCACCGCGTCGATCGCCTCCCGCTCCATTACCATCCCCGGTACCTGGTTGGCGACGACGTCCAGCGAGCCTTCGTGGATCTGGGCGGGCTCGACCTCCCCCTCGCGGGCGCGACGGGCGATGGTCATCGCCTCCAGCGTGTCGTCCGGCCCACGGGTGACGACCGTCCCCCGCGACTGTCGGTTCTCGCGGTGGCCCGCCCGCCCGACCCGCTGGAGCAGGCGGGTCACCTGCCGCGGCGAGCCGAACTGGACGACGTGGTCCACTCGACCGACGTCGATACCCAGTTCCATCGACGACGTACACAGCAGTCCGTCGATCTCGCCGCTCTTGAATCGGTCCTCGACCTCGACGCGGGCCGCCTTCGACAGCGAGCCGTGGTGGACGCCGACCGGCAGGTCGAGTGCGGTCACGCGAGCGCCCATCGCCTCCGCCGTCTGCCGGGTGTTGACGAAGACCAGCGTCGACTCGTTCGCCCGCACCAGATCGCGGATCGCCCGCACGTGACTCGCGGTCTCGGCGTCGGTGGCGAGCTCGGCGGCCAGCCGCTCGTCCTCGGCGGTCACCTCCGGTCGGGTCACGGAGACATCGAGGTTCGAGCCGGCCGCCACCGTGCGGACGGCACAGCCCCGGTCGCCGGTGAGGAACCGGCCCACCTCCTCGGGGTCGCCGACGGTCGCCGAGAGGCCGACCCGCTGGAACGCACCCGTAAGGGCGTGCAGACGCTCCAGTCCCACCGTGAGCTGGGCGCCGCGCTTGTCGGCGGCGAGTTCGTGCACCTCGTCGACGACGACGTGGGCGACGTCGGCGAGTGCCTCCCGCAGCCGCGAGCCGGTGAGCATCGCCTGTAGCGTCTCCGGCGTCGTCACGAGCACGTCCGGCGGGTCCGTCGCCTGCTGTCGCCGCCGGTACCGGGTCGTGTCGCCGTGGCGTACGTCCACCTCCACGTCGAGTGTTTCCCCCCACCACTCCAGGCGCTCGCGCATGTCGCGGTTCAGCGCCCGCAGCGGCGTCACGTACAGCGCCGAGATACCGAACGGCGTCGCTGGCGTTCCCTCGTCCGCGCCGCGGGCCCGTTCGGCACGCCCCTCGACGATCGAGGAGAGCACCGGCAGCATGGCGGTCTCGGTCTTGCCACTGCCGGTGGGGGCGACGACGAGCGTGTGCTCGCCGTCGGCGATCGGCTCGACGGCGACCCGCTGGGGCGCGGTCGGCTCCTCGAAGCCCCGCCGGGCGAGCGCCGACCGCACCTCGGGGTGGAGTACGTCGAACACCGACCCGTCGACGACGCCGGAACTCATCGTAGACTGTTGCCGATCGAGGCTGTTAAGCCCACCGCTCGGCGCCGCTCATGGGGTCGTCCGCTGGCGGTCACGGCGTCACGCTAGCCCCCAGACGGTGACGGTCTCGCCGTGGTCACGACGTCGCGGAGCTCAGACGGTGACGGTCTCGCCGCGGTCCGGCGCCCGGGCGTCGAAGCCCGCCTCGCGGCGGTCGGCGGCGAACGCCTCGCAGCGGTCGCCGTGGTTGACGAGCACGGTCGCCTCGCGGTAGTCGTCCAGAAAGGCGAGCAGCCCGGAGCGGTCGGCGTGTGCGGAGAAGTCGAACGCCTCGACCTGGGCGGCGACGGGCATCCGTCGGCCGTCGATCTCGGCGCTGCCAGTTTCGAGGAGGTCGCGACCGGGTGTGTCCTCGACCTGGTAGCCCGACAGCGCGACGAGGTTCGCGGGGTTCGACCGCACCGCCGGCACGTACGTCATCGCCGGTCCGCCCTGGAGCATGCCGCTCGTGGTGATCACGACGGTGGACTGCTCGGCGATGCGCTCGCGCTGGCCGGGCCGCCCGTCGACGGTGCGGGCGTTCGAGGCGGCCGCGTCGAGCGCGTCCGGGTCGCGGAGAAAGTCCCGGTGACGGCGGAACAGGTCCGTGACGCGAGTACCCATGCCGTCGACGTAGCAGTCGACGCCGGCCCGCGCACAGACCGCCATCATCTCCTGAGTGCGCCCCACCGCGAAGGCGGGGACGATAACGGTGCCGCCCTGCCGCAGCGTCCGCCGCACGCGGGTCACGAACGCCGTCTCGATCTCCTCGCGGGGCGGTCGCTCGTCGAAGGCGTAGGTGGACTCGACGGCCACCGCGTCGGCGTCGGGACGGGCGGTCGTGCCGGCGAGCAGTCGCTGGTCCTCGGTGTTGAAGTCCGCGGTGTACAGCAGGCGGGTGTCACCCTCCGTGTCCGCGGGACCCTCGTCGACGAGGACGTGTGTGCTCCCGGGAACGTGGCCGGCGTCGAGGAACTCGACGCGGTGACCGGCGGCCTCGAACGGCTCGCGGTAGCCGTGGTGGACGCTCTGCTCCATGAGCCGGCGGACGTCCTCGGCGGTGAACGGACAGTCGTAGCCGTCGGCCAGCCGGAGCGTGTCGCGGGCGAGCAGCCGCGCGAGTTCGTCCGTCGGCGGCGTCCAGTGCACCTCCGGCCGTTCCTCGGCGTCGGGGGCGCCCATCAGCGTCGGCAGCGCCCCGGCGTGGTCGAGGTGGGCGTGGCTGACGACGACCGCCTCGGGGTCGACCGAGCGCAGTCCCAGTGGGTAGGTGGTCGGCGTGCCCGTCTTCACGCCGAAGTCGAGCAGTAGCCGGTCGTCGACCAGCAGCGCCGAGCGCCCGACCTCGCCGGCACCGCCCAGAAAGCGCACCTCCATCGGTCCACGGTCGAGGACGGAGGCGCATGTGTCCGTCGGTCCGGCCCGTCCCCTCCGCGGACGGCGCCCCGCTCGCCGCCGTCGCCGCCCCTGACTCGCCGGCGCTCCGCTCGCTGTCGCCGTCGTCCGTGACTCGCTGCCTGGACTCGCCAGGGTCACCCGGTCGCGTCCCCGTCCGCCCGGAACCGTCGGACGGCGAACGCCCGGTACCCGCCGTAGGCGACGTCGAGCGAGCCGACCCACCAGTTCCACCGCTCGCTCGGCCCGCCGTCGGGCGCCTGTCGGAGTTCGCGGACGACGGTCTCGGCGGTCACGGCCGGCTCGACCCCGCGGTCCGCCGCCAGCCGACCGTCGTCGGCCAGGTCGCGGGCGGCCCGGGCCACGGCGCGGCGCTCCCCCGACGTGCCGTCGAAGGTCGCCAGCGCGTCGGCCAGTCGCTCCGCGTCGACCGACCGCGCGTCGCCGCCCGCTTCGGGGGCGTCCTCGGTCACGACCGGTCGAGGGGTCGGCGTTTCAATACGCTTTTGCACGGCGGCCCGCTCTCGTCTGGTATGGCTACGTTCACGGTCGTCGTCGGCGATCCCGAGACCGGGACCGCACACCAGTTCGAGACGGACGGACAGGACGCGAACCGCTTTCTCGGCCGCTCGATAGGCGAGGAGGTCGACGGCGCCGCCGTCGATCTGAGTGGCTATACGCTGCGGATCACCGGCGGCTCGGACGACACCGGCCGTCCGATGCACGAGGACGTCGACGGACCGGCCCTGAGCGAGGTGCTCGCCACCGGCGGCACGGGCTACCGCCCCAGCCGCGACGGCGAGCGACGCCGGATCACCGTCCGCGGCAACGAAGTCAGCGACGACATCCAGCAGGTAAACGCCGAGATCGCCGAGCGCGGCGAGGCGAGCGTGGCGGAACTGCTCGGCGAGGACGACGAGTAGCGTGACCGACCTCCCGGCCGACCACCCCTCCGTCCGCAGCGTGCGGGCACACCTGGAGCGGTTCGGTCCCGGGCTGCGCCTGCTCGCGCCCACCGCCGACGGCGACGCCTTCGAGACCGGCACCGTCGTCCGCGTACTCCTCGACGGGACGGTCCGTCACGCCCGTGCCCGCGAGGCGACCGACGGCGCACCCTTCTTTCCGGGTGTGTACGACACGCCCGACATGGCCCGCGACCCGTCGAGCGCCGCCGACGGCGCGACCGACCGGCTGGCGACGTGGGCCGACGAGCGCGGCCTGACCGCCGGCAACCCCGTTCTCGTCGACGTGCTGTCGGTCGGCGAGCGGTACGGTCTGCGCGACCCCGGCGAGTCGGTCACCTACCGGCAGCGACGCGAGCGCGACGACGACCTGGCCGACATCGCCCGCACTCTCGACGGCTGAGCGTTGTCGGGCGTGGCCGGCCCAGCGGGGAGACTCGACGACGGGCGACCGCGCCCGTTTTCCGTGTGCCGGCCCGACGACTCGTCGATGGACGAGCGCCGACGCGGCTTCCTGGCGGGCGAGCGACCGTCCGAGCTGCTGGTGTACCTCTCGGACGACGCGGTGGACGACCCCGACCGCCTCGCGGGTGCCGGCGGCGGCGAGCGCGTCGACGGCGGTACGGTGGTGGTCGTCGACGGCGAGCGCGGTCGGCAGGCCTTCGCCGCCGCGACGGGCGTCGACGCGATGAGCTTCGCCGGTCGCGCCCGCGGCCGCGACGGCGACGTATGGCGGAGTCTCACCGGCGGGACCTGCCTGGACGACACGAGCGGGGAGGTCGACGGCGAGAACGACGAGACCGACGACGACCACCACGCTCGCTTTCTGTTCGCCTTCGTCGAGGCCCACCAGCCGGACGGCCAGGGACTGTACGCCGAGGGCGACGTCGTCCACGCCTACGCGCAGTGCTCCTGTGGCGTGGCGTACTCGGACCGGTGGGTGGCCGAGGGCTGAGCTCAGTCCAGCGACTCGAAGGCGGCGAGGATCGCCCGGCGCGTCACCGCGCCGCGTGTGGTCCAGTGGTGGGCGTAGTCGAGCATGTCGTCGTAGACGTCGGGTTTGCAGCCCGCGGCCTGCGGGTGACCGCCGCCGCCGACCTGGCGGGCGACCTCGTGGGCGCGGCGGAACGTCGCCGACCCTCTGACGCTCGCGCTGCCGCTGGGCTTCACGACGACGGCGGCGTCGGCCCCCTGCTCGCGCAGTCGCTCGGCCACCTCGTTCTGCGAGCAGCGACCGTAGGTGACCGCCACCGTCAGCGGGTCCGGCTCGTCCCCCTCGCCGTCCGCCCGTTCGTCGGCGGGCAGACCGTGGACGTCGACCTCGTGGGTGTCGGCACGACCGACGGCACGGTCGATGCGGTCCCGTTTCTCGGTGCGGCGCCGTTCGAGGTAGTCGACGGCGACACCCGGCAGGTCGGCGCCGTACTCGCGGACGACCTCGGCGTACGTCTCGCCGTCCAGCCAGTACGACAGGTCCGCGAGGTCGTCGCTGCGGGGGTCCTCCTTGATCCAGAGGTCGTGGTCTCGCGTGACGCTCACGAGGTCGACGAGACGCTCGGGGAAGTCGTACTCGACCGACCGCAGCGTCACGTCGGCCGTGCACTCGGCGTCCGACTCGCCGACGACCAGCTCGACGCCGGCCTCGCGGACCGCCGCCGCGACCTCGGGGTCCCACTGGTGGTGGTCGAACCAGCGTACCCGGCCGGCGTGCTCGACCACCGCCGCGAGTTCGACGTCGATCGCGGCGAACTCGTCCGGGCAGACGTCACAGACGAACACGTCGATGTCGGCCGCGCCGTGAGCGACGACCCGGGCGAGCCCCTCGGCGATGTCGTACGGCCCCGCCGGCACCAGCGCCACGTCGCTTCCGGCCCGGACTCCCGGTCTCTCGTCCTCTTCCTCCTCGTCGTCGCTCTCGACTGCCTCGACGACCGCCGCGACCGGGTCCTCGGGGTCGCGGTCGTCGACGACGCCGTGTGTCCACGTCGCCTCGTCCTCGTTCTCGTCCTCGCCTTCGTCTCTGTCGCCGTCGCCGTCGGCCGTGCGCGACCGTAGCGTCTCGATCGCCGTGCCGTCCGTAGGGCGCCCGAACGCCGCCCGCAGCAGCGCGGCACAGGCGAGACCGTCGGCGTCGGGGTCGGCGACGACGGCCGTGTCGGCGCCCGACAGCGCCGCCGCGGCTCGCTCGTCGGCGCGGTCCTCGTCCAGCGAGTCGGGGTAGAAGAAACCGGTCCCGGGCAGCAGCGACCGTCGCTCCGCCGAGAGTCCGCCCGTGTCGATGAGGTCGTCGTCCATGGGGTCGGAAGCCGCCGCCGACGGAAGTAGCCCTCGCTTGCGCTCGCCGCCAGTCCTCCCGACGGTCCCCGGTTCCGGCCGCGGTCGCTCGCTCAAACGCGTCTTTCAGCCTGAGACACTGGGACGACTCCCCGGGTGCTCGTGTCGACCATGAGAGAGGGACTCGTGGCGGCCACCCTCGGCGTGGTCGTCGGGGCTGGAACCGTGGCAGTGATCTCCGCATAGTCCGGCCCCGGCTCCAGCTCCGGCTCCGGCGACATCACGCCCGCTACTGACGACGGCGACACGACGGACGGACTGCCGGGGCGCTGTCACGGTTCGAGTCGCCGGCGGCGTTCAGCGAGTACGTCACCGAGCCTCGGGCGCGTTCGTCACGGGTCGTCGCCCTCGGCGGGCGTTCCGTCGACGTCACTGCCGAAAGCCGACGGGCGGGCGACGACGCCGCCCGCGAGCGACTCCGCGAGGTCGAGTCGTACGACCTGACGCCGGCGGCCTACCGGGCCGAGGTGCGGGCGACGGTTCGGGTGTACTTCGAGCGCACGGACGACCCCGACGAGTCGGGAGAACGGTTCTGCGAGGGGTTCGAGACCTGTCTCGGTGACCGCCAGCGCGAACTCGTCACCACAGGGGTCGTCCGCGTCGGCGTCGGCGGCGACGGCGACGGCAACGGCGACGGTAAGTCGACGGTCGAGACCCACGGGACGGTGCCGGGAGTTCCGCTGAACCAGTTCTCGACGGACGCGAGCGACGGGCGGCTGCGGATCGCGACGGCCGTCCCGAGTGCGGGCGACGCCGAGTCCGCCAACGACGTCTACGTCCTCGACGACGACCTCTCGGTCGAGGACGCCGCGAGGGGTATGTGCCGGGGCTAGCGAGTGTACGCGGCCCGGTTCGTCGGCGACACCGCCTACCTCGTCACCTTCCGACGGGTCGACCCGTTCCACGTGGTCGACCTCTCCGCCCCGGAGAAGTCGACGGAACTCGGTGCGGTGGAACTGCCCGGCTTCTCCCGGTATCTCCACCCGGTCGGCGAGGACCGCGTGCTCGGCGTCGACCGCGAGGACGGCGACGTGAGGGCCGTCGTCTTCGACGTGTCCGATCCGGCCGACCCGACGGTCGTCGACGACGTGGTCCTCGACGACTGGTCGGCGATCGAGCGGACCCACCACGCCTTCCTGAACGACCCGCGGCACGAGGTGGTGTTCGTCCCCGGCGCCGACGGCGGGCACGTCCTCGGGTACGACACCGCCGCCGGCGACGCGGCGCTTGACTACGAGACGACCGTCGACGTCGACGGTCGGGCCGTCCGTGCGGTCTACGTGGACGACCACCTCCACGTGTACGGCACTGACGAGGTGACGGTCGTCGACGAGCGCGACTGGGAGCGGGTGACGACACTGACGCTGGACGTCTCGCCGGACGAGCAGCCCCTACGGGGAGGTCGGAGACCCGACACGTATTTGCCGGCTGGCCGACACGGCTCACGCATGGCAGTCCTTACGGAGGACGACGAGGGCAAGTTCCTGATGGACGCAGAGGGCGAGCAGATCGGTATCGTTACCGAGGTCGACGACGGCGTCGCGTACGTCGAGCCGGACCCGGACGTCGGCGAGGCATTGATACAGTCGCTCGGTTTCGGCGACGCCGACGAGGACGACATCGAGGTCCACGGCGACGCCGTCGAGACCGTCACGGAGTCGGAACTCCGCCTCCGGGGTGAGCTCTGACCGGAATCGCCGCCCGAAACACCGGTACCCTTTTATTCTGACCCTGAACACTGACGAGTGAGTGACCGAGAGCGACCGGGCGGGCGCCAACGGTGACGGTGACGGTGACGGTAACGACGAGGTCCCGAGTGACGCCGACCCCGAAGACGACGAGCGTCTCGCCTACCTTGACGGTCTCGCGGACGGCTGTGGCTGTGCCGAGGTCTGGGAACACCTCTCGGAGCAGCGCAGTGCCGAGGACTGACCCCGCGACCGCGCCTTTTTGCCGGTGCCGACCGATCCGCTCGTATGACCTCCGACGGGGACCGGAGCGGTCGACGACCCGACGGCGGCGAGTCCATCGACGGCGACACGACCGACCCGGAGACCGGCCGCCAGTCACCGGTCGGTAAGCCGGTAGTCCGGGGGGACAGCTCCGTCACGGGCCGGTCGACCGAGGAGGCCGTCGCCTTCGACCCCGACGATCCGGCGGACAGGGAGCGTGCCGCCGAGGTGGTGCAGTCGTTCGCGACCGACGACCCCGACGACAGCGTGACGATGCTCCGGGGAGCCGCCGCCGCGGCCGCCCTCGTCCGCGGCGAGGGATCGTACCGCGCGGCGGCCGACCGGGTCGGCGTGGGCGTCCCCTTCGTGCGCACCTGGGCACGGGTGCACGACCTGCCGCGGGCGGTCCGCCGGGAGGTCGCCGCCGGACGGCTGGCGCCGTCGGGAGCGAAACACGTCGCCCGCCTGGAGGGGCAGGCGCGGCTGACCGTCGCCTTCGCCGCCGTCGACGACGACCTCGGCGTGCGCGAGGTCCGTTCGGTCGTCAGCGACGTGACCGACGGCGTGTCGGTCGAGTCGGCACTGGCGGCGGTCGGAGTCGCACTCGGCGAGGTGACCGTCGAACTCCCGCCCGCGCTGTACCGGGCCGCCCGGCGTCGCGCCGTACTGGACGACCGCCCGCTCGGGGCCGTCATCGAGACGCTGTGCGAACCGGAGCAGTAGAGACGGAGGGTTTAATCGGCCCCTGTCCTACCGTCCGATAGGGCCGGTAGCTCAGTCAGGCAGAGCGTCTGGCTTTTAACCAGATGGACGGGGGTTCAAATCCCTCTCGGCCCGCTTCCGTGTCGCGAGCAGTTCGCGAGCGACCGGACACTTCGACGAAGGAGATTCTGAGGAGGCGACGAGCGGGCGGTGCATGGCAACGCCTCTGCCCGGCGGTGGCGAGCGCGCAGTCATGATCGAGGACGCGACGCGGAACAGCGAGGACCCGAACGCCGAGCGGCAGTACCACCTAGCGGTCACCCCCGACGAGGTGGCCGGGACGGTGCTATTGCCGGGCGATCCCGACCGCGTCGACCTGTCACGGACCTGTGGGACGAGTCCCGGGAGGTGGCTCGCGGGCGGGAGTACCGCACGGCCACCGGCGAGGTCGAGGGGGTGCTGGTGTCGGTCACGTCGACGGGGATCGGTGCCCCCTCGGCGGCGATCGCGGTCGAGGAACTCGCCCGGGCGGGCGCCGACACGCTCCTGCGAGTCGGCTCCTGCGGGGCTCTACAGCCCGAGACCTCCGTCGGCGACCTGGTGATCACGAGCGGCGCCGTGCGCCGTCGGCGTGACGGCGACGACGGACTCCTTCTACGCCGGGCAGTCGCGGCCGGCGTTCGGTGGCTACGAGCCGCCGGACAGCGAGGCGCTGCTGGAGGAGCTGCGCCGTACCGGCGTGCAAAACGTCGAGACGGAGGCCGCGGCCGTGCTCACGCTAGCGTCGATCTTCGGTCTTCGTGCGGGGCCAGTCTGCACGGTGTACGCCGACCGTGACACCGGCGAGTTCGCCATCGAGGGACTAGACGGCGGCCGCCGAGACCGCGAGTCTCGCGGCGTCGGTCCTCGCCCGGATGGACAGCGAAAGTGCGAGGCCGGCGTCGACCGCTGGCACCCCGGCTTGTCGGTCGACTTGGACTGACCCGACGACCGTCGGTCGAGCTACAGCACGCCCCAGGCACCGAGGGCGGTGCGCCAGTCGCTCATGTCGGCGATCCACCGGGCGGCGACGAACTTCTTCAGAAAGACCGCCGGCAGGGAGCCGAACGTGTCGGCCGACATACATAACGTCGTGAGCGACGGCGCGCTCCCCGACCGAGACGAGCGTGCCCTCGTCCTCGTAGCGCCAGCGTTCGAGCGAGCGGCCGTCCATCGCGCGGAGGAGGTTCCCGGCGGCGACGTCAGCGGCCTGCCAGGCGGCCTGTGCGGTCGGCGGTGGGGGGTCGTCGCCGTCGGCACCCTCGATCACGGCGGCGTCGCCGACGGCGAACACCCGCTCGTCGGAGGTCCGGAAGGTGACGTCCGCGAGCACGCGGTCCGAGTACTTTTCGCGGTCGACCGCCAGCGACGCCAGCGGCTCACAGCCCGTGACGCCGCCGGTCCAGACGAACACGTCACACTCCAGCGGGTCGCCCTCGTCGAAGCGGAGTTCGTCGGCGGTTACCTCCGTGATCCGGTCGCCGGTCGTCACCGTCACGTCGGCGTCGGCCAGTCGCCGTCGGAGCGCCCGCTGGACCGATTCGCCGTTGCCGGGGAGCACCTCCTCCGGCGCCTCGACGAGACGGACCTCGACCGAGGCGTCGTAGTGGTCGCGGTACTCGGCGACCTCGCCGGCCGTCTAGACCCTCGAGAGGCCAGCGCCGCCGACCACGACGCGGGCGGGGTCGTCGTGCGTCGCCGACGCGGCCGCGTCGACGACGACCTCGTGAATTCCGAGCGCGTCGTCGAGGGTCTTCAGCGCGTGGGCGTGCTCGTCGACGCCCGGGATGCCGTAGAGGGCGGTCTCCGAGCCCAGCGCGATCAAGGCGTAGTCGTACTCGACGTCGCGGGCGCCGTCGACGGCGACGGTGCGCTCCTCGACGTCGACTCGGTCGACTGTGCCCTCGACGAACTCGGCGCCCGGCGCGATCTCGGCGACAGGGACCGTGACGGCGTCGGCCACCTCGGGATCGCGGACCACGCGGTGGGCCTCGTGGAGGACGAGGTGGTAGTCGCGGTCGGAGACCCAGACGAGCTCGGCGTCACGGTCCGAGAGCTCGCGGCCGAGCAGCTGTGCGGTCTTCGATCCAGCGTAGCCGGCCCCCAACACCGCGACTGTCGTCGTGGCCGGCCCTGTGACACCGACCGTTACGAGGGCTCCGAAACCCGGTCGCCGCCGGCCCGTCCCCCTCTCGTCGTCCCCTGGCTCACACCTGTGACCGTCAGACTGTCGCGAGACCGCGCTCGCGGCGACCGGCCACCCCGAGTCCGTGACCGGCTCACTTCCCGGGCTCCTCCGCCGGAGCCACCATGTCGGCGATCGAGAGGATGAGGACGTTCTCCGTGTCGTTTTTCCCCTCGACGATCCCGTCGACGACGAGCTTCGAGAGCGGCGTCGGCCCGACGCGCACCTCGTCGCCCTCGTGGATGCCCCGGATCGACCCCTGCACGCGCACCTCCGCCCGACACTTCTCCGGGTGGTGAACGCTCGTCAGGTCGATCGACTCGACGTTGAGCCCCTCGACCGTCTCCCCGTCCCTGCTCAGCGGCACGCTCGCCGGCTCGTCCATCTGCTGCACTTCGAGGGCGTCGTACGCCCGTGCGGTCGGCTTGTACCCGCCTTTCGGTCCCGGCACCCCCTCCACCAGCCGTAGTGCCTTCAGGCTCTGCATCTGGTTGCGGATCGTGCCGGGGTTGCGGTCGACCTCCTCGGCGATGGTCTCGCCCTTGACAGGGTCCTCGTGCTCGCGGTGGAGGTTGACCAGGGCACCGAGGATCGTGCGCTGGCTCGGCGTCAGTTCGATCGATGACATTGTCTCGACTACGTCTGTCACGGTCTTAAAACGTGCCCACGTACGACCGGCAGCCGAGGACGCACCCCCACGGTCCGACACGCGGGTGAACCGACACCCACTTGTCGCCGCTCGTGGTTCCAGGTGACATGCGAGACGAACGCATTCTAGTGACGGGCGGTGCGGGTTTCGTCGGATCGAACCTGGCGAACTACCTCGCCGACGCGAACGAGGTGGTCGCCGTCGACGACCTCCACCTCGGCACGCCGGAGAACCTCGACCCCGGGGTGGAGTTCGTCGAGGCCTCGGCCCTCGACGACGACTGGCCCGCCGACGTCGACGTCGTCTTCCACCTCGCTGCCCACTCCTCGCGATCGATGCTCGAAGAGAACCCCCAACAGGGCACCCGCGTCAACGTCGAGGGGACGGTCAACGTCATCGAGCGCGTCCGCGAGCACGCCGAGGCGGTGGTCTACGCCGGGACGTCCTCGATCTACGACGCCGACCTGCCGGCCCGCGAGACCGACGACGTGCGGGCGGCGACCTGCTACGAGGCGTCGATGCTCGCCCGCGACCGCTACATGGAGTACTACAACGAGTTCCACGACGACGTCCACGTCGCCTCGACGCGCTTTTCCTCGGTCTACCAGGGCTACGGCGGCAACGAGGCCCACAAGGGCGAGTACGCCAACACCGTCTCCCAGTGGGCCGCGGAGATGGCCGACGGCGAACGCCCGGTGCTGTGGGGTGACGGCACGCAGACGCGTGACTACGTCCACGTCGAGGACGCCGTCCGGGCGATGGAGGCCGTCGCCGAGCACCGTCTCGAAGGATCGTACAACGTCGGCACCGGCCGGAACGTCTCCTTTAACGAGACCGTCGACCTGCTGAACGACGCCCTGGGGACGGACGTCGAGCCGGCGTACGAGCCGGTGCCGCTGAGGAACTACAACTACCAGCAGCGGTTCGACGTCTCCAAGCTGCGGGAGGCGACGGGCTGGGAGCCCCGGATCGACTTCGAGGAGGGCGTCGAGTCGGTCTGTGCGCCGTACGTCGACTGACTCTCCTTTCGACCGCTGAGCGCGGATTTCGCGCGCGAACTCCCGGTTCTCGTCGTTTTCGTCCTCGGAGCCGCCGGTCGGCGGGGATTTGCGACGCTGAGCGCGACGCAGCGCCGCAATGGCTCACTCGACGGTCGGCCACTCGTCGTCCAAGTCGAGGTCGCGCAGGTCCGCCGCGAGCGAGCGCAGGTCCTCGGGCGCGAGCGCCATCTCCACCGTGTTACCCTCGCCGTCCTCGGCGGCGACTTTCACGCGCTCGTCGCCGAACGCCCGAGCCTCGACGCTGTCGAGATGGTACAGCTTCACCGTCGCGGACGTGTCCGGCGTGCCGACGGTCTTCAGCGATCCCGCCTCGAACTCGACGACGAAGTTCTCCAGGTCGAGCGTGAGCATATCCGACGGAGTCGGTCCGCCGACATGAACGTCCGCATCCTCCCGTGCCGCTTCCGTCTCCACCGGCACGACGACGGGGCGACTCCCGTCCGCGCTCCGGAGTGGGGTTTATTCGGTCGCCGCCCGTAGTCCCGTTCGCATGGACCTCACCTGGCACGGCCACTCGACGTGGCACGTCTCACTCGACGGCACCGACCTGCTGGTCGACCCCTTCTTCGACAATCCGAAAACCGACGTCGACCCCGCGACGCTCGACCCGGACTTCGTGCTGCTGACACACGGCCACGCGGACCACGTCGCCCACGTCCCGGAGTTCGCCGACACCACGGTGGTGGCGACGCCCGAACTCGCCGCCTACGTTGAAGACGAGTTCGGCGTCGCCGACACGGTCGGCATGAACCTCGGCGGCACCGTCGAGTGTGGCGACGCCCACGTGACGATGCACCGCGCCGACCACACGAACGGGGCGAACACGTCCTACGAGCACGACCTCGGCACGCCGGCAGGTTACGTGATCGGCGACACCGTCCCCGCGCGGACCCGCGACGAGGAGTCCGTCTCCTTCTACCACGCCGGCGACACCGGCCTGATGACGGAGATGCGGGACGTGATCGGCTCCTTCCTCGACCCCGACGCCGCCGCCGTCCCGATCGGCGACCACTTCACGATGGGGCCGTGGCAGGCGGCGATCGCCGTCGACTGGCTCGGTGTCGACCACGCCCTCCCGATGCACTACGACACGTTCCCGCCGATCGAGCAGGACCCCGAAGAGTTCGCCCGCGAGGTGCGTGCCGCCGGCGCCGACGCCGAGGTGCACGCCCCCGACGGCGACGAGACCGTCCGGCTGACCGGGAATCTGCTCGACTGAGCGCCCGCTCGGCGCTCGGCACTCCCCTGACCGGTCGGGGTGCTCGTCGAAGTAAGCCATCAGTCGCCGTCAGACCGCCAGCGCAAGCCCTGTTCCCAGCCCGGTCGCACTAAAAAATCGATCCAGTCCCGCGACCCGCCGACCCGCGGAGTCGACGACCAGCCGGTAGCGGACGAGTCCCACCAGTGCCGCGGCGACGATCAGACCCCGAGCGACCGGGTCGCCGGGCTCGGTAGTGATGTGCCCGTTCCGCTCCCTCCGACCGCGGCCCTCGCACGGGTCCGACCGTGGCCCTCACACGGCCGGGGAAGGACGGGTCCGAGTGCTTCGGCCAGCCCGCCCGGAAGCGGGGTCGCCCCGGGCGGCTCCAAAATCGCCCGGTCAGGTCAGTTCAGCGTCGCGTCCAGGGTGATCTCGACGCCGGCCAGCGCCCGCGAGACCGGGCAGTTCTCCTTGGCCTCCCGTGCGATCTCGTCGAAGGCGTCGGCGTCGGCGTCCGGGACTGCGGCGCGGGCGGTCAGCGCCACTCGGACGATGCCGCCGTCCTCGACGGTCACCTCGGCGTTCGTGGCGACTTCCTCGGGCGTGTAGCCCGCCTCGTCGAGCTCGTTCGACAGCGCCATCGAGAAGCAGCCGGCGTGGGCGGCCCCGATCAGCTCCTCGGGGTCGGTGCCGTCGTCGTCGCCGAAGCGGGTTGCGAACGTGAACGCCAGCCTCTCGAAGGCGCCGCTGTCCGCCGACATCGTTCCCTCGCCGCTGCGCAGGTCGCCCCGCCAGACCGCGTCCGCCGTGCTGGTCGGCATACCGAGCGGTAGCGGCGACGACCGCTTGAACCCACCGGAATCGGCGGCCGTCGCGGCCGACGGCCGCTCCCGCGAGGACAACCCTCAAGCCGTTCGACCGCCTGTCGAGGGACATGAGCGAGTGGCAGGACCTCATCGTCGGCGACCGGATGGCCGTCGACCAGGAGTTCTCCCGTCGGGTCACCGAGTCGGAGTTCTCGAGTCAGCAGTGGGGGCTCGTAATGACCGCCACCGAGTTCCGCGTCGAGGACGCCGACGACCCGGAGCACGCCCGGCTCGTCGCCGACACCAGCAAGGTCGAACACGTCGCCTCCGAGATGCAGACGATCGACCAACGGGCGGGACCGATGGGTCCGGGCACCGGCGGTAGTGACGGCTCCGGTTCCGACTCCGGCATCGTCGACACCGTGAAAGACGCCCTCGGTCTCGGCGGCGGCGGCCGCGGCGGTAGCGGCGACGACGCCGAGGCCGTCCTCCGTCGCGCCGACCGACTCACCGACGAGTACGCCGACCGCCTGCAGGAGCGCCTGGAGAACGAGGGCAAGTGGAAACGCGTGCGGACGGCCGCGGCCGGCGGGACCGTCGACGATGACGAGGGCGACCCGCCGGCGTGACACGCCCCGTCAGCCGGCCGTCAGACGCTGAACAACGCTTTTGATCGGCGGCCGTCAGGAGCGAGGAAATGACGGAGTTCGATCTCGACCTGCGTGCCGTCGAGGACCAGATCGACGAGGAGGAACGGAAAGAGCGGGAAACGCGCGTCGAGCTGGGCGTGCTCGACGGCACCACGCCCGCCGAGGAGTGGGTCGCGGCCGTCGAGGACGACCGGCTGTTGGTGCTGTCGGTCGACGGCGACGTGAACGAGCGTGCCGCCGGCTTCGCCCGCGAGGTGACCGAGCGGGGCGGCGAGATCGTCCACTTCCGTGGCTTTCTGGTCGTGGCGCCGCCGGACGTCGGCGTCGACACCGACCGGCTCTGAACGTCGGCTACCGGAACAGTCCGTCGCCGGGGACGAGCGCGGCGTCCGGGTCCGGACGGACACCGAGTTCGATGTCCACCTCCACGCGCTCGCCGTCCCTGAGGACGACGGTGGGGACGGTGTCGCCGGGACTCGTGTTCAGCGCGAGAAACGTCGACAGGGCGTCCTGCGTCGGGATCGACCGGCCGGCCATCTCCGAGATGACGTCGCCGCCGACGGGTACCCGCTGACCGTTGACGGTCGACGAGTCCGGCGAGCCCTGGAGGACGCCGTCGCTGGGGCCGTCCTCGACGACCTCGACGACGAGCACGCCGCGGACCGCCTCCAGGTCGTTCGCCTCGGCGATCGTCGGCGTCACACTCGTAAGTCCGATGCCGACGTAGGAGTGCTCGTAGGAGCCGTCTTCGAGCAGCGCGGGGACGACTCGGCGTACGAGTGCCGCCGACACGGCGAAGTTGACGTCGTTGCCCCGACCGGCGGTGACCACGCCGACGACCCGGCCGTTGAGCGTGACCAGCGGGCCGCCGGAGTTGCCGGGGTTCGCGGCGGCGTCGGTCTGGACCGTGTCGGCGATGACGAAGTCGTTCACGGAGGGCAGCGAGCGGTCGACGCCGCTGACGATGCCGGCGGAGACGGACTCGCCGAGACCGAACGGGTTGCCCAGCGCGACCACCTCGGCGCCGATCGGCGGGTCCGACTCGACGAGGTCGAGCGGCGTGGCGTAGTCCGGACCCTCCTCGACGCGGACGACCGCCAGGTCGCTGTACACGTCGGTCCCGACGACCTCGCCGTCGCGCCAGTCGCCGCGGGCGAACCGCACCTCGATGTCCTCGGCGTCCTCGACGACGTGCTGGTTGGTGACGAGATGCTCGTCGTCGTAGACGAAGGCGGAGCCGGTGCCGGCACCGGTGGCCCGGTACGAGCGGACCAGCGCGACGGAGTCGATCGTCGCCCGGTAGACGTCGGTGTACGCACTCGTCCCCTGGTCGTTCGCCTCGCCCACGTCGCGCGCGTACGTGGTCGCCTCGACCTCGGTCAGCGTCTTTCCGCTCGGTCGCCTGGACCGCTCGGCACAGCCGGCGAGTCCGAACGCGGCGGTCGCGCCGACCGCCCCGAGAAAGCGACGTCGTGTCCGTGTCGGCGCCCCGCCCGCGTCGTCGTCCATACCTTCGCTCCGACGCTGCGAGACATAAATCCCCGGTCGCCGCCGGATCTCGCCGCCCTCAGCCCTCGGCGACCAGCGTGACGTGGTGACCGTCGGGGTCGACGACCCGTCGGGTCTCGCCGTGGCGCTCGACGAGACGGGCGCGGTCCCGCACCGTCGACGCGGCCGCGGCCGGGTCGGGCGTCCCGACCCCGAGACCGACGTGGACGCCGCCGCGGGCGTCGGCGATGCCCAGGCGTGGCTCCCACAGTTCCAGGTCGGGGGTCGCGCCCGGACCCGACAGTCGCAGACGGTGCGCTCCCTCGTCGACGACCCCGTACCCCCAGGTCTCGTAGAAGGCCCGCGCCCGCCGCAGGTCTCGCACTTCGAGGACGACCTCGAAGACGCCGTCCACCCCGGGGCCGTCGACGTCGACGCCGGCGAGTTCGACGCAGTTACCGTCGGGATCGGAGACGTACAGCGACCGCATCGAGCCGAAGTCGTGCTCCGCGACGGGGTGGTCGGCGGCGAGGTGTGCGCGCCAGTCGTCGTACTCCTCGCGGGGCACGGACAGCGCGTAGTGGGTGTGCAGTCCACCCCGCGGCACGGAGCGGGGTCGACGGAGCACCAGCCGCGTCGCCGGGTCGCCGCCGCCGACACGGTAGACCAGCGCCTCGCCGTCGGCGGCTCTCGTAGTCCTGCCCCTTTCGTTCTCGTCGGTCGCGTCGGTCTCGACGCCTCCCAACGCCGCGACGGCGGGATCGACCTCGTCGACGCGGTCGGGAACGAGCGGATCGTAGAACGCACGGGCGGTCTCCAGGGCGACGGTCTCCAGCCCGAGCCAGCGGAGTCGACTGAGCACGCCGCGATCCCGGTGCGCGGGAGTTTTAGCCGTTCCCCTCGTCGCTCCGGTATGACACTGAAGGAGAGCGGTCCTGGCGGCGACCCACGCGTGGTGGACCAGTGGGAGGACGGGGTCGGCTGGATCGCACACCCCGACGAGACGATGCGGCGGACGAGTCACGCCCTCGCGGTCGACGGTGAGGTGTGGCTGGTCGACCCCGTCGACGCCGCCGACGTCGAGGCGGTGTACGCCGACCTGGGAGAGGTGGTCGGCGTCGTCGTCGGGCTGGACCGGCACACTCGCGACGCCGCGGCCTTCGCTCGGCGACACGACGTCCCGGTCTACGTCCCGCGCTGGATGAAGCGTGCCGCCCCCGACGGCGTTCCCGTCGAGTACTTCGACGACTACCTCCCCGGCACGGGCTACCGGGCGATCCCGGTCGTCGACCAGCCCGTCTGGAAGGAGGTCGCTCTCTACGACGGCCCGGAAGCCCCGGCGCCGACACTCGACCCCGAGGCCCGGACCGGTCCGACCGGCGACGGCGAGAGGTCGACGCTGGTCGTCCCCGAGTCTGTGGGGACCTCGTCGTACTTCCTCGCCGACGGCGAGCGTCTGGGCGTTCACCCCGCGCGCCGGGCACTGCCGCCGCGGAGCACGCTCGGCGACCTCGCACCGGACCGCGTGCTGGTCGGTCACGGCGAGGGCGTCTCCGAGGACGCGACCGGTGCGCTCCGCAACGCGCTGCGGGGGTCACGGCGCCGTATGCCCGGACTGTACGCAAGGACGCTGCGGGAGTTCCTGCCGGTCTGACTCGCCGCGACCGGGCTCCCGTCCGGGCTCGCTCACGGGAGAGCGAGGGGTCAACTACCCCACCCTACTTCGCTCACCCGGAGGGGTTCGCTCGTGGAGGGTGGGGCTTGTCCATGAACTCGGCTTCGAACCCGTCTGGGTGGGCGGTAAATCCGCCACTCGGCGTCACTGTTCCGGACTTTAGGGCAAGTTGACTGTTGCCCGTCCGCCGAGACGACTGTTGACCCCGGCGGACATACCGCAGACCGATGTTTTTCGCCGCGTTGTAGTCCGTGTTTGCTTCCACCCCGCACTTCTGACACCGGAAGTCAGTGCGAGTCGGGCGATTCTCGTCTGCCGTGAAGCCACACTCGGCACATCGCTTCGACGTGTACGCAGAACCGACTTGCTTCACCGCAATTCCAACCGCTTCGGCTTTGTACTCCACCTGTTCGTACAGCGTTCGGAACGCCCACCGATGCCCCCACGACGCGCCAGTTCGCTCGCGGATGTGCGTCAGGTCCTCGAACGCGATTATGTCGCAGTCGTACCGGAGTGCTTCATTTACGATGGCGTTCGACGCCCGGTGGAGTACGTCGCGGACGTAGCGACGTTCCCGACCACTCGACTGTTCAAGGGTTCGGTGGGCACTTCGGGTGCCGGTCTGCTGGAGGCCGGCCCGCACTTTCTCGAACTCGCGGAGTGTGTGAGTTAACTCTCGCCCGTTGATGAAACGGGCTGTGCTGGTGACGGCGAGGTTTTCGATACCGAGGTCAACCCCGAGAACCGTCCCGTCCTCGGCGGTGTTTCTCTCGGTATCGGTCTTGAGTCGGCGAAAGCCGATGTGTAAGAAGTAGTTGCCGTCACGGGCGGTGAGCGTACTTTCTGTGACGCTCCACTCGTCGGGGTCGAGATACTGCCGCTGGTAGCCATCGTCGGCGTCGGGCAGAGCAAGCGAACACCGGACACGGCTCTCCGTGGTGGAAAGAGACACCGTATCATCATCGAACAGCGTCATCGTCCGGGCGTCGTACGTCACCGTGGGTGCGGTGAAGGCCGGCTTACTGACCTCCTTGCCGTTCGACCGACGTTCGATACAACCAATGATGGCCTGAGCGGCTTGGTGGGTGGCGAGAACCGCGTGTTGACTCCCGAGGTCGGTGTGTTCGCGCACATTGTCGTAGGCGAGGGGCTGTACGTCGCTTTTCGCGTTGCACGTACCCCACGCGATGTCTGTGGCGATTTGGCAACCACGCTTCCATTCGGAAATAGTCTTTTCAAGGAGGTCGCGTTGCTCGTCAGTAACCTCAAGACGAGTGATTGCCGTCCGATGCACGTAGTCGTCTGCCACAGTTTCAATGTAGATACGAGGCTACTTATAAATTGGTGTCTGTATTTGATGTGAACGCGCTCCTCCCCTTCCTCAAGGAGCGAGCGAAGTGAGCGAGTAGGGAGGGGACTCCGCGCTACCGCACAGTTGAAGTTCGTCCGACCGATACGACCGGCAGAAATGCGAGCGCACGACGTCATCGTCGTCGGAGCCGGCGGCGCCGGGCTCAGGGCAGCCATCGCCGCCGAGGAGGAGGGTGCCGACGTGGCGATCGTCTCGAAGCTCCATCCCGTTCGGTCACACACCGGCGCCGCCGAGGGCGGCATCAACGCCGCGCTGCGCGAGGGCGACTCCTGGGAGGACCACGCCTACGACACGATGAAGGGGTCGGACTACCTCGGTGACGCCCCTGCCATCGAGACGCTCACGCAGGACTCCCCCGAGGACACCGTCCGCCTGGAGCACTGGGGGATGGCCTTCTCCCGCGACGACGATGGCCGCGTCTCCCAGCGCCCCTTCGGCGGGCTCTCCTTCCCGCGGACGACCTACGCCGGCGCCGAGACCGGTCACCAGCTGCTGCATACGATGTACGAACAGCTGGTCAAGCGCGGAGTGCAGGTGTACGACGAGTGGTACGTCACCCGCCTCGCCGTAACCGACGACCCCGAGCCGACAGAGCGCACCTGCCACGGCGTCGTCGGCTACGACATCGAGACCGGCACCGTCGAGGGCTTTCACGCCCGGCAGGGTGTCGTTCTCGCCACCGGCGGCCTGGGCCAGGTGTACGACCACACCACCAACGCCGTCGCCAACACCGGCGACGGCTACGCGATGGCCTACCGCGCCGGCGTCCCCCTGGAGGACATGGAGTTCGTCCAGTTCCACCCCACCACGCTACCCTCGACGGGCGTGCTGATCACCGAGGGCGTCCGCGGCGAGGGCGGCGTCCTCTACAACAGCGAGGGCGAGCGGTTCATGTACGAACGCGGCTACGCGAACAACGACGGCGAACTCGCCTCGCGTGACGTGGTCTCCCGGGCCGAACTCACCGAGATCGACGAGGGCCGCGGCTTCGAGGACGACCACGTGCTGCTTGACATGCGTCACCTCGGCGAAGAGCGCATCCTCGACCGCCTCGAAAACATCGTCCACCTCTCGGAGGACTTCGAGGGGGTGGACCCGCTGGAGAAGCCCGTGCCGGTAAAGCCGGGCCAGCACTACGAGATGGGCGGCATCGAGACCGACGAGAACGGCGAGACCGCCGTCGAGGGGCTGTACGCCGCCGGCGAGTGTGCCTGTGTCTCGGTGCACGGCTCGAACCGGCTGGGCGGCAACGCCCTGCCGGAGCTGATCGTCTTCGGCAAACGGGCGGGCCACCACGCCGCCGGGCGCGACATGAAGGCCGCCGAGATCGAGACCGGTCAACGCGGCGAGTACGAGACCGGTCGACTCGACACGCCGGTGACGCCGGGCGCGGTCGACGCGACCGGCGACGTCGCCGCCGACGGCGGCGTAGCCGTCGAGGAGCCGGCCGCCGTCGTCGAGGCGACCGTCCGCGAGGAGCGCGACCGCGTCGAGCGTCTGCTCGAAAAGGACGACGGCGTCGACCACGCCGAGATCCGCCAGCAGATCCGGACGGCGATGACCGAGTACGTCAACGTCTTCCGCAAGGAAGAGGGCCTGAAGGAGGCTCTGCGGGAGATCCGCGAGGCCCGCGAGCTCTACCAGGACGTCACCGTTGAGGACCCCTCCCGGACGTTCAACACCGACCTTATCCACACGGTCGAGACGCGCAACCTCATCGACCTCGCCGAGGCGATCACGCTGGGCGCGCTCGCCCGCGAGGAATCCCGTGGCGCTCACTGGCGCGCCGAACACCAGAAACGGCGCGACGAGGAGTGGCTCAAGCACACGCTGCTCTCGTGGGACGACGGAACGCCGGAGATCTGGTACCGCCCCGTCATTCTGGACGGTGAGGACAAGGAGTACGAGCCGACGGCCCGCTCATACTGACCGCACTTTCACGCGCAAATCGGCGCTTTCGCGCGCAAACCCGGCTCCGAGCGCCGTTCTCACACGCTGTGTTCCAGAACTCGGGTGGTTTGTGCGCGAAACGCGTACTCAGCGCCGCGGAGCGCCGAGGGCGAACAGGAACGCGAGCGCGAGGGTGACTCGGGTCACATGTAGCCCAGGTCGCGCAGCCGCTCCATGAGGTCTTCCTTGTCCTGGGCGCGACCGGCGCGTTCCTCGGTGGAGAGGTCCTGGAGCCAGGCGGGCTTCTGGTCGCTGCGCTCGGTCGAGATTTCGCTGCCGAGCGAGCGGTAGCCCTCGAAGTACTTCGGGGAGATCGGCAGATCGGCGTGGGTCACGCCGTCAGGAAGGTCATCGTAGTCCTGTGGGACGTGGCCCTCGGGGTAGTCGGGGACGGACTCGGGGACGACGTAGGACCAGAAGGCGCCCCAGACGTCGGCCTCGGCGAACTGCAGTATGGGCTGTACCCGGTCGTGGGGCGGGTAGACGTCCGGGTCGTGTCGCGGCGAGAAGAACGTCTCGTCGGCGCGGGCCTCCTGCTCGTCCCAGCGGATGCCGGAGACGATGCCGTCGATGTCCTCGGCTTCGAGGGTGCGGTTCAGGGCGACGGTCTTCAGCAGGTGGTTGCCGACGTAGGTGTCGAGCAGGAACGGGAACGTGTCCTCCTCGTACTCCAGGATCTCGCGGACGTGGTGTCGGTTGTGCCCGGAGAGCTCGTCGACGGGGATCTCGTCGCCCGGGTCGAGACCGTGAGCGTCGACGTAGTCGCCGACGTCGTCGTTACGGGCGAACAGCACCTCCAGGTCCCAGCGGTCGGCCCAGCGGTCGACGAACGAAAGCAGCTCCTCGAAGTGCTGGAAGTGGTCGATGAACACCGTCGGCGGCATCGCGAGGTCGTACTCCTCGACGACCTCCTTCACCAGGTACAATGTCAGCGTCGAGTCCTTGCCGCCGGTCCACATCACCGCGGGGCGCTCGTACTCGGTCAGCCCCTCGTGGACGACCTCGATCGCCTTCTCTATCTTCCGGGCGGTGCCGGGGTAGTCTTCCGGGTCCTCGCCGGCGCCGGCCTCGTAGTCCACCTCGACGTAGTCGGGGAACGCCTGTCGACTGGCCATCCCCTAATAAGATGTAATTAGGAGTAAAGTGCTTTGGGTCTCGGTGGCGGTCCGTGTGACGTTCTCACCCCGGTCGGCGGCAGCCGACGGACCCTTGGGTCGGCGGCCCGTAGCGCGGTCGGTGTACACGGGCAAGACGGGCGAGCCGTGCTGTCTCTGCGGTCGCGAGGAGACGGCGACGCGGGTCGACCTGCCGCCGCGGGCGATCCCTCGGATGAAGCACTCGGGGCCGATCGCCTGGCGGGACGTCGAGGGCGAGGTGTCGGTACACTTCTGTGCGGAGGACTGGGCGACCGTCCGCGACCTGGTGCTCGACGCGGGCATGTCGCCGCTTGGGCGATGCAACGCCGCCCGGGCGGACTTCGACCTGCGGGCGGACTTCGAGGCGCTGTCGAACGACCGGCGCGAGCAGCCCGACCACGGGCCGGTGGAGCGGCGCCTGCTCGACCGCGCCCGTGAGACCGGGTCTGAGGCGACCGACCGCGAGCGGGTGCAGGCCTGGCTCGTCCGGGCCGTGCTCGCGGAGGAGCGCGACGCCGACACGGACGCGACCGACGGCGTCGACGCCGGCTCCTGACGGCGACTCACTCCTCCTCCGTCCGCGCCGACAGCGCCGTGTCGCGGTAGCCGAACCGTACCGCCGTCGCCGCGCCGTCGGCTTCCTCGCCGGCCTCGCCGGCGAGGAACTGGACCGGGCGTCGGTCCGGCCGGGGCGCGCTCGACGACGAGGACCGGCTCCGCGTCCGCTTCCAGACCGACCGACCTGCTCTCGACCCTGACGGTCACCGTGGCTCCGTCGCGGTCGACCCGCTCGACGTCGTCGGTCGGGACGAGCGGCGGCCGCTCGCCCGCGACGGTGAACAGGGCGGCGTATCTCGTCGTCGGGTCGACCGTCTCGCCGTCGCCGTCCACCGTCGCCGGCGACCGGGCGGTCTCGCCGTCCCCGTCGACGTACAGCGGCGTGCCCGGCGGCACCCTGCCGGACGAGCGGGCGCCGTACTCGACGGCGTATGTGCCGGGCCCGAGCACGAGCGACTCGGCGTCGAGCCGCCCCGGCGGGCGGCGACCGTCGGTGCGGGCGTCGACGACCAGTTCCGTCGAGACGGTGCCGGCGGGCGGGACCGGCCGCGGCGCCGGACCCCACAGTATGAACCGGAAGGGTCCGACACGGCGCGGCCGGCCGTCGACCAGCTTGTACAGCCGCCAGGTGTCGACCACCACCGACGGCGACGAGTAATTTTCCAGGCGGACGGTCGTCCGGTCCCGGGGGAGCGAGAGCCGTTCGCGGTCGGGGCGGACGAACGCGGTGCCCTCGCCCTCGTGATACCAGCGGGTCGGGCCGTTCAGGTCCGGGACGGACCTTGAGACTCGCGTCTCCCGGTCGACGGCGTCTCGCTCGTACACGCCGAGGCCGAGCGCGGTCGGCGAGTCTTCGCCGTCGAACTGGACGGCTTCCCGCGTTCCGGGGGTCGCCTCCGGATGGACGAGCAGGTCGTACCGTCCGACGAGGGACTCGTCGGCGGCGAGCGTCACCGTCCGTCGCTCGGCCGGCCGCTCCGGCGTCCCGGGGTCGGCGGTCGCGACCCAGCCGCGGTCGGTCGGTGCCGGCGGCGTCAGGTCGCCGTACGGCGAGCGGTCGACCGGCGTGAGCAGGTAGCGCGCGTCGGGCGGCTCCCGGGGGGTCCGCCTCACCCGGGAGACCACGGGCGTCGCCCGATACGCCGAGAACGGCGGTGTGGGGCCGAACTCGACGGTCCGCCCGCGGTTCGCCGCGGTGACGGCGACGGCGATCCGGGCGGGTCCGGTCCGGGACGGACCCCTGACGAACCCGGCGGTCAGGCGCGTTCCGTCCGGTGCCTGCGAGAACGGTGCCGCCGCGAGGACGTACCGCCGCGCGTCGAGCGACCCGGTGATCGCCCGCCGGAGGTCGAGGGCGGACAGCGGGTCCTCGCCGGCCGGGACGAGGTTCTCCGGCCGGTCGTCCGGCGTCTCGTCCGTCGTCGCCGTCGTCGACCGCGGCGGCGCGTCGAACGGTGTCCGGTCCGGGGCCGTGTCGGACCCGGTGCCGCCACAGCCGGCCAGCGCCGCGAGCGTGCCGGTCGTCGCCGCGAGCAGCCCCCGGCGGGTCGTCCGCGTGTGCTCCACGGTCGCCCCTGTGAGAGCGAGGACGTGGGTCTTGCGGTGGCTGAAAGCGTCGTTTGACCGACCGGCTTTCGGACGGTTTTTGTGCCCACTCCCGATAGACGAGGTATGAGCATCTTCACGCGGGTGTTTCCGGACTGGGTGGAGACGCGACACGTCGTCATCGTCGTCCACACCGCCGTCGGCTTCGGCTTTCTCGGCCTCGCCACCGCGCTGTACCTCCGCGGACAGACCGCCGCCGCGGCCATCCGGGCCGTCTTCGGCGTCTTCGCGCTCGCGCTCGGCGTCTATCTCGCCCGGTGACCGGCTCCGTCGTCGCCCGCGACCGGACGGGTTTAGTCGGTGGCGGCGCTCGCCGGACACATGTACCTCGCGGACGCAACGTGGCCGGAGCTCGGTGACTACGTCGCCGAGGAGTCGCTGGCCGTCGTCCCCGTCGGCTCGACCGAACAGCACGGCCCCCACCTGCCGGAGAGCACCGACCACCGCATCGCCGAGGCACTGGCCCGCGCGGCGGCCGACCGCACCGGCCACCTCTGTACGCCCGTGGTTCCCGTCGGCGTCTCCCCCCACCCCCGCCAGTTCCACGGCACCATGTGGGTCGACGCGCCCGTCTTCCGCGACTACGTCGAGTCGCTGACGCGCAACCTCACCTACCACGGGATCGACCGCGTCGTCTACGTCAACGCCCACGGCGGCAACGTCGAGCACCTCCGCGAGGTGGGTCGTCGGCTCCGGGACGCCGGCGACGCCTACGCGGTCGAGTGGATGTGGAACGACTCGATCCCCGACCTCGTCGAGGAGCTGTTCGAAACGCCCGGCCCACACGGCGGCCCGAAGGAGACGGCGATGATGATGCACGTCGCGCCCGACCTCGTCCGCGAGGACCGCATCGAGGATGCCCGCGACGGCGGCCTGGTCGACTGGCGCGCCGACGGCGACACCGTCGTCCACGGCGCCCGCACGTTCTACGACGCCGTCGAGAACGCCGACAACGGCGTGCTCGGCGACCAGACCGACGCCACGCCCGAGGCCGGGCGGCGCCTGTTCGAAGCTGCCACCGACCAGCTGGTCGCGCTGCTCGAATGGCTCGACGACCAGCCCCGCGAGGCGCTGGTTCCCCCCGACCACGTCGACCCACAGCCCGGCAGTCGGCGGTCCTGATCCGTTCCGGTCCGGTCCGGTCTCGCCGGTCCGAGAGCGCGGGCTCACCCGGCGTCGGCGTCCACGTCCGCGGCGGAAATGGCATCCGGCAGCAGGTCGCCCAGCCGGTAGACGACGTTGCCGCCGTCCGCGGCGTCACAGACGACGGCGAACTCGTCGTCGCAGAACTCGGCGAGGGTCTGCCGGCACATCCCGCAGGGGAGCACGCCGTCGCGGTCGGCGGAACTGACGGCGATCCGGTCGAAGGCACGGTGGCCGGCGGCGACCGCCCGACTCACCGCGGTCTCCTCGGCGTGGACCGTGTTGCTGTAGTTCGCCACCTCGACGTTGCAACCGGTGAACAGGTGGCCCTCGGCGGTCAGTAGCGCCGCGCCGACCGGGTACCCGGAGTAGGGGACGTACGCCTCGTCGACGGCGCCGTGGGCGGCGGCGAGCAGTTCCACGTCCGTCACCGCCGCCGGCGCCTTCGGGAACGGGGCCGTCGGGTCCTCGCTCATGGCCCACGCTGTGCGGGCCGGCGTCAAGTAGCCGTCGGCGACCGCCGTGCTCAGTGCTCGGCCTCCGAGGCGTCGGCGACGGCTCCCTCGACGACGTCGACGGCACGGGCGACGAGGGCGTCCACCTCGTCGCTCTCGGCGTACACGCGGAGGTACGGCTCGGTGCCCGAGGGGCGCACGAGCACCCAGGCGCCGTCCCCGCGGTCGACGCGGACACCGTAGGAGGTGTCGACCGTTCCCTCGACCGCCCCGGGCAGTCGCTCGCCGACCAGCGCCATCGCCGCCCGCTTTCGCTCCCCGTGGCAGTCGACGCTCTCCTTTCGGTACGGACGCTCGGTCACCGGCTCGCGCAGCGCCGCGAGCCCCTCGCGACCGTCGCCGTCCAGGCGGGCGCCCGTCCCGGCGACCAGGGTCGCGACCAGTGCCGCCGTCGCGACGCCGTCGATCCAGCCGCCGAGCCCGGGGTGGACGTGTTTCCAGGGTTCGCCCGCGAAGACGATCGCGGTGTCGGCGCCGCTCGCCTCGCGTGCCGCGGCGACGCCCTCGTGGAGCCCGCCGAGGCGGACCCGCTCGACGCGCCCGCCAGCGGCCTCGACCCGCTCGTCGACCCGCGCCGAGGCGTTCGGCGTCGTCACCACCACCGGGTCGGCCGCCTCGGAGCGCCGGACGTGGTGCTCGGCCAGCACCGCCAGCACGGTGTCCTCGTGCACTACCTCGCCGTCGCCGGTAAGGACGACGGTGCGGTCGGCGTCGCCGTCGTGTGCCAGCCCCAGGTCGAACGGTTCGTCGTCCCCCTCGCCGTCCGCCGCGTCGAGGACGGCGGCGAACTCGACGAGACTCTCCGGCGTGGGCTTCGAGTCGCGGGCCGGGAAGGCGCCGTCGACGTTCGCACTCACGGCTACCACGTCGGCGCCGAGCGCGCGCAACACCGCCGGCGTCGTCACCGACCCCGTCCCGTTGCCGCAGTCGACCGCCGCGCGCAGCCCGGCCAGCGGCTCGGCGTCGAGCGTCGCACGGGGGTCGTCTACGGTCACCCCGCCCCGCTCGTGGCGGCTCGTGATCCCGCCGCCGCCGACCGACAGGACGTGGTCGACGACCGCCCGCCGGTACGCCGGGAGCACGTCGACCCGTTCGGTGTCGCCCCACTCGTCCCACGGCACGGGAGCGGCGGGGTCGGCGACCCGGTCGGCGACGCGGGTCTCGGCGTCGGCGTCGTACTCGACGCCGTCGACGAACAGCTTCAGACCGTTGTCCGTCGGCGGGTTGTGGCTGGCGGTCACCATCACACCTCTGCGACCGCGGGCGGCGTAGGCCAGCGCGGGCGTCGGCACCCGTCCCACGCGGCGTACGTCCGCGCCCGCGGACTGGAGCCCCGCGGCGACGGCGTCGGCCAGTCCCCGTCCCGTCGTGCGTCCGTCGCGGCCGACGGCGAACTCCGCGCCGTCGCGGCCGGCCGCACGGCCGACGGCGAGCGCCAGCTCGGGCGTCACCTCGTCGCGGACCGGCCCCCGGACGCCGGCGGTGCCGAACAGCGTCATCGTGAGCGGGTCCGCGTGCCCCGCACTTCAATCGCGCGGGATCGCCGTCGCTCGCGTCCGGACCGCCGGCCTGGGTCGGTCTCGTGTCGCCTCGGCCCCACGAGCGGTCGATGCTTTCCGTCGGGGCGGTCTGCTCCGACCTGGACGACACGCTCTGCGTGCCCGCCTTCTCCGACGAGACGTTTCACCACAGGGTCGCCGAGCGCGTGGACAGGCGGCCGCCCTTCTCGGCTGGAGAGTTGCGGGCCGTCCCCGACGACGCCGTCGAGCAGCCCGCGACGACGACGGAATTCTTCCCGAACCGCTGCCGTGCCGCCGCCGAGCGGTACGACGCCGAGGTCGAACCGAACGACCCGCTGGTCGAGCGGCTGGGCGAGGCGGCCGGCGAACGCTCCGCGGCGGTCGGCGTCGAGTTCCACGACGGTGTTCAGCGCGCCCTCGCGTTCGCTCACGACCACTACCGCGTGGCGCTCGTGACCGACGGGCGACCGGAGACGCAGCCGCCGAAACTCCGGCAGTCGGGGATCGCCGACGAGCTCGACCGGGTGCCGTGCTGTCACCCCGGCGGCGCGTGCCCGTCGAAGCCCGCGCCGGAGCCGTTCGAGTGGACACCCGCTCGGACTTCGGGATCGCCCCCGAGGCGTACGTAGTGGTCGGCGACAGCCGTCCGGTGGACGTGGTCGACACCTACAGTGCGGGGCTGCGGTCGGTGTGGACGCCCACGAACCGGCCGCACGAGGAGCCGCCGGGCGACCCGGACGGAGAACGGCCGTTACAGTTCGACGCCGCTGGGGATGAGCGAGTGCTTCCGCAGGAGGTTGCCCTCCTCGTTGTAGACGAGGAAGGTGTGTTTGTCGTAGGTGACGACCTCCTCGTCCTCGATGGTGACGCGAATCTGATAGCGGGAGTCGTCGTCGGGCTCGGACTCTCCGTAGCGACGGGCCGCCCGGACGAAGTCCATCACCGTCTCGCTGTCCTCGTTCACCTCCAGGACGAACTCGCCGGTGACGCGGTTGGTCAGCGAGAAGACACCCTCCGCGTCGGGGTCGTCGATGGCCGTGCGCAGGCGGAAGGCGGCGTCGGTCTCGTCTCCGCTCAGCGGTACGTCGTCGTGACCAGTGAGGCGCGATCGAAGCGTCGAGTCCGGTCCGTCGAAGTCGATCGTTACGCGCGGCTTGACCGGGTCACCCTCGCCGTCGAGCCAGTCGACGTCCTCGATTTCTAAGCTAAAGTAGTCACGCCTCATTCCGTACTCGGCCTTAGCACCCGGGTGATATGAACGTAACGCCGCCGGCGCCCCGACCCGGCTCCGTCCGCCGTCGAACGTGTCACGGAGCCGATCGGAACGCTCTCGCCGGCGGGCCGTGACACCGGGCCGAATCAGGTGTGTCGACCCACTCGCCGTCTCGGTGCGGTGGGTCGTCCCGGCGCGGTTCCCGCGACCCCGACGCGTTTATCCGACCGCCCCGACGACCTGGGGACGAATGGCACCCTGGGTGAAGGCGGAGTACGCGAACGAGCTCGCGGTGCTGTCGGCGTGGCTGGCGGCGCTGCTGCCCTGGAACGTCAGCTACGCCGGCGACGTCGCCGGCGGGCGGCTGCTGTACGTTCGCTTCCCTTTCTTCCAGGTCAGGTACACCTTCGGCGTACCACTGGCCAGGGCGGTCCGTCTCGACCACCCGCTGAGTGCCGTCCGGTTCCAGTCGGGCACCAGCCTCGAACTCCCGTACCAGGTGTGGGCGGTCGGCGCCGCACTGGTCGCGGTCGCCGTCGGCCTCTCGGTCGTCTTCTACCGTTACGAGGACCGCCTGGCGGCCGGTCCGGTCGACCCGGTCCGACTGATGGGCGGCGTCATCGGCGCCGGAACACTCGTTCTCGCGGTCGCGACCTACTACCTGTACGGCAACGGGCTGCCGACGGTGGAGGTGCCCGTCGGCCTGCTGCTGACGGGCGCTCTGGCAGTGGTGCTGTTGACCGTCGAGCGCGAGGGCGACGACGGAAGCGACGCGACGGCGGAGTTCGACCTGGGCGCCGACTCCGAGGGGCCGTGACGCGTCCGGCCCGCCTCATTTAAGTTCGACCGACCCGAACGAACGATAGATGCCAGAGGACGCCGACGGGACTCGGTCGGACGTGCCCACCCGCGAGGAGGCAGGTTCGTTCCCGGGCGACGCGGGGCAGTCGCTGCTCGGTCGACTCCGCCGTGGACTGTCGATCCTGCGGAGCCCCGGCGTCGAGGTCGAGCCGTACGACCCCGAGGACGGCGTGCTGGTCACCTTCGACGGACTCGCCGGCCACGAGGAGATCGAGCGCTACTGGGTCAACGCTCCCTACGCCTTCGTCTCGATCAACTACAACGACGCGGAGAACGTCTACCTCTACTACGTCGTGGAACCGGAACTCGACGAGGACGAGTTCGAGCTCCTGGAGATGCTGTTCGAGGACGTCCGCGACCCGCTGGTGTACCGGGAGGACCTCTCCACCGAGGACGCCGAAGTCGAGGAGCTGCTCCGGACGGCGCTCGGTGACTATCTCGACCGCTACGGCGCCACCGTCGGCGCTCGTACCGCTCACAAGCTGTACTACTACCTCTACCGCTCGTTCCGTGGATTCGGCCGGCTTGACCCGATCATGCACGACCCCAAGGTCGAGGATGTCTCCTGTGACGGCTACGACCTGCCGATCTTCGTCTACCATAAGGACTACACCGACATCGAGACGAACCTCTCGTTCGAACGCGACGACCTCGACGACTTCGTCGTCCGGCTCGCCCAGCAGTCGGGCCAGCACATCTCCGTCGGCGAACCGATCGCCGGCACCACTCTGCCGGACGGCTCTCGAGCCGAGCTCGCCCTCGGCGAGGAGGTCACCCCGCGCGGCTCCGCCTTCACCGTGCGCAAGTACGCCGAGGACCCGTTCACGCCGATCGACCTCATCGAGTACGGCACCTTCAACGTCGAGCAGATGGCCTACCTCTGGCTGGCGATCGAGCACAACAAGTCGCTCATCTTCGCCGGCGGTACCGCCAGCGGGAAGACCACCTCGATGAACGCCGTCTCGATGTTCGTCCCGCCGCGGGCGAAGGTACTCACCATCGAGGACACCCGCGAGCTGTCGCTGTATCACGACAACTGGCTCTCCAGTCTGACCCGCGAGCGACTCCACGAGGGGACGGACATCTCCATGTACGAACTGCTGCGCTCCGCGCTGCGACACCGTCCGGAGTACATCATCGTCGGCGAGGTGCGCGGCGACGAGGCGATCACGCTGTTCCAGGCGATGAACACCGGTCACACCACCTACTCGACGATGCACGCGGACTCCGTGCAGACGGTGATCAACCGCCTGGAGAACGAGCCGATCGACGTCCCTCGGCCGATGGTGGCCTCGCTCGACATCCTCTCCGTGCAGACGCTGACCCGTCTCGACGACGAACGGGTGCGGCGCACGCAGACGATCGCCGAGATCGAAGGCATCGACCAGCGGACCGGCGACCTGGACTACTCGATGGCGTTCGAGTGGGACGGTAGGGACGACAGCTTCCGGTCACAGGGGTCGTCCGTCCTCGACGAGATCCGCGACGACAACGGCTGGTCGCAGTCCGAGCTGCTGGAGGAACTGCGCGACCGGCGGCGGGTCCTCGAGTTCCTCCGCGAGCAGGGCGTCGACGACTACCGGCGCTTCACCGCGATGGTCAACGAGTACTACGCCGACCCCGGCACCATCGTCGACATGATAGACGACAGCAGCACGACGGTGACCGCCGCCGCCGACGACTGACCCTTCCCACATGTTCCACCACCCTCGTCCGCCTCGCCCACCGTCGGCCGCGCCCGCCCCGGCGGCGCCCCGACGAGGTGACCGGTCGTGGTAGCCCTCCAGTCGCTGCAGTCGCTGCCGGCGGTGTTCGTCGTGCTGCTCGTCGTGGCGATCCACGTCGGCAGGCTCAACGCCGGACTGGACCGGACCGTCAACAGGACCGCGGTACTCGTGTTCGGCGGGTTCTCGGCCTCGGAGTCGAAACGGAAGGAGCGCCAGGCGAACCTGCACGCGGCACACGTCGACACCACCTACCGGGGGTACGCCACCCGAACACGGCTGATGAGCGTCGTCCACGGTGTCGCCGCCGGCGTCCTCAGTCTCTACGCCACCCGGTTCGTGGCGCGCGTGCTCGAACCCTCCGAGGTCGACGCCGTCGGGCGGCTCCCATTGGCGGTTCGGGCGCCGGCGGCCAGCTTCGACGCCCTGCTGCCGCCCGGCGCCGGGCAGTACGTCTACGCATCGGCGGTCACCGTCGTCGTCGGCGTCGGCGTCGCCCTGCTGACCTACGGCTACCGGTGGTACTACCCCGTCTTCGTCGCCGACGGGCGCGAACGCGAGATCGACCGCTCGCTGCCGCTGACCGTCTCCTTCATGTACGCGCTGGCCCGTCCGGGCATCGACTTTCCCGAGGTGATGCGGATCCTCGCGCGCAACAAGCGCATCTACGGTGAGGCCGCGAAGGAGGTGGAGGTCGGCGCTCGCAACATCGACGTCTTCGGCGTCGACGTCGTCACCGCCGTCGAGACGATGGGTCGGCGCTCCCCGAGCACGCGGTTCCGCGAGCTGTCACAGAACCTCACCAGCGTGCTCCGCACGGGCGGGTCGCTGGCCGAGTTCTTAGAGCGGGAGTACCGCGAGTTCCGCGAGGAGGCCGAGGTCCAGCAGGAGCGACTGCTGACGGCGCTGTCGACGTACGCCGAGGTGTACGCCGCTGTCGGGATCGCTCTCCCGTTGTTCGGTATCGTCGTCCTGCTGATCCTCGACCTCGCGCTGGACGACCTCCCGCTGCTTCTGGCTCGCGTCCTCGTCTACGGATTCATCCCGCTGTTCAACCTCGGCTTCGTGCTCTATCTGTCGAACGTGGTCGACGACGTCTCGCTCAGCACCCCCACCGAGGAGGACCTCTCGGTCGACATCGCCCCGATGGGAGTGCGACGCAGGGACGACCTCGCCGCCGAGGCCACGTACGATCCCGACGGCACTGCCCTGCCGGCCGACGGCGGGACGACCGCCACCGACGGCGGCACGCTCCCGGCGACGGTGCCGAGCCACGACCGCGACCGCGGCGACGTGCGTCGGAACCGCCAGCGACTGACCGTCTACCGCCAGGTCCGGGACACGATCAAGCGACTCACCAGCCCCGTCCGGACCGTACTCAAGCAGCCGACGTCGCTGCTGTGGGTGAGCGTCCCGGTCGCGATACTCGTCGTCGGCCTGCGGATCCCCGGCCTGCTCGAGGACCGCGTGCTCACGGTCCGGGAGTTCGACGACCTGCTGATCCAGTCGCTGCTGCTGATCGTCGGCAGCTTCGCAGTGGTGTACGAGATACACAGCCGACGTATCGAGGCCATCGAGAGCGTCGTCCCCGACTTCCTCGACCGTCTGGCGAGTCTCAACGAGGCCGGGATGACGATCGTCACCAGCATGAACCGCATCCGTCGCAGCGACCTCGGCAGGCTCAACGAGGAACTCGACATCATCTGGCGGGACATCCGGTGGGGCGCCGACCTGCGGTCGGCGCTGAAGCGCTTCGAGAGGCGGATGGGGACGGTGACGATCTCCCGGGCAGTGACGCTGCTGACGGAGTCGATCCGCGCCTCCGGCGACGTCGGGCCGGTGCTACGGATCGCCGCCGAACGGGCGAAGGCCGACCGCCGACTGAAACAGCGCCGCCGCGACGAGATGGTCGTCTACATCGTATTCATCTATCTCGGCTTTCTGGTCTTTCTCGCCATCGTCGGCGTGGTGGTCTTCGTGATGCTGCCGAACCTCCCGGACAGCGCCTCCGTCGGTGGCCCCGACGCCGCGGCCGCCATCGGCGGCAGCGGCATCGAGAACATCGGTCAGATCGACCAGGACGCCTGGCGGCTCACGCTGGTCCACGCCATCGTCCTCCAGGGGTTCTGCTCGGGGTGGCTCGCCGGACAGTTCACCAGCGCCGACGTCCGCGCCGGCGCCAAACACGTCACTGTCATGCTGGTGCTCGGCTACGCGATGATCGTCGTCCTGCTGTGACCCCCGGTGACTCCCCGGCTCCCGCGGCCGGTTCCGAGGCGGTCAGACACACCTACGACCGGATCGCCGACCACTTCGCCCGGACCCGGGCCCACCCCTGGCCGGAGGTGGAATCCTTCCTCGCCGACCGTCCGGCCAACGGCCTCGGGACGGGCGTCGACGTCGGCTGTGGCAACGGCCGCCACCTCGAACCGCTCGCGGACCTGGTCGACCGGGCCGTCGGCGCCGACGTGAGCCGGGCCGTGCTGTGGACCGCCGTCGACCGGGTCGGCGACCGCGAGGACGTGACACTGCTGCAGGCCGACGCCGGTCGGCTCCCGCTCGCGACCGACACGGCGGAGCTGGGACTCTACGTCGCTACGCTACATCACCTCCCCGGACGGGAGCGACGGCTGTCGAGTCTGGACGAGCTCGCCCGGGTACTCGGTGCCGACGGGCGGGCGCTGGTGAGCGCCTGGAGCACGACACACGACCGGTTCGACCGCACGGAGGGGTTCGACACGACCGTCGACTGGACGCTGCCGGACGGCGAGCGAGTCGGACGCTTCTACCACGTCTACGACCCCGCGGAGTTCGAGCGCGACCTCGCCGACAGCGCTCTCGGAGTGGAGCGGACGTTCGTCTCCTCGGGCAACTGCTACGCGCGAGTGAGCGGCTGACGGTCGCTCAGAGCGAGACGGCCTCGCCGCCCTTGTACACCTGCTCGACTGCCCGGACGGCCTCGATGTCCCGTGTCGGGTCGCCGTCGAACACGACCAGGTCGGCGTGGGCGCCGGGTTCGAGCGTGCCCACGTCGTTCTCGGGGAGCGTGCGCGCGGCGACACCGGTCGCGCCCCGTAGCGCCTCCAGCGGGCCGAGCCCGCACTCCTCGACGAGCAGTTCGAGTTCGAGTACGTTCCCGCCGTGAGGGACGAGCTCCGGCCCGATGAAGTCGGTGCCGACGGCGATCGGCACGCCGGCCTCGTGGGCGCGCTCGACGGCCTCGAAGTGGGTCTCCCGGGCCGCTCGTGACTTCTTCAGCCCCCACTCGGGGACGCCGTGCTCGTCGCCCTCGGTGACGATCTTGTGCATGATCGACAAGGTCGGAACGAAGACGGCGTCGCGGCGGTGGAACAGCTCGACGGCCTCCTCGTCCATGTGGAAGCCGTGCTCGATCGTGTCGACGCCGTTGCGCAGCGCGCTCTTGATGCCCGGCGCGCCCTGGGCGTGACTCGCCACGGGGACGTCGACGCGGTGTGCCTCCTCGACCATGGCGGCGATCTCCTCGTCGGTGAACTGGGCCTGTCGCGGCGAGTCCTTCTCCGAGAGGACGCCGCCGGTGGTCATGATTTTGAGGAGGTCGACGCCGTCGCGGATCCGCTTGCGGGCGGTCTTGCGACAGTCGGCCGGACCGTCGGCGAGCGTCGAGATGCCGCCGTCGTCGACCCACTCGTACGGCAGGAAATGTGAGTCGCCGTGACCGCCGGTCTGTGAGATCGCCCGGCCGCTCGTGAACACCCGCGGCCCGGGCACGTCACCGTCCGCGACCGCCTCGCGCAGCGCGAGCCCGGTCCCCGACCCCACGTCGCGCACGGCGGTGAACCCCGCCGACAGCAGCGAGCGCAGATCGGCCGTCGCCCGGACGGCGCCAAGCTCGGTCGACTCGATCGCCCAGTCCATCGGGTCCATCGTTCGGGCGCCCGAGAGGTGGAGGTGAGCGTCGATCAGCCCCGGCGTCACCGTCGCCTCCGGGTAGGCACGGTGGTCGGCCCCGTCGGGTACCCGTACCGACTCCTGCGTGCCGACGTCGGCGACGCGGCCGTCCTCGATCACGATCCGCGCGTCGCGGATCGGCTCTTCGTCGGTGCCGTCGACGACCAGTCCGGCGTCGATGACGGTCTCAGCCATGTTCCTCCGTCGTGGAGGCGGCCCCTCGTCCTGTGGACACCGGTGGCGATTGCCGCTTCCCGGCGCGGAAGGGAAACGTCCTTATCGACGGCGTGGCGACGGGGAGACGAGCGCCGACGGTGCGCGGCGCCGAGCCGCGAACGACGGCGCGAGCGAAGCGCGCCGGTGGTCTAGTGGTAGGACCTGAGCCTTCCAAGCTCATGGCCCGGGTTCGAATCCCGGCCGGCGCATCCTGCGGCGAGCAGTACCGCGAGCCGCAGGTACGCGACGAGGGAACTGAACGAGAGGAGACGCAGCGGCCGAGTGGAGCGAGGCCGACCGTCTCCACGTGGTTCGAATCCCGGCCGGCGCACTCTCCACGAACGGACACCCGAGCGGAGCGTGCGCGGTCCGGGACCGAAGCCTGCCAGTCGCAGCGCCAGAGCGAAGCGAGGGCGACCGTCCGGCTTCGGTTCGAATCCCGGCCGGCGCACTCCTCAGTCCTCGTGAGCCGCGGCAGGTCCGGTCGCCGTCCTCAGTCGGTCGCGTCCCCGGCGGCGCTGGCGTCGTCGACCTCTCCATCTTCGGTTTCGACGGCGTCGTCCAGTATCGGCGAGTCGTCGATCCGGACGGTGCGGTCCTGTCCGCGCTGTCGGCCGGCGACCGCGACGGCGGACCCGAACGCCGCGGCGACGAGCCCGAAGCCGACCGCGAAGACCGGACCTGGACTCCTCGGCGCCCGGAGCGACGCGTCGGCGGGCCGCTCGACGGGGTAGTACACCGTCACCGTCTGTCCGGCGGCATATCCGGCCGCCACCTCCCAGGCGTCGTCACGCTCCGTGGCCTGCCGCTGACCCGCCGGCGGGAAAACGTTCGAACTCGCGCAGTCGGTGCCGTCGAGGAACGAGTAGTGTGCTCCCCGTGACCGAACGCACGGTCGTCGTCGTGGCGGTCAGTCTCCTGTTCCTAACGGCCGGGTGTGGTGCAAGGATCCCTCGACGGCGAGCAGGTGCCCGGGGCTGACCGGGTCCGGCCTTCCAGCGGGCCGTGAGAAATCATTCGCGGACCCTCGAATCGACCGGTCAGTTCGTTTTCAGAGAATTCAAGCACGTGTTTCGGGGGGAGAGCGATGGAGACAGGCTGCCGACGGTCCGGACCGTAGCCGCCGACACGCGCGACGACCGGTACTGGAGCGGGCGCGAACTCGAGGCTGCAAACGGCGTCTACGACCGTGGCCGCCGCTATCAGGCAGGAGCGACCGTCTACGAGCGGGTCGACGGGGGCAACGGGAGTGTTCAATATCGTCCAGCGAACGAGACCGGTCTCACGCCCCGAGAGACTGTGACGTGGGCGGTCCGAAACCTGTCCGAGTGGACTACGCAGTATCCGCTCGAACGGAACGGAACCACCACGGAACAGGGCGTGGAGTTCACGCGATACGCCGCGGCGTCGGTCCCGGCGGGGATCGGATGCTGGCCCGACGGCCGACCTACGCCGGAACTACGGCGTACCGATACCACACAGGCGACGGCACTGGTGGACAGTCAGGGAGTCGTCCGCCAGTTCGAGTGTGTCTCAGGTGTACTCAACACGGGGAATCGGTACACTGAACGGATCGTCTGGACGATCGATGAGGTCGGAACTGCGACGGTCCGGCCACCAGCGGCAGACTCGCAGTCGGAGAGCGAGCTGACTGCCACCGTTACGGGACGACGCTAGGCTGACCTCAGGGCTGGCGTCTTTTTACTAGTACTTCACCGCCTCTCGGGACCAGCCGGGAAGCGCGTCTTCACGCACCTCGAACTGATCTTGTCCCGGCCCCCTGGCTTGGGCGAACTGCTGAAGTGACATCCTCCGTGCCGTAAACGGCGCGGCTTCCCCCACACAGGGGGAACCCGGCCGGCTGCCGGTCGGTTTCAGGACTGGCTCTCCCGAGGTCGGCGGGGCGGGTTTCGACCCTCGCTCGGGAGCGTCCTGTGGCCCTGTCACGGGGGCTCCCATCCCGTGGGATGTCATCGCCCGCCGGGTTCAGCGGCAGGCTCTCACCCCACAGGTCGTGCCTCGCGGCACCTGTGCCGGCTCCGGTCACGCCTTTTGACCGGGCTCGCGGAACACCGTCGCCATGGGTGGTTGACGGCCCGACTCCCACCGTTCCCACGCGGCAGGAGTCGGCGAAACCCGTGTGTGAATTGTCGGCACGGGCGATACTAAGCGTTGGGGTTCCGGCCCGGGCGATTCGGGCTGGACTGTGGCACCGGACTTACGCGATTCACGCCCGGTGTAAACGGCGGGATTCTCTCGCTATTAAAAGATAGTGGTCGGGGTCCCGTAGTCGTTCGTTACGGTGAGACGAACCGACCGACTACCAGAGTGTGGGTCTCTGGTCTCGTGAGATCGCTACCCTCGACTTTCAAAAATCTAAGTGTCGATCGACTCCCCGTTTCGAGTTACGCATCCGCCTACGACTGAGGCGTGACGTCTCTCCGACTAAATCAATTCCTGAAAACAGTGGTGGGTGTCTCGCAGATCTGTCTGAGCTCGCCCTCCCGACTCGGAAGAGACCCGTGAGTCGACGATGCCTCCTTTGATATAGACCCGTCTCCCTGGATTCCTCCAGTCGACAGCTAAATCGGTGAAACAGTGGTGGGTGTATCTCTTCAGGCGGTAATCGGTCCGACACTGGTCCGTGGGAGCTACATACCACTTTTGTAAGTGAAGATATACCGGTACCGTTACTGAACCCCGGTCAGTTTCACTTGCAGCAGTGGTGTACCGCTCATTTTCAATTGCTCAGATTCTTACCGAACACTGGGACCGGAACAGGTGATCGTTAGATGAGAATTAGAGTTTGAACTTTCGGTGAGTTTCGGGAACAGTCCGAGTCACGATACCGGTAATCAGCGACGATGGAGTACATGGACAAAACATGTATTAAGTTCAACATTGACTCCACCGGACGGCGAGCGCTTACAGCCACGGTTCAGCGGTGGTCGGTTCGGGGTGGCTGAACATATTTGCAAACGAAGAGGTCCGGCGTTTTACCTCACGAGAGACACGTTCGACAGCGTCCCTGGCGCCTGCGACGTCATCAGAACTCGAAGAGTTCTGATCGGCTCACGAGAGCGACGCTCTCGTGAACGCCGGCTGCCGAGGCGTGGAGCGCCTCGCTGTTCCGACTTCCGCGGTGCGTCGTCCGAAACCGGAGGTTGAGTCGCGCCGACGCAACTTTCAGATACCGATCGTCGTCGCCGAGAAACATCGATTCCTCGACGTTCCGTTTCCGTTTGAGCTCACGGAGAAACAGTACCGTTAGCTCGGCCGTTCGTGTCGAAGACAGCCTGGCGTGGAGGATCTCGTTCGTCTCGGGATCGACAACAGTGAACAGCCAGCGCTATTGACCGTTGACCTGAACCACAGTCTCGGTAAGTGCGACGTGACTCGGTGTCGAATCGACGGCCAGTTGGAGAACTGCCCTCTGGACCCGGTCGTGAATGGTAATACGACTACGCTCGATTCTCAACGTCTCAAGTCGTTGTTTGGTATTCGAGAGTGATAGGATTGCCAGACGCAACTGAATACCACTTCAACGAGCTGGTGGAGGATCCGCTCGCGTACATAAACGACAAATCAACTCAGTCCGTATTCTTAGTCAGGCGATCGGATCCCGGCACAGGACACCTGAGCCTACGGTCGCCTCGCTCCCCGATTTAGTACGACCCTCTCGATGAGTAGGCAGTATCAAATATGACTATACGATCTATATATGATATACAGGTTGGGTTTTCTACAGCGGGCGACTTTTTCGCTCCTCTCAGCAGGAGACTTAACTGGATGAGGGGGAGCGTGAGCGCCCCGGAGACACCGTTACCGGGACGTGGGAACGCGTCGAGAGCAGTATCGAGTTGTTACAACAATTCATCGTACGGTCCGAGACAGCCGTGAACCAGCCTCCTGCGACAGTAAGGGACTGACAAACTGATCGAGTACTGAGTGTTCAGCGTCGCGCTTGAATTACAAGGAAACTAGAAGGGAAAAAAGTTCATGATAGACACGCAGCCGGTCTCTGTGCAGGCATGTCCGGCCGAGGAAACGAGCACCACACAGTTCCGATCACGACTGGCGGAAGAACCTTCCTCCGGCATTGTTGCCCTGTCACCCCGAGCGGGGAACAGAATCGACGCGTCGACAGAGGGCTCTCATCAATTACAGACTTCTCCTGTGACGGCCGATCGACGAGAGTCGACCCTCGTAGCTGATACAATGAGTGTCTCCAGTAGTGTAGCAGAAAACCCGGAGTCACTGGAGTCAGCGGATCGTGTCGTCGACGTATCAGGACGGACCTCGTGGAGGTGCTGTCGTCCATATGGCAGTCGGGGTCCGATCCGTGACTGATTCGGGATCACCCGCATACAGTAATATGCGCCAGACACCGCTCTCGACCGTGTTCGACGGTCAGGAAGCTAACTACGAGGCGTTCAGCACGTTACTCTCCGAGGCCGACTCACTTCTCGCCGTTTGTCACGATCATCCTGATCCGGACTGTCTCTCCAGCGCGCTTGCGCTCTCGAACATCGGTAATGCGTTCGACATTTCGGCGACCGAAATCGGGTACGGTGGTGGAATCAGCCATCAGCAGAATCGCGCGATGGTGAACGCGCTCGATATCGATCTCACTCCTATCGAGAACTGTTCGCCCGACGAGTACGAAGTAGTCGCGTTCGTTGACCACGGTGTGTCCGACCGAAACAACGCTCTGCCGAACGGGGTCGCCCCGGACATTGTCGTCGACCATCACCCCCCAGACGAGGTCGACGCGAAGTATGCCGACGTCCGTACTCGGGTCGGCTCGACAGCGACACTCCTCACACGATACACCGAGGTTCTCGACGTCGAGATCAGCGAACGTATTGCTACGGCGCTACTGTTCGGAATACACCGGGAAACGCTCGACTTCATGCGGGGTGCGACGACCTACGAGCACGCCGCAGCGTGCACCCTTCGTCCCGTCGCGAACAAAGACCTCATCAGCACACTGTCGAACTCGGTGTTCACTCCGGAAACGCTCGACGGGATCGGAAACGCGATTCTCAATCGGAAGGTGAGAGGCTCGTGTCTCGTCTCCTTCATCGGGCAGATCACCGAACGGGACGTCCTTCCGCAGGCGGCAGACTATCTCCTTCAGTTAGAGGGTATCAGTACGACTGCTGTGTACGGCATCGTTGCCGACCAGATACACCTGAGCGCCCGGACGAGCAATTCGCGTCTTCACGTCGGCAATCTTCTCGACGACGCCTTCGGTGATATAGGGAGTGCTGGCGGGCATCACGATATGGCTGGCGGTCGACTTCCGGTCGGATTCCTCGGGGAGGTTGACACGCCGGACGATATCGCGGACGACCTCATCGACAGGTCGGTCAGAAAGCGCCTCTTCGATACGTTGGACGAATGGACCGGATGACGGCCGCAGGTCCGAATCCGTAGCGTCAGAACGGGTGTACGAGCACTCACAGGTTACTGCACTCCCGAGACCGAGAGCACTCGGCGACGAGAACGCCGGACGAACGTCGTGTGCTACACCTCCGAGGAGGACCATGGAACACATCCGGAGCAGTCACGACCCCCGCAGGTTCGGACTATCGGTTCGAACTGCCGTCTCGGGCCCGTCAGAGCGAGAGTACGATCGCGAGTACGACGACGAGCACGCCGGCACCGACCACTCGAATTACCTGCCGGTCGTCGTCGCCACCGAGTCGTTTCGTCAGACACCACCCCGCTCCGATCAGCGTAGCGCCCCCGACTGCCATCGACCCGACTACCGCTTCGACCGTGTTGACGACGAACGGGTGAAGCGTGAACGGAACGACCGTCAGCGCCACACCGACCGCCGCACCGACCGCTCGGAGCGACCGGTACGACTTCGACTGTGTCGTGGGCCCGTCGTCGGAGTGGACGCGATGGCCTATAATGACCTCTCCGACCGCGAGTCCCGCTACCACAGCGTATCCCAGCCCGATAACGGTGCGTCCGCCGTCGACTTCGAGTACGTGAGTGGCGACGACGAGGCCGAGGCCGACGAGCACTCCACTACTGACTCCTCTGCAGACGGTAGCTTTCGAGTCCGGCCCGGAGAACACGCCCTCGCCCCGATCAGTGCTTGCGCTCATCGACACCCCGTCTCGGCGTTCGTAACTCGACTGTCACCGATGCCCCGTGAGCCACTCGTGACGCAGGTCTCTCGCCGGCCGTCGAGTCGGCAGTCGCTCGGACTGCGAGCCATCCGGTGTCGAAACCGCTCGCCGAGTGTATCACGCCCCCGACAGCGTCGGGACGCTGTGATCGCCTCCGCCGAGCGCAGGTGAGACCGCTCCGCTCTCGGTCCGTCGCCCCGAAACGGCCCGCAAGGACGGCGATGAACGACTCGGCAGCCTGTCGAACTGCGCCCGCAGACCGATGCTCGTCTCCCCGACCCGCGTCGTGTGCCACCGAGAACACAGGATCACGTGTCGCCGCCGGAGACCGGTTGCTCGGTTCACCGTATCCACCGTCTCGTTCGATTGTCCCGACAGCGACCGACTTGTCAGTCCGTTGTCGCACGTCTCCGGGGAACGCCCTCTCACCTGACTGCGTGTCGGCGACCTGCCAGCGTTCCGGGCGACCGATCATACTGGTCATCGAGGGGTAATTTCGAAGGCGCTTCCGGTCGAGTCGGAACCGAGAGCTACTGTTCCGGCGGCACCTCACCCTGCCACTTGTGCATCAACACGGAACACTGTGCCTCGTTGGCGATGGTGTCCGTCTTCCGCCCGAACAGCGTTTTCCTGAGCCACCAGCCTCGTGAGGTGCCGATGATCATAATATCGTAGTCAGTGGACAGCTCCTCGAGTGCGTCGACCGCATTCTCCGCGGTGGTGAGTTCTGTTTCCGCCCGAACACCGTGTTCTGCGAGCCCCTCAGCCGACCGCTCGAGCAGGTCGCGCCCCTCCTGTTCGGATCCCTCAGCCCCTGCGACGTAGGCGAAGGTGATCGATGCCTCGGTCCGTTGGCTCATGATAGCGAGCATCCCGAGTCTGTTCTCGTCCGGCTCAGCAACCACCGGAACCAGTATCGACTCGGTGTCCATCGGGTCCCGGTCCCCACTGAAGACGATGACGTCGCAGTTCGCCTTCCGGAGGAGCTTGTCGACGAGACTCGAAACGGAGTCCTTGTCCGTCCATCCGATCAGAATGGCATCGGCCTCGTACTCCTCTGCCTCCTCGATGATACCGTCGAGTGCCGAGGAGGCAGTTCTGATCGTACCGGTACTCTCGATGCTCTCCTCACGGAGCGTGTGTTGGCTCTCGGCGACGCTTTCGGAGCCTGATCGCCAGTCCTCCTGTCCGCCGACGAAGCTTCGTCGACGAGGGTACTCGACAGCTCGGTGAGCATGTTCGGGTCCGACTTGTCGCCGACGGGAACGAGCACGCGCTCGTAGCCGGTCTCGTCTGATGCTGTCATCGGTGTCCACCTTGCTTTATTTCCGGTGCATTCATATCGCTGTTCTGGTCGGTCGCGCTCTGAGCGTTGCGTTCGTTCCTGACCATGATGTTGAGTTCGAGTACGTTCACTCGCTCGCGTCCCCAGACGCCGAGTAGCGGCTCCCTGGTGGCTTGCTCGACCATCTCACGGAGCTGCTCTTCGGAGATGCCCGTCTGGTTCGCGACGCGGGGGATCTGATACTCCGCGGCCGCCGGCGAGATGTGGGCGTCGTACGCGGACCCGGACTCCGTAAGGAGATTCACCGGCACCGAGTCGTCTGGTGTCTCGTACTGCGAGATGTTTCGGAGGTCCGCTCTGGTCCGCTCGGAGAGCGTCGGATTGTTCGGTCCGAGCTGTGCACTCGCCGACGTCATCGCGTTGTACTCGATCGAGGACGGCCGCGACCAGAAGTACGCGGCGTCCTCCGAGTCACCCGGACGGAAGTGCTGTCCGATCATCTGCGACCCGACCGGTGCTTCCTGTCCGTCGACGTAGACGGGACTCCCGGCCGCGTTGTTCGAGAACGCTACGGAGCCGATGGCCATCAACGACCCCTGGTATAGCAGCCCGAAGAGCAGCAGGCTGATCCCGAGAAGCCGCAGTGGCACGGTGAGATCGTCGCGATTCATTACTGTAACACCCCCAGGGCGACGAACAGCAGATCGATCACCTTGATGAAGACGAACGGAGCGATGATCCCGCCGCCGCCGTAGAGGACGAGGTTCTTTCGGAGGAGCTGTGCACCGCTTTGAGCCTCGTAGTCGACACCACGCAGCGCGAGCGGAATGAGCACCGGGATGATGAACGCGTTGTACACCAATGTCGCTGTCACTGCACTCGCGGGCGTCGAGAGGTTCAGGACGTCCATCGCCGCCAGTCCCGGGATCGCAGCCGCGAGGATCGCCGGAAGCAACACGAAGTACTTCGCGACGTCGTTCGCGACGGAGAACGTGGTCAGCGCACCACGAGTCATCAGGAGTTGCTTTCCGATCCCGACCACCTCGATGATCTTCGAGGGGTTCGAATCGAGATCGACCATGTTCCCGGCTTCCTTGGCGGCGTTCGTCCCAGCGTTCATCGCGAGGCCGACGTCGGCCTTCGCGAGCGCGGGAGCGTCGTTCGTCCCGTCGCCGGTCATTCCGACGAGCTTCCCTTCGGACTGGATGTCCTCGACGAGCTCGATCTTCTCCTCGGGGTTGAACTCGGCGTTGAACTCGTCGATACCGACCTGGTCGGCGACCCAGCGAGCCGTCCGCTGGTTGTCCCCGGTCGCCATGATCGTTTCGACACCCATCTTCTGAATCTCGGCGATCCGGTCGGCGATGCCGGGTTTCAGCTCGTCCTGCAGCTCGACGATGCCGACGACCCGCTTGTCGACTGCGATAGCGAGTGGGGTTCCACCCTTCTCGCTGATCTCGTTCGATTCCTGTCGGAGCTCTCCAGGGACGCTGTCGGCGTACTCCTCGACCGCGTCGACGGCACCTTTCCGAATCTCCGTCCCGTCGGGAAGATCGATACCGCTCATTCGCGTCTCCGCCGAGAACGGGACGAAGCTCTCCTCGGAGAGTCCCTCGGTGTCGAGAGAGACGCGGACGTCACGAGGGACTTCCACGTCACTCCCCGGTTCGTCGACCGTGTCGACGTCAGGCCGGCCGCCGTCGGCTTTCGTCCCGTTCATCCGCTCCGCGAGGTCGACGATCGAACGACCCTCCGTCGTCTCGTCGAACAGCGACGACTGGTAGCTCGCGCGAACGACGTCCGTATCGTCCGCGTCACCGAGCGGGTGGAAGTCCTGTGCGACGCGCTCGCCGGTCGTGATCGTCCCGGTCTTGTCGAGAATGAGCGCGTCGAGGTCACCGGCGGCCTCGACCGCCCGACCGGACTTCGAGATGACGTTGCGGCGCGTGACGCGGGTCATGCCGGCGACGCGGATCGCGGCCAGCAGCGCACCGATCGTGGTCGGCATGAGCGCGACCA
>PXSK01000021.1:0-1523 GCA_003022865.1 Halobacteriales archaeon SW_5_70_135 | reverse complement strand
GCCGGTGATCGCGGACTCGTCCACCGACGCACTCCCCTCGATGACGGTCCCGTCACGGGGAATGACGTCGCCTTCGTCGGCGAAGACGACGTCGCCGGCGTCGATCTGACCGCTCTCGACGACCTCGACGTCGCCCTCGTCGACCTCCTCGACGGGGACGTCGGGGTCAGTGAGCAGTTTCCCCTCCGTTTCGGTCTGCAAGGCGCGCAGGCTGTCTGCCTGTGCTTCGCCTTCGAGTTCCGCGTACGCTTCCGCGTAGTTCGCGAACAACACGGTGAACGCCAGTAGCACCGTGATCACGGCGTAGTAGACTCGCGAACTCGTCGCACCGAACAGCCCGGGAGCGACCGTCAGCAGCAGTCCGACGACCGTCCCCAGTTCGACCACGAACAGCACCGGGTTTCGGACCAGGTGTCGGGGGTCGAGCTTGGTGAACGAGTCTCTGAACGCCTGTTTCTGTTGCTCTGTGTCTATGGTCAGCGTGATCTCTGTCATGTCAGATACCTCCACTCAGGAGTTCGCCGATCGGACCGAACACCAGTGCCGGCAGAAACACCAGCGCGCCGACGATGATGACGACGCCGACCAGCAGTCCAGCGAACGCGGGCGTGTCTGTGTCGAGCGACCCGCGTGACTCGGGACTGATCCGCTTGCCGGCCAGCAGTCCCGCGATGGCGAGCTGTACCGCGATGGGAACGTATCGGCCCAGCAGGACCTGTGCCCCGTCCACGAGGTTGTAGTAGACGGTGTTGTCGCCGAGCCCTTCGAACCCGCTGCCGTTGTTTGCGGACGCCGAGAAGAACTCGTACATGACCTCCGCGAATCCCCGGGAGCCGGGGTTCGCCATCGCGTCGACGGCAGGTTGGTAAACCACGGCGTGCGCCAACGGTATCAACACCAGTATCGGCAGCACCAGCACGGCAACGAAGACGTACCGCATCTCCTGCCATTCGAGTTTCTTCCCGAGGTACTGCGGTCGGCGACCGATCATCAGTGCGCCGATGAAGGCCGTGAGGATGACGAACATCAGGATGTTCAGTAGGCCGGTCCCGACTCCGTTACTGATGTTGTTGGTGGCGAACGCGAACAGCAAAGAGAACGCCCCGAGTGCGGTCCAGCTGTTGTGCATGCTGTTGACCCCACCGTTGGTCGTACCGGTGGTCGAAAGTCCCCAGATCGCACTCGCCGTGGGTCCGAATCGGGTCTCTTTGCTCTCCATGTTTCCGACGGTCTGGTCGACCGTCAGCCCGCCCTCTTGAACCTCCATCGCCACGTTCGGGCCGGTCTCACCGATGACGGCCACACCGGTCAGCGCGGCGTAAATGACGAAGAACGCCGCGACCAGTGCGATACCGTGACTGCGGTTGCCCACCCAGGCGCCCCACGCGTAGATGGCGCAGAACGTACTGACTGGCATCGCGAGTGTCAGGACGAGGTTACTGAGCGGCGTCGGGTTCTCGAACGCCGTCGAGGCGTTCGCTCCGTTGATCCCGCCGCCGTTGGTTCCCCACATCTTGATCGCC
>PXSK01000020.1 GCA_003022865.1 Halobacteriales archaeon SW_5_70_135 | reverse complement strand
GCGCCGGCGACCGACGCGACCGTCGGCGTCGACGACCGCTCCGCGGAGGGCGACGGTGCGCCGGAGCGACTCCACGGCGAGGACCGCACCCCCGAGACGCCGGTGTTCACGGACTTCTACATGCCGGAGACGGGGGCGTCCGTGTCGGCGGTGTTCGGCATCGACCTCTCGACGCCGCCCGGCCAGACCCAGGGGCGGTTCGTCTCGCACCCGACGGGCCGCCTGGAACTGGAGCGCACGGACGACCTCCACGAGGTGGTGTTCGTCGCGGTCCCGCCGTGGGAGACCGGGACGCTCGCGGCGTTCGACCGCAACGGTCGTCGTCGGCGGCTGCACGTGGTCGACGCCCACCCGCCGGAGTCTTCCTTCGCGGCCGACCACCCGGAATGACCGGGCGTCCGCCCGCGGAAACTCACTCCAGGTAGCCCAGGTCCCGTAGCTGTGTGGTGATCTCCTCGAACTCCGCCTCGGTCAGTTCGTCCGAGCGCTGGTGTTGGATGACGATCGAGCGCAGCAGGAAGCGCACGAGGTCACTCGTCGAGGAGAAGGAAGTCCCCTCGATGGTCTCCTCGACGCGCTCGGCCAGGTCCTTCGGGATCGAGACGGTGGTGTACTCCGCCATCACCCCACGCCTGTGCCGGCACCGGGATATGCGTTGTGCGACGCCGTGACTCACTCCCGCCGAGAGTCGCCCTCCGGCGGCCGAGTGCCGCCGTCGGTCTCCGTCCCGGCTTCGGCCTCCCGGCCCGCGTCGCTCTCGGCGACTCCCGGGTCGCCCGTCCGGTCGGTCTCCGCTCGTTCGCTCGCTGTCCCCTCGTCGGCCGTCGGTTCGCTCGCCGTCTCGTCCGCGAGGTCGCGTGCGTGGTCGACCGGACGCCGGGCGGGCTCGGCGTCGCGGTGTTCGATCTGCCGCAGTCGACGTAACTGCTCGCGGTGCAGCTCGACGATCATGTCCGACAGCACGCCGAAGATGAGCAGTTGGACGCCGAGCAGGACGCCGGCGGCGGCGACGATCGCCAGCACATCGTGGGGGCGCTGTACGGTGAGCCACTCGACGGCGACGTAGGTGGCGACGCCCGCGCCGAGCAGGAGCGCCACCAGCCCCACGGAGCCGAAGTAAAACAGCGGATTGCTCGTCTTCGCCAATCGGTACAGCGTGACGACGATGCGGCCGCCGTCCCGGAACGGGTGGAGGTTCGTCTCCGAGCCGTCCGGCCGCGGTCGGTAGGTGACTGGCACCACGGCCGTGCGCACGTCGTGACGCATGCACTCCACCGCGAGTTCGGTCTCGACCTCGAAGCCCTCCGCGGTGAGCCCGTGGCGGGCGACGGACTCGCGGGTGAACGCCCGGTAGCCAGAGAGGATGTCGCCCAGGTCGCGGCCGTGAACGATCCGGAAGACGGCGTTGATGATCCGGTTGCCCGCGCGGTTCAGGCGGGTCATCGCCCCGGGCTGCACGTCCGCGAAGCGGTCGCCGACGACGTGTTCGACCTCTCCGCTCAGGAGGGGTCCAAGCATCGCCTCGGCGTCGTCCGGACGGTAGGTGCCGTCGCCGTCGAGCATCAGCACGTACGGCGCCTCAATGAGATCGAGGGCCTCCCGCACCGCCCGGCCCTTGCCCGCGCCGCGACCGGTGCCTGACTGCTCGACGACGCGGGCGCCCGCCTCGCGGGCGGTCTCGCGGGTGTCGTCCGTCGAGTGACCGTCGACCACGAGGACGTTCGTCAGCCCCTGCTCGCGGAACCCCCGGACGACGTCGCCGATCGTCGCCGCCTCGTTGTACGTGGGCACGAGCACGCAGACGTCCTCGCGGTCGAGGTCGACCGACCCCATCGCTCCGCACAAGGGACACCACACGGAAAAACGGTGTCGCTCTCGTCGGCGTGTCACACGCCGAGTCGTCAACCGTCAGCGACGTCGGGTGTCGCCACGTCCGGATCGCACAAGGGGTATAACCCCCCGTCGCGGATCGACGCCCATGGTCGCGGGCCTCGCCGGGCCGGTCGTCGCCGTCGCCGCCGCCCTCGTCGCGCTCACGGCGCTCCCGTACCTGCTGTTCGGCGTCCTGTACGCCGTCGTCAGCCCGGACGGGTCGCCCGCCGACAAACGCGAGCCCGATACCCTCCCGTCGGTGTCGGTCGTCCTCCCCACCTACAACGAGGAGCGCATCGTCGAGCGCAAACTCGAGGACCTGTTCGCAGTCGACTACCCGCTCGACCGGATGGAGGTCGTCGTCGTCGACTCCAGCGACGACCGCACGCCCGAGACGATCGAGGAGTACTTCGAAGAGAACGCCGACGACGGCCCCGTACTGAACCTGATCTGCGAGAAGGAGCGCCGCGGACTCGCGCCGGCGCTGAACGACGCCTACGCGGCCGCCGAGAACGAGGTCGTCGTGAAGACTGACTGCGACTCCTTTCTCGCCGAGGACGCCCTCCGCGAGGCGGTCACCAACCTGACGGACCCACAGGTGGCCGCCGTCACCGGCCGCAACGCCGAAGTGCTCGGCGGCAGCGAGGTCGAGGCCGGCTACCGCGGCGTGCAGGCCTACGTACAGACGCTCGAATCGCACCTGGACTCGACGTTCATCTTCCACGGCCCCTTCTCGGCGTTCGAGAACGACGCCGTCGTGCCGGTCGACCCGAACTCGCTGGCGGACGACACCGAACTCGCGCTGCGAATCCGGCGGACGCAGGGGTTCGACGGCGGCCGCGTCGTCTACGACCCCGCCGTGCGATACCGGGAGGCCTCACACTCGGCGTTCGGGAAGCGCCGCACACAGAAGGACCGCCGCGGCATGGGTCTCATCCGTCTGCTCGTCCAGTACCGCGACGCCCTGTTCTCCCACGGCCGGTACGGCTCGGTCGTGCTGCCGTTCAACTGGTGGTTCATGCTGCTGTCGCCGTGGTTCGTCGCGCTGTCGGTCGTCGCCGTCTCGGCGGCGGCCGTCTCCGTCGCCGGCGTGGTCGGGGCCGCCGTTCCGGTCGCGCTGCTCGGCTACGCGTACCTGGGACAGCGCGACCTCCTGGGACCGCTCGGTGCGCCGTACGCCGTGCTGGACACGCAGGTGTCGCTCGCCCGGGCGGCCGTCGACCTGCTGCGCGGCAAGGGCGACGGCACCTGGGAGGTCGACGCGGAGTTGCGGGAGGCGTACGAGTGAGTCTCGCGCGGTCGCCGGGGGACGCCTCGCCCCGACGCGAGAGCGGACGAGCGGGGGATCGTGGGGCACGGGAGACGTCGAGTCGCCCGCCGTGACCGCATCGAACGATTTATGATCGGGTACAGTCTGCCTCGAACCATGGCAGAGACCCGGTCCGGCAGCGGAACTGCCGCCGATCGGAACGTCGTAATCCTCTCGGCGGACAGCCTACGCTACGACCGGGCGATCGATCCGGAGGTGATGCCGTACCTGTCAGCGTTGGCCGAGGAGGGGCTGGCGTTCACCGACGCGGTCTCGAACGCCGGGTTCACGCCCGGCTCGTTCCCCTCGATGATGGCCTCGCGGTATCCCAGCAGCATCGACGGCGTCGGCATCCCCGAGGCCAGCGGCGTCACCACGCTGGCGGAGGAACTGTCCGGCGAGGGGTACGACTGTGCCGTCTGGTCGGACAACAAGTTCGTCGGTGCCGACTACAACTACGACCGCGGCTACGAGGCGGGGCGCGGCTACGAGGACAACGTCCGCGACCGGGTCCGCGAGCACCTCGACGAGGACGGCGCGCTGTTCGAGGCGCTGGAGTTCGGCTACATGCACGTCTGGCAGCGACTGAAAAACGCCGTCACGGAGTCGCACTACTACGACCCCGCCGGGACGCTGAACGACAGCGCCCGCGAGTGGCTCGCCGAGCGCGACCCCGAGCGCGACAGCGTCCACCTCTGGCTGCACTACATGGACACGCACCACCCGTACGAACCGCCGACGGCGTGGCTACCGGACGGTCTCGAGACCGTCGACGACCGCACTGACGCCGACAACCTCACGCGACGGGTGTGCCGTCTCGACGGCGAGGACTGCACCGACGCCGAGATCCGCGACGCCGTCCGGTTGTACGACGCCGAGTGCCGCTACCTCGACGACCGGATCGAGGCGTTCGTCGACGACCTCCGCCGGGAGGGCTGGCTCACCGAGGAGGACCTGCTCGTGGTGACCAGCGACCACGGCGAGATCCTCTCGGAGTACGACACCTGGGGCGAGTTCGGCCACGGCAACTACTTCTGTGAGGCCTGTACCCGGGTGCCGCTCGTGTTCGTCGGCGCCGGCCTGGGGGGCAGCGTCGACGAACAGGTGTCATTGGTCGACCTCGTACCGACGATCCTCGACGCCTGTTCGGTCGAGCCGACCGCTCCGGAGCTGCTGATGGGCGAGTCGATGCTCTCGCCGGACCGCCCCGGCGAGACGGTGCTGTACGACGGCACCCTCGACTACTACGGCGCTCGTGGCACCGACCACAAGCGGTTCAACGACGAAACCGTCGGCGAGGCGACCTACCGCGACACGGTCTACGACGGTTACGACGAGCGGATCGTCGACGGCGACGACGAGCACGACACCCTCGCCGAGTTCGTCGATGACAGCCTACAGCGGTGCGAGTCGCTCGCGGCCGACGCAGAGGCGATCGATCCCGACAGTCTGCAGGTCGAACAGCACATGCGCGACCTGGGCTACCTCGAATGAGCGACACGGACGACGCTCCCGATGCCGACCGACCGGACGCACGGTCCGGCGACGGTCACGGCCCCACCGTCGTTGACGGCAAGGCTCGCCCGGTGAGCGTCGTCGTCCCGACCGCCCGCGAGTCGACGCCGACGCTCGACGCCGTCCCCGACGACGACGGCGTCGACCTCCGGGTCAGGCGTGACGAGGGGCTGAACCGTGCCCGCAACGCCGGCGTCCGCGAGGCGGCACACGACGCCGTCCTCCTGCTCGACGACGACCTCGTCTTCTCGGGAGCCTGGTTCGACGGTCTGACTCGCCGGGTACGTGCGAACCCGGACACGGTGTACACCGCTCAAGGCGCCGGTATTCTCCCAGAAGTAGACTGGCCGGACGGGTTCACTCCCGGCATGGGCCGGGTGATGGGCTTTCACCGCGCGACCTGGCGGGCCGTCGACGGCTTCCCGGTCCCGTGTGCCCACGGCGGCGACACGGACTTCCTGATGAGCGCTCACGAGAGCGGCCGCGACGTCGTCGGCATCGACCACGACTGGGAGCATCGCGACGACGACGTCGACCGGTACGGGCTGACGGACAACCTGCGCTGGCTGTGGTTCCTCCTGTGGCGTCACCCCCGGCTGGTGGCGCCGCGGCTTCCGGCGCTGCTGGCGACGAAGGTGGGGGTGGGGGTGGGGGTTAGACGGTGACATTCGCCGACTGGGTCCGCGACTCGCGCGAGGAGATCCGCGAGAACGGCTGGGCGGGCGTCCGCGAGGCGACCTACGAGTTCTACGTCGGGACGTACCGGCAGGTGGGTCGGCGCCTCAACTACGGGCGACGGATCTACGAGACGGACTGGGACCTGCTGGTGGTGCTCGACGCCTGCCGGTGGGACCTGCTGGCGGAGGTCGCCGACGAGTACGCCTTCCTCGACGAGGAGTGGACGTACTCGGCGGGGAGCAGCTCCGCCGAGTGGATGTGCAAGAACTTCGCCGCGGAGTACGCCGACGAGGCGGCCCGCACCGCCCACGTGACCGCCAACCCCTACAGCGAGCGCCTGCTCTCCTCCGAGGACTTCCTCCTGCTGGACGAGGTGTGGCGGGACCGCTGGGACGAGTCCGTGCGGACGATCCCCGCGACGGGCGTGACGGAGCGGGCGATCCACGCCGGTCGCACGACCGACACTGATCGACTGATCGCACACTACATGCAGCCACACCACCCGTTCGTGCCCGACCCGATGGACGACGGCCTGCCCCGCAACGAGTTCGGCTCGACCCCCTGGGACAGCGTCTGGCACCGCCTGCGTCACGGCGCCGTCGACCGCGACCGCGTCTGGGAGGCCTACCGCGACAACCTACACTACGTGCTCGACTCGGTCGCCGACCTGCTGGAGAACGTCGACGCCGAACGCGCCGTGATCACCGCCGACCACGGCAACCTGCTCGGGGAGTTCGGACTGTACGCGCATCCGGACTACGTGCCGCTGCCCGCGCTGAAGCGGGTGCCGTGGTGCGTGACCGCCGCGGAGGACCGCCGGACCGTGGACCCCGACCTCGACGGTGACCGGGTCACGGAGGACGCCCCGGACGTCGACGCCGACGCCGACGCGGGGACGGACGACGTCTCGGTCGGTGACCGACTGGAACACCTCGGGTACAAGCAATGACGATGATCGTGCTTGCGCTCGACGCGCTCGACACGGCGCTGGTCGAGCACTACGACATCGAGACGTACAGACTCGACGGCTGGACCCAGATGGAGACCGTTGCCCACCAGTTCGAGCATCCGTTCACCCCGGAGGCGTGGGCCACCGTGGCGACGGGACTGCATCCAACAGAACACGGCGTCACCGAGGGAGGCACGAGCTCGTGGGACAATCCCGTCATCGACTTCGCCTCGCAGTTCGTCGGCCACCTCGACGTCCACACGCGAGCGAAGCTGGGCAACCTGATCACTGCCGCCACCGGGGAGGAGTACACCGTCGGTACCACCGACGCACCGACGATGTTCGATCCGAAGTACGCCGTCGTCCACAACTGGCCCGGCGTCGCCGACGGCGACGAACTCCGGAAGTGCTGGCAGATCACCGACGGCGACCCGCCGAAGGAGCAGTTCGAGCGGGAGCTGCTCGGGATGGGTGCCCAGCAGTTCGGCTGGGCCCGCGAGATGACGAACCACCCGATCGCGCTCGCCGGCGTCCACGTCCACACCGTCGACATGGCCTCGCACGCCTACGGCGATCAGGAGGCCGAACTCCGCCGGCTGTACGAGTGGGCCGCCGAGCGCGTCGCCGAAATCCGCGAGGCGCTCGGCCCGGACGACCACCTGCTCGTGCTCTCCGACCACGGCAGCTACACCTCCTTCCTCGACCCCGGCGAGGTACCCGGGAAGCACGCGTTCCGCGCGTTCGCCAGCACCACCCACCCCGACGGTCCCCCCGAGTCAGTCTACGACGTGAAGGAGTGGATCGAGGAACGGGTCGACACGGGCGCCGTGCGGGAGTCCGAGCTCGACCTCCCGACGGAGCAACTGAAAGACCTCGGCTACATTGACTGACCGGCCGTCCTCGCCGCGTCGACACCGGCGTTGACGTCACCGACGTCACCCGTCTCGCGTCGCCGGCAGCCACCCGCCGCCGGGAACGTCCGTCCGCTCGGCTGTCCGGCCGGTTCTACTGCCCCAGTCCGAGCACGCCCCGCACGCGGAGATATGCCCGTTCGAGCGCGTGTGTCTCGTCGATGGGGAGGGTCTTCCGACGGAGCCACCGCTGTGCCCGGTCGGCCACGAACATCGCGTGGTCGATCGACAGCCGATGGTCGTCGGCGTCCAGCCCGACGGCAGCGAGCTCCGTCCGAACCGTTTCGTCGCGGACCACCGACAGCTCCCGGCGCTTGTGGTAGTGCAGCACTCGTACGTCCGGAGGACACGACAGGCGCAGGTGAAGCGGCCAGTTGTACCGGCCGTCCAGCACCCCGACCGAGCGGTTCGGCGCCGCAGAGACGAGTCCCAGTGCGACCTGGTCGGCGTGGCGATCGTACGGGATCTCGCCGCGGAGTTCACGGGTGTACCGGAGCCACTCCTCACCGATCCCGCCGTCGGCCAGTGACTCTAGAACCAGTCCGGCGTTCCAGTACGGCAGCATCTCGATCCCGTCGAAGGTGCTCTCGACGCGCCAGTCGGGGAACGGAACGTCATAGCGGTCGTACAGGGCGCGCCAGCGATCACGAGAGCGCTCGCGGCCCCAGAACTGCCGCCCGACGTCGACCGGTTTTAGGTAGAGGTTGGCCTCTCGATCGTAGTCTTGATGGACGTCGATCGCGTCCAGGAGGACGGTGTCGGTGTCTACCATCAGCAGGTAGTCGGCGTCGGCGGCGTCCTCGGCGGCGGCGACCGCCCCGACCTTCGTCGAGATCGGGTAGCCCTCGACCGGGATCTCACCGTCGAGGACGGTCGCTCCGTCGTGCAACTCCTCATGCACCGCTCCGTCCATCGACTCGCGCTCGTTGCCGGGCACGTAGGCGTAGACCGGGGCGTCGGGGTGATGTCGGCGGATCGACCGCAGGAGATGGACCGACTGTCGGCCGACGTGTCCGTCGCCGGCGGCGAAGACGAACGCGAGGTCGGCGGGCATCGGTCGACACTCCGCGAGAGCGAATATATGCTTTCGGTGTACGGTCCGCCGGGCCACTCCCGCGACAGGGTCGACACCGGTGATCATATCGACGCGACCTGTCCTCAGCGGTGTCGCGGAACACACCCGACAGGAGGACGCTATCGTCGTCGAGTGGAACGTCGCCTTCCACCGGAGCAGGCCGACGAGTACGACGGCACGTATACGGTGGCACCCTTTGTCGTCGACCTGTTCCGTGGCGTCGCTGATGAGGGCGAGTGAGTGCTTGACCTCGGCACCGGAACCGGGGCTGTGAGCCGAGTCCTCCCGACGGACGACGTCGTCGGCGTCGACCTCTCACGGGCGATGCTACTCAAGGCCGACGACTCCCGTCGTCCAGGGGCTCGCGGACGCGCTCCCGTTCGCGGACGACAGCTTCGACGTCGTCGTCGGGTGGCCGGTGCTGCGCCACTTGCCGGCCCTGCCGGCGGTCTACCGGGAGTGTCGGCGCGTACTCCGGTTCGGCGGTCGGTTCGTCCGTCGCCAACGAGCCGACGCCGTTCGGGACGAGCTTGAGTACCTGGGGTACCCGTGACGGCGGCCGCGGACTCACGCTCGACCGCAGTCAGGCCACGGCCCGGTACAGCGACTCGTAGCAGGCGGCGACCTCGCTCCAGGTGACCGACTCGGCGTGCTTGCGCGCCCGTCGCTTGACGCTCGCCAGGTCACTGCGGCCACAAAGTGTCCGGACGGTTTCGGCGGCCTTGCGACCGTCCGCCACGACGAACACCCCGTTGTCGGTGGTCGAGTCCGGCAGTTGTGCGAACCCACAGGTGTCGGTGACGACGAGCGCACAGCCGCTCGCGATCGCCTCCAGGCCGACGATGCCGAACGTCTTGTGGTACGAGGGCATGACGACGATGTCGGCCTCGCAGTACAGCTCCCGCAGTCGGTCGTCTGGGACGTACCCCCGCATCCGGTCGTGCCAGCGGTCCCGGAACCGGGCGGCGTACGTCCCGTCAGTGACGCCGCCGGCGATGTCAACCTCGTACGCGGAGGCGTCGGGGTCGAGGTGGGCGAGCACGCGGTACTGGCCCTTGCGTGGCTCGATCCGGCCGACGACGAGCACCTGCGGCGGGTCGCCGACGGGTGTCGGTTCCGCGAGACGGTCGGCGGGGACGTCGAGCGGTATCATCTCGTCGGCGGTGACGCGGCCGTACTGCCGGAGCTGACGGTCGGAGACGGGGCTCGTGGTGACGATGGCGTCGCAGCGACGGATCCCGCGGAGCCTCAACAGGCTGTACAGGACCCCCCACGGTCGTCCGGGCGTCAGGGAGCGCGGTCCGGGCGAACCGCAGCAGGTCGACCTCCGTGAGAAACCCCTGGACGGCGTTGAGATCCGCGCCGTGGCCGTAGCCGGCGACGGCGTGGAAAGCGTCGAACCGCTCGGTGTGCTCGACGGCGAACGAGTGAACCCACCGGTGGACGCGCCAGAAATCACGCACTGACCCGGGGTCGACCGGGACGTTCGTCACCGAGATCCGGTCGTGTGCGTGCTCGGTGCCGGTGCCGTTCGTGACGATCCGGACGCTGTGCCCCCGCTCCGCGAGCGCGCCTGCAAGCCCGTCGGTGACCCGCGTCGGCCCGGTCGGCGTCTCGTCGAACGCGCCATACAACAGCAGTTCCATCGGGTCGCCCGCCGCGGTCGTCGTGGCTCCCGTCTGCGCGTCGCGGCTCACGTCGCCGTACTCGCGGGCGACCGGTCTAATGCTTGTGGTCCGTCCGGTGATCCGAAACGCGTAAACTCGGTCCACCCAGGCGTGTAAGCGATGAGCCGTTCGAACGTCCTCCTCGTGGTGATGGACTCGGTACGGGCCCGTAACGTCGGGCACCTGGGCCACGAACGGGACACTACCCCCTTCCTCGACGCGTTCGCCGACGGGGCGACGGTCCATCGCGAGGCGCGAGCGCCCGGCCGGTGGAGTCTGCCCGCCCACGCCTCGCTGTTCACCGGCCACCACGTCGCCGAACACCGTCTGTTCGACGAGGGGCGTCAACTCCGGCCCGGCAACACGGTCTGGGCGGACCTCTCCGGACGCGGCTACGAGACCGGCGTCTTCTCGTACAACGGCTACATCAACGGCGCCACCGAGTCCGGCTTGGAGCGGGACTTCGACACCGTGGAGGGCTACCGCGACCCACCCTTCCCCGAGGCGGCGAATCCACAAGGCATCCGCGGTCAGCACCGCGAGTTTCTCCGGCGGTGTGTCGAGAGCGGTCGGCCCGTTCGGTCGGCGCTGAACGGCCTACTGATGAAACTCGCCTGGGACCACCCCGAGCGGGTGCCGGAGCGGCTCCGCCGGAAGACGATGGCCGGCGAGACGCCGGACGAGGTGTACATTGAAGAGTTCCTCGACTGGCAGCAAGAGCGCGAGGGACCGTGGGCCGCCTGTCTCAACCTAATGATCACCCACAACCCCTTCGAGCCGGCCCCGGAGCACGACCGCTGGGGGACCGACCGCGCCCACGAGATCCAGGACAGTCTGGCGTTCGGCAACTGGGAGTTTCTCGGCGGCCAGAAGCCGCTCGACGACTTGGCCGCCCTGGAGGTGCTGTACAACGGGACGATCCGCGAGGCGGACGCCCACGTGCGGCGGATCGTCGAGACGCTCCGAGAGCGGAACGACCTCGAAGACACGCTGGTCGTCGTCACCGGTGACCACGGCGAGGGGTTCGGCGGTCCCGACCCGGTCCGCCCGGACCTGCCGACGGTGCAACACGTCGTCGGCTCCCACGAACACCTGTTACACGTCCCACTCGTCGTGAAGTATCCCGGCCAGACCGACCGCGTCGATGTCGACGATCCGTCTTCGCTGACGGCGTTCCCCCGTGTCGCTCGGGCCGTCGCCGACGGCGAGGACGTCGTCCCGGGCGAGACGTTCGTTCCCGACGATGGGCGGGTGCTCGCCTCCACTCACGGACTGAACGAGGTCAACTGGGAGCGGATGCTCGAGTTCTGTGACGGCGACACGGACCGCTTCGACGGGGAGACCCGCGTCGTCTACGAGCGCGACGGCGACCGCACGCTGAAGCACCTCGGGTGGCGAGACCGCGCGGTCACCGTCGTCGTCGAGGATCCCCGGACACGGCGCATCGTCGAGGGCCACGGTCCGGCGACGGTCGTCGCCGACGCCTTCGACGACCTGACTGACGCCAGCGTGATCGATGCCGCCGGAGAGGGTATCGATCCCGAGACCGAGCGTCGACTAGAGGCGCTCGGCTACCGCTGAGGAGCGGCCGGCGACGACAGGTCGTCCGAACCGACAGGCTAATGCGACCGGTTGATCGGAGACCAGTATGGACCTGCTCGTCGTCGGTCTCGACGGCCTCTCGACGAACATGCTCGACCGCTTCGGGGTCGAGCCGGCGTTCATATCGCAGACGCGAACGGAGGGCGTCGCCGGCGACCTGACGAGTGTGGACACACCGACGACGCTGCCGGCGTGGACCTCGTTCGCGACCGGGAAAGATCCCGGCACACACGGACTGACGAACATGATCCGGCAGTCGCCGGACTACGAGGTCGGCCCGTTCGAGACGAACACCAGCGAGGCGGCCATCTACGACCTGATCGACGACGCGGTGTTCGTGAACCTGCCGGCGTCGGTCGGCCGGGAGCCGGCCGCCGAGGGCACACACCTCGTGTCGGCGATGCTGGCCCGCGACAAGGCCGACGCCGTCCCCGAATACATGCAGTCGCTGTCGACGTACGAGGAGTACATCCTTGACCACGACAAGAGCCTGAAGTCACGGCCGGACCGGTACTTCGATCACGTCTGCGAGATCACTCGCCGCCGCCGGGACTTCGCCGTCGAGGCGTTCGAGACGTACGAGCCCCGCGTCGGCTTCGTGCTGTTCTCGACGCCGGACTGGGCCGGTCACCTGCTGTCGAACTTCTCGAACGACGACGAACGGGCCGGCTACTACCGCCAACTGCTGGAGGTCGTCGACGACTGCGCCGCGGACGTCGCCGGCATGGCGGACAACGTGGTGCTGATGAGCGACCACGGTTTCGAGAAGAAGACCCACAACGTCCACCTCAACGAGTGGCTCCGCGACCGGGGTTATCTCACCGAGCAGTCGGGCGACGCTCCGACCGGTGCGGCCAGCACGGTCCGAGTCGCCACGGCGGTCGCCGCTCGCTCGGACGCCCTCTACGAGGCGATGCGGCGCGTCTACAACTACATCATCGGCACTCGTGTCGGCCAGGGGCTACAGGAGGCCGCGAAGCCCGACGTCGACTACGCCGCCTCCCGTGCCTGGCAGCTGCGGTACGGCTGCGTGTACATCAACGACGACCGGTTCGACCACCCGAGCGTCGACGACCCCGACGCGCTGGCGCGGGAACTGCGGGACGAGATCGCCGAGATCACGGGACCGGACGGCGAGCCGGCCTTCCGTGACGTGCTGCTGGGGGAGGAGGCCTACGCCGACCCCGGGCCGATGGCGCCGGACGTCGTCGCCCGCCCGGCACCGGGACGGTTCCCGACGATGCTCGACTCCCCGACCGGCGATTACGTCAGTCGCACGAACAACTACAACCACCGCTACCGCGGGATCTTCGCCGCGACCGGCCCCGCCTTCGAGGCGGAGACGACCGTTGAGAGCATGTCGATCGTCGACGTCCTGCCGACGGTGCTGCACGCGCTGGGTGACCCGCTGCCGGACGACCTCGACGGCAGCGTCCGCCGCGAGGCGCTGGCGACCGCCGTCGATCCCCGGTCCGAGCCCGCCGACACGTTCCCGGGTCCCCGCATCGCGGGCGAGGCGGACGCCCCCGACCAGGACGAGCGCGACGACGCCGTCGAGGCCCGCCTGCAGGACCTCGGCTACATGAACTGACCCGGACGATGACACGGAACACCGCGCGGCTGAGTCTCGGACGCGAGGCGTTGGTCGCGTTGGTGGCGAAGTTCTTCGTCGCGCTGACCGGGTTCGTCGGCGTCGTCGTCTTCGCTCGCGTGCTCGGAGTCGACGGTGTCGGCAAGTACTACTTCATCCTCGCGGGCGCGAAATTGGCGACACAGGTCACGAGTGGCATCAACGATGCGATAAAGAAACGCGTCAGCGAGATCGACGTCGCCCCCGAGGAGTACCTGGGGCTCGGACTGGTCACCAACACCGCGTTCGTCGCCGTCGTGGCGGCGGTCCTGTGGGCCGCTCTGCCGCTGTTGCGGGAGTACTTCGGGCCGCCGGTGTTCGTGCTCGGACTAGTGGCGATCCTCGGGAGTCTCTCGCTGTTCGCGCTCGCCAACCGGGTGTACGCCGGCATCGGGCATCCCGGTGCCTCGTTCTGGGTGGATTCGCTGCGCAGCGTGCTCACGCTCGCCGCGCAGATGGCGTTTCTGGTGAGCGGCTTCTTCGTCGTCGGGCTGATCTTCGGGCTGGTGTCGGCGACGATCGCCTCGGCGGCGGTCGCGCTGCTGCTTGCCGGCGTGCGTCCGTCGCTGCCGTCCCGTGAGACTGCCCGCAACACCGCCGTCTTCGCCAAGTCTATAGTGCCGACGTACCTGATGCAAAACCTCTACTCGCGGCTGGACGTCCTCCTCCTGTACGTCGTCGTCGGCAGCAGTGCTGCCGGCCTGTACGAACCGGCGCTGCGGCTGACGGTTCCGGCGGTGTTCATCGCCTCCAGCATCAACGACTCTCTCAGCGTGAAGGCCAGCGGTCTGCACTCGCTGGACGAGTCCGTCGTCGAGGACCTGCGCAACTCGCTGTCGTACACGGCTCTGTTCGCGGTCCCGGTGTTCTTCGGCGCGACGGCTATCCCGGAACTGCTGATGGGCACCGTCTACGGTCCCGACTTCCGCGACGGCGCCCTCGCGCTGGTCGGCCTCGGTCTCTTCCAGGTGTTCAACACGTACCGCAAGCCGTTCAACAGTGTCATCTACGGGATGGACCGGCCCGACCTGCTGCTGCGGGTCAGCACCCTCACGCTACTGGTGAACGTACCTCTGGCGGTCGTGCTCGGCTTCGAGTACGGGCTCGTCGGCGTCGTCGCCGCCACTGTTGTTTCCGAGGCGGTGCGAGTCGTCACGTACCTCGTGGTCGCCCATCGACTGTTCGATCAGGTGTTGTTACCGCGACCGGTGCTACACCAGTTCGTCGCCGGCGCCGGGATGTTCGGCGCCGTCGAGGGGATGACCCGCCTGCTCGACGTGCCCGCCGGCTGGCCGTGGCTGTTGTCGGTCGTCGGGTTCGGGGCGGCCACCTACTTCGCGCTGCTGACGCTGATCAGCGGGCACTTCCGGCTCACCGTTCGCGAGGTGCTCGGTCCAGTGGTCCGTAACGTGCGCTCGGCGGTCGCCGAGCGCTGACCGGTCACCGGCGAACTGCGGAATGGCGACGACAGAGGGAGACCACTGTCCCCTTCACTCGCCGACGGTGTCCGTATCCACGTCCGCCCCCACGACCTCACGAATGCCCTCGTCGAACGCCGCCAGCCCGTACGCCGTCGCGTCCTCACGGATCCGATCGCGGTCCCAGTCACGACCGAGCGCCCGCCGAACGCCGTCGGCGACGGCGTCCGGCTCCGGGGCGACGAGAACCCCCGTCTCCTCAGCAGTGACCTGGTCGTTGGTGTTCGGCTCGTCGACTCCGACGACGGGCGTGCCCGCAGCCATGTACTCGACCGGCGTGACGCCGAAGTCCTCCCGGCGAGCCAGGAAGAGCCCGGTACTGGCGCGCTCGACGGCGTCGACCAGCGCCCCGTCGTCGACGTACCCCTCGACGGTCACGTTCGGGGGGGCCTCGCCCTCAACCTGCTCGCGCAGCGGTCCGTCGCCGAGCAGACGGAGTCGTGGAGGATCCTGCCCGTCGTCTCGCCGGTCGTGCAGCCGCCGGAACGCCTCGACCGCCAGCAGCGGGCGCTTGCGCTCTTCGAGACGACCGACCATCACGACCTCATCGGCGCGCCGCTCGCGGTCGGTGCGAAACCGGGCGACGTCGACCGGCGGGTTGACGACGGCGTCGGGCCGACGGTTGTAGTGGGTCTCCATCCGGTCGGCGGTGAGTTCGCTGTTGGCGATCACCGTCGGGATCGTCCACGTCTCGATCCGGTCGACGACGGTGACGAGGTAGTCCAGCGGACTCCCGTCGAACCACAGCGCGGCGAGCGGCGGGTGATGGAGATAGTGCACCACGCGCTGGTCGTCGGACGGCTGGTAGAACTTCGTCCCCGGGCCGCTCGACAGGACGACGTCGTACTCGTCGAGCGAGAGCCGGAGGAACGCGAGCGCGACCCGAGCGTCGGTCACCGTCGACTGCGTCTCCCGGCCCGTGAGAACCCGCACGTCGTCGGGGACGCGGTCGAGCCACCAGTCCCTCTCGACGCCCGAGTAGCCGACGTAGAGGTCGGCGTCCAACACCGTCGCCGCTCTGGTCACGACGTCGACGGCGCCACCCGGGTTGACGGTTCCGTCGTGTAGTACTGCGACTCTCGTCATCCTCTCTGGTGTTCCGGCCTCGGGCCGGTGTCCCGCGGACAGGAGGAAGCACCGACGGGTCGAGCCATCGTCCGTGGGGCGGACCGGCGTGTACATAAGTCCACCCCTCGCGTGTGGCGTTCGTCTCCCGGCGGTGACGGTGTGGACCGGTCGTGATTCGTCTCGGGGGCGGCGAGTGCGACACTTCACAAGGCTTATCGGTCGATCCGCAGTCGTCTGTGGCAATGAGCCAGGAGACAGCCACCGCCGAGGAGACGGAGGAGGACACCTCCGTCCTCGAACTGTGGCGAACGTGGTACGACACGGTCGGACTGGCCGGTGTGATGCTGTTCATGCTGTGGGTGCGGCTGCAGTCCCGCGACAACTTCATCCGGGGCGACGAGGTGCTGTTCTCCGGGAACGACGCCTTCTATCACTTCCGCGAGATCAGCTACACGGTCAACAACTGGCCGTGGACGATGCCGTTCGACCCGTGGACCCGATACCCGACGGGGACGAGCGTCGGCCAGTTCGGCACGCTGTTCGACCAGCTGATAGCGACGGCGGCACTGATCGTCGGCCTCGGCGACCCGTCCTCGCGGCAGGTCGCACTGGTCACGCTCGTCGCGCCGGCGGTGTTCGGCGCCCTGGTGGCGCTGCCGGTCTACTATATCGTCCGTCGGTTCCACGGCCGCGGCACCGGACTGTTCGCGGCCGCCCTGCTGGCGCTGATGCCCGGAACCTTCTTCCGGCGCTCGACGGTCGGCTTCGCGGACCACCACGTCGCCGAGACACTGTTCATGGCGATCGCGGTGCTGGCGACGATGGCCGCACTGGGTGTCGCCGAGCGCGAGTTACCAGTGTACGAGCAGCTGCTCGACCGCGACTGGGACGGACTCTGGCGGCCGGTCGGCCACAGCGCCCTCGCCGGACTCGCCACGTTCCTCTACCTCTGGGTGTGGCCGCCGGGCGTCGTGCTGGTCGGCATCCTCGGGGTGTTCTACACGGTCGCGCTGTCCACTGACGTCCTCACGGGACGGAGCCCGGAGCACGTCGCACAGGTCGGGATCGTGAGCATGACCGTCACGGCGCTCCTCTCGCTTCTCCGGATCGCCGACTTCTCGTTCAGCGCGACCGACCCCTCGCTCCTGCAGCCGGTGCTCGCGCTCGCGGTCGCGGGGTGGTGTACCTCGCTCGCCGCAGCAGCGCGACTCTGGGACGGCGAGGACCTGAGCGAGCGCGCGTATCCCGCCGCCGTGGCGGGAACCATCGTCGTCGCACTCGGTCTGATCGCCGTTGTACTGCCGAGTCTATACAACACGATCGTCAGCCAGTCGCTCCGTGCCTTCGGCTTCGGCCAGAGCGACACGGTGCTCACCATCGCCGAGGCACAGGCCGCCCCCGGCATCGCCGACGGCTTCGACGTCGGTACGCTGAACAGTTTCCTCTACTCCCAGTACGGGCTGGCGTACGTCGTCGCGCTCGTCGGCCTCGTCTGGATGACCTTCCGAACGGCCTACACGGAGTACCGCGCGGAGTACGTGTTACTGGTCGTCCTGAGCGTCTTCCTGTGGCTGATGGCGCTCACCCAGACGCGGTTCAACTACTACCTCGTGCTGTCGGTCGTCGTCATGACGGCGTGGGTGTTCGGCCACGTCGCCCGTGCGATGGACTTCCAGGACCTCACCGGTCGGATCGGCGACATCAAGCCGTACCAGGTGATCACCGTCGTCGCGGTGTTCATGCTGGCGTTCGCCCCGCTGTTGCCGCCGCTGGCGGCCACCGGCGGCGCGGCGGGCGGCCAGCCCGCCTTCGTCGTCGACGCCGGCGACGGGTTCGGGCCCGGTGCGGTCGCGGGCTGGACCGGCACCGGCGACTGGATGAGCGAGAACACGCCCGAGGTGGGGAACTACGGCGACGCGACCAACGCCGACGAGGTCCCGTACTACGGGACCTTCGGGCGCACGGACGACTACGACTATCCCGACGGCGCCTACGGCGTGCTGTCATGGTGGGACTACGGCCACTGGATAACTGCCCTCGGGGAGCGGCCGCCCCACGCCAACCCGTTCCAGCAGAACGCCCGCTCGTCGTCGTCGTACCTGCAGGCGAGCTCCGAGGAGCGCGCCGACGCCGTCCTCGACGCGCTGCCCGCCGTCGACGGGGGCGGCGGCCAGCTCGACGAGATGACGACCGAGGAACTGCGGGCGATGGCCGACGGTGCACCGGACGACGGCGAGGGCGTGCAGTACGTCGTGATCGACGACCAGACCGCCGGCGAGAAGTTCGCCGCGGTGACACAGTGGTCGGTGCCGCCGGACAACCGCGCCCGGCTGGCCGAGCAGAACCGCAACCCGACCGGGGACAACAACCAGCGGCTGTACTTCGACCGGCAGCGGTACCAGCTGCGGGGCCAGAACGAGACCCTGCCGGTCGTCTCCGACCGCTACCGCGAGACGATGCTCGCGAAGTTATATCTCCGGGACGCGAACGGTCTGGAGCACTACCGGCTGGTCCACGAGAGTTCGCGGTACTCGATCGTCGGCGGCGCCGTGCAGCCGAACGGTCGGGTCGCGCCTCGGACCTCCACCCGACTGCCCGGAGAGGGCTGGAGCCAGGACCGCGCGAACCTCAGCCGACAGCTCGACTTCGCCAGGCGACAGGGTGTGGCGGTCCCGACGCCGCGGGGTGGTGCCTTCTACGACGCCTCTCTCGAGGCGGCGGTGAAGACGTACGAGCGCGTCGACGGCGCGACGATCACCGGTCAGGTGGACGGCGACGCCGCCAATCTGTCGGTGGTCGCCTACGTCGAGCTGGAGACCGCGACCGGCCGGCAGTTCGCCTACCAGCAGGGGGTCGAGCCCGACGACGACGGCAGCTTCGAGGTGACGGTACCGTACGCGACGGACGACACTGTCGGTCCCGACGACGGCGGGACGAACACGAGCGTCACCACCGTGACCGACTACCAGATCAAGCTGGTCAACTCACAGATCCGCGGACTGCTCCCGACGGCTCAGTTCCCGACCGCGGCCGAGACGGCAGTCCCCGAGACGGCCGTCTACGACGGAGAGACGGTCTCCGTCGGTGCCGTCTCCCCGCCCGACCCCGGCGGCAACGAGAACGAGGGCAACGAGAACGGCGGGGACGAGAACGGCGACAACGAGAGCGAGGGCAGCGTCCGCGGATGGAACGGTGTCACGCCGACGGTCGACGCCGGCCACGCGGAGACAGCGGGGACGGGCACGGGTCCGGAAGCGAACACGGGCGGCGAGTACGCTCCCACGCCCGTGATCGCCGAACCGGCCGACTGATCCAGCCGTGACCGCCGACGGCGGCTCCGGTGCGGACCGCGACCAGGAGGCCGACGCCGACCGGGGCCACGAGCGACGCTCGACCGACGGCGGACCGTCACCGGTGACCGACCCCGCGCCGGCGGCGTTCGGTCCCGACGGCGCGTACGCCGTCGACCGTCGGACGGACCCGCGAACGCTCGTGGGCGTCTTCCTCAAGGGGCTGTTCATGGGCGCGGCGGACACGGTGCCGGGGGTGTCCGGCGGTACCGTCGCACTGGTGACGGGCATCTACGACCGGCTGATCGCCGCCGTCACCGGCTTCGACCCCCGCGACCTGCGACACCTGCTGCGGCTGCACCGCCCGGAGGGACGCGCCGGTCTGCGCCGGACCCTCCGTGACGTGGACGCCCCCTTCCTCGTGGCGCTGCTCGCGGGCGTGCTGACGGCAGTGGCGAGCGCCGCCGGCGTCGTCGAGACGCTGCTCGCGCGTCGGCCCGGTCCGCTGTACGGCTTCTTCTTCGGGCTGATCGCCGCCTCGGCCGTGGTGTTGCTCCGGGAGGTCACGCTCGACGCCCGGCGTGCCGGGATCGGCGTCGTCGCCGTCGTCGCGGTGGTCGGACTGACACTCGCCACCGGCGGGACGACGCCGCGAACGCTGCCGGTGCTGTTCGCCGCCGCCGCGGTCGCCGCCTCGGCGATGGTGCTGCCCGGCGTCTCCGGCTCATTCCTGCTGCTGTTGCTCGGTCAGTACGAGCGGTTCGTCGGCGTCGTGACGGACTTCCTCGCGGCGGTCTCGGCGGCGGTCGGCGGCGACCCCGAGGCGCTCGTGGCGCCGCTGACCGCGGTGGTGGTCTTCGGCGCCGGCGCCGTCACGGGCGTGCTCACCGTCGCCCACGCCGTCGGGTGGGCGCTGTCGACCCACCGGCAGTCGACGCTGGCTGCCCTGGTGGGCCTGCTCGTCGGCGGCCTCGCCCTGCCGGTGCTGCGCGTCGCCGAGACGACCCCGCTCACCGTAAGCGGCCTGGCGCCGGTCGCCGGCGCGGTCCTCCTCGGTGCCGTCGGGCTGTCGGTCTTCGACCGCTACACGAGCGACCTGTCGTACTGAGCGATGCGAGGAGTTAAGTTCCGGCCCGCGCTCGCCCCTACATGAGCCTGCCGCCGCTCGCGGTCGACGTCGACGGCACACTCACCCGACCGGGCCACGACGCGACCGCGCCCCTCGGCCTGGACCCGCGGGTGTTCGACCCGCTGCGGGCGTGGCCCGCGCCGGTCGTCGTCGCCACTGGTAAGGCCTTCCCCTACCCCGTGGCGCTGTGTCACTTCGCCGGGATCGAGGAGCGCGTCGTCGCCGAGAACGGCGGCGTCGTCTACGCGGCCGACGAGGTGGAGTTCCGCGGCGACCCCGAAGCCGCTCGGGCCGTCCTCGCGGAGTTCGAGGACCGCGGCGGCGACCCCGGCTGGGAACCGGTGGACACGGTGAACCGCTGGCGCGAGACCGAGGTCGCCGTCGCCGCCGACGGCGACGGCGACGGCGACGCCGACCTGCTGCGTTCGGTCGCGGCGGACCACGACATGACCGTCGTCGACACCGGCTACGCCTACCACGTCGTCTCTCCCGACGTGGACAAGGGGCGCGGACTGGAGCGGGCGGCGACGCTGCTCGGCCGCGACGTCGACGAGTTCGTCGCCGTCGGCGACTCCGCGAACGACGTGGCGCTGTTCGAGGTCGTCGGCGACTCCTACGCCGTCGGCAACGCCGCCGACGTCGCCCGGTCGGCCGCCGCCCACACGGTCAAGGAGGAGGGTGCCGACGGCTTTCTCGCCGCCGTTTCGGCCGTCGAGCAGCGACACGAGCGAGGCTGACTGCGAGAAGTGCGCGCGGACCGGTCAGGGGATGGAGACGCCGTGACGGGCGAGAAAGCCGCTCGCACCCTTGATCTCGACGGGCGAGCCGACGATCTTGCAGGTGCCGTCGCCGACGCTCACCACCGTCACCGTGAACTCCTCGGTGAGCGCACCTCTGACCTCGGCGAGTTCGTCACAGGGCAGGACGATCTGCGTGCTGTCCCGAAGCCGCGACGGGTCCGGCGGCATCCCTTGGAGTGCGATCGTGCCGACGTATTAATCTTTACAAACCCGGCTACGGCGGCAATATTGTGTTCCTGACCGCGTGAAATTACGTCTCCACGATCACGGGACGGACCGGTGACGAAACGCCCAAGAGTGCCTTCCCACACCGCGGGGTATGGGCACGCCACGCGAGGACCGCGCCGACCAGGTCGCCACGGTGATCGACGAACTACGTGCGGAGTATCCCGACAGCAGCGTCTCCCTGGACTTCTCGACCCGTCCGGAGCTGCTGATCGCGGTGATCCTCTCCGCGCAGTGTACGGACGAGCGCGTGAACTCGGTGACGGCGGACGTCTTCGACAAGTACGACGGTCCTGCCGAGTACGCCGCCGTCGACCGGGACGAACTCGCGGCCGACATCGACTCGATCACCTACTACAACAGCAAGGCGGGGTACATCCAGGGCGCCTGCGAGCAGATCGTCGCCGAGCACGACGGCGAGGTGCCGGACACGATGGACGAGCTGACCGGTCTTCCAGGTGTGGGCCGCAAGACGGCGAACGTCGTCCTCCAGCACGCCTACGACCTGGCGGAGGGCGTCGTCGTCGACACTCACGTCCAGCGGCTCTCCCGGCGGCTCGGACTGACCGAGGCGGAGCGACCCGAGGCCATCGAGCGCGACCTCCTGCCGTTGGTCGACGTCGAGGACCGCAAGGAGTTCACCCGTCTGTTCATCGACCACGGGCGGGCGGTCTGCTCGGCGCGCAACCCCGCCTGCGGGGACTGCATGCTCGAAGCCGTCTGTCCCTCGTCGAAGCTCGACAGCAAGGTGGACCTCGCCAGCGGGGAGGCGTGGCAGTGACCGAGACGAAGCCCGAAGACGACTACGGCTGGCGCGAGGTGCGACCGGTCGCACTGGGCGTGCCGTGGCGGGCGCCCGACGGCGACACACCGCCGGGAGAGCGCGAACTGCTCGTCGAGGCGTACGACCTGGACGAGCGGTTCGTCCGGCCCTTGGGTGGCAGGATCGAGTTCGGCGAGGGCAGCGCCGCCGCCGTCGAGCGGGAGTTCCGCGAGGAGACAGGCTACGAGGTGCGAGCCGGCGAGCGACTCGGCGTCGCCGAGAACGTCTTCGAGCTCGACGACGACCCTCACCACGAGGTGGCGGTCGTCTACGCGGTGTGCTTTACCGACGAGAGCGCGTACGGTCGCGAGACGATCCCCGTCGTGGAGACCGGCGGCAGCGAGCGCACCGCCGAGTGGCACCGCCTCGAAGCGCTGCGCGAGCGACCGACGCCGCTGTATCCCGACGGCGTCGGGGCGCTGATAGCGGGCGAGACCGACCACGTGCTCCCGTCCGGACCGGAGTTAACCGGCGAGGAGGAGGGGAAGGGAAAGGGGAAGGGGTAAGCCGGTCAGAGAAAGAGACGACGTACCGCAGCAGATAGCGGGCGACGCCGACGACGTCGAGCCGGAGGCCGAGGCCGACGTCGACGCCGAGTCGGAGGTGGAGGCGGCTCCCGACACGGGCGCCAGCGGCGACGTCGATGACGCGTCTCCGTCTCCAGGTGGCGCCCGGACGGACGAGCGCGAGGCGCCCGACCCCGACGGGGTCGAGCGGCGGTACGACTTCGAGGACTTCGGCCCGGAGCGGACGCGGGAGATGAGTCCGACGGACTGGGAGGCGGCGTTCGACCCGGACGCGTGGATCACCGGCGACCGGCTGCTCGACCGGGCGCTCGACGAGCTGCGGGCGCGGGTCGCCATGTGACGTGTTCGCCGTCCCCGCCCTATACGAGCGGCCCCCCAGTCGCGGGGCATGCCAGAGGCACACGTCGTCGGCGCCGGCCAGAGCGACTTCGGCGCCCACCCGGCGGAGAGCTACCGGTCGCTGTTTCTGACCGCCGTCGAGGACGCTCTCGCGGGCGACGACGGCGACGAGCCGCTCTCGCCCGCCGACGTGGACGAACTCGTGCTGGGAACGCTCGGCGTCGGCGGCCGCCAGTTGGGGCTGTCGGCGGCGGCGGCCGCGACCCACGTCGGCGTCGAGGGGCCGGCGACCCGCGTGGAGAACGCCTGTGCGGCGGGCGGCTACGCGGTGCGGGCGGCGGTGCGTGCGGTGCGGGCGGGCGAGGCCGACCTAGTGCTCGCCGGCGGCGTGGAGGTAATGAACGACCTCAGCGAGTCGCTGCCGTACTGGCTCGGCGTGAGCGGCGAGACGGCGTACGAGCGACTCGCCGGGACGACGTTCTCCGGCGTCTACGCGCAGATGGCGGCGGCCCACATGGACGCTCACGGCACGACGCGGGAGGACCTCTCGCGGGTGGCGGTGAAGAACCACCGCAACGGCGCCCGCAACCCCCACGCCCACCTCGCCTTCGAGTGCACACTGGAGGAGGCGATGTCCGGACCGGCGGTCGCCGAGCCGCTCGGGCTGTACCACTGCTGTCCGACGACCGACGGCGCCGCCGCCGTGCTCGTCGCCTCCGACGCCGCGGCCGCCGACCTCGACCGACCGTCGGTTCGCGTCGCCGGCGTCGGTGCCGGTAGCGACGCCGTCGGGCTGTTCGACCGGGAGACGTACACCTCGATCCCGGCGAGCCGGCGGGCGGCCGAGCGCGCCTACGAGGCCGCGGGCGTCGGCCCCGACGACCTCGACCTGGCGGAGGTCCACGACTGCTTCTCGATCGCCGAGCTGCTCGCCTACGAGGACCTCGGCTTCTGCGAGCCGGGCGAGAGCGGCGACCTCCTGGCGTCGGGCGCGACGGCCCTCGAGGGCGACCTGCCGGTGAACACCTCCGGCGGGCTGAAGGCGAAGGGCCACCCCATCGGCGCGACCGGCACCGGTCAGATAGTGGAGCTGTACGAGCAGTTGCTCGGGCGGGCGGGCGAGCGCCAGGTCGAGGGTGCCCGGCGCGGGCTCGCACACAACGTCGGCGGCAGCGGCGGGGCCGTGGTCGTACACGTGCTGGAGCACGAGGAGGGAGGTGCGGCATGAGCCGCGGTTCGGAAAGCGGCGTCCGCGCCGTCGGCGCGTACCTGCCGCGACTGCGGGTCGCCCCCGAGGAACTGGCGAGCGGGTGGGGGGAGGACCCGGCGGGCGTGACCCGTGCGGTCCCGGACGCCGACGAGGACGCGCTGACGATGGCCGTCGCCGCCGGGCGACAGGCACTCGCCGCCGCCGACGCGACCGGCGAGTCGGTCGACCGTCTCGTGTTCGCCACGACGACCCCGCCCGTCGAGGAGGGGGCGCTCACGGCGCGGCTGGGGGCGGCGCTGAGCGTCCCCGAGTCGGCGTCGCGTTCCGCGCGGACGGCCGACGCCGCTGCCGGGGTTCGCGCGCTGCGAGACGCCGACGAGCGCGAGGGGCGGACGCTCGTGGTCGCGGCGGACTGCCCGCGGGGGGCGCCCGACGGCGAGCGGGAGGCCGTCGCCGGTGCCGGCGGCGCGGCGTTTCTCCTCGAACCGAGGGCGGCCACGCTGCGGGTGATCGAGGCGGCGGAGGCGAGCCCCGCCTACCCCGGCACGCGCTTTCGCCGTAGCGGGGATGACGCGGTCGACGGCGTCGAGATCACCGCCTACGACCGGACGGCGCTGCGGGAGGCGATGGCCGCGGCCGCCGCCGACCTGGACACGGCGGTCGACGCGGCGGCGGTGCAGGCGCCCGGTCCCGACTCCCCCTACCGCGCGGCGGGCGCACTCGGCGTCGAGCGCGACACCGTCGCCGCCGGCACCGTCGTCGATGGCGTCGGCGACGCCGCCGCAGCGAGCGTGCCGCTGTCGCTCGCGCTCACGCTCGCCCGCGTCGACCCGCTCGCACCTGACGGTGACGCCGGCGAGGACCCGCCCGAGACCCTGCTCGCTGCGGGCTACGGCGGCGACGGCGCCGCCCTGTTGCGCCTGGAGCGCTCGGGCGATCTGCCAGTCGCGGTCGACGCCCGCCCGTCCCGCGCCGTGGACTTCGCGGGCTATCTGCGCCGGCGGGCGGACGTCGTCTCGGGTGCGCCGGAGGGCGGCGGCGCCCACGTCAGCGTCCCCGCGTGGCGTCGCTCGCTGCCCCAGCGCTACCGGCTCGCGGCGGGGCGGTGTCCAGACTGTGAGGCGGTGTCGTTTCCTCCGGGTGGCGCGTGCGACGACTGCGGCGCCGTCGTCGAGTACGAGCCGGTAGACCTCGACCGCGAGGGGACCGTCGAGACCGCCGCGCGGATCGCCCAGGGCGGCGCGCCGCCGGAGTTCCGCGAGTACCAGCGGCGGATCGGCGCCGAGTACGCGACCGCCGTCGCCCGCTTCTCCGCGCCCGGTGGCGGCGAGGCGAGTGTGCCCCTGTTCGTCGTCGACGACGGGCGGAGCCTCGTGGACGGTGCGGGAAAAGAGGGTGGTGAGAATCTAGTGCGGATCGGTGCCCCGGTCGAGGCCGTCTTCCGACGGATCTACACCCAGGAGGGGGTGACCCGCTACGGGCTGAAACTGCGGCCACTCGATAGCGAGTGAGGATTCGACTGGAAATCTCTCGTGGTCGTCGCTTTCGCGCTCGAACTCCTCCATTCGGACCAGAAATCGGCGGCTCCGCCGTCATCAGAGTCGGAGACTCTGATTGGCTCACGAGAGCTTCGCTCTCGTCAACGCCGGTTGCCAGAGGCGCGTAGCGCCTCTCTGTCACCGGCGGCGGAGCCGCCCGGCTGTCCTCGGGCGGAGCCCGAGGGCCAGTGGAGGTTCCCTCCGCGCTGCCCGGGAGAGTGGAGCTCTCCCGCTCGTCGCGCAAATCAAGATTTGCTGGACCTCGCGAAAGCTTCGCTCTTACGGACTCCTCAGAGGACCTGAGTTCTCTGAGATCCCAAAATCGTCGCAGGCGATTTTGAGGACACTCCTCGCTCACTCCGTTCACTGTGGTGCTTGCGCCACGACGCACCGGCAACGAAGCGGCCCCTTTCAGTCCCACCCACCATACGCCGCCTCCGTCCTCCCCAGTCCTGCGCTTCTCACTCGCTTCGCTCGCTGCGACGCTCGTCCCTTGCGCGTTGCTCGCGCGCTCTGCGGTTGGATGCGCCCGGTCGATACGTGCGAGTGCCACGAGCCCCCCGAGCACACCACCGACCGGGCGGGGAGGTATGGGGAGCACTCGCCGCGACGAGTGCGACCTGATGGAATCGAAGGGCGAGGCGCGGTGGCCGCGTTCTGACGTTCGAAAATCTTCAATTTTCGAGCAAGCCAGAACCTGCAGAGTTCTGGTGACGTTCACGAGAGCTTAGCTCTCGTGTGCCAATCAGGATCCGGAGGATTCTGATGACGTTCGTCAGAGCTCCGCTCTGACGAGCCAACCAGACGCGAAGCGTCTGGTGACGACGCAAGCCGCGAGGCGGCTCCGCCGCCTCGGCCCGCTCGCGCGGTGCAACCGCGCGAGGACACCGCAGGAGGGAGCGCTGCGACCGACGAGGAGCGCAGCGAGTCAGAACCGGCGAGCGTACCGAGGGCTTCGTAGACCATCGCGAGAGGATCGAGAGCACGAGTTGATGAGAGCGCGCCGAGGGCTTCGAAGGCCGTTCCAACAGGGTCGACAGCACCAGCTAGGAGGTCACGCCAAGACACGAACGGTCACCGAGAACTGGTGATCAGCGGCCCTCGAACTCGGGGTCGCGGTCCTCCAGAAAGGCGTCGATGCCCTCGTCGGCGTCCCGCGTGGCCGATATTTGTGCGAACAGTTCGGCCTCGTGCTCAATGCCCGCTTCGAGGTCCGTCCGCGAGCCGGCCTTCACGGCGGTCTTCGCGAACTCCAGGGCGAGCGGCCCGCGAGAGGCGATCGTCGCCGCCAGGTCG
>PXSK01000019.1 GCA_003022865.1 Halobacteriales archaeon SW_5_70_135 | reverse complement strand
CGGCCCGACGTCGAGTGGCACAAGGGCGAGGCGGTGTGCGAACTCGTCGACGACGGCGAACGCGCCTCCGCGGTGTACGTCGGGGACGACGTCACCGACGAGGACGCTTTCGAGGCGCTCGAGAACCGCTCCTGCCGGAGCGTGAGTGTCCTCGTCGGGAACCGCCCCTCCGCCGCCGACTACCGCGTCCACGACGTCGGCGGCGTGCGCGCGTTTCTCGCGTGGCTCGCCGACGAGGTGCACCTCGCGGGCGGGCCCCCGGACAGCGACGCCGGCCCGTGACGACACCCCCGCGACCCGGGTACGGAGAGGAGACGTAGGCGGTCCCCGGGACGCCAGAGGGTCGCCGAGTGCCACGCAGTGGCTCGACCGCCGTCGTCCGTCTTCCTCGTTCGCACACCACGTCCGCTCGACCGGGCGACTGAACCGGCCCGGACACTCGCGGGAGGGGCCGGTCACCGCCGGGGAGCGACGAGTCACCTGCCCGCGCCGGCCTGTCGATCCACCTCGACCTCCGGACGGACGGCGTCGGGTAACTCCCGGCTGGTGATACTGCGGACGAACGACTGCCGACCGAGGACCTCCAGTTCGCGCTCGTAGACGGTGTAACGCCACGTCTCGAAGGTGTCGTCGTCGGACTCGCCGGCGCCGCTCGCGCTCTCATGGCGGTCCATGCCGGGGGGCGAGCGACGGTACTGCGGGACGGCGAGCTCGATCGGGGGGCGGGAGTGCGGCCCGGTGAGTTCGACGCCCTTGCGCTCCGCGGTCGTTCTGACGTCGGAGACGGCGCTGTCGAGCGTCGCACGGTCACCGCCAGTGACTCGCGGCCGCGTGACGTACGCCACACGGTCACCTCGGTGTCACCACAAAAACACGCCGTGACGTGGGGCGGGTCGGACGAGCACGCGGGCGGCGCAGTCCAGGCCACCGTCGAGCGATGCGGTCCGGGTCCGGGTCCGGAGCGCGGCGAGTATCGGGTCGGAGGCTCGCGGCTCGCGCCCGCCCGTATACAGGGCAACGGTATCCTCATTACGGCGGATCACTTACATACTGACAATGACCGTTGAAGCGACGAGCGCCGGGGCAGTTCTCTACCGGGATACGCGCGGCCGGCGCGAGTACCTGCTGATGAAGTCGCGGCCGGGGGACTGGGAGTTCCCGAAAGGCGGCGTAGAGGGGAAGGAGGAACTACAGCAGACGGCGATCCGCGAGGTGAAGGAAGAGGCCGGCATCGAGGACTTCCGGTTGGTCGACGGCTTCCGGGAGGCGTACGACTACGTCTTCGAGGCCGACGGCAGGACGATCCACAAGACGGTCCACCTGTTCATCGCGAAGTCCTTCGAGGCCTCCGCCGAGCTCAGCGACGAACACCGCGACCACCAGTGGCGCGACTACGAGCAGGCGGTGAACACCGTCACGCAGGACGGCCCCCGCGAGATACTGAGACGGGCCGATGACTTTCTCGACGAGTGCGACCTCTGACCGCGACCGCCAGCGATTAGCCGCCGCGGCCGCGAGCGAGGGGGACGATGCGTCCCGCCGCCGAGATCGAACGCGCCGTCGGGATCGAGCAGTACGCCAGCGAGAGCGACGGCTGTGGCGGGCGCCTGCGTGCCGACCCGGCGGACTTCGCGGTCCGCGAGCTGGAGGCGTTCGACGTCGCCCCGCTCGACGCCGACCCAGACTCGTACCCGCACCTCGTCGTCCGGGTCACGCTGCGGAACTGGGACACTAACGACTTCGCTCGCCGCGTCTCCGACGCGCTGGGGACGAGCCGCGAGCGCGTCTCCTGGGCCGGCACGAAGGACAAGCGCGCTCACACCACCCAGCTGTTCAGTCTCCAGGGAGTCGACCCCGGCGCCGTCCCCGATATCGAGGGGGCCGACGTCGGGACGGTCGGACGCGCCGGTCGGCCGGTCCTCTTCGGCGACCTCGCGGGCAACGCCTTCCGCGTGGTGGTCCGCGAGCCCGACCGACCGGCGGCCGTCGCCGCGGTACGGTCGGAGCTGGCCGCCTTCGCGGCCTCGGATGGCGGTCCCGACGGCACCGCCGTCGAGGTCGACGCGGACGACGACGCGACCGTCGCGGTCCCGAACTGGTTCGGTCACCAGCGGTTCGGCTCGCGGCGTCCGGTGACCCACGAGGTCGGCCTGGCGGCCGTCCGCGGCGACTGGGCCGAGGCGGTGCGCCGGTACGTCGGCAACCCACACGAGCGCGAGCCCGAGCGCACCCGAGAGGCGCGGCGATACGTCGACGAGACGCGAGACTGGGCGGGCGCTCTCGACCGTCTGCCCCGACATCTGGACCACGAGCGGGCGATCTGCTCGGCGCCCAGTCCTACGCCTTCAACCGGATCGTGAGCGAGCGCCTCGACAGGGGACTGCCGCTCGGACGGCCCGTCGAGGGCGACGTGGTCTGCTTCCGCGACCTCGACCTGACCGGGGCGCCCGTCGCGGTGCCGGACACGGACCGCACACAGCGCGTGACCGGCGCCCGGGTCGACACGGTGCGCCGGCACTGCGAGCGTGGCCGGGCGTTCGTCACCGGTCCGCTCGTCGGCACCGAGACGGACCTGGCCGACGGCGAGCCGGGCGAGATCGAGCGACGGATGCTCGACGACCTGGGGTTGGCGCCCGGGGATTTCGACCTGCCCGGCGCGTTCGCGTCGACGGGCGACCGCCGGGCCTTGCTCGTGCGGACGGACCTCCAAGTCGAGCGCGACCCGCTCGCGCTCTCGTTCGCCCTGCCGCGGGGGGCGTACGCCACCGCGCTGCTGCGGGAGTTCCTGAAGGTCGACCCGCGGGACCTCTGACCCGACGAGCGAAACGCACAACGGTCGCGTGCCGGAACAGTAAGCGAGACGTAATTCCTGCGAAAATAACACTCCTTTCTCGGTAGTGGCTGCTCTCCGTCCACGCCGGCCCCGCGACACGACCGACCGGTACGGCGCCCACCGGTACGAGCCGCTCGTGTTCGTCCCGGAGTGACCGCACTGGGGGTGAGCGGAGCGAGCGGTGACGTCCGAACGTCGCCGCCGACCCGTCGGAGTCGGCGATCGCGGCGCTTAATTCCGCCGCGCTCCCAGTATCGGACGTGCACTGTCGCTCGTGTGGGTCGGTGCTGGAGCAGCCGGGCGACTACTGTCTGGTCTGTCGCTCGGCGAACGCCGACGAGGTGGTGCTCGACCTCGACCGCGACCGGGCGACGGTGACGCCGCTGCTGGACGACGAGCCGCTGTCGCCGACGGCGGTGACGACGGTGCCGGAGGACGGCACCGCCGACGGCGTGGACGAGCCGAACCCCCGCAGCGAACTGCGGGCCTTCGCCGGCCGGGTCGTCGACGCGGTGCGCCGTCGCCGCCCGGAACGGGTGTACGCCGCGGGCGACCGCGAGGTGCTCCGGGCAGTGCGAGCGGACCTCCGTCACGACCTGCTGCGGGTAACGGCCGACGACCCGGTCGTCGCCGCGGTCGAGGGCGAGGAGGGGCCGCTGGAGACCGTCGACACCCCGCCGCGGGAGAAGATCGGCGGCAGCCACTCGACGCTCATCGGCGACCGCGACGGTCGGCGAGCGGTCCGGACCGTCGCCGGCCACCCCCACGTGAAGAAAGTCGTCCCCGGTCCCATCGATGCCGGCGGCACCGGCTCGCAGGCCGGTCTGCGGGCGAAGGCCACCCGCCCCGACGACAACGGCAACGTCCGACTACTGCTGCGGAACGGCTCCAGCGTCCAGGAGAACCGTGTGGTGACGACCGCGCGAGACCTGGAGACCGGCGAGCGGGTGCGGGCGGACCTCCAGACCGCGCTGTCCGAGGCGGACCTGCGCTGACTCCGACGCGATCCGCAAGAGCCTTGTACTCTAATTAAATCTCATTAGACATGGCGAACCGACACGACGCGGTGCTCGCGGCGATCCCGCTGGTGGCGCTGTCGGGCGTCGTGACCGGCGCGGTGACCGGCCTGTCGCTGGCGACCGTCGCGGGGCTCGTGGGGGCACTACTGATCGTCGGCCACGAGCTGTTCGTCGTCGGCGTCCCCGAGTAGACAACTTTCACCTCGCTCACGGAACGGATTTAACGGGTCGGCCGCTACCGCGGACGATGACCAGGATCGTCCACACGGCCGACACACACGTCGGCTACCAGCAGTACCACTCGCCGGAGCGCCGCGAGGACTTCCTGCGGGCGTTCGAGTCGGTGATCGAGGACGCGGTCGCCGACGATATGGACGCCGTCGTCCACGCCGGCGACCTCTTCCACGACCGCCGGCCCGGTCTGGTGGACGTCCAGGGCGTGATCGACGCGCTCCGGCGACTCGACGACGCCGGTATCCCCTTTCTCGCGGTCGTCGGCAACCACGAGACGAAGCGGGACGCCCAGTGGCTCGACCTCTTCGAGGACCTGGGTCTCGCCGTCCGTCTCGGCCGCGAGCCGGTCGTCGTCGGCGACGTGGCCCTGTACGGCCAGGACTTCGCCCCCGAGGCGAGCCGCGAGGGGCTGGAGTACGACTTCCGGTCCGCCGAGGCCGGAACAGGCGACGACGCGCCGGAGTTCGCCGCCCTGGTCGGTCACGGCGCCTTCGAGCCGTTCGCGTATGCCGACTGGGACACCGAGGCCCTGCTGGAACGGTCGCCGGTCGACTTCGACGCGCTCCTCCTGGGCGACGTCCACCACCCCGGCCGCGAGGAGGTAGACGGCGTCCTGGCGACGTATCCGGGCTCGACGGAGCGCGCCAGCGCCGAGGAGCGCGAGAAACGGGGCTACAACATCGCCGAGTTCGGCGCGAGCGAGGACGTCTCCGTCTCGGTCACGCGCCGGTCGGTCGCCGACGCCCGCGAGTTCGTCTTCGTCGACCTCCGACTGGAGGCGAGCGAGGGCGAGTCCCGCGTCCGCGAGGCCGTCCGCCAGCACGACCTCGACGACGCGGTGCTGATCGTCACGGTCGAGGGCGAGGGCGATCCGGTGACGCCGGCGTCGGTCGAGGAACTCGCCGCCGAGCGCGGGGCGGCTATCGCCCGCGTGAACGACCGCCGGGAACTGGCGAGCGAGACCGAGGCTGCCGACGTCTCCTTCGCCGACCCCGACCTCGCGGTCGACCGGCGTCTCTCGGAGACGGGTCTGAGCGAGGCCGCCCACGAGATAGACGACCTCGTCCGCACCGCCGACGACGTCGCCCGCGCTCGAGTTCGTGAGGCCGCCAAACGTCGCGTCCGCGAGCGACTGGAGGTGGACCCGGACGCCCTGCGGGGCGTCGCCGACCCGGCGTCGAGCGGCGACGAGGACGCCGCGGGCGACGCGAGCGAGGACACGCCGACTGCGACGGCGGACGGGTCCGCCGATACCGACGCCTCGGAAACGCAGGATGCGACCGGCGGCCACGAGACGAGCGCGGACGACGAGACCTCGGACGACCCGGCGGAGAGAGAGGCGCCGGCCGACCAGGCGTCGATGGAGGAGTACCTGTGAGGTTCGACCGGGTGCGGCTGCGGAACTTCAAGCCGTACGCGGACGCCGACCTGCGGCTCGACCGCGGCGTCAGCGTCGTCCTCGGGCCGAACGGCAGCGGGAAGTCCTCGCTGCTGCAGGCGTGTTTCTTCGCGCTGTACGGCTCGAAGGCCCTGGAGGACGTCACCCTGGAGGACCTGGTGACCCGGGGGGCCGAGGAGACCGAGGTGGAGCTGTGGTTCACCCACGACGGCGACTCCTACCACGTCCGCCGGCGCGTCCGGACGACCGGCGACCGCGCCCGCACCGCCGAGTGCGTACTGGAGACGCCAGCCGGCCCGGTCGAGGGGGCCACCGCCGTCCGCGAGCGGGTCGTCGAGATGCTGCGGATGGACGCCGACGCCTTCGTCAACTGCGCGTACGTCCGCCAGGGCGAGGTCAACAAGCTCATCCACGCCACGCCAGGCGAGCGCCAGGACATGATCGACGACCTGCTGCAGCTGGGCACGCTGGAGACTTACCGCGAGCGCGCCGGCCAGGCCCGGCTGGGCGTCGGCGACCTACTCGAAGGCCAGCGCGAGGTCGCCGCGAACCTGACCGAGCAGATCGAGACGAAGGCCGAGAAGAACCTCCACGCCCGGCTGAACGAGCTCGAATCGGAGCGCGCCGACGTCGAGGGGGAGATCGACCGCTTCGAGGGGAACCGTGAGCAGGCCCGCGAGACCCGCGACGACGCCCGGACGGTGCTCGACCGCCACGAGGAGGCCCGCGAGGAGCTCGCCGACCTGGAGTCGACGACAGAGGACCTGCGCGAGGCGGTCGCCGAGACCGAGCGCGAGCGCGACGAGCTGGAGACCGAGCTCGCGGAGACCCGGGAGCGTCGCTCCGAGCGAGCCGACGAGCGCGCGGACCTCCTGTCGGACCTCGACGGCGACGACCTCCTCCCCGACGCCGACCTGCTCGCTCCCGAGACGGCCGACGACGCGGACGCGAGCGCGGACCTGCCCGACCCGTCGACGGTCGCCCTCGACCCCGGTGCGGACGCCGACGCCGTCGGGGAGAGCCTGGCGGCCGTCGAGACCGTCGCGGACCTCCTGGCCGACCGCGAGCGCGACGCCGCGACGCGCGTTCGGGAGCTCGACGGCGAGCGCGAGCGCCTACTCGAGCGGGCGACGGAGCTGGCGAGCGAGGTCGAGCAGCGACGCGAGGAGGCCGACGACCTCGCCGTCGGCCTGGAGGCCGAGCGGGCGACACTCGCCGAGCGCCGCGAGCGGCTGGACGACGTCGACGAGCGGATCGCCGACCTGGAGGCCCGCTTCGAGGACGCTCCCGTCGACCGCGGAGAGGTCGCGGCCCGTCTCGCCGACCTGCGCGACGAGCGCGACTCGCTGACCGAGGAGCTGCGGGACCTGCGCACGGAGCGGGACGCGCTCGCCGAGCGGATCGAGGAAGCCGAGAGCCTGCTCGCGGAGGGGAGGTGTCCCGAGTGCGGCCAGCCGGTCGAGGACTCCCCACACGTCGACCGCCTGGACGACGACCGCGAGCGCCGCGCGGACCTGGACGCCGAGGTCGACGCCCTGCAGGAGGCGATCGCCGACGTCGACGAGCGGATCGACGAGGCCGAACCCCTGCAGGAGGCCGCCGAGGAGCTCGACCGTCTGGAGGCCAATCGCGAGGACGTCGAGCAGCTCATCCGCGACAAGGCGGAGAGCGTCGCCGACGACGAGGGACGCGTCGAGGACCGCCGCGAGCGTGCCGCGGAACTCGACGCGGAGGCCGAGCGAAAGCGCGAGGCGGCCGCCGACGTCGCCGAGCGGATCGAGGCCGCCGAGGAACGCGTCGCGGCCGTGGAGGACGCGCTGGTGACCGTTCGTGAGGGCCGCGGGCGCGTCGAGCGCGCGATCGAGGCCGGCGAGCGCGTCGCCGACCTCGACGACCGAGCGGTGTCACTCGCCGAGGAGCGCGAGCGACTGGCGGAGCTGAACGACGAGCGCCGCGAGCGGCTGGCCGAGCTGCGCGAGCGCCGCGACGACCTCCGCGAGGAGTTCGACGAGCGGACCGTCGGGGAGGCCCGCGAGGAACTGGAGCGCGCCCAGAGCTACCTCGACGACGTCGAGGCGAAACTCGAGGACCTGCGCGAGCGCCGCGACGACCTGCGCGAGCGGGTCGGCGGCGTGAAGGGGGAGCTGCGGGAGCTGGAGAACCTGCGCGAGCAACAGGCGGCGGTCGAGCGGAAGGTCGACGCCCTGGAGTCGCTCCACGGCGAGGTCGAGGAGCTCGAAGCGACGTACGGCGACCTGCGGGCGGACCTGCGCCGGCGCAACGTCGAGGTGCTCGAACGGATACTCAACGACACCTTCGACCTGGCGTACGGCGGCGACTCCTACGCCGGCATCGAGCTGGGCGACGACTACGAGCTGACGGTCTCCCAAAAGGACGGCGAGACGCTCGACCCCGAGCAGCTCTCCGGCGGCGAGCGGGCGCTGTTCAACCTCAGCCTGCGGACGGCGATCTACCGGCTGCTCGCCGAGGGCGTCGAGGGTACCGCACCGCTGCCGCCGCTGATCCTCGACGAGCCGACCGTCTTCCTCGACTCCGAACACGTCTCCCGACTCATCGACCTCGTGGAGTCGATGCGCGACCTGGGCGTCGAGCAGATCGTCGTCGTCACCCACGACGACGAACTGCTGGGGGCCGCCGACGGCGTCGTCACCGTCCGCAAGGACTCGACGACGAACCGCTCGACCGTCGAGCGTAGCGAAACCGTCGCGCCGCCTGCTGAATAGCGTCTCCGGGCTGTTCGGTGACCGTTCGGCCTTCTCGGCCCGCCCTCATCGATCAGCACTCTCGATCCTGTTGAGTAGGTCCACGAAGCCTTCGGCCCGGTCGACGGCGCTGACTCGCCGTACGCCTCACTCGCTTCGCTCGTTCCGGTGCTTGCGTCCTCAGACGCGGGCCGAGCGTGCAGCGAGAAGCGCTCCGCGCCTCTGGCAGCCGGCGCCGGCGCCGGCGCCGCCGGCGACGCAACCGGCCGGGGGCTTTCCGGGTCTCTCCAAGAGGATCGACAGCACAAGCGACGACTCAGCGGTCCCGAATCGAATCGACAGCCTCACCTCCCCGGTCGGTGGGTCGGTACGCCCGCCCGCCGACGGAGCGCTCGACGCGCTCGACGAGTCCGCTCGCCTCGAGTTCCGCGAGCACGCCGTGGAGGTCGCTCTCACAGAGGGTGGTCGCGTCGAGCAGCACGCGGACGGGCGTCGCTCCGCCGTCACCCTCCTCGACGCGGGAGACGAGCTCGACCAGTAGCCCGACCGCTCGACCGTCGCCGGCGAGACCACGCAGTACGGCCGGCACGTCGCCGTCGCCGTCGAGGTCGAGCGGCGAGGCGTCGACCCGCTCCAGACGGTCGGCGGGGAGGTACCGTCGCTCGCCGGTCGCCGGGTCGCGCACTAGACAGGCGTCACCGGAGACCTTCAGCAGCAGCCGGCGGTCGCCCGGCTCGACCCCCTCCGGCAGGCGGCCGCTCTCCGGCGCTCGAACGCGGACGGTACGCATCGTCCGTGTTGGGTGCTCGGCGGACAAGAGTCCGTCCACTGGGCGGCGGACTCACCCGGCGGCGTCGCCGTCGGCGTCGGCGCCGGCACAGTGGGGGTTCCGTCGGTAGCGGTAGTAGCCGTACAGTCCGAGGACGGCGCCGACGGACAGCAGTCGCCCCCCGAGGCCGGGGTCGTTCCCGAGGGTCAACAACAGCAGGCCGACCCCGGCGGCGAGCACGGCGGCGTCGAACACGACTACGAGATACCAGAAGGAAACCCACAGCTCCCGCGGCACGTCGACGGTCGCCTCGCTCTCGTCGGCCTCGTCGGGACCGGCGGCCGCCGGGTCGGGCACCTCGACGGTCGGCGAGGGGAGGTCCCGCGCCGGGTCGGGCGCCTCGACCGTCGCCTCCGGGTGACGGGCGGCGTCCTCGTTGGGGACGCCGGCGGACGTCTCGGAGCCGTCGTCCTTGTCCGCGTCCACGCCCGCGGGCGGCCGCTGGTCGTCGGTCACTGACAGTCGAACGGACGAGCGCGGTAGAAAGGGTTTACGGAAGATCGAGACGGAAGCCTCGCCTTCAGGGCGGGGAGGAAGTCACGTCCGGTCGGTCAGCGAGACGGTCGTGCTGGCCTCCACCCACGCGAGGGGGTTCCGGTTGTCGAAGAACACCACCGTGTCGTCCTCGTGGTAGGCCTCGACCGACTCGACCGGGTCCCTCGGACGCAGCGCGTCCGCGCCGTCTTCCGTGCCGTCACCGCGGTCGGACATGCGACGTGTCACCTCTGCTCCGTGGTACCGGTTCACATCTCATATACTTTTTCGCCAGTTCGCCCGAACTGGCGTCCCGGACGACCTGACGGCGAGTCGAGGCTGACGCTCGCGTAACGGACACGACGCTCGTAGGTGCTCGCGGTCAGTCGTCGGCGGCCTCGGAGGCGGCGAGGTGGTCCGCGACGGCGGCCTCCACGGCGTCGAGTGCGGCGTCGCGCTCGCCGAGCAGGTACTCGACGTGTCCGTCGCGGCCGCCGACGGCGTCGACGCCGGCTTCGGGGGCGCGCTCGGCGGCGTCGGCGGCCACGGCACGCAGGTCGACCGGGTCGTCGGAGCGCAGCCGCAGGGTGTCCTCGCCGAAGCCGACGAGGACGTCGTCGCCGTCGACTCCCGAACGGTGAATTTCGTCGAGCAGCAGGTCCGTCGGCGGGAAGTCGAAGCGGTGGGTGAACGCCTCCGTGTCGAGGACGGCGAAGTCGACGCCGTCGACCCCGTCGACGCGGAGGTTGCGCTCGGCGGCGGCGAGTTCCTCGTCCAGGCGGTCGCGGAACTCCTCGCTGAGGTGAGCGGCGAAGCGTTCGCCCCGCTCGGAGTCGAACAGCAGGTCGGCGAAGATCTCTCGCTTGTCCTCGTAGGACTGGAAGTAGGCGCCGAAGGCGACGGCCTCGCGCAGCGTCCGTAGCCGGTCGGCGTCGTAGCCCGCCTCGGCGGCGGCCGCGCGGTAGGACTCGGGCGCGCCGCCCCAGTGTGGCAGCGCCGGCAGATGGCCGAGGTCGTCGGCGGCGTCGGGGCCGACGCCGCGGGCGACCGTCGTCGCCAGCGCGGCGGTCGGCAGGTCGGCCTTACGGTCGGGCGCGGCGGCAGTCGTCACCGTCTCGCGTACCGGCGCGTCGAGCGGCTCGCCGGCGACGACGGCGTGGTCCACGCCGTACACGTCGAGCAGCCCGTAGCCGACGGTCGACTCCTCGGTGGCGCCGGCGTCGACGGCGACCACCAGCGGCAGCGACTCGCCGTGGCGCTCCCGGCGCTCCAGCATGTCGGTCACGTCGTCGGTGGCGGCGTCCATGTCGTAGACGCGGTCCTCCAGCGGCCGGCGCTCGAACAGGTGGTACTCGGCGTCGGCCGCGGGGTGCTCCTCGCGGACCAGCGGCAGCGTCGCCCGCTCGATCGCGACGCCGGCGACGTAGCCGTCGACGGTCGGCGAGTGCCGGACGACGACGGGCTTGCCGGCCATCACTGCCGCCCGGATCGCCGTCGCCACCTCGCGGGCCTGGTCGAGCAGGCCGTCGAGGCTGTCGTCCTCGACCGGCGGGTCCAGTTCGGGGGCGCGGGCGGCCTCGCGGATCGCCTCCGCGAGTCGATCCTGCACCGCTGCCTCCTCCTCGCCGTCCAGTCGCTCCAGTGACTCCGTCTCGATCTGGAGTTCGCCGTGTCGTCGCTCTACCTCGCCGACGAGCGCGACGGCGTCGTCCACCTCCACGTCGGGGTAGGCCCGCACGCCGGCGGCCTCGAACGCCGCACACTCCACGGACCCCGTCCCGTCGCGTACCTCGAAGATCGTCGGCCCGGAGGTCTGCCGGGCCTCGACGACGATCCCCTCCAGCAGTACCACGTCCCCGACGCGGTCCCCGAGCTCGTCGACCGGCGTCCGCTCCTCGGGGGCTCCCGTCCGTCCGTCGTCGCTCACGTTCGCGTCCGCGTTCGTGTTCGTGTCCGTGTTCGCCCCCTCGTCCGTATCCTCGTCTTCCGACTCGTGCTCGTTCTCGGATTCGGACCCGGACTCAGATCCCGACTCGTGCTCGTGCTCGTGCCCCGACTCCGGTCCCGTCCCGTCCGTGGCCGCCGCGTCGTGACCGGCGGCGTCCGTCTCCGCGTCGCCGTCGTCACCGTCGGTCGGCTCCGAGGGGGTGCTCTCCCGGGGGACCGAGCGCACCTCCGGATCGTGGCCGCCGCCGTCGCCGTCACCGTGGTCGTCGTGGTCGTCCTCGTCGTCGTCGGCGTGGGGGTCGTGGACGCGGTGGCCGCGGAACTCCTCGGGCGCCTGCCGGATCGACCAGCCGAGGTCGATGTCGCCGTTGTCGCGGATGCCCTTCACCTGGACGAACACCTCGTCGCCGTGGTTCCAGTCGAGCGACTCCAGGCGGGTGTCGAGCTCGGACTGGTGGAGCAGTCCGGTCACGTGGTCGCCGATGTCGACGAAGACGCCGAAGTCGGCGAAGCCGTCGACCGTGCCGCGGTAGTACCGCCCCGACTCCAGCTGCTCGGGCTGACTGCCCTCGAACTCGAACCAGACGTCCTCCTCGTGCGTGTTCCAATCCATGTTCGTACGTTCACAGCCTCGCGTAAACGACTGTCGATACCCCCGCTCGTGACTCGGTCCGACCCGGAGTGTGCGGTCGGTCGCCGTCGACCGACCGCCGGCGGGCCTGCCGTGCCGTCGAACAGTCGTTCGTGGCGATGCCGGCGACGGACGCACGAACACCCTCGGCGTTGAGCGTACAGCCGGCGAGACGCGGGGCGACAGGACGACCACGACGGCCGACGCCGCGACTGCCGCCGAGCGTGCCGAGCGCCGGGCCAGAGAGGTCCGCCGTCGGCACCGGCGCTATTAACCGGGAGGCTGCCGTACGTTCGAACGATGAATTCTGTCAGGATCATCGGCGCGCCGACGGACTACGGCTCCGACCGACGAGGCGTCGACATGGGTCCGTCGGCGATCCGGTACGCGGGCCTCGCCGACAGGATCGAGTCACTCGGGCTCGAGTGTGCCGACGACGGCGACCTGCTGGTGCCGCGCGCGGAGCGGCGCGACCCTGACACGCCGAGCGTCGACGGCGAGGCGAAACACCTCCACGAGACCGAGGAGGTCTGCACCCGACTCGCCGACGAGGTGGCCGCGGCCGTCGACGACGGGTCGGTGCCGCTGGTACTCGGGGGCGACCACTCCGTCGCCATCGGCACGCTCGCCGGCACTGGCCGGGACGCGACCGTCGGCACGGTGTGGTTCGACGCCCACGGCGACTTCAACACGCCGGCGACGACACCCAGCGGCGACGTCCACGGCATGCCGCTGGCGGCCGCGCTCGGAATGGGCGCCTTCGAGACGATGGACTGGGCACGCTCGCCCGGTCTCCGCGGGAACAACGTCGTCCACGTCGGCCTGCGAAGCGTCGACGACCGCGAGCGCGACCTGATCCGCGAGAGCAGCGGCACCGCCTACACGATGTCCGACATCGACGAGCGCGGCGTCGCCGACGTGACCCGCGAGGCGATCGAGGTCGCCGCCGACGGCGTCGACGCGCTCCACGTCTCGCTCGACCTCGACTGGCTCGACCCCAACGTCGCCCCCGGCGTGGGAACGCCGGTCCGGGGCGGCGTCACCTACCGCGAGGCCCACACCGCCATGGAGATCGTCGCCGAGTACGACGACCGCTTCGACCTGCTGCGCTCGTTCGAGGCGGTCGAGGTCAACCCCGTGCTCGACAGCCACAACGAGACCGCCGACCTCGCCGCCGACCTCGCCGGCAGCGCCCTTGGCGAGCGCGTGCTGTAGTCGGTCTCGCTTTCGCTTTCGTTTTCGCTTTCGGTCTCGCGACCGTCAGTTCTCGGCCCCGTCCGCCGCGACCGGCTCGTCCTCGGAGACGGCCTCGACCGGGAGCGCGTCGACGGCGGCGACGGCGTCGTCGTCCTCGACGGTCATCACGGTGACGCCCTTCGTGTTGCGGCTCACGGCCGATATCTCGCCGGCGCGGGTGCGCATCGTCTGTCCGCGCTCGGTCATCGCGACCAGGTGGTCCGCCGGGTCGACGGCCTTCACGCTGGCGACGGGACCGTTGCGGTCGCCGGTCTTGATGTCGACGAGCCCCTTGCCGTAGCGGGACTGTGGGCGGTACTCCGACAGCGGCGTGCGCTTGCCGTAGCCGTTACGCGTGACGGTGAGTAGGTGGCGGTCGTCCTCGCTGTCGGTGGCGACCATCCCCGCGACGGCGTCGCCCTCTCGCAGGTCCACCCCGCGCACGCCGCGAGCGGACCGCCCCATGCTGCGGACCTCGTCCTCGTCGAAGCGGATCGTCATGCCGTCGCGGGTGGCGATCACGAGGTCGCGGTCGCCGTCCGTGATCGCGACGTCGACGAGTTCGTCGTCCTCGCCGGGGTCGGCGGCGATGATCCCCGTCGAGAGGATGTTCTCGAACTCCCCGCAGAGCGTGCGCTTGGCGTAGCCCTCGCGGGTGACCGTCACCACGCACTCCTCCGGGTCGAGTTCGTCACATGACACGACGGCGGCCAGCTGCTCGCCGTCGTCCAGGTCGAGCACGTTGACCGCGGGCGACCCCCTGGCGCGGCGGGAGTCCGGCGCCGGCAGGTCGTACGCCTTCAGGTCGTACACCTGGCCCCGGTCGGTGAAACACAGCAGCGTGTCGTGTGAGTTCACCCGGAACGCGCGGGCGACGCGGTCGCCCTCCTTCGGACGGATGCCGATGATCCCCTTGCCGCCGCGGTGCTGGGGGTCGAACCAGTCGACGGGCATCCGCTTGATGTAGTTCTCCTCGGTGAGGACGATGACGGTCTCGTGCTCGTCGATGAAGTCCCCGCGGTCGAGGTCGCCGCTGCCGTCGCCCTCGACGATCCGGGTGCGGCGCTCGTCGTCGTACTCGGCCTTGACGGCTTCGAGTTCCTCGATGACGACCTCCCGCAGCTCGGTCTCGTCTTCGAGGATCGCCTCCAGGCGCTCGATGCGGCTCTGGACCTCGCCGTACTCCTCGCGGACCTCGTCGGCCTCCAGCGAGGTGAGTGACCCGAGCTGCATGCGCACGACGTGCTCGGCCTGCTCCTCGCTGAGACCGAACTCCTCGCGGAGCCACGTCCGGGCAGCGTCGCGGTCCTCGGCGTCCCGAATCGCCTCGATGACCCTCTCGGCGTTCTCCAGGGCACGCAGCCGCCCTTCGAGGATGTGGGCGCGGTCCTCGGCCTCGCCGAGTTCGTGCTCGGAGCGGCGACGGACGACCGCCTTCCGGTGGTCGACGTACTCCGCCAGCGTCTCCTTCAGGTCGAGCACCTTCGGCTCGCCGTCGACGAGCGCGAGGTTGATCACGCCGAACGTCCTCTCTAGGTGGTCGTCGAGCAGGCGGTTCTCGACGACTTCCGTATTGGCGCCGCGTTTGAGCTCGATCACGATCCGGACGCCGTCGCGGTCGGACTCGTCACGCAGGTCCCGGACGTCGGCGAGCTCCCCCTCGTTGACGTCCTCCGCTATCGACTCGACGAGGCTGGCCTTGTTCTGCTGGTACGGCACCTCGGTGATGACGATGCGGTCGCCGCCGTCGCGACGCACAACGTCGTACGCCGCGCGCATCCGAAGCCGTCCTCGGCCGGTCTCGTAGGCCTTCCTGACGGGCGCACGGCCGACGATCTCCCCGCCGGTCGGGAAGTCCGGCCCCTCGACGTGCTCGGTGAGGTCGGCGACGGTGCAGTCCGGATTGCGCAGCAGGTGGATCGTCGCGTCGATCACCTCACCGAGGTTGTGCGGGGGAATGTTCGTCGACATCCCGACCGCGATTCCGCTGGAGCCGTTCACCAGCAGGTTCGGAAACGCGGCGGGCAGGACGTCGGGTTCGGTGAGGCGGTCGTCGTAGTTCGAGGAGAAGTCGACGGTGTCGGCGTCGATGTCCTCGAGCAGTTCCTCGGCGATCGACGCCATGCGGGCCTCGGTGTACCGCATCGCCGCGGGCGGGTCGCCGTCCATCGAGCCGAAGTTGCCCTGAGCCCACCACCGAGGAGGCCTTGCGGTGGCCGCCGCCGGCGGTGATCCCCTCCTCGTGCATCGAGTAGAGGATGCGCCGGTGGACGGGCTTCAGCCCGTCTCGCACGTCCGGCAGCGCCCGCCCGGCGATGACGCTCATCGCGTAGTCGATGTAGCTCTGCTCCATCTCGTCCTCGATGCGGACTCGCTCGACGTCCGCGGCGTCAACGTCGACGTCACTCGGGTCCGGAACCTCGGAGCTCATTCGTTATCCGATAGTGGTGCGGGAGGGTGTTGTGGCCTTCGGTTCCAGCGACACTCAGCGGCGTGCGGTCCGCGGGACGCGACGAGGCAGGCCTCCAGCCGGCGCACTCGAACCGTGACGCCGACGGCCGGCGCGGGCAGCAGATAGAAGGCAGCGACTGCGACCGGCGGCCCGAGCACCGGCGACGTCAGCACCGCCGGGGCGTACAGGTACTCGCCGAAGACCCACGCACCGAACGTGACCACGTCCCACAGCACGTAGACGACGACGACGAGCACGCGCCCGAGTCCGCGAAGCACGCGCTCGGTGCGTCGCGGTCGGTCGAGATACAGCCAGGCCAGTGCGAGTGCCTCGTTCGTCGCGTGCATCGTCGCGTAGTACCCTCGCGGATCGTCGTCAGTGGTGCCTCGCCCTCGACGTGATCGGTCGCGGCACGCCGGTGGGGATCGGCCCCGATTGGTTGCGCGACCGCTCGGCCTCCTTTCGTCGGGCCGCCGGGTCGTTGATCCGCACGACACCCTGTCGCTCGTCTTCTCCGACGCCGACGCAGTCCTCGGGAAACTCCCGCCGTCGCTCTTCGGGAGAGGTCACGTCCTCACCCTCCCCGACAGCGGGATCGCAGACTGTCGTCGGAACGCCTGACCCCGGCTCTCGACCACCGTCGGCACCTCCTCCGTCTCGACCGATTCGGAACCCGACTGGGCCAGTAACTGGACCTCCTTCGACGGACCGACGGCGTCTATCACGTCGTGCGCTCTCGTGCGCTCTGACTGCTCGGATCCCGTCGTCACCAGCAGCAGGTCGACGTCACTGCCGGCGTAGTACTCCCCCGTGGCGTACGACCCGGACAGAAACAGTTCCACGAACGACTCCGTCGACGCTTCTGTCTGGTCGGTCAGGACCTCGAGCAGGTTCCAGACGTGTACCGGAACGGTCCCACCCCGCCGCTCTCGCCGTCGCTCGACCTCGAACGACCGTCTGACGGGCTCGGCGTACTCACTGTCCGTGTCGAGAGCGTAGAGGTGCTGCTTCGACCCCGCTGCCGTCGAGCGCTCGATGAACGGGTACCGATCGCTGTCGCTCACCGCTCTAGAGATCGTTGACCGAGAGCGGTGACACGCCTCCACCAGGTCGTCGATCGTGTAGCTCCTGTTGGTCTCCGCCAGTACCCGGAGCACCTGCCGCTTCGTCCGTGTCTCGAACGCCTCCGCGGGGAACATTTCGGGAAATGCAATATTCTCCCCGTCTATTTATAAATGACTACACGCCGCGCAATATCCCCGGGCCGTGCGCGTTCAGATGTCGACCCAGTCGGCCTCGGGGGAGTGTTCCTTGATGAACTCCTTGCGG
>PXSK01000018.1 GCA_003022865.1 Halobacteriales archaeon SW_5_70_135 | reverse complement strand
CCTCGCGCGCGAGATCCAACAGTACCGTCGCGAGACCGCGCGTGATGTGGACCACGCGGCGTTTTGGGCGGGTCACCGTTTAAGCCGTCCGTCTCCCCGACCGGGACGCTCCCGACGCCGGCGACGGAACCACCGGCCGGTCACATCCGGTCGCGGGTCCGCCGGAGCGGCCGACCGGGCGGCGTCGTAGCCGCCGTACAGCGTCCTCCTGGCGCGACGGCGGAGCGACTCGGGGAGCCAGGGTCGCTCGACAGCAGTGTCCCGGTCGTGACGAGTTCGAAACCGGGGTGGCGACCAGCCGCGCTCTCAGTCTAGCACGCAGTCGACGACAGTCCCGCTCGACCGGTCGACGGCGACGTTCTCCGGGCGATAATCGTCGTGCACCAGCGTCGCTGGCGGGTCGCCGCCGCGCAGTGGGTGTTGTTGAACGGCTGTTGAATCGTCACGCGCTCCGGAGAACTATGTCCACGAGTTTCTTGCGTTCCTGAACGGCCCATAATGTGTTGAAGTGAACGACGACTCGAAAGGGTTAATTGAACAGCTGTTCAACTACGGGCGTGGCGACTGCAACGGAGCGACTCCGGCGGTATTTAGACGACGAGCTGGGAGAGTGCCGGCCGGAGGACGTGGACCGTCGGCTGGAGGACCTGGGTGCGCTGGCCGGGGCGCTGAGCGAGGAGCGGGTGACCACCGACGTGGCGGTGCTGTCGGCGCTGTCGAGCGAGACGCGGTACGCGGCCGTCCGCGTGCTCGTCGCGGCGGGCGAGGAGCTCTGTGTCTGCGAGCTGAACGCCGTCGTCGACGCCAGCGAGAGTGCGGTGAGTCACGCCCTCTCCGAGCTCGACGACGCCGGTCTCGTCGAAGGCCGGACCGACGGCCGCTGGCGGAAGTACCGGGCGACCGACCGCGCCGTGGCGCTGGTGACCGTCCTCGACGGAGCGACCGATGAGTGAGGTGGCCCACGAGCACGGCCCGGACTGTGGCTGCCCCGACTGCGGGGACCCGCGGTCGATGGACGTCCTCGACCGCTACCTGACGGTGTGGATCCTCGCCGCGATGGTCGTCGGCGTCGGGCTCGGCTCGGTCGCCCCCTCCGTCACCGAGCCGATCCGGGAGTTCCACCTCGTCGAGATCGGCCTCGTGGCGATGATGTACCCGCCGCTGGCGACGGTCGACTACGGCCGTCTGCCCGCCGTCTTCCGGAACTGGCGCGTGCTCGGACTGAGTCTCGTCCAGAACTGGCTCATCGGGCCGACGGTGATGTTCGCGCTCGCCGTGGTCTTCTTCGGCGGCGTCGTCCCCGGACTGCCCGCTCGCCCGGACCTGTTTCTCGGACTGGTGTTCATCGGCATGGCCCGCTGTATCGCGATGGTGCTGGTCTGGAACGAGCTCGCCGACGGGTCGAGCGAGTACGCCGCCGGGCTGGTCGCGTTCAACAGCGTCTTCCAGATCCTCACCTACGGCGTGTACGTCTGGTTCTTCGCACTCGTTCTCCCGCCCGCCCTCGGCGTGGAGACGCTGGTCGCCGGCGTCTCCGAGTTCGGCGTCACCCCGGAACAGGTGTTCGAGGCGATCGCCGTCTTCCTCGGCCTGCCCTTCGCCGCCGGCGTCCTCTCGCGGTACGTCGGCACGCGGACGAGAGGTGTCGAGTGGTACGAGGAGACCTTCGAGCCGGCAGTCAGCCCCCTGACGCTGGTCGCGTTGCTGTTCACGGTCGTCGTGATGTTCGCCACGCAGGGCGAGCGGATCGTCGCCCGGCCGACCGACGTCCTGGTCGTCGCGGTGCCGCTGACGGTCTACTTCGTCGTCATGTTCCTCGTGAGCTTCGGCATGGGCAGGGAGGTCGGCGCCGACTACTCGACGACGACGGCGGTCGGCTTCACCGCCGCCTCGAACAACTTCGAGCTCGCCATCGCCGTCGCGGTGGCCGTCTTCGGCGTCGGCTCCGGCGTGGCCTTCACCACGGTCGTCGGCCCGCTCGTCGAGGTGCCGGTGCTGCTCGCGCTGGTGAAGGTCGCGCTGTATCTCCGGCGCCGCGTCGACTGGACCGACGCGACGACCGGCGACCCGCTCCCGACCGATGACTGAGGACGCTCACACGGACGGCGGAGCGAGCGAGCGGGTGCGTCTCGCGTTCGTCTGCGTGCGCAACGCCGGGCGCAGCCAGATGGCCGCCGCCTTCGCCGAGCGCGAGGCCCGCGAGCGCGGCGTCGAGGGCCGTGTCGCGGTCGAAAGCGGCGGCACCGACCCCGCCGACGCGGTCCACCCGGTCGCCGTCGAGGCGATGGCCGAGGTCGGCCTCGACGTCGGTGACCGGGAGCCCCGGGCCGTCGACGAGTCGGCGCTCGCGACCTGTGACCACGTGGCGACGATGGGCTGTTCGACGCTGTCGCTGCCCCCGAGCGTGACGAGCGAGGACTGGGCGCTGCCGGACCCCGGCGGCGAGGACCTGCCGACGGTGCGAGAGGTCCGCGACGCAGTCGAGGACCGTGTCGTCGCCCTGTTCGACGAGCGGTTCCCCGAGACGACCTGACCCGCGGGCGCTGTGCCCCCTCGTCGTCCGCGGTCGAGGGCTACGCTTCCTCGCCCTCGTAGTGTCGCCAGACGTACAGCGCGGCGTACGACCGGTACGGTCGCCACGGCGCGGCGCGCTCGCGCACCGCCGTCCGGTCCTCGGGGTCGAGACCACAGAGGTCGGCCGTCCCCCGTCTGATCCCGAGGTCGCCGACGGGAAAGACGTCCTCGCGGCCTAGTGCGAAGACCAGAAACATGTCGGCAGTCCACGGGCCGACGCCGGTGATCGCGGTCAGTTCGTCGCGGACCGACTCGTCGTCCGTTCCCGCGAAGGCGGTCCGCGAGTACTCCCGGTCGCGCCACCGGCGGGCGACCGCCCGGACGTAGCGGGTCTTCGCCGCCGAGAGGCCGGCCTCTCGTAGCCGGTCGGGGTCCGCCTCCAGCACGGCCGTCGGCGTCAGCGAGGTCGTCTCGCGCAGGCGCTCCTCGACCGCGTCGGCGGCCGCCGTAGACACCTGCTGGCGCAGCACCGAGCGGACGAGCCGGGCGAACGGGTCCGCCGCCGGGGCGAGTTCGAGCGGACCGTGGCGCTCGACCAGCGGCGTCAGCGCGGGGTCCTCGCGGAGGTGGTCGTGCGGGTCGGCGTCAGTGCTGGGGGTCACGGGCGACCGAGGAACGGAAGCGAGGAGTGCGCTTCGGATCAGCCCTCGACCGTCGCCGTGCCGGTCTCGACGAAGGCGGTCTCGTAGCCCTGATGGCGGGAGACCTGCGGCGGCGTCGTCACCGACAGCGTGAGGGCGGCGTCGCCGACCGCCTCGGCGTCGACGGGCAGGCCGTAGTGGTAGCCCAGGTCGGGGTCGAGCGTGCGCTCCAGTGAGCCCTCGGCGACGACGTCGCCCTCGCGCTCGAGTGTGGCCTCGATCCCCATCGCGGGGAGGACGGTCCGGTTGTAGGGCGTGGCGGCGACGACGGCGAGGTAGCCCCGGCCGTCGGTGAACCGGCCGGCCTCCGTCGGCGGGAGGAAGACGCTCCCGAGGTCGGCACCGTCGACGCTGACGGTGCCGAGCGTCCGGCCGGGTAGGTCGTCGACCGCCGGGACGGTGCTCCGCGGCATCGGGGTGTCCATCGGCTCGACGGCGCCGGGCTGGCCGCCCTGGTCGATCTCCCGGGTGGAGACCTGCTCGCGGGTGGCGTCGGTGAACGTCATCTCGACGGCGGCGGTCGCCGGCTCGCCGAAGCGACCCTCGAAGGCGCCCGTGCGGCGGACGCTCGTGCCGGCGACGCTGGGGCGGACCTCGTAGGTGCCGTCGCCGTCGAGTTCGAAGTTGGCGCCGTAGTGAAAGCCCATCCGCTGGCTCAGCATGGGGTAGATGACCTCCTGGCTGACGAGGGCGTCGTCGCGGTAGATCTCCACGCTCAGCCCGGACTCGGGTAGGACGGTCCGGGTCTCCGGGTCCCAGACGACGCTCATCAGGTGGACGGAGCCCGCCGCCGGCTGTTCGGAGAGTTCGTCCTGTGTGGGCGTCCAGAACCGGTGTGTCGTCGTCCACATCACGCCGAAGGCGTAGTCGCCGACCTCGGCCGTCCCGGCGGTCGCCATCTCCTCGACGAACGGCTGGACGTAGACGCCGTCGGGTCTCTCGTCGGCGGTCCCGCCGTCCGGTTCGTCGCCGCCGTCACCTCCGAGAACGCCCAGACAGCCGGCGACGCCGGCGAGACCGGTCACGGCTCCCGTCCGCAACAGTCGCCGGCGGGTCGACTCCATGGCCGCCGCTCGGCGTCTGGCGTGTATAACCGTTGTGTCGCGGAGACGACCGGCGCAGGAGGAAGCCACGGCCTTTTTTCACTGTGGCGACCAGCGACCGCATGGCCGGCGAGGTGTCGCTGTTCGTCGCCGTCGTGCTGCTGTTCGGTGGCGGGTACGGACTCCACTTCGGGCTGCAGCGGCGCGGCCCGTACGGACTGGTGACGGAGACGCCGACGACGGAGATACGGCAGCTCAGGGAGCCCGGACTGGTCGAGCTGAAGGGGACGGCGCGGGAGACCGACGACCACGGCACGTTCGAGTCGCCGATCGGTCGCCGGAGCTGCGTGTTCGCGGCGTGGTCGGTCGAGGAGTACCAGTCGAGCGGCAAGCACAGCAGCTGGAACACGGTCGCCTCGGGCGTCCGGTCGGTGCCGTTTGCGGTCGACGACGACACCGGTCGGGTGACGGTCGCCCCCGGCGACCACGTCGACGCGGCGGGGCTGCTGACGGGGACCGGCGACGCCGCCGCGAGCGACGGCGTGACCGCCGGTCCCGTGCTCGCGGAGTTCGACTCCTTCCCCCGTGTCGTCGAGACCGAGGCCGGCGAGGCGCCGCCGCCGGAGGTCCGACGGTTCGTCGCCGGCGAGGGCGTCGTCGACGAGGAGCCCGACGCGCCGCTGCTCGACATCGGCCGGTCACACGGCGACCGGCGCTACTACGAGCGGACGATCGGCCCCGACGACCGGGTGTACGTCCTCGGAGAGGCGACGGCGAGAAACCCCGACGCCGTCGGCAGCTTCCGCACCGAGGACCTGGTCGTGCGGCCGCCGGAGTCGACGATGGTCGTCTCGAACCAGCGCGAGCAAGCGCTCGTCCGCCAGCTGCGGCTGTACAAGCTGGGCGTCGTCGGCGGGACGGTCGCCGTCGCCGCCGGACTGCTGCTGCTCGGCGGCTACACGCCGCCGTGAACGTCACCGGCGCCGGCACCACAGTACCGGCGTCGGCGCCAGTACCGCCGTCGCGACGACCGCGGCACCGACGACGGCCCGGGTCGAGTCGTCGGCGCCCAGTAGGAAGGTCCCGACGACGACGCCGAAGATGACGACGAGAGCGACGACCAGCACCGGAGACACGTCGAGGTTTTCAGAGCCGGGTTCGTCGGGGCCACCTCGAAGGAGCGAGGACGAGACGATCGCGGCGCGTCGCGGCGGCCGTGACGAGTGCGGCCGCGGGGATGGCACAGGTCGACAGGTCTACGACGGCGCGGGCGCGAATTTCGGTCGATGAGCGAGGAGACCACACAGCTCGACCTGAGCGACGAACTCGACCGCCTGGAGGCGCTGCGCGGGGGCGACGACGCCGGCGGCGAGCTCCGGGTCGCGGTCCACGACGCCGTCCTCGACCCCGACGGCGTCGAGGGCCGGCGGCCCGTGGCGACGGCCGTCGACGGCCCGGCCGACGTCCGCGGGCGCGACTGGAAACATCCGCTCGACGCGCTGCACCGCCCGCACGTCAGCGTCACGCGGGGCGAGGAGCGACTGAGCGTGACGGAGCTGGTCGACGCCGTCGGCGGGCCGGCGCTCGACGGCCCGTACGTCCTCGACCGCGAGACGTACGTCGTCAGCGCGGTCGCGGGGCGGGACCCGCTCGCGCTGCGAGTGATCGAGGCGCCGGCGACGAGCGAGCAGTCGGCGGGCGACCGTATCGGGCGACAGGCGGCGGTCGAGACCGCGACCGTCGCGGGCTACGGCGACCGGCCCCGCTTCCGGGTGTTCGACCGATACGGGCGACCGGCCACGCTGGAGGAGTGAAGGGTCGTTACCGGCAGACCGGAGGAGGCCCGGCCCGCCGAGGCGGCGTGTCGCCGGCCTGCGGGGTCAAAACTGGATGTCGGGGGCGACGGTGGGTCGATCGCGGGCGAGTTCGGCGGCGGAGGCCAGCGAGGGGCGCCGTCCGGCGACGAGGTCGGCGGCGACCTGGCCGGCGCCGGGGGCCTGCATGATGCCGTGTCCGGAGAAGCCCGCGGCGTGGACGACGCCGTCGACGCGCTCGACGATCGGCACCCGGCTGTCGGTCATCGCGTACATGCCGGTCCAGGACTCGGCGACGGTCGTCCCGTCGAAGACGGCCGCACAACGCCGGGCACGGTCGAGCAGGTCGCGCTCGTAGTCGGGGTCGCGCTCGCGAGTGAGCGCGGCGTCGGGGTCGACGGTCGGAGTCGCCGAGAAGTGACCGCCGGCGAGCAGTCGCCCGTCGGGGCCGGGCAGGAAGTAGACGCCGGAGTCGAGGTCGACCGTCAGCGGCAGTCCGGCGGGGGCGTCGGCGTCGAGGACCGCGATCCGGCGGCGACGCGGCTCGACGGGCAAGTCGTCGCCGAGCATCGCCGCCACGCGGGGCGCCCAGCCGCCGGCGGCGTTGACGAGTCGGTCGACCGTCTCGGTGCCCTCCGGCGTCCCGACGCGGACGCCGTCGTCGACGCGGTCGAGGTCGGTCACCGGCGTCTCCGTGCGGACCGTGACGCCCTCGCGCTCGCAGCCGGCGAGCAGCGCCTCGACCATCAGCTCGGGGTCGGCGACGCCGGCGGCCGGCGCGACCACGGCGCGACGGTAGTGCTCGGCGTGCAGTCCGGGCACGCGGTCGACCGCCTCGGGCGTGCAGGCGAAGGCGGGGCCGCCGTAGGCGCGTTGGCGGCGGACCTGTCGGTCGAGTTCGGCGACGGTGTCGCCGTCGTCGGTGAGAAAGCAGTAGCCGTTCTCCCGGAAGTTCACGTCGACGCCGAGCGTCTGCTCGGTGCGACGCCAGAAGCGCAGGCCCGCCTGTGCGAGCCGGACGTTCGTCCGCGTCGTGTAGAAGGTCCGCAGGCCACAGCCGGCCCGTGTGGTCGAGCCGGCGCCGGGCTCGTCGCGCTCGTAGACGGTCACGCTCGTCGCGGGGGTCGACCGCGCGGCCCGGGCGCGTGCGGCCACGCTGTAGGCCGTCGCCAGCCCGACGACGCCGCCGCCGACCACGCCCACCGTGTCCGGCCAGTCCATATCTGCCCTGGGAGCGCCGGCGGCTTTTCGCCTTCGGTCGTCGCGGCCGTGCCGGGGCCGACCACGCCATCGTCACGCCTATGAGTCGCTCGCGCCCACCGAGCGTATGGACGACACCGGGATCGTCGAGGCCGCCGACCCCGCCGACGCCTTCGGGGCGCTCGCGGACCCGATGCGGGTGGACATCCTCCGGGCGCTGTGGGACGCCGAGGGCAACGAGGCCACCTTCTCCGAGCTACGGGAGGCCGTCGGCGTCGCGGACTCCGGCCAGTTCAACTACCACCTCGACAAGCTGACCGACCGCTTCGTCTCGAAGACCGACGACGGTTACCGGCTCACCGTCGCCGGCTCGTCGGTGGTCGGCTCGCTGCTTGCGGGCGCTTACACCCGCGTCGGCACCGTCGGGCCCGTCCCCGTCGCGGAGCCGTGTGGTTTCTGTGGCGGCCAACAACAGTTCACCTACGACGACGAGCGCGCGAGCATCGACTGCGAGGACTGCGACGTCGACACACACTTCCGCGTGCCGCCGGGTGTCTTCGCCGGATACGAGCCCGAACAGTTCCCCGCCGTCACCGAGCGGTACGTCCGCTCGAACTTCCAGCAGGCCGACGACGGCTTCTGCCCCTACTGCGAGGGTCGCATCGAGCCGACGCTCGAGACCGCCGACACGCCCGTCGCCGACGAGCGGGACGACCCCGACGACTTCGACGACATCCCCACCGCCGAGTACCGCTGTCTGCGCTGTGGCAAGACCTTCACCACCGACCTCGGCGCCGGACTGATGCGCCGTGCCCCCGTCGTCGGCTTCTTCGACGACCACGGGGTCGACATCGGCGAGACGCCGCTGTCGCGGGTGCGCGCCGCCGACCCGGAAGACGCCGCCGTCGTCGGCCGGGAGCCACTGCGGGCGCGCGTTCGCTACACCGTCAACGGCGAGACGCTGACGGTCACCGTCGACGAGAGCCTGGAGGTCCTGGACGTGGAACGCTCCCGGGACTGACCCGCTCCGGCGGGACCGACGCCGATCTCGTACGCCTCGAGCGAGCGACGCCCGGAGAAGCCGCACGAGTACGAGTACGGGCAGGGCACGGGGACGGGAACGGAGCGGAGAGACGGACGAACACGACGGGTAGAGCCGCGAGTGCGGCCGGCGAACCGGGCCGCTTTTGCGGCCGGTGTACCTCGGGCAGAGACGAACGGGGATGCTGGAGACGCTGCGGGACGTGGTGCGGGAGACGGTGCACTCGCACAGCCTGCGGCACACGCTGCGGATGGGGCTGTACGGCGGTCTGCGGCCGGTACACGCGGTGACGCGGGGCCACGACGGCGTTGACCTGTTCGAGCGGGAGTGGGACAACCTGGTCGTGCTGGACGCCTGCCGTGCGGACCTGTTCGAGGAGACCGTCGACACGGGGGCGTTCGACGACTACGAGCGGGTCACCTCGCGGGGGTCGATGACCGCCGAGTGGGTCCGCCGGTACTTCGACGGCGACCACGGCGACGTCGTCTACGTCACGGCCAACCCGCACGTGGCGGTGGAGGCGGGCGACAGCTTCCACGCGCTGCGGGAGGTGTACGCCGACGACGCCGCGGTCGAGGACGGCACCGTCCCGCCGGGGCCGGTCGCCGAGGCCGCTCGGGAGGCCGCCCGCGAGTACCCCGAGAAGCGCCGGGTGGTCCACTTCATGCAGCCACACCATCCCTTCCTCGACGCGCCCGAACTCGAGGCGTACTCGAACTGGGGGATCGACGACGTGTTCGACGGCGGCGTCGCCGAGGGGATCGACGACCCGTTCGTCGCGCTGGAGGCCGGCGCGGTCGACCGTGACCGACTGTGGGACGCCTACCGCCGTAACCTCGTGTGCGTGGCCGACGACGCCCTCGACCTCGCGGCGTCACTGCCCGGGCGGACGGTGATAACGAGCGACCACGGCAATCTCGTCGGCGAGCGGCTGGAGCCGCTGCCGGTGCGGGGGTACGGTCACCCACCGGGCGTCCGCCATCCCGCGCTGACCGAGGTGCCGTGGGCCGTCGTCGCCGACGACCGCATCGACGTGAGCGAGGGCGCAGTGCGGTCCCACGCCGAGACTGACGGGGAGACACGCCGGGAGCGCCTGGAGGCGCTCGGTTACGCCTGACCGGTCGGCCCGTTCCCGAAGGTAAGCGGTCCCGTCGGGACAGAGGCCGACGTCGGTCCGGCGAGTCTCCGCGAGGGCGTGGGCGTCGGCGGTCCGCGCGACCGCGGACGCCGACCCGGGGACGTCGCCGTCGTCGGACACGGTGTGGCCTCGGCGCCAGGTGAAAGCGCCTTTACCCGCCGAGTGCCCCGTTCCAGTATGGCCGACGAGGAGAACACGCGCGAGAACGTCCTGCCCGGCACCGACGAGGAGCTCGACGGGCCCGACGTTCGCGGGCCGGACTTCCGCGGCGACGTCTCGCTCTCGGGACTGCTGGAGGAGTACGCGACGACGGGCTTTCAGGCGACCCACCTCGCGGAGGCGGTCGACATCACCCGCCGGATGCGCGACGACGGGGCGACGATCTACCTGGCGCTCACCTCGAACATGGTCTCCTCGGGGCTGCGAGAGACGGTCGCCTACCTCTGTCGCGAGGACCTCGTCGACGTGCTGATCACCACCTCGGGCTCGATCACCGAGGACGTCATCAAGACGGAGAAGCCGTTCGTGATGGGCGACTGGGACGTCGACGAGGCGGCGATGCGCGAGGCGGGGATCAACCGCCTGGGCAACGTCTTCGTCCCCTCGGACCGGTACGTCTGGCTGGAGGAGTACCTGAACGACTTCTTCGAGGACTTCTTCGCCGAGGAGCCGGTCCGCACCCCCAGCGAGTTCGCCCGCGAGTTGGGGAAGACGCTGGACGACCCCGACAGCGTGCTGAAAAACGCCGCCGACAACGACATTCCGGTGTTCTGTCCCGCGCTCACGGACGCGGAAGTGGGCAACTTCCTCTACTACTACGACAAGCGCGTCGACCGCGACGTCGGCGTCGAGATCCTGGAGGACTACGAGAATCTCATCGGGGAGGGGCTGCTCGCGGACACCACGGGACTGCTCTGTTTCGGCGCCGGCGTCCCCAAGCATCACGCCATCATGACGAATCTGTTCCGCGGCGGCGCCGACTACGCCGTCTACGTCTCAACGGGCACGGAACACGATGGCTCGCTGTCGGGCGCCCCGCCGGACGAGGCCGTCTCCTGGGGGAAGATCAAGGCCGAGGACGAGACCAACTACACCGAGGTGACGGCCGAGGCCACTCTGGTGGTGCCGCTGCTCGTCGCGGCGGCGTTCAAGGGGTACGACCCCGCCGGGAGTGCGGCCGAACCCGACGGAGCCGAGGCGCCCGCGACCGACGACTGACCACCACCTCCGTGCGCTGGCGCCCGCGACCGACGACTGACCACCACCTCCGTGCGCTCGCCCCCGCTCGACGACGCACGGGCTACGGCGCCGTCGCTCCGGGTCGACGGCGACCACGTCAGCGTCGGCACCCGGCGCTGACCGGCGGTGGCGACCGCTTCAGGCCGGCCGCAGCCGCACCACCGGGGCGTCCTCGGCGTCGACGGCGACGTACAGGTGGCCGGACTCGGGGCCGACCGCCACGGCCCGGACCCGCCAGTCGCGGTCGGCGAGCAGCGGGGCGCGCTCCTCGACGTCGCGGCCGTCGACCGCGAACCGGGCGAGATACTGCGACGCCAGCCCGCCGACGAACAGGTCACCCCGCCACTCGGGGAACGCCGCGCCGTCGTAGAACGTCGTCCCGGCGGGCGGGAAGCCGCCGGAGCCACAAGGCCAGCCGTAGACGGGCGCGACCACGTCCGGGCGCTCGCCGTGGGCGACGCCGACCGGCTCGTCCGTGCCGTACTCACAGCTATTGTCCGCGACCGGCCAGCCGTAGTTCGCGCCCCGTTCGACGACGTTCAACTCGTCGCCGTCGCGCTCGCCGAACTCGCTCTGCCACAGCGCCCCCGTCTCCGGGTGGACGGTCATCCCCTGGGCGTTGCGGTGGCCGTAGCTGTAGATCGTGTCCCTGGCGTCCGGTCGGTCGACGAACGGGTTGTCCTCGGGCACCGACCCGTCGGGACGCAGTCGAAGCGTCGTCCCCAGTTCGTTGCCGAGGCTCTGGGAGTCGTGCTCCGGGCCGAACGCCTTGGACTGCCGGTCGCCTACCGTCACGTACACGTCGCCGTCCCGGAACGTCACGCGGGAGCCGAAGTGCCCCGACGAGCGGACGAACGGCTCGGCGGCGTGTAGGCGCTCGAAGTCCCGTAGGCGCGGCCCCTCGCGGTCCAGTCGTCCCCGTCCCAGGGCGGTCGTCGACCGGCTCTCGCCGTCGCCGTCGTCGACGGCGTAGGTGAGGTACACCCACCGCTCGTCCGGAAAGGCTGGGTGGAGGGCGACGTCCAACAGCCCGCCCTGGCCGCGAGCGAACACCGCGGGCGTGCCGTCGACCCGCTCGGCCGTGCCCGTCTCGGGGTCGACGACCTGCAGGCGTCCGGGTCGCTCGGTGACGAGCAGCCGGGACTCGTCGGGCAGCGGCGCGATCGCCCACGGGCTCGTCAGCCCCGAGGCGACCAGCTCGACGGCGACGTCGTCGGTGCCGGAGTCGACGGTCCCGCCGTTCGACTCGTCAACGCAGCCGGCGACGACGCTCGCCAGGGCGACCCCGCCGGCGGACAGGAAGCGACGTCGGTGCACCCGTCGACACGCGGGGACGCAGCGACATCAACGCAACGGGGTCGAACCGGCCGAGGCCGCACCGCTCGTCGGGCCAGCCACTGAGACCCCCCCGCTCGTCAGCCGTCTCGCCGATGAACGTACATGCGATCGGTCGGAGTACGAAGTTCGGCAGCCCGTACAGACTGAAAGGAGGGCGGAGGACGGAGGAGACTACACACGGGAAGAGAGCGTGGAGGTATATCGAGACTGGTCCCGTGAAAGATCCAGTTCGATCCAGAATCCCGGAAGTCAGTCGACGAATCGAAAGGGAGACGCTCGCGTTCCGTCGCGTCGCACTCGGCGCCGCCGTCTTACTGTTCCTCATGCGCGTTCGGTATCCGACCCGGGGGTCTTCCCGCCGTGACTGGGAACTCGGAGTCCTCGAGCTGGTGGTGATCTCGCTCGCCAGGTAGTTCGTCGAGACGGATCTCACTATCGCAAGCGAGGGGGCCTTGCTCGCCGTCCTGACGTCAGTATTCACCTTCGTCCTCGTGATTCGGGTGCTCGACGAACCGGTCACCCGGCGTCGCGTGTTCGGGATGGCGCTTGCCTTCCTCGGGACCGGACTCGTCGTCGCCGGCCAGTACGGCCTCGCCACGCCCGGGGGCTACCCCGAGGGTGAACGCCGTCAGTTCCATTGGATGGGCGACCAGGACGCGAGTCATCGGAGAGCGCAGTCTCGAAGCCGCGCTCCTCGAACTGGTGGTTCGCGTTCCGGAGTCGATCGACCGTATGACGGGGTAGCGAGTGGTCGTCGTCGAGTTCGGTCCCGCGAGCGGTCACTCCGTCTCGTTGGCCCGGGGCTCGGTCGTGACGATCCTCAGACTCCACTCTCGCCACGAGAGCCGCGGCGATTCGAGCATCGCCTCGGGAAACGCCTCCTCGGTCTGACCGTAGTTCAGCAGCGTTACAAGCCCGACACCACCCAGGACGTTGCCCGCCAGCACTGGAAGCAGGAACTCGAAGACGACAGTCGACACCGACGAGACACCGTGCAGGAGAAGGAACGTTGCGTCGGCCGTCGAGACGACGACGTGGTACAGTCCCGTCACTGGAATGACTAACATGAAGAAGTAAACGAGCATGAACCGGGCGACCGATTCGCGGGCCGCGTGTTCGAGCCACACCATCCCCGCGACGATAGCCCCGGCAAGGACTGCCCGTGAAAAGAGGCTCCACGGCGATTTCGCCACGGCTTCCTCGCCGAACGTGAGTCCCGCCTCGACAGCCGAAGGGTCGAGAACGGAACCGAAGGTAACGAACGCGGTTCCGGCGACGGCACCGATGAGGTTCGCGGCAAGGACGAGTCCCCACACGCGTAGCAGCGCTGGAACACTCGCCAGTCGGGTTCCGACAGGATACAGCAAGTGATCGACCGGTGTTATCTCCGCTCCCGGCGTTGCGCCCGCGAGGGCGGCATGGGCGACGAACGTGAAAGTAATGGCGAATCCGGCTCCGACACCATTGAGTGTCAGTATCCGTAGAGAGGAATTGACCTCTTCGCTGCCGGTCGCCAGGACCCGCTGGAATATCTCGTCCGTCGAGAAGCGGTCGGCGACGACTTCGCCCTCCGAAGGCGCTCCGCTTTCCGCATGGTCGGCGTCGCCGGCATTATTTCCTGACATATGTCCGGATACGAGAGGGACCGACAAAAACAATTGCCACTGTCCGGTTCAGAGTTACCTCGTACCCGAGAACGGAGTGCGCTGTTCGGGGTTCTCCTGGCTGTCGTGTCGAACAGATACTGACTCACGGGCGGCGCGTTCACAGAGCGGTTCTATTTCCGCGTTTGTTGTTAACACTCGTCAGTCGTCGTCGCCGGCGACGGCGGGGTGCGCAGCGGTAGCTGGCGTCCTTCTCTCAGGAGCCGTCGACGGCGAAGCACACCGCGGCGTACAGCTCCGCGAGGTCAGCGCCCTCGGACGGTCGCCTGACGTGTCTGGGGGGCTTCGAAGCGATACGTTCAGTCGTCGTGTCGGTCGCCTCCGCGAGCTCCTCGGTCAACTCTCCGAGAGTGAGAACGTCCTCGCCCGGGATGTCGGCAGCGTCAGTCATGGCGTGGGTTGAGCACGTCAGGATCGTCGACGCGCGTATAATGATCTCGGAGGCGACGAGTGTCGCGCCGGCGGCGCGGGCGGTTCCGGCTATAAGTGTCCGAAGGGGTTGGTCAGCTCTCTCCGGCCCTGAACATCGTTCTGAAAGGAACTCCCTGAGAGCGCCGTAAGAGGCGATTATAGCGGCCGCCTATTAATCGACCGTTTACTAAGAATACTCTAATTAGTACATATTGAGTATATGTGTTCTAACTCTACACTAACATCATGTAGGTACATGTGGTAGTAATACCATGTAATCTAATTCTCCGTTCAGTATAGAATAGAATATTGTAATTCTACTTAATCATATTATATCCTAATCACCCTCATAGCTTTGCAGTTGGATGTTATCCACGCGCTCACGCGGGCGCACATGCGAGGCGGACGGCAACCCGGCAAATATTGCATATTGACCCAACCGACGGTTGCCGTCCGCGATATTCGTGGCGGTAATACGCCGGCAGAGATTCACTGTGTTGAGGCGCCGCCGCTCGGGAATGCGCAGGCCATAACCCCACGACCCACAGCTCAGTCGTCGGCTGGCTGGGCGTCGGTGTCGAGGTGGGCTTCGAGCCGGTCCAACCGCGACTCCAGTTCCTTGATCCGGTCATCTTTGCGCTCGGCTTCCGCCTCTTCTCGTCGAGTTGGGTCGAGAGTCCTTGGACGGCGGCGAACAGCACTCCCCGGGCGTTCACAGAGTTGATGTGTTCGTCGCTGTCGCCGACGTCGAAGGCGTCGTGGAAGTCCTCGGCCATCGGGCCGACGTGGGTCGTTCCCGCCGCCTCACCGTCGCCGTCGTCGTCGTACTCCCAGATCGCTATGTCCATCGAATCGACGCCTGCGAGTGCCTGCTCGGGGTCGACCGGGTCGACATTGGTCTTGACTGCCCGACTCGACGATGTCGACCAGCCAGTCGAGCCACTCTGGATGTACGTGACAGCACTGTCCCCGGTGATGAATCGGACGCCGCCCTGTGCGCTGACGCTGAATGTGTCCGACCCCGTGACGGGTTCGCTGTTGACCGCTGTGTCCGAGGACAGTCCACCGTTGTCACTGTTCGGGATTGCGTGATACTGTGTCCCGTCATTCCAGACGAAGGAGTCGCGATTTTCCGCAGCGCCAAACTCCCCGCCCGGGACGGTTGCATTTCGGCCGCTGGCGGTGTTTAGTTGGCCCCCACCAACAGTCGCAGAGTAGCCGCTGGCGGTGTTGTTTAAGCCTCCACCGACGGTCGCAGAGTAGCCGCTGGCGGCGTTTCTGTTGCCCCCACCGATAGTCGCAGAGTAGTAGCTGGCGGTATTGTTTAGGCCCCCACCGACGGTCGCTTTGGAGCCGCTGGCGGTGTTTCCTGCGCCTCCACCAACAGTCGCATCGGTGTCGTTGGCGATGTTACTGCGGCCCCCACCGACGGTCGCATCAAATTCGCTGGCGGTGTTACCGCGGCCCCCACCGACGGTCGCAAATGAAGCGGTCGAGGGGTCGTCGTCGTCACCACTACCAGCCTGGTTGTTGCGGCCGCCGCCGACGGTGCCGTAGTTGTCGTGGACCACGTTGGCGAAGTCGAACTCGCCGTCGTTGAACCCGCCGCCGGCGATAGTGGCTCCGACAGCGCCGTCGGTGACGCTATTGGAGGCGTGGCCGGCGACGATATTCTGTGCGTCCTCGGTGGCGGTGGTGCCAGTCTGGACAATGAAGTCGGTGGTATTGGTGAGGAGTGTACCGTCGATGCGGGCGTCGTCGGGGGTAGCCAACCCACAGCCGTCGGTGGAGTCGACCTCGCCCCAGACGCCGACAGTCTGGCCGGAATTGTCGGTGTTGTGACCGATCACCTTGGCGTCGCTCTGACCGCCGTCGGCCATCAGCACTCGCCCTGACTGCTGGTCGGCCGCGGTGGCTGGGTAGGCCAGCACGCGGCGCAGTCGAGCCAGAGCCGCGCGAATCGCGGTCTGGACTGCCCCGGCGGTGTTGCCAGTGGTCAATGCGTCGGTCGAATCCGCCTCGGTCGTGAATTTGTCTTCGTCGGTCATGTCTACTCTCTTGGGTAGCACCCTGCAACGTGCTCCTAAGTGTCACGGTGTACAACTTTTGTCATAAAACTATCTCTGCTGAGGCGGCCGTCCATCGGCAGTCTAACTGTCCTATCGGTGATGTTCCATGACGGCATCAAACGCCCGTTCAAGAGTCGGCGTGCCGAATGGGAGTGACTCTGCGACAGCATGGAGGCGAGCCGGATTTTGACTCGTCAAGTGTCGTATGATAGGCATGACTGCTGCCGCCGGCAATCCCGTCTCATTGAGCGGGAATGACTCGAAAATGTCTAAGGCGCGCTCTTTCTGTGGGTCAATCAACGGAATTTTGCTCCCCGAACTATCGACGATAGCCAGATTATCCCGGTGACGAATCTGCTCGCGGTCCCGCATGGAGCGATTCTTGTACTCGCTGCTACTCCAGTGTCGGAGTCGCCTATATTTCGATCGTTTATCTGCCGGTGCACCAGAAGGGTCGAAATCAGTTGCCTGGCGTTCACCGATTCGATTGGTAAACGTGTCTTGACAGTTTTCTGACGTATATTCTTTAACCATAATCCTAAAAATCGCGTACCCGTGGCTGGATATGTTGTGCTATGCTGTGTCGTCTGCTGCTGCGCCGCCGTCATAGCTTTACAATTAGAGATAAATTGTACCAAGAGGCCGGTGCCGCTCCCTCGCTCCGCTCCGCTTCACTCGGTCGCAAAGGCTGGCTCAATACTTTGGAAACTTAGAATTGATATGGTGTAATATCAGGTGAGAGCGTATAGCGTCACGGACTGGCTGATCGCGCTCAAGAGACGGTCAACATGGACCCGCCGGCGCTGGCGGACATGGAGACGGAACTCGCCGGCTACGTCAAAGGGCTTGAGGACCCGCTCAGGGAGGCCAGAGACGCCGGCAAAGAGAAGCGCGTGGTCGTCCTGAAAGGGCTTCATCAGTCGTTCCTGGCTGCCTGGCGGGTGACGCGACAGTCGTCGGACACGACGGACTGATACCTCCTGGGGCACTACTTTTCCATAGACCGCATCACGGCGCGAGAATACGGACACAAGCGACCGCCGACTGCTCGGGTTCGTTTGCCACCGATCGGACGAATCCCGGCACGACGCGCTGATCGTTCCCTTCACGCGACCGACGGGAGCGTATGGGTTGGGGCGGATTCGAACCGCCGACTTCCTCCGTGTGAAGGAGGTGTCATAACCGGGCTAGACCACCAACCCGCCCTCGTGAGTCGACGACCGCGAGACTTAACGCTTACCGATCGGCGACTCAGTCGGTCCGCGGGTCGACGGTCTCGTCGAGGACGCCCAGCGAGAGGACCGTCAGCGCCAGGGTGACGACGGGCACCAGCGAGATCCACCGAGTGTCCAACAGCGAGCCGTAGACGGCGCCGCCGGTACCCCTCCGGACGAACGTGTCCCAGGAGTAGATGTACCGCGCGCCGAGGTCGAAATACGAGAGGGCGACCTCCGCCAGCAGGAGCGCGGGGATCTACAGCGTCGTCGCCGCGAGCACGGTGCCGGTGACTTCGGCGTGAGGTGACGACGGACGACGGACCAGGGCGAGGCGCCGGCGTTCTCGGCGGCGGTGACGTACGGTTCGTCCGTCCGCGAGAGGGCGTCGTTACGGACCAAACGGGCGACGCTGCCCCACGATAGCAGGCTGAAGACGGCGACCATCAGCGCGAGGCTGCCGGTGCCGGCAAGAACGAACGTCGTCGTGATATAGGCGATCACCGGCAGAACCGTCTGGACGACGTCGACGACCCGCATCGACAGGTCGTCGGCCAGACCACCGGCGTAGGCGGCGATGGTGCCGACGGCGGTCGCGAGCGGCACGACGATTGTCGCGGCGATCAGTCCGATGGCGACGGTCGCGCGGGCGTTGGTCAGCAGGTACCGGAGGACGCCCTCGCCGGAGGAGTCAGTCCCCAGCGGATACCGCAGCGTCCCGAAACGGCGCCCGTCGACGGCGGAGTCGAGAACTGCGGAGGGGCGTACGTCGACACGGAGGCGAACGCCGGCGTCGAGAGTCTGAGGCTACGCGAGGGGGGTCCGGAGGCGCCGCGACGGGCGGTCTGCGGGGGCGGCTCGACACCGACGTCCGGGACGTGTCCACTGGGTGGGCGTCGCTCTCGCGCCGCTGTCGGGGTGGTCCACCTCCTCCTCGGGGTCGGGGTCGGCGGCGTCAGCCCCGTCGAGGCCGTCGACAATGCGGCTCAGGCGGTGCTGGTTGCCCTGCTTCTTTACCTCTACTGGCGGGAGTAGGGGGTTACCCGGACTCGGCGGTCTCGGCCTCGCGCTCGCTGCGGTAGGCGGCGATCCGCTCTCGGGCGTCGGCGATAGCCGCCTTCGTCTCGCCCTCGGCGCCCTCGACCGGCTCCAACTCCTCTCTGAGGCCGAGCTTCGCGTGCTCGCCCGCTCGCTTCAGGTAGTACCGCGCGTCCTCGAAGTGCTTGTTCATGGCCGGATCTGACCTCAGGCGAGCAACGGATAAATCTCTTGTGCCGAGGGGGCGACGCGTGCGTCGCGGCTACCGCTCGTCGAAGACGTGCCGACGAACTCTCGCCGTGTGGCTCGTCCGAGCGTCGACGCCGCGACCTCGGACGCGTCGGCCGGTGAGTTCGCTCATGTCTCGTGTCTCGAACCTCGGAGTGCTCGCGGAGCCGGTGGGTTCGGTATCGTCCGTGACGGTTTACCGCCCGAGCCGGCGGTCAGTAGGAGGGGCTCTCCTCGGGCACGTCGGCGCGGTGGTTGGCGACGCGAGCGAGAACGAACAGGTAGTCCGAGAGCCGGTTGAGATACTCGAGCGGCATCGCACGCAGGTCGGCCTCGGCCTCAACGGCGGCGACGGTGCGGCGCTCGGCGCGTCGGCAGACCGCCCGGGCTCGGTGGAGCCGTGCGCCGGCCTCGCTCCCGCCTGGCAGGACGAACGACTCCAGGTCCGGCAGGGCCGCCTCGTGGGCGTCGACCCACGTCTCCAAGCGCTCGACGTGTTCCTCGCGCACGCAGGCGGTGACACCCGGGAGGTCGTCCGCACCCGGCGAGGAGTCGGGGTTGGCGAGGTCGGCCTGCACGGTGAAGAGGTCGTTCTGGACGGTGCCGAGCTGGTCGTCGACGTCCTCGTAGCCGGTGGGACGGGCGACGCCGAGGACGGTGTTCAGTTCGTCGACGGTGCCGTAGGCCTCGACGCGGGGCGAGGTCTTCGACACCCGTTCCATGTTCCACAGGTCCGTCTCGCCCTCGTCGCCGCGCTTCGTGTAGATCGGCATACGTCGTACACGTTCCCGGCACACTTCAGTCGCCGGGGATCGCCGTGTTGAAGCGACCGCTACCCCTCTCCGGGACCATGGAGAGCCTCGAACGGAACTGTCCCGAGTGCGACGAGGACCGCGAGTTCTACCGCGCCGCCAGCACCACGCTCCATCTCGGCGAGAAGGTCAAGTGGCGCTGTCCCGACTGCGAGTACGGCTTCGTCCGGATCGACGACGCCGTCGACACCGCGACGGCCGCCGAGTAGGGTTCGCGTAAACCGTACTCCGCGATAGCAAACTGTCTCGACACGGCGGAGGTGCGGCGAGAGCGACGGGGCACGGAGGTCGCGCCGATCACCGCCACCCGGTCCGGATCGAACGGCCCTGGCGGGTCGCCCATACCCGTTCGTCGGCCGGCCGGCTCTCAGTTCCTCGACAGGAGGCGAGCGGCGGCGGCGGGCGAGTCAGTCCACGTCGGCCAGCGGGCCGAAGTCTCGACCGGCAGAACGGAGGAGTCGACTGTGAGCGTGTCCTGCGTCGCCCGGACCTTCCCGACGAACGCCGATATCTCCCCGATCGACCCTTCCAGTACGAGCAGCTCCTCTTCTCCTCGACGCTGGTCGTCTCGTAGTCGAAGACGACGGTGACGACGCCCGTCAGCTCGCGACCCTCGAGTCGCTCGTCTTCGAACTCGCCGAGCGGGTTGCGACTCGCCTCGCGGACCACCTCGCTCCGGCCGGTGTAGCCGTGCTCGTCCGCGAACTGGTCGATCCGCTTAGCAGCTCCTCCGGCATCGAGACGCTCACGACGCTCATCTACCAACCGAGGTGCGTCCAGTCGTTAACGATTCGTGCTCGCCGGGGCGTCCGGTCGACGCGGACGGTGCCACGCGTCGAGCGACGGTCAGAAAGCAGCGACTGGGTCGGGAGAGCGCCGTCTCCAGGGCTCGAACCTGGGACCACCACGTTAACAGCGTGGCGCTCTACCAGCTGAGCTAAGACGGCGCGTCCGGCGATACGCGACGACCTCCAAATATCCCTTTCGGAATCGGGAGACGACACGCTTTCGGCCCGGGCGACGGAACCGGTGAGCGTGAGCGACGCGGACGAGGCGTTCGAGGCGACCGTGGCCGCGGTCCGGGAGCGCGTCGACCCCGACTCGGCCGAGCGCGAGCGACTGGCCGAGGCCGCGGAGCGGCTGCGCTCGCGCGCCCGGGAGGCAGTCGCGGACCGCCCCGTCGAGGCCGACGTCGTCCAGGTCGGCTCGACCGCCCGGGACACCTGGGTCAGCGGCGACCGCGATATCGACGTGTTCGTGTGCTTCCCGCCGGCGCTCGACCGCGAGGAACTGAAGTCGTACGGCCTGCAGGTGGGCCATGCCGTCCTCCCGGACGGTCGCGAGGAGTTCGCCGAACACCCCTACGTCACCGGCGATGTCGACGGCTTCGACGTCGATCTCGTCCCCTGCTACCGCCTCGACGACGCGAGTGAAGTGCGCTCGGCCGTCGACCGCACGCCGTTTCACACGGCCTACCTCGAACGGCGGCTGGACGCCGACCTCGCCGGCGAGGTGCGCGTCTGCAAGGCCTTCCTCAAGGGCGTCGGCGTCTACGGCAGCGACCTGCGCACCCGCGGTGTCGGCGGCTATCTCACGGAGCTGCTCGTCCTCGACCACGGCGGCTTCCGCCCGCTGGTCGAGGCCGTCGCCGACTGGCGCTCGCCCGTGCGACTCGACCCCGGCGAGACCGCGAGCGAGGCGACCTTCGAGGACCCGCTCGTGGTGATCGACCCGACCGACCCCGGCCGCAACGTCGCGAGCGTCGTCAGTGCCGAGAGTCTCGCCCGCTTCCAGCACTACGCCCGGGAGCTGCTCGACGACCCCCGAGAGACGCTGTTCAAGCCCCGCGACCCCGACCCGCTCCCGCCGGCGGCCGTCCGCGAGCACGTCCGCGACCGCGACGCGACGCCGGTCGCGCTCGCCTTCCCCGCGCCCGACGTCGTCGACGACCGGCTCTACCCGCAGCTGCGGCGCACGACCGGAAATCTCGCCGACGCGCTGGAGCGTCGTGGCTTCCGGCCGCTGCGCTCGCGGGCGTTCACCGACCGCGACGGCCGCGCCGACGACGAGGACGACGGGGAGCCGCGGGCCGTGGTCCTGATCGAGTGTGCCGCGAGCGAACTGTCCGCCGTCGAGCGCCACGAGGGGCCGCCGGTCGCCGTCCGCGAACACGCCACGGGCTTTCACGAGAAGTACGACGACGACGACGGCTACGGGCCCTTCCTCGACGGCGACCGCTACGTCGTCGAGCGCGACCGCGAGTACACCACGCCCGACGGGGCCGTGGAGGGCCTGCTGTTCACGGCCGTAGAGCGCGAGGTCGGCCACGTCCGGTCGGCGGTCGAGCCGCTGTCGCTGTGCGTCGACCAGCGCCACCTGGTCCGGCGGCGCGGCGGGCGGCCGAGCGCGAGCGTCGGCCTCCCGGCCGCCGTCGTCTCGACTGTGGCGATCGCCAGCCCGGCGCCCGGGCGGGCGACCTCGTACGTCTCGGGGACGACGACGGTATCGGTACGGCGGCCGCACGGAACGCCCGCAGGCCGTCGAGGTACGAGAGGTCGTGGACGGCCGTCAGCGTCGACCGGTCGGCGGGTGGGGGTGCTCTCGACCGGGGGACCGCGGTCGTCGGGGGCGTCGATCACCGCCCGGAGACGGGCGGGCGACTCCGGGCGTGGGTGGGGTCATGGTCGAGACGGCGCGGATTACTCGCAGACGTCGAGATAGGTCTCGACGTCGGCGGCCTTGACGGTGCGGCGGTCGGCGTGGCGGGCGAGCGCGGCGGCGCCGTCGGCGACGTCGGCGGCGTAGGACTCGAGTACGCCGGCGAGCGCCAGTCGGGCGTCGGTCGAGACGCGGTAGCGGTCGTCGATGTCGAGCCTGGCGATGCGGTCGACGGGGGCGATCGGCAGCGTCAGCTCGTCCTGGTCGACGGCCGGAGCGTGGAAGTCCTCGGCCATCAGCGTCTTGCGGCCGTCCTCGTCGGCCGAGCGGGCGGCCGCCCGGGCGAGTTCGGCACCCCGGTCCTGGACGCGGCGGGCGAGTTCCTCGGTGGCGTCGCTGCCGACTCGCAGGCCGTCGGCGTTGCGACGGATCACCGAGTCCACCGGCGCGGAGGGGAGCTCGACGCTCATGTCTCCGGCCTCGCGCACCGCGCAGTTAACGCTTGTGACAGCGCGAGCGACTCGTTCTCGCTCGCTCTCACCGTCGTTCGCGCTCGCCCCGGACTCACCCATCGTGGACGCGGCGTCGCCGGGGCGCTACCGAACCCGCTCGGCGTCTATCTTCCCCTCCTCGTACTCGTGGCCGCGGACGGTGACGTCCTCGCCGAGGTGGACCGAGGCGTCGGTCTCGACGCTCACCGTGCGAGAGCCGTCGTCGAGCACGACCGGGTCGCCGGCCTGGACGACCGTCCCCGTGAACTCCACCGTCTCGCCGGCGGTGGTGGTGTCGTCGTCGCTCCGTGTCGAGGGACCGTCGGAGTCGCCCGTGAAGGCGTCGAGTCCGGCGTTCGCGTCGTCGTCGGTGTCGCCGTCGTCACCGTCGGAGTCGGTGCCGGCCGGCGCCGGCTCGGACTCCGCGTCGAGGACCGTCACCGCGGAGCGCCAGTTCGCCGACGCCTCCAGGTCGTCCTGCCAGCCGTCCTCGATCTCCACGTCGGCGAGCGCCACCCGGTCGCCGGGGCCGACGTCGACGTCGGCCTTCTCGCCCCAGAGGGCGACGCGGATGTCGCCGGTGTCGTCCTGCACGCGGACGTTGCGCACCTGCCCCTGGCTGCCGTCGTCGCGGTCGAAGGTGCGCTTCGGGTCCGCCGTCCGCACTACGCCGGCGATGTCGACCGTCCGGCCGATCTCGAGGTCCTCGATCGGCGTGCTGTCGGGCTCGTACTCGACGGGCTCGTCGGTGGCGTGGAGTTCGCTGCGCTCGTTGCAGTGCAGTTCGAGGTCGCCGTCGCGCTCGCGGACGTAGCCGTCGACCACCTCGACGGAGTCGCCGGCGTCGAACTCCTCGACCGACGCCGTCCGGTCGCCCCACAGCGTCACCCGGATTCGGCCGGTGGCGTCGCCGACGGTGAGTCCGGCGACGCGACCCTCGCTGCCGTCGTCGCGGTCGAAGGTGCGCACGTCGCCGACATCGAGGACGCGCCCGCGGACCGTCACGTCCGACAGCCCCATGGACAGGTCCTCGATCGGGCGGGTCTCGCCCGGCTGGACGTCGATCTCGGCGTCGACGTCGGTGTTCACGTCGTCGACGTTCACCTCGACGCCGTCGTAGCCGTCCGTCGGGCGGCCGCCGAAGGCGATCACGTCACCCACCGCCAGTCGGTCGGCGGCCTCCTCGGCGAGGCGGTCCCAGAAGGTCACCCGGACGCTGCCGGTCTCGTCGGCGACGTCGGCGTTGAGCACGCGGCCCTCCTCGCCGTCGTCGCGGTCGAACGCGCGCAGGTCGCCGACCGAGACGACCTTCGCGGTGAACTGCACCTCCTCCATGCCGGCTTCGACGTCGGCGACGGTCTCGACCTCCCCCTCGTCGTGTTCGTGGGCGACCAGCATCGCCGCGGTCTCCTCGTCGGCGAGCCCGCCCATCTGGTCGACCTTCGCCTCGACGGCCTCGCGGAACGCCTCCAGTGTGACGTCGAAGTCGTGGTCCTCGTACACCGCCGCGACGTCGCCCTCCTCGGGCGGGCCCCTACCGTGGTCGTCGTCACTCTCGCTCATCGATCTGTCCGTCACGGCCGACCCACCTGTAAGCGTTGTCCTCTGTCCGTGACGAGTCCCGGGCGCATACGACTCGATCGTCGCGCCCTGTCGCATAAACGGTCGGTCAGGACCGCCTCTATCTTCAGTCAGCGAGAGGATCCCGCCGTTCACGGCGGGGAGGATGTTACGTGCGCTGACTGTCGATCGTCAACGCCGAGAGCGCTCCTGCAGGTGGGAACACACTCGTGCGACCGTATCGTGTCCGATGAAGTGGGAAAGTGGAACCGTCGGCACCACAAGACAGATATTAGACAGGCAGGAAACGAACGACCGTCAAGAATGCCGTACGCGAAACAGACGTACGCGATTCTCGGAGGGACGACTGCGCTTCTCGCTCTCGTAGTGGACCAGCTCCTCTGGACGGTCACGATTTTGACCTTCGGTCCGGGCATCATAATCGGTATATCTGCGCCACTTCTCGTCGGTGGAATCGGCATGCTCGCGGGAGCGTCGGCGATAAGGCATCACGGAGCGAAAGTCGGCAGCGCCGTCGTCGTAGCGAACTGTGTCGCGATCGCAGTCGGGATATGGTGGGGGTATAACCGCGGCGCAGTCTTCGGTCTACGACCGAGTCCGGCGTTCCTTGTCGTGTGAGCAGTCTTCGAGGACGTGCCACGCTAACCCCGGTAGGTAGACCGGCGGTCTGGCGGCTGGCGACTGTCTCAGCGACACCGAGTCATCACGGCCCTCGCTACGACCGCGAGACCGTGGTGACCGTCTCGGTCCGGTCGCCGTCGGCGTGGCGCACCCTGACCGTCCCGGGGAGCCCGCCGTCGAAGTCGACGCTCGCCTCGTACTCCAGCACTCCGGTACACGTCGCACAGACGCCGTCCTCTGCCGAGACGGCGACGGTCACCGTGAGTGCGTCGGCGCCGGCGTCGTAGGAGTGTTCGAGGCCGGCGTCGTAGTAGGGGTTCGGGGTTTCGACCGTCCCGTCGACGTCCACCGCGTCGTCGAACTCGACGCTCGCGGCGTCGCCGCCGTCGCCGTCACCGTCGGCGCAGTCGGTCTCGACGCTCGTGAGGTCGCCCCCGACCAGCGTCGGCGGGGCACGGGTCGTCGTGTCGTCGCCACCGCCGGCATCGCCGTCGTCGGACGGCTCGGAGTCGGCGACACAGCCGGCGAGTCCGCTGACAGCGCCGGCGGCGACGGCGCCACGCAGGAGGTCGCGTCGCTTCATGTAGTGGACCATCCTACGGGCTTGCGGAGCCTGTGACCGGAGTTCAAATCTCCGTCAGGACGCTTCTCGGGCGCAACATCGTGAGCGTAGCGAACGACTGCGCCCGAGAAGCGCCTTTGAGATTGGAATCAGGGAGCGAGGTGAGCGCCGGAGGTGTGAGCCGGAGCGACCGTAGTTCAAATCTCCGTCAGGACGCTTCTCTCAGCACACGACGCCGAGCGCAGCGAGGCGTCCGTGCTGAGAGACGTGACACCGGGGATTTGAGCGGACGAGACGCAGCGTTAAGCGACCGACGGGAGTGAACGACCGTCTCGGCGTGTTCGATCTCCGTCAGAACCCTTCTCCAGCGCGACACCGCGGACGCGGTGAGCGGCCGCACTGGAGAGCTGTGTGAGAGATTTGAGTGGAGAAGTCGCAGCCAGCGCAGCGACCAGCGGGAGCGATACGACCGTCTCGGCGTGTTCAAATCTCCGTCGGGACGCCTCCGCGGGCGTGACACCGCGAGCGAAGCGGGGGTCGAGCGGGCGACACTCAGTCGTGAGACCGCTTCGAGAAGTTCGGACCTCCGTCGGGACGCGTAGTCAGAGGGACGCCGGCGGCGAGTGCGTCGTGACGTCGGGAAGAGGTGTTCTCACCCATACATTTTAAACGATCCTGATCGTCGATTCTCACGATGTCAGGCGAGGGATCACCAGCGGAGAACCGACAACACACCGAGGACGCCGACCAGGACGGACAGCAGCAACAGCAGAGTCAGCAGCCATCGCAGGGCGGACAGCCGCCACAGGGGCAGGGACGGTCACGCGGCGGTCAGCCCCGCCGACAGGACCCACAGGGGCAGAGTGACAGCGTCACCGACGACGTGAACACCGACGAAGTGGTCTATATCGTGGGCGTTTTCGGGCTGATCGGCGCCGGGATCGGACTGGCCGGGATCCTCGGTCCGCTCGTCGGGAACGAGATAACGAAGGCGGTCGTCAAGGGGATCGTGGCGCTCGCCGGTCTCTCCGTGGCGATCGCCGGCGGTCCACTGGTCGGCGTACTCACCGCACTCGGACTGGACGAGCGGATGGACGAGACCGGTCGTCCGCTCTTTCTGACCGCCGGGCTGGCCGGCGTCGTCGGTCACCTGGTGATGGTGGTACTCACCGCGGTGCTGCTGTCCGTCGGTGCCGGTGGCGGGGACGGCAGGAGCGGCGGAGGTGCCAGCCAGCTGCTGGGCAGTCTCGGTGACTTCATCGTGTCACTGGTGCTGATCGCCGTCGCGACCGGACTAGTCACCGCCGGAGCGGCGTACTTCAAGCAGTGGAACCGGCGACGGCAGCGGATGTGACCGTCGAGACAGGTCACGAGCCGGACGACGCGGGCCGTCGGCAGTCCGTCCTCGTTACGGTTTACTCGGGACCGCGGGAGCCGCAGGAGATGGCAGTTGGCACGGCGAGCGAGCCGTGAGTCTGCTCGACCGGCTGCTCGGGCGGGCGGAACTGCGCGAGCGGGCCGACGAGTTAGAGGCCGACCTCGCCGGGGTCCGCGAGGAGCGTGACTCCCTCGAGCGACAGCTGGAAGCCGAGAGCGACCGCCGGGCCGACGCCGTCACCGCCCGCCAGGAGGCCGCGGAGCGGGTCAACCGGCTGGAGGACAGGATCGCCCAGCTGGAGGGCGACCTCGACCGCGAGACGGAGCGCGAGGAGCTGTCGTTCCGTGGCGTCGAGCGACTCGGTCTCGACGCCGCCGAACGGGTACTCGACACGCTCGACGGCGTCGCTCCGGGGCGGGAGCGGGCGCTGACGGCGACGGTGGGCGTCGGCGACGGCGACGACGGCGACGGTGGCGTGCCCACGGCGGCCCGGGAGGCGTTCGGCGACCGGGCACCACTGCTGTCGCGGGCGACGCCGTGTGTGGCGGTGACCGACGACGACGGGCTGGTGAGCGCGGCGCTGTCGCCGCCGGTATCGCCGGCGCCGCGGGTGACCTGGAGCGACGGGTTCGAGCTGGAGCGGTCGAACTACCTGCCACGGGGGCAGTACTCGCTGGCGGCGGTCCGTGCCGACGTCTTCGCCGTCGGCGTGTACGAGGGCCGCGAGCGGGTGACCGTCGAGGGGTTCAGGAGCGAGGTGAAAAGCGACCACTCGAAGGGTGGCTTCTCGCAGGCGCGGTTCGAGCGACTGCGCGACGAGCAGATCGACGCCCACCTCGACCGCTGCCGGACGGCGCTATCGGAGCACGCCGTCGAGCCGCTGTATCTCGTCGGCGACCGGGCAGCGGTCGACCGCCTGGCGGAGACGGCGACACCGACGCCGGCCGCGACCGACGCCGTGGACGCGACGGGGGACCCGGAGACGACGCTGTCGGCGGCATTCCGGGAGTTCTGGACGACGCGGCTGTATCTGATATAGGCATCTCGCCGGCTCTCCGGCGACGACGCGGCCGTCCGCGAACCAGACTTAAGCCGCGACCGCCCGAGGCGGGCGCATGGAACGGATCGCCGTCCTCGCTCACGGGCAGTTCCCCGACCGGGCGAAGACCGCCGTCGGCCTGCTGCGGTACGGCGACCGCGAGGTCGTGGCCGTGCTCGACCGCGACCGCGCCGGCGAGCGCGTCGCCGAGGCGGTACCGGACGTACAGGACGCTCCCGTCTACCGGGACTGCGAGGCGCTCGTCGACGACCGCGGCCCCGACGTCGCCGACACACTCGTGATCGGGGTCGCCCCCATCGGCGGCGGCTTCGAGTCGTCGTGGCGACCGGACGTGCGGACCGCGCTCGGCGCCGGCTGGAGCGTCGAGGCCGGCCTGCACTACCGCCTAGGGGACGACGACGAGTTCGCGACGCTCGCGGCCGAGCACGGCTGCGAGCTGCGGGACGTGCGCGAGCCGCCGGTCGACCTCACCGTCGCCGAGGGCGTCGCGGACGAGGTCGGACCGCGGGTCGTGCTCACCGTCGGCACCGACTGCTCGGTAGGCAAGATGACGACGGCGATGGAGCTGGTCGACGCCGCCCGCGAGCGGGGCGTCGACGCCCGCGCCGTGCCGACGGGTCAGACCGGCATCATGGTCGAGGGGTGGGGGATCGCCGTCGACCGCGCGGTGAGCGACTTCGCCAACGGCGCCGTCGAGCGGCTCGTCCGGGCCGGCGCCGGCGAGCGACCTCGAGACCGACCGGGCGGCGAGCCGCTGCCGGCGCTCGACGAGCCGGACCTGCTCGTCGTCGAGGGACAGGGGTCGATCGTCCACCCCGCCTACTCGGCGGTCACCTCCGGGCTCCTCCACGGCGCGATGCCGGACGCGCTCGTGCTCTGTCACGCCGCCGGCCGCGAGGCCGTCCACGGCTACGAGGACACGCCGCTGCCTGCCCCCGGCGAGTACGTCGACCTGTACGAGTCACTGGCCGCGCCCGTCGGCTCGACGGCCGTGGTCGCCGGCTCCCTGAACACCGCCGGTCTCGAGCCGGGGGCCGCGCGGACGGCCGTCGAGGAGTTCGCCGCGGCGATCGACGCCCCCGCGACGGACCCGATCCGTCATGGCGCCGGCGACCTCGTGGAGGCGGTACTGTGAGCGCCCGGCGGCGCCGGTACGTGAACGCAAGAACGGGAGTGGTACTGTGAACGCGAGCACCGAGCGGCTGTCGATGGAGCTCGACGCCCCCTTCGGCATCGCTCGCGGGACGACCCACATTGCCAAGAACGTCCTGGTCGAACTCGCCGTCGACGGCGAGACCGGCGTCGGCGTCGCCGCCCCCTCGCGACACTACGGCGAGACGGCCGACACCGTCGCGGCGGTGCTGCCGGACCTGCTCGCGGCCGTCACCGACCGCGACCCGCTCGCGCTGCGGGCGGTCGAGTCCGACCTCGCCGGCGTGGTGCGGGACAACCCCGCGGCACGAGCGGGGGTGTCAATCGCCGCCGCCGACCTGACCGCCCGTCGGCTGGACGTGCCGCTGTACCGCCTGTTCGGTGCCGACCCGGCGACGGCAGAGGTACCACGCTCGTCGTTCACGGTCGGCGTCGCCGACCCCGACGAGATGGCCCGGCGTGGGGCCGCCGCCGTCGACGCCGGCGTGACGGTGCTGAAGGTGAAGCTGCGGGGCGACCGCGCCGTCGACGAGCGCGCCGTCGCCGCCGTGCGGGAGGCCGCCCCCGAGGCGCGGCTCCGCGTCGACGCCAACGAGGCCTTCGGACCGCGCGAGGCCGTGACGACGGCGGAGGCGATCGCCGCCCACGGCGTGGAGTTCGTCGAGCAGCCCGTTCCCGCCGAGAATCCGGCGGGACTGGCGTTCGTCCGCGAGCACGCCCCGCTGCCGGTCGCCGTCGACGAGTCCTGCCTCGTGGCGAGCGACGTGCCACAGGTCGCCGACAGGGCGGACGTGGTCGTCCTGAAGCTGATGAAGACCGGCGGTCCCGTAGCCGCGCTCGACGCGATCGCCGCCGCCCGGGCGCACGGTCTGGAGGTCATGCTCGGCTGCATGGTCGAGTCCGCGGCCTCCATCGCGGCGGCGGCCCACCTCGCGCCGCTGGTGGACTACGCCGACCTGGACGGCTCGCTGCTGCTCGCGGACGGCGAGGACCCCTTCGACGGCGTCGTCCGCGAGGACGGCGCGATCGAGCTTTCGAGCGTGGAACGCGG
>PXSK01000017.1 GCA_003022865.1 Halobacteriales archaeon SW_5_70_135 | reverse complement strand
CGGCGACGAACCAGCGGCCGTCGCCCTCGTCCAGCCGGCGCCGGAGGTCGGACTCGTCGTACCAGCCGTCGAGCAGTCGCTCGACGCCGTCCTTGTCGACGACGTCGACGTAGGTCTCGTCGTAGGCGGCGACCGCGACGCGACGGATGCCGATGGCGTCGTCCGGGCCGGCAGGTCGGATCCGGACCACACGGGAGCGACGCCGCCGGGCGTCAAGAGGGCGTCGGGTGCTCTCGGCGTCCGGACCCGTCTCAGGTCTCGGCGTCGGGCCGCTTCAGCGAGAGCACGGGGCGGTCGAACTCGCAGACGACCGTCTCCTCGCCGTCCGCCACGCGGTAGGCCTCGACGTGCACCGTGACGACGCCGTGCTCGCCGTCGCTGGTCTCGCGCTCGTCCGTGACCGCCGAGCGGGCGCCGATCGTGTCGCCGTGGAAGGCCGGCGCCGGATGCTCGACGTCGTCGTACGAGAGGTCGGCGACGACCGTGCCGTCGGTGGTGTCGGAGACCGTCAGACCGACCGCCAGCGACACGGTGTACAGTCCGTTCACCAGGCGCTCGCCGAACTGCGTGTCGCCGGCCGCCTCGGCGTCGAGACGGAGCGACTGCCGGTTCGTCGTCATGTCACGGAAGTGCTGGTTGTCGCTCTCGCTCACCGTGCGGCACTTCTCGTGGTCGATCGCCTCGCCCACCTCGAACTCCTCGTAGTGGAGGCCGGTCATGGGGGGTCGCTCCACCGCACGGGGCGAGTGCGTGGCGGTCGCCGCCGGGAGTCGCTTCGGCGCGGTGCGGTGCGACGCGACGGGGCGGGGCGGGGGATGGACCGCCCGGTTTGAAGCCGTTCGCGCGCCTCGTGTTCCCTATGGCCCGCAGGAGCGTCATGTTCACGCCCGGCGACGACCCGGAGATGCTCCGGACGGCGCCCGAGAGCGGCGCCGACACGCTCGTGTTCGACCTGGAGGACGGCGTCGCCCCCGACCGCAAGGCCGACGCCCGCGCGACCGTGCGGGACGCCCTCGCCGACCCCGACCTGGACCCCGCGGCGGAGGTCTGCGTGCGGGTGACGCCGCCGACGACCGACGACGATCTCCGGACGGTGCTGGCGGGCGGGACGCCCGACGCCGTGGTGTTGCCGATGGTCGACGACCGCGGGGACGTCGAGACGCTCGTCGGGCTGCTCCGCGAGCGGGACGCCGCCGTCCCGGTGCTTGCGCTCGTCGAGACCGCCCGCGGCGTGGCGAACGCCCACGAGATCGCCGCGCACCCCCGGGTCGACGCCCTGCTGCTGGGTGCCGAGGACCTCGCCGCCGACGTGGGGGCCACCCGCACCGACGGCGAACACGAGGTCGCGTACGCTCGCGGCCGGGTGGTGACGGCCGCCGCGGCCGCCGACATCGACGCCGTCGACGCCGTCTACACCGACCTGGAGAACACGGAGGGCCTTCGCGAGACCACGCGTCGGGCCGCCGAGATGGGGTACGACGGGCGGATGGTCGTCCACCCCGCACAGGTGCCGGTCGTGAACGCGGCGTTCACGCCCGACCCCGACCGGGTCGAGTGGGCCGAGCGCGTGCTGGCCGCCCGGACGGCCGCCGAGCGGGAGGGTCGGGGCGTCTTCCGCGTGGACGACCAGATGATCGACGCGCCGCTGGTGGCCCAGGCCGAGCGGATCGTCGAGCGGGCCCGTGCGGCGGGGACGGAGGTCGACGTCGGCGAGGGAGCGGACGGCCCGGCGTGAGACGACACGGCCGTTCCCGGCACGAACGGTCGGCGTCAAAAGGCTGAAAAACAGGCCGGGTGACCCTCGGGACGATGATAGCGTCGGGCGACGAGCGACTCCTCGGTGGGCTCGGCGCACTCGCTGCGGGCGACCTCGGCGTCCGCATCCTGCCGGATCTCGTCGGGGCCAGCGACCGAGTCGTCGTCCCGGCAGCGGTGTTCACCTCGCGGCTGCTGCTCGACGCCGCGACGGTGGGGTGGATGCTGAACTGGCTGATGCTGTTCGCGCTGGCGGCGCTGCTGACGCCGTACCTCTTTCCGGAGCGGCTCCTCGACTGGACATCGACCCTGACGGTCCGGCTGTCGGTCGCCGCCGGGGCCACCGCGACGGGACTGGTCGTCGAGTCAGGTCTCCGAGCGGCGATCCTCGACGGACCGTCGCCGCTGCCGGTGTCGCCGTCGCCGCTCGTGTTGGCCGGAACCGTCGGCGGTGGGGCGGGCCTGCTGGTCCTGGCGACCGCTCTCGGAGGGGTGACACAGCCATCGCTCCTGTCCGCGCCTGACCGGACGTTCCTCGCGTTGCCGGACGACGTCGACCGCACCGCGCCGGCACAGCGGGTGCTCCGGGGGACAGTGCTCGTTGTCACGCTCGGCGTCGTCTTCGCGACCGCCGCACAGTTGTACCCCGTGACGGAACTGCTCGTGATGGGTGGAGCCGTGTACGCGCTGCTCGATCTCGGGCCCACCGGCGCTGAGGACCCGGTCGAGCGGCTGGCCGTCGGCGCCGTCGCCGTGTGGGGCGGCCACCGCCACGCGGCCGCACTCGCGTACCTCCTGGCCGCGCTACTCATCCTCACCGGGATCGCGCTCGATACGCTGGGACCGTTCCCGGTCGCGACGCTGCTCGGACAGGGGCCGCTCGGCGTCGCGCTCCTGGTCGGCCTGCTGGTCGTGCCGACGCTGCACGTCCTCGCGTACGCCGACCGGGCGTTTCGCTCGTTCGCGGTGGAGTTGAACCGCCAGGGCCGCTCGCGGGCACTCCTGACTCCCAGCCGGGCGCCGGGCTTCATGATCCCCGCCGGGGCGCTATTCGGCCTCCTGCCGCTGCTGTTCGAGCGCGGCGAGGGACTCGTCCGGCCGGTGACGCCGCCGGTCTGGGCGCTGATCGTCGCGCTGGCTGCCCTCACGCTGTGGACGGCGTACGCACGGGCGCCGGTCCGACTGCGACTGCCGAACTACCACGCGGTGCCGCTCGCCGTGGCGGCGTGGATCGCCGCGGGCAGCGACTTCGGCAACCCCGAATTCGGGATCGGCGCCCGGCTGGTGACCGGCCGGCCGATCGGTCCAGGGATCGCCATTGAGGCCGTCCTCTCGGCCGCCGTCGTCGTGATCGTCGTGCTGCTGGCCTACGCTCCGGTCGCAAGCGCCGTCTACGAGGGCGACGACGCGCTCGGGACCGCGCTCGCGCTGTGGACCGCGCACACGGTCGTGCCGGTCGTCGTCTTCGGGCCGCTGTACGTCCTCGCCGGCACGCCGCCGGTTGTCGCCTTCGCCGAGTCGCTGCCGTCGTCGCCGGTCGAGGCGGGGGCCCTGCTGCTGTGGACGCTGACGTTCTTCCCGGCCGCGCTGTACACGGGACTCGCGGTCCTCTCCGGGCGGCTGTGGCCCCGGTTCGAGGCCGTCGACGCCGACTGAGTCCCGGGAGCTGCCGACTTCGCTATCCTTAACCGAGTCCTCGTCGGTAGACAGGGGCATGTCGGACGAGGTGGATCCGTTCGAGAGTCTCCAGGAGCAGATCGACGACGCCGCCAATTACGTAGACGTCTCGGCCGACGTACTGGAGCGACTGAAACGTCCCGAGCGGGTGCTGGAGACGAACCTCGCGGTCGAGATGGACGACGGCTCCGTCGAGGTGTTCGAGGCGTACCGCTCGCAGTTCAACGGCGACCGTGGTCCGTACAAGGGAGGGATCCGCTACCACCCTGGCGTCACGCGGGCGGAAGTGAAGGCCCTCTCGGGGTGGATGGTGTTCAAGTGTGCGCTCGTGAACATCCCGTACGGCGGTGGGAAGGGCGGCATCGAGATCGACCCCAGCGACTACAGCGAGAGCGAACTCGAGCGGATCACCCGGTCGTTCGCCACCGAGCTCCGCCCGATCATCGGCGAGGACCGGGACATCCCCGCGCCGGACGTCAACACCGGCCAGCGGGAGATGAACTGGGTCAAGGACACCTACGAGACCCTGGAGCGGACGACGGCGCCCGGCGTCATCACCGGGAAGGCGCCCGACTCGGGCGGGTCGCTCGGTCGCGTCGAGGCGACCGGCCGTTCGATCGCCTTCACCGCCCGCGAGGCCTTCGACTACCTCGACCGTGACATCGACGGCGCGAGCGTCGCCGTCCAGGGGTACGGCAACGCCGGATTCAACGGCGCGAAGTTCGTCGAGGACCTCGGCGCGCGAGTGGTCGCCGTCTCGGACTCCTCCGGGGCGGTCGTCCGCGAGGACGGCCTGGACACCCGCGCGGTGAAGGAGTTCAAAAGCGAGACCGGCTCGGTCACCGGCTACCCCGACGCCGACCGCGAGGCCACCAATGAGCGGCTGCTGACGATGGACGTCGACCTGCTCGTCCCGGCGGCCCTGGAAAACGCTATCGACGCCGACATCGCCCGTGACGTGGCGGCGGACGTGGTCTGCGAGGCCGCGAACGGCCCGCTCACGCCCGAGGCCGACGACGTCCTCGTCGAGAAGGACGTCCACGTGTTTCCGGACATCCTCGTCAACGCCGGCGGCGTGACGGTGTCGTACTTCGAGTGGGTACAGAACCGAGGGCGGTTCTACTGGAGCGAGCAGCGGGTCAACGAGGAGCTGGAGTCGATCGTCGTCTCGGCCTTCGAGGACCTCATCGAGCGGTACGAGGCGTCGGGCGCTCCGAACCTCCGCACCGCCGCCTACGCCGTCGCCGTCGACCGCGTCGTCGACGCCTACGAACAGGGCGGCGGCGACTGGCCCTGAGGACGCGTCTCCGTACCGCCGTCGTCACGCTCTCGTCCGCGACGCGACCCTCGCAGGGGGACGGCTCCTCGTCGGGCCCCGCCGCCGGTCCCACGGATATTTCACCCCGCCTCGCGTACCGGCTCGTGATGGTCGTCCGGGAGTGGCTGCGCGGCGGCGTCGACCCCGAGCGCGTCGAGCGGGTCGCCCGCGAGGCCGCGCGACTGGCCGCCGGTCGGGAGGACGGCGGCGACCAGGGGGCCGACACCGAGGTCGGCGAGGGCGACAGCGGGCGGCCGCCAGCCGACGAGACCCTCACCGTCGAGCCGCTGGAGGCGGACAACTGGCTGTCGATGCCCGTGGTCGTCGGTGAGCGCTACCTCGTGAAGGTGACCTCCCGGCGCAACTCGCTGGTACACGCCCTGTTCACGGCCGGGCGCAACCTCGGGGCGGTCTCCTCGGGCGTCGAGGGCTTCTTCGAGCACCACGACGACCCGGCGGCGATGGCCCGTCACGAGTCGGAGGCGACGCGGCGCATCCGCGAGGCCGGCGTGAGCGCGCCGCGACCGGTCGCCGCCTTCGAGATCGACGGTCTGGGCGTGCTCGTTTCCGAGTATCTCCCGGACCCGACACCGCTGTCGGCCGTCTCCGACGAGCGGGTGCGGGCGTTCGCGCCGGCGGCGTTCGGCGCGCTCGCCCGCATACACGCCGCCGGGCTGGCACACGGCGACGTGCAGGCCGAGAACCTCCTGCTGTCGGCGGACGAGCTGTACGTCATCGACGCGACGAACGTCCGCGACGACCCGAGGGCGCTGGCGAGCGCCCGCGCGTACGACCTCGCCAGCGCGCTGGCGACGTTCGCCCCGCGGACCGGGGCTCGCGAGGCCGTCGACTGCGCCCGCGAGCAGTACGACGACGACGACCTGCTCGCCGCCCGGGAGTTCCTCCCGTTCGTGGCGCTGCGTCCGGACCACGAGTTCGACGAGGTTCGCGTCGGCGGCGCCGTCGAGTCCGCCGTCGACCCCGGCGCGGAGCCGTCGACCGCCGGACCGACGGTGTCACCGCGTGCGGTCGCCGAACTCGACGCCGACGACCGAGAGGACGGCACCGGCTCACCGCGCACCGACGGCGCCTGAGCGGTCGCCGCCCGTCGCGGCGCGACACCGGCGGGATTTTTGCCGCCTCCCCCACAACGAGACTGTATGAGCCAGCAGGCCCAGGAGACGTACCGACACTACATCGGCGGCGAGTGGACCGACGGCCACGGCGACGAGACGTTCACGAGCGTCAACCCCGCCACGGGCGAGGAACTGGGGGAGTTTCCACGGGGCACCGAGGCGGACGTTCGCGAGGCCGTCTCCGCCGCGGAGGAAGCCTTCGAGGAGTGGCGCGCGATGTCGTACATCGACCGCGCGGAGGTGCTGTGGGACGTCTACCACGAGCTGCGCGACCGCACGGACGAGCTCGGCGAGATCGTCACGAAGGAGTGTGGCAAGGAGATAAGCGAGGGGCGGGCCGACGTCGTCGAGGCCTACCACATGGTCGAGTGGGCGGCGGGCAACTCCCGGCACCCCCACGGCGACGTCGTCCCGTCGGAGATCGCCGAGAAGGACTCCTACATGCGTCGGCAGCCCCGCGGGGTCGTCGGCTGCATCACGCCGTGGAACTTCCCGGTCGCCATCCCATTCTGGCACATGGCGGTGACGCTCGTGGAGGGCAACACCGTCGTCTGGAAGCCCGCCGAGCAGACGCCGTGGTGTGGGCAGACCGTCGCCGAGATGATGGTCGAGGCCGGCGTCCCCGACGGCGTCTTCAACCTCGTGCAGGGGTACGGCGACGCCGGCGCCGCCGTCGTCGACGACGACCGCGTCGACACGGTGCTGTTCACCGGGTCGGCGGAGGTCGGCCACCAGATCGCCGACGAGATCGGCGGCGAACCCGGCCGCGAGGTCTCCCTGGAGATGGGCGGCAAGAACGGCGTCGTCGTCACGGAGGCGGCCGACCTGGACATCGCGCTGCACTCGGCGGTGATGTCCTCGTTCAAGACGACCGGCCAGCGCTGTGTGTCGAGTGAGCGGCTCGTCGTCCACACCGACGTGTACGACGAGTTCAAGCAGCGGTTCGTCGACCTGGCGGAGGAGGTCGCCGTCGGCGACCCGCTGGAGGAGGGCACCTTCATGGGGCCGGCCGTCGACGAGCGTCAGGTCGAGAAGTTCCACGAGTACAACGACCTCGCCCGCAGAGAGGGCGCGAACGTGCTCGTCGACCGCGCGGAGCCGGACGACGACGAGGTCCCGGACGGCCACGAGGACGGTCACTGGGTCGGGCCGTTCGTCTACGAGATCGAGTACGACCCCGACCTGCGGTGCATCTCCGAGGAGGTGTTCGGCCCCCACGTCGCGCTGGTCGAGTACGAGGGCGACATTGACCGGGCGTTAGACATCCACAACGACGTGCCGTACGGCCTGGCGGGGGCGATCGTCTCCGAGGACTACCGCCAGATCAACCGCTACCGCGACGAGGGCGAGGTCGGGCTGGCGTACGCGAACCTGCCCTGCATCGGCGCGGAGGTGCAGCTGCCGTTCGGCGGCGTGAAGAAGTCGGGCAAGGGCTCGCCGAGCGCCCGCGAGGTGATCGAGGCCGTCACCGAGCGCACCGCCTTCACACTGAACAACTCGAAGGACATCCAGATGGCCCAGGGGCTCTCCGCGGAGATCAAGACCGAATCCGACGACTGACGACTGACTGCGACCGCCGGACTCGCTGAAGGGGTTCCAGGACGTCTACCCCGAGGAGATGGCCGCCCGACGGGCGGTCATCGACGCCGTCGAGGGGGTCTGCCGGAGCTACGGCTTCCGGGAGATCGACACACCACGCGTCGAGCGCGCGCAGATGTGGACCGACAAGAGCGGCGAGGAAATAGTCGAGGAGCTGTACGCCTTCGAGGACAGGGGCGGCCGTCACGTCACGCTGACGCCCGAACTCACCCCGACGGTCGCGCGGATGGTCGCCGCCCGCCAGCAGGAGCTCGCCAAGCCGATCAAGTGGTTCTCGACGCGGCCGTTCTGGCGCTACGAGCAGGTCCAGCAGGGCCGCTTCCGGCAGTTCTACCAGACGAACGCCGACGTCTTCGGGGCCGCCTCGCCCGCGGCGGACGCCGAGATACTGGCCGTCGCCGCCGACGCGCTCACCGGTCTCGGACTGACCGCCGAGGAGTTCGAGTTCCGCGTCTCCCACCGCGAGGTGCTGGAGGGGCTGATCAACTCCTACGACGAGGGCGGCGAGATCGACAGCCGCGCCGCGATGCGGGCAGTCGACAAGAGCGAGACAGTCCCCGAACGGGAGTACTACGACCTGCTGGTCGAGGCCGGACTCACGCTCGACCAGGCCCGGGAGTTCGACGCGCTGATCGAGCGGAGCGACCTCGACGCGGTCGCCGAGACGGCGGGCACCGACCGCGTGCGAGAGGCGACCGAGAACCTCCAGGCGGTGCTCGACACCGCCGAGGACTTCGGCGTGCGGCGGTACTGTCGGCTGTCGCTGGACACGGCCCGGGGGTTCGACTACTACACCGGGAGCGTCTTCGAGTGCTTCGATTCCGCCGGCGAGGTGTCCCGAGCGGTGTTCGGCGGCGGCCGGTACGACGACCTCATCGAGAGCTTCGGCGGCCAGTCGACACCCGCCGTCGGCGTCGCCCCCGGCTACGCGCCACTCGGGCTGCTACTGGAGCGGGCCGACGTCGCGCCCGAGGCCGCGATCGAGACGGACTACTACGTGCTCCGGGTGGGCGATACGCGGTCGGTCGCCGCCCGGATCGCCCGCGAGCTGCGCGAGCGCGGCCACGTCGTCGAGACCGACGTCGCCGACCGCTCGTTCGGCGCACAGATGAGCTACGCCGACGCCGTCGGCGCGGAGACGGTAGTGATCGTCGGCGAGCGAGACCTCGCCGACGGCACGGTCACGGTGAAGCGCATGAGAGACGGCGAGCAGACGACCGCCCCCGTCGACGCCTTTCCGGGCGACCGCGAGCGGCCCACGTACGGGGACTTCGCCTGACCGACACCGCGGCTACGCCGGCAGAAAGTCGACGGTCTCCTCGACGGTCCGCTCGTGGTTCCGGAGGAACGAGTGGTCCTCGTCGGGGAGCGCGACGAGTTCGCCGCGTGGCAGGTGTTCGGCGAGCCGCCGGGGGCTGTCCAGCGGCAGGGCGTCCTCCTCGCCGTGCAGGACCCGCACGGGGACGTCGATCGCCGACAGGTCCGCCGGGTCGATCGACAGCACCGTACCCCGGAGGTCCTCCGGGGTGTCGATGTCCCCGGGGACGACCGCAGGCGCCCACAACACCATCCGCTCGACGTCCTGCGGGTGCTCCAGCGCGAGCCGCCCACCGAAGCTCTTCGCGACGACCGCGACCGTCGAGGGGCCCCGCTCGCGCAGGAACTCGACACCGGCCTCGAGGTCGGCCCGGAAGTCGTCGTCGTCCTTCGCCTTCAGGTCGTCCGGTCCCAGCCACGTCTCGAACCGGGCGACGGTGTACCCCTCGTCGGCCGCCCGGCGGGCGAACCGGAGGAACACGTCGCCGAAGGGACCGTGTCCCGTACCCGGGACCACCAGCACTCCCCGTCCCGTCGGCTCGTCCGGCTCGTTCACCCGTCCCGGGTACGCGCTCCCGCCGACCGTCAGTGTCACCTCTTCGGACATCGCGTGACGAGCGGGGCGCTCCGGACGGATTAAGCTTTCGATTATCTGACATGTCGGCCGCCGTGATATAGAATCTGTCGGTCCGGGGCGGTGAGAGCGGGCACAACCCCGTCCGTGGACGGTGGGCTGATTACCGGCGAGCACCGACGGCGACCGATGCGTGCCTACCGTCTCGCCTACGACGGGCGGGCGTTTCACGGCTTCCAGCGCCAGCCGGTCGTGCCGACCGTCGAGGGGGCGCTGCTGGACGCCCTCGACGCGCTCGGCGTGCTGGACGACAGCGACAGCGATAGCGACGACGGTGGTGACGACAGCAGGGCTACCCGTCCGACGCCGCCGGGGTACGCCGCCGCGGGGCGCACCGACGCCGGGGTCTCCGCGCTCGGACAGACCGTCGCGTTCGAGGCACCGGACTGGCTCACGCCGCGGGCGCTGAACGCCGACCTCCCGCAGGCGGTGCGAGCGTGGGCGAGCGCCGACCCCGGCGAGTTCCACGCGACCCACGACGCCGCCTGGCGCGCGTACCGCTACTTCCTGCACGCTCCCGACGCCGACGCCGAGCGAGCGCGGGCACTGCTCGCCCGCCTGGAGGGCGAGACCGACCTCCGGGCGCTGTCTGCGGTGTCGGACCCCACGCGCGACACCGTGCGGACGGTCCACGAGGCGACCGCCCGCCGCGACGGGGCGTTCCTCGTCGTCGACGTGCGCGCCGACGGGTTCCTGCACGAGTCCGTCCGGCGGGTCGTCGCGTACCTCGCTCGGCGGCTCGACCCCGAGGCGTCGGCGCCCGACCCGGAGCGAGTGCTCGTCGGGGAGCCGCTGTCGGGACCGGAGGGGGTGGAGCCGGCGGCGCCGGCGCCGCTGGTGCTCCGGCGGGTCCACTACGAGGGCGTCGAGTTCGAGGCCGACGAGACGGCGCTGGCGGACCTGCGGTCGACGTTCGACGAGCGCCGACGCCGGGCGGCGGCCCGCGAGCGCGTGCTCGGGGCGATCGTCGACGACCGTCGGCGGGAGTGACCCGGGAGTCGAAGCAATCACGTCGGCGCCGCGAGACGGACGGCACATGAGGTTCGCAGTCCTGAGCACGGCGAACATCGCCCGCGTGGTGATCCCGGCGGTCCGCGCGGCGGGTCACGAGGTCGTCGCCGTCGGCTCGCGGGAGGCAACGCGCGCCCGCGCCTTCGCCGAGGAGACCGACGTCCCACGGGCGTACGGCTCCTACGCCGCGGCGCTGGACGACGAGGACGTGCAGGCGGTGTACAATCCGACGCCGAACGCGCTGCACGCGGAGTGGACCCGCGAGGCCGCCGACCGCGGCCTGCCGGTGCTCTGTGAGAAGCCGCTGGCGAGCGACGCCGCGGAGGCGGCCGCGCTGGGCGCGTACTGCGAGGACCGCGTGACGCTGATGGAGGCGTTCATGTACCGCTACCACCCCCGAACCGAGCGCGCCGCGGCGATCGTCGACGACTGGGACGTCCGCGGCGTCGAGGCCACCTTCCAGTTCCCGCTGCCCGACCGCGAGGACGTCCGTCTCGACCCCGACCTGGCGGGCGGCGCGCTGATGGACGTGGGCTGTTACGCGGTGAACGTCGCGCGCCTGACTCTCGGCGACCCCGACCGGGTGAGCGGGCACACGCACGACGGCCGCGCGAGCGGCGTCGACACTCACGCCGCCGGCACGCTCGCGTACGACGACGGCACCCTCGCCCGGGTCTCCTGTTCGTTCGACACGCGGGACGTCCAGCGGTACCGCGTCGAGGCCGCCGACGGCCTGCTGACCGCCGAGGAGGCGTTCGTCCCCCGCGGCGACGACGGCGTCGCCGTCGACTACGCGGTCGACGGCCGCGAGGTCCGTGAGACGTTCGACCCCGTCGACCAGTACCGCCTGCAGGTCGAACACTTCGTCGACTGCGTCGAGTCCGGCGGGCGGCCGCGCACGGACGCCCGCGACGCCGCGCGCACCCTGGCAGTGATCGACGCACTGAAGCGGAGCGCCGAGTGCGGCGAGACGGTCGTCGTCGAGTACCCCGACGACGCTGGTGTCGAGTGAGCGCTGACCGTGCGACCCGCGAGAGCGAGCAGTTGAAGCCGACCGCGCTCGGAGCGTGCGTGTGAGCCGGTACGACGCGGTGGTGTTCGACGTCGACGGGACACTCGTATGGGGGGAGTCGGCGATCGACGGGGCGGTCGAGGCGGTCGCGGCCGCCCGCGAACGGGGGCCGGTGGCGTTCGTCTCGAACAACCCCACGGCGGCGCCCGCGGAGTACGCCGACCGGCTCTCGCGAGTCGGGGTCGACGCCGAGCCGTCGGCGGTGGTGACCGCGGGGTCGGTGACGGCCCGGGTCGTAGCCGACGGCCACCCGGAGCCAGTCTACGTCGTCGGCGAGGCGGGGCTGGTGGCCCGCCTCCACGACCGGGGCGTGCGGACGACCGAGACGCCGGCGGCCGCGGGGACGGTCGTCGCGTCGATCGACCGCTCACTGGAATACGGCGACCTCGCGGCGGCGCTGCGAGCGTTCGAGGTCGGCGACCCGGCGTTCGTCGGCACCGACCCCGATCCGGTCATCCCGGGCGAGGACGGGCTCGTCCCGGGGTCGGGTGCAGTCGTGGACGCGGTCGCCAGCGTCGCGGGACGGCGGCCGGACGCGATGGCGGGAAAGCCCTCGCGAGCGGCCTGGGCGGCGACCGTGGCGGCACTGGGCGGCGAGCCGACGCGGGCGCTCGTCGTCGGCGACCGGCCGGGGACGGACGTCGCCCTGGGTCCACGAGCCGGGCCGGACGTGGAGACGGCGCTGGTACTCTCCGGGGTCACGGACGCCGGCGACGTGCCGGAGGACGGACCGGACGGTCCCCCGGCTCCGGACCACGTCGTCGACTCCGTGGCCGAGTTGCCGGCGCTGCTGGCGGACGAGGCCGACGAGTCGCCGAATCTTTGATCAGAAAAGAAAGAATAATCACAGGGACCGCCGCATACGGGACAGGTACCGATTCGTGGTGGGGGATGCACCGGTCACGCGCGACGGACAGTCGAGTACGTCGCCGCCCGAGGACGCGCCCAGATGACGGTGTTCGCGGACTACAGACTCGGGGCGGAGGACCTGGCGCTGGGCCGGGCGGCACCGTCGGGTGTCACCGCCGAGCTGGACCGCGTGTTCGAGGACCCCGAGACGGTGGTCGGCTACGTCTGGGTCTGCGGTGACGGCGTCGACCGGTACCGGTCGGCGCTGGCCGACCAACGGCCGATCGAGACCGCCCGGTCCGTCGAGACGGGGCCCGACCGGCACCTGTTCCGTTACGAGTACCGCGACGGCAGCGGCGACCTGCTGTCGGCGGCGCTCGACCACGACGCCAACGTATTGGAGGCCGCCGGCGACGGCGACCGCTGGCGCACACTACTCGAGTTCCCTGACGGCGACCGACTCGCCCGCTTCCAGGCGTCGGTCGCGAACGGGGAGTCCGTCTCGCCGGAGCTGAACTGCGCCTACGGCGCTGCCGACCCGCGGACGATCGACGGGGGGCTGACCGAGCGTCAGCGGGAGACGCTCGTGGCCGCGTACCAGGGAGGGTACTACGACATCCCGCGCGGGAAAACGCTCGTCGACCTGGCCGCCGAACTCGGCGTCTCCGACCAGGCGGTCTCCGAACGGCTCCGCCGCGGCGAGCGGAAGCTCATCCACGAGCAACTCTTCGGGGAGTAGCCGCCCGGCACGGGGCGCCGGAGGGAGGCCGCCCGGCACGAGGCGCTGGAAGGAGACCGCCGCACGGACGCGTGGTCGACGCCCTCCCGAGCGAGCGCGAGAGTCACGGGAGCAGTGCGACGGCGAGGACGTCCGTCTCGCTGGCGGCGATGAGAGCGAACTGGCTGGCGTTGAACAGGCCGTGGACGACGGCGGGAACGAGGACGTTGTCGGTGCGCTCGTAGACCGCGCCCAGGGTGAGTGAGAGGGCGAAGACGACGGTCAGAGAGGTGAGCACCTGCAGGGGCGTGCCGTCGGCGTAGGCGGAGAAGTGCACGGCCGCGAAGACGACGCTCGCGAGCACGACCGACACCGGACGCGAGAACTCGTCGTATAGCGACTTCTGGACGACGTTGCGGTACAGCAGTTCCTCGCCTGGACCGATGACCAGCACCGAGGTGACCACGAATACGCCCGTGAGCAGGGCCGGGTTCGCCGTCTCGGCGAGCAGGTCGCTCGTGCCGTGGGCGGCGCCCTCGATGCCGAACACCCGCATCGCGGCGTTGACGGCGACGAAGGTTCCGCCGATGACGACCAGCCCCGCGAACCCGTAGCCGGCGTCGAGACGCGTCGGCCGTCGTAGGTCGACGTACTCCCACCCCCGCTCGGCGTACTGCAGGTACAGCACCGCACCCGTCACGGTCCCGAGCCCGTTCGAGACCTGCAGCACCACGGTCCGTCGCAGCGTCGAGTCCGCCCCGGCGACTCCACGAACGACCGAGACCAGCAGCGCGTTCCAGACGAGGATCGCGACGAGACCGGCGAACCCGAACGCCACGGCCACGGCGACCGCCTCCGCCGTCCGCCAGGGGCGCCGGCCGCGGTCCTCGTCGCCGTCCGACCCCCGTCGGGTGCGAGTCGACTCCGCCCCGAGGACCACGAGCGACAGCAGGGTGGCCGCGAGCAGACTCCCGGACAGCGCCACCGACGACTCCATACTTCTACTCCCGGCGGCCCACATTAAAAGTCTCTCTCACCCTTCGGGTCCGCTCACTCCTCGACGCGCAGTTCGGGCAGGTCGCCCACGGCACGGCTCTCGGCGGTCTCCTCGCCCAGCAGTCCCCGGGCGGCCCGCTTACCCCACTCCACGGCCGGCTGGTCGAAGGCGTTCACCGACAGCAGTTCGCCCGCGAGAACACAGGCCGCCTCGAAGCCGTACAGCAGCCGCCCGAGCGACCGGGCGTCCACGCGCTCGGTCTCGACGCGCACGCTCGGCCGTCCCGCCCGGGACAGACTCGTGACCGTCGCCCGGTGCTCCGCGTCGATCACCCGTCCGAGGTCCTCGCCGGCGAGGTGTGACAGCTCCTCGGGCACCGCCGGGCGGTCGCTCGTCCCGCCGTCGGTGTCCTCGCCGCCGGGCAGACGCAGGGCGGGTCGCTCCCGCGGCGCGACGGTGGTCACCGTCAGGTTCCGCGGTCCGTCGCGGTACAGCTGGAGCTGGGAGTGCTGGTCGGTCGCCCCGAGCGCCCGCGCCGGCACCTGGCCCAGGCCGTCCTTCCCGAGACTCTCCGCCCACAGTTGGGCGGCCCACTCGCCGAACGTCTCTAAGCGCTCGGCGTACGGCACCAGGGCGTTCACCCGCGCGCCCCGCGCCGACAGCGCAACCGCCGTCGCGCCGTAGGCGTACGCCGGGCAGTCGTACAGCGACCCCTCCAGGTCGACCTCGCCGGCGCCCGAGAGCACTGCCTCGACGTCGACGCCGGCCAGTGCCGCCGGGGCGAGTCCCACCGCCGACAGGACGCCGAACCGGCCGGGCACGCCCGGCGGCGTCGGCAGCGAGGCGAGGTCGTGGCGGTCCGCGAGCCGCCGCAGCGGCCCCTCCTCGCCCGTCACCACGAGTGTCCGCTCCGTCCAGTCGACGTCCGCCCGCTCGAAGCGGTCCCGCACCGCGAGGAAGTTCGCCAGCGTCTCGGTCGTCGTCCCCGAGCGCGAGACGGCGACGACGACCGTCTCGGCGGGGTCGACCGCCGACAACACTCGTCTCGCGTGCTCCGGGTCGACATTGTCGAGGACGTGGGTCTCCGGGTCGCCGTCCTCGGGGGTCGTCAGCGCGTCCGCGAGCGTCGCCGCCCCCAGCGCCGACCCGCCGATGCCGACCAGCAACAGGTGCTCCGGGTCGCGGGCCGCAAGCGATGCCGTCGCCCGACGCAGGCGCTCCGGGTCGGTCTCGACGGGCAGCGACAGCGACCGGTAGCCGAACGCCTCCTCGCGTCGCCCCCGCTCGATGCGTTCGTGGGCTCGCGTGACCCGCTCGTCGAGCCTGTCGAGCGCCTCGCGGCTGATCCCCGGCGACGCCGTCTCCGACAGCGCCGGCCCGATGTCGACGTCCATGCCCCGGCGTACGCGGCCCTGCGGAAAGTCGTTTCACACTCGCGTCACGCTCGCGCCGTCCCCGCCGACCGCCGGCCGCCGGCCGCCGGTCCCGTGGAGACCACAGCACTCGCGGGCCGCCCCCCTCGGGCGACGGGCGAGGAACCCCCGCCGTGGTCGCCCCGGGTCCGTGGCGGGAGCGGGGCGACGCCGCCGCGGGCCGAGCACTTACCACGCCCCCGGACGAGGTGCCGCTGGACGACGACGAGCGACGGCGCTACGAGCGACTGGCGACGAGCACCCGGTCGTCAGTCTCCACGAGCACGCCTTCCGGTTCCCGGCTGACACGGGCGACCTGCGCGAGTACGTCCGCGAGGGGCGCTGCTACACGGCCTACGAGGCGCTGGCGGCGTCGAACCTCGACGCGGTGTTCGACATGTATCTCGACGGGCTGAGCGGCGTTCGCACCGAGCGGGGCCGGAGTCGTCGTGCGACGACGTGGTCCACGACGTGACGATGCGCGCGAACGATATCGCCCACAGCGAGACGGTCGACCGCGTCGTCGGCGGCGTCCGCCTGACTGAGACCCACACCGTGCGACGGAAACTCAGTCGGCTCGCGGTCCACGACGACCGGAAGGGTGAGGGGGTCGGATCGGCACTGCTCGACCGGGCCGAGGCGACCGTGTGCGAGGAGGGCGGGGAGACGGTCTGGCTCACCACGCCGCCGGCGCACCCGGACCTGCCGCACCTGTACGGGGCACGCGGCTACGAGCGCACCGAACGTATCCGCTCGAGTACCGCGACGGCGAGGCGGTGTACGAGAAGGAGGTCACGCGCGCTCGACGAGGAACTTCATGTCGCCCTCGAAGACGACCTCGTCGTCCTGGTCGGTCATCGTGGTGTCGAGGGTGACGAGTCCGGCGTCGTCCCGGCTGGAGAGGTCGCGCTTCTCGGTGACCGCCATCGCCAGCGAGACGGTGTCGTCCGTGCGGACGGGCGCGGGGATGTCCATGTAGTTCATCCCGAGGAAGGCGACGACGGTGCGCTCGACGATGCCGGTGCGGTGGACGAGGCCGGTGGCGACGACGAACGTCATCGGCCCGTGGGCGACGCGCTCGCCGAACTCCGCGTCGGCGGCGTACTCCCGGTTCGTGTGCAGTTCGGTCCAGTCGTCGGCGAACATCGAGTAGTTCACGAAGTCCGCCTCCGTTATCGTGCGGCCGACCGACCGGAACTCCTGCCCGACCTCGAAGTCCTCGAAGTGGTGTGGCTCGTAGCTGTACACGCCCGCGCCTCCCGTCGCCGCCGGCAAGTAGCTACCGGTGCCGGCGGAGCGACGCCGCCGCGACCCGACCCGACTCTACCCCCACGATACCGTCCCGGACAGGCGCCGCGCTCGAGGCTCCTCTCCAGGGGCCGGGAGTCAGGTGACGTAGAACTCCGGGCCGTCGGGGGTGTCCTCGACCTCGACACCCATCGCCTCCAGGCGGTCACGGACCTCGTCGGCGAGCTCGTAGTTGCCGGCCTCGCGCTCGCGCTCGCGCACTTCGAGCAGCAGGTCGACGGCCTCGCTCGCGAGGTCGGCGCCGCCTCCGTCGGCGCCGAGCGTGAGCCCGAGCACGTCGCCGGCCAGCCCCTCGAACGCCTCGATCGCTCGCCGGAGGCCGACGTAGTCGTACTCGGCGGCGTCGAGGTGGCGGTCGACGGCGTCGCCGAGCCCGAGCAGTGCCGCCGTCGCCTCCCGCGTGTTCAGGTCGTCGTTCATCGCCGCGGCGAAGGTCGTGCGGGTGTCGTCGACGGCGCCGCGCAGGTCGTCGTCGACGACCTTCGTCCGGGCGTCGGGCGAGTCGGCGGCGTCGACGGCCCGCTGGTAGGCCCGCTCCAGGCGGTCAACGCGCGTCTCGGCCTCCGCGATCGCGGCGTGGTCGAACTCGATCGGCGTCCGGTAGGAGCGCGACAGCAGGAACACCCGGAGTACGTCGGGACCCACCTCGTCGACGGCGTCGTGGACGGTGGTGAAGTTGCGCAGGCTGGAGGACATCTTCTCGGCGTCGGTGCGCACGAGGCCGACGTGGAGCCAGTGACGGGCGAACACCTGCCCGGTGACGGCCTCGCTCTGTGCGATCTCGTTCTCGTGGTGCGGGAAGACGAGGTCGGCGCCGCCGACGTGAACGTCGATCGTCTCGTCGAGGTGGGTCATGCTCATCGCCGAGCACTCGACGTGCCAGCCGGGGCGACCCTCGCCCCACGGCGAGTCCCAGGTCTGGCCGCCGGGGTCGGCGGGCTCGCCCGGACGGTCGTCGTCGCGGTGCTCGGCGACGGCCGCCGGCGAGACGTCGCCGGCCTTCCAGAGCGCGAAGTCCTGTGGGTGTCGCTTCTCGTCGAGTTCGTCGGGGTCGCCCTGTGCCTCGATCGCCTCGGGGTCCTGGTTCGAGAGGTCGCCGTACGCCTCGAAGGCAGTCACGTCGAAGTAGACCGAGCCGTCGGCCTCGTAGGCGTACCCCTGGTCGACCAGCCGCTGCACGAGGTCGACTATCTCGGGGACGTGCTCGCTGACGCGGGGGTAGACGTGCGCCCGGCGGAGGTTGAGCGCGCGCATGTCCCGCAGGAGGTCGGCGACGTACGACCGGGCCACCTCGGCCTCGGAGTCGCCGTCGGCGCCGACGCGGGCGACGATCTTCTCGTTGACGTCGGTGAAGTTCTCGACGTGTCGCACCGCGTGGCCCTGGTGTTCGAGCCACCGCCGGAGCACGTCGACGACGACCCATCCGCGGGCGTGACCGACGTGGGCGGGGTCCGACGTCGTCAGGCCGCAGTAGTACAGCAGAACCTCGTCGTCGACGTCGAGCGGCTCCCGCTCGCCCGTGCGGCTGTCCGTCAGCGTCAGCATCGCCCTCGTCTATCGGCGGTCGCGTCTTCAACTCGTCGGAGGTGTGTGACGGGGTCCGAAAGCCGGGACGGGGACACGGGGCCGCTCCGTCGGGAACGGGGTGGCGACCCGTGGCGACCGGCGAGCGGGCTCACGCCGTCTCGACCGCCGGTACCGCGTCGAGGGCGTCCTCGACGGCGCGGACGGCGTCGGCGCCGTCACGCCGGTCGACGGCGACGACGGCCCGCTCGTCGGCGAGGCCGGCGGCGTCGACGGCGATCCCCTCGGCGTCGAGCCGTGCGAGGACCGTCCCGAGCGCCCGCCCGTCGAGGTCCTCGCCCTCGACGATGAGCGCCGTGTGGGTGCCGGCGCCGTCGACGACGGCCCGCTCGCCGACGGTCAGCAGCGACGTCTCGGTCCCGGAGCGGTCGACGAGACCGACGCCGCTGACCATGCGGACGCTCGCGTCCGCCGAGACGCGCTCGATGCGGAGTTCGTCGGCGTAGCGCCGCAGGGCAGCGGCGACGGCCTCGCGGTCGTCGTCGTCCGCGTCGACGGCGGCGGCGACCAAGCGGGCGGCGGCGGTGTAGTTGACGGCGTCGGCGGCCAGGGCGGTCCACAGCGCCGGACGCGCCCGGACGGCCTCGCGAGTCCTGGCGGCGATCGTCATACGCGAGTGGCGACCGGTCGGGAGTAAAGCGGTTCGATCGTCACCGTCACCGTCACCGGGCGAGCAGGAAGACGGCGACGCCGACGGCGAGCACGAGGACGGCGGCGCCGGTCACGACGACGGGGTCGGCGAGCGCGCTGGCGGCGGCGACGGCGACCCCGACGGCGCCGACGGCCAGCAGTGTGACGGCGAGGGTGGCGAGGTTCGGACCGCCGTCGGTCGACAGCGTCTCGACGGGGTCGGCGGTCGCCCGCCCGTCCCCGTCGACTCCGGCCTCTCCGGTCCGGGGTTCGCCGCCGTCGCTCGCGCGTGCGGCGTCCGTCTCCGTGGCGGCGGGCGGGGTCAGCGTCAGCGCGACCTCGCTGCCGTCGGCGCCGAAGCCGGTCTCGACGGTCAGCAGTCCGGCGACCGGGGCAGAGACGGCGTCCACGTCGGCGACGACCTCGACCGTCTCGTCGCGAGGGACGTGCGGGTTCGTCTCGGCTATGGTGGCGACACGGGCGAGGTCGTCGTCGAGGCGGAGGTGGACGTGGGTGTCTCGCCCGCGGTTCGAGAGCTCGACGAGGAAGGGGCCGTCGGTCTCGAACGTCTCCGGCGTCTCCACCCCGTGGAGCTTGCCCTCGCTGACGGAGACGGCGAGTCGGTCCACGACCCTACGCGGAGGCCTCCTCGCCCTCCTCGCGCATGTCCGGCGGGAGGAGGTTCGGGATGCCGTCCTCGACGGGGTAGGTCTCTCCACACTCGGTGCAGCGCAGCGTCCCCTCGACGACCTCGACTTCGTCCTCGTGCTCGTCGCGCTCCTCGGCGTCGAGTTCGAGCTCGGCCTTGTCGAGCGGACAGCAGAGGATGTCCATCAAGTCCTCTTTCATGCGCGTTCACCTGTCGTCATGCCCCGAGCGAGGCGCCCGGCGACAAAAAGGATAGGGGTCATCGGCCCGGCGTCGGACGCTCGCGTCCCGTCGGGCACGTCCTCGCGGGCGACCGTGCCGAGTGCGGGACGCGAGTCCTGCGCGGACGGCGGTCACGGGTCCGTCCGGTCGGCCCGAGCGGTCGTCGCTCCACGACAGACCGGGTCGAGGCGTCTGTCCGACGACCGCGTGCCACTGGTCGAGACGCGATTCTGTGACGAGTGTGGTTCGCTGACGCACACGGCGGGCGAGACGTGGGTGTGTCACGTCTGTGAGAGCGAGGCGCTGCGGGACCCGGAGGCGGAGACGGCGATGGCGACTCGGAACGGACAGCGCGACGACGGGGCACCCGCCGTGGCCGACGCGACCCAGGACGCCACCGAGACGGTGGAGGAGTCCCGTCCGGCCGAGGACTGCGACGGCGACCGAGTCTGCTACGAGACGCTGTCGAAGCCCGGCAGCTCCCACGAGGTGCGGCTGTTCACCTGTGTGGAGTGCGGCCACAGGTGACGCGAGTCCTGACGGCGCTCGCGAGCCGCCGGTGATGTACACCCGATGACCCGGATCACTCGGGCCAGGGGCCTGGCGGGCGGCTGTTTCGACACCTCAAGGAGTCGCTGCGCCGTATTTCGTGTTCTGTGCTCCGTGTTCGACAGTCCGGTCCCGACGCTGCGGGGACGCCGAGGCGGTCTCGCCGGATATTAGTGAGTGGTACAACTCGGTGTCTCCATGCGCGCACTGGTGACCGGCGCCAGTAGAGGGATCGGTCGGGCGACCGCGCTCGGACTGGCGGGCGAGCACGACGTGGCGGTCAACTACCGCGAGTCGAAGACGGCAGCCCGGGAGGTCGCCGAACGGGTCCGCGAGGCGGGCGCGGAGGCGACAGCGGTGCAGGCGGACGTGAGCGACCCGGCGGAGGCAGAGCGGCTGGTCGAGGAGGCGGCCGACGCGTTGGGCGGGGTCGACGCCGTCGTCAACAACGCGGGGGTAGCCGCCCCGGACCGCCTGACGGAGATCGACGACGACCAGTGGCGCCGCGTCATCGAGACGAACCTCTCGGGGGCATTCTACGTCACCCGGGCGGCGATGCCCCGGCTCGTCCCGGGCGGCGACGTCGTCTTCGTCTCCTCGACCGGCGGCACCGACGGCACGGTCGACGCCGGCTACGCCGCCAGCAAGGCCGGTCTACACGGGCTCGCGCGAGCCCTCGCCCGGGAGTACGGCGCCGACGGCGTCCAGGTGAACGCCGTTGCCCCCGGGCCGGCAGAGACGGACCTGAACGAGGCGATCCTCGACCATCTCGAATCGGTCGAGTTCCGCGGTCACGCGGACGTCGACACCCACCTCCCGGAGTACGCTTGCGAGCCGGCGACGGTCGCACACTCGGTAGCGTATCTCCTGGAGAACGACTACGTCCAGGGGACCGTGCTGTCGGTCGACGGCGGCATGGGACTGGCGTAGCGACGGGCTTTTGATTACTCGGTAGTACAACCGAGTATGACACGGAGCCAGCGACCCGACGGCGGGCGAGAGGCACGAACGACGGAGTTCAGCGAGGTCTCCGAGGCGTCGGTCACCCGGGCGATCCTTGAGGAGTGGGAGTCGGCGTTCCGGGCGGCGACCGAGAGCGACGTGATCGTCCTCGGCGGGGGGCCAGCCGGACTGACGGCGGCACGGGAGCTGAGCGAGCGCGGCGTCCAGACGACCGTTGTCGAGAAGAACAACTACCTCGGCGGCGGCTTCTGGCTGGGCGGGTTCCTGATGAACCGCGTCACGGTCCGCGAGCCGGCCCAGCGCGTGCTCGACGAGCTCGGCGTGCCGTACGAGGAAAGCGACGAGGCCGACGGTCTATACGTCGCCAGCGGTCCCCACGCCTGCTCGGCGCTGATCGCGGCGACCTGTGACGCGGGCGTCCACGTCCAGAACATGACGGAGTTCACCGACCTCGTCGTCCGCGAGGGCGGCCGCGTCGCGGGGACGGTGATCAACTACACGCCGGTGCACGCACTACCCCGAGAGCTCACCTGCGTCGACCCGGTGGCGATCGAGGCCGACCTGGTGGTCGACGCCACCGGCCACGACGCGATGGCGGTGTCGAAGCTGCACGAACGCGGCGTGATCGACGCGCCCGGACTGACCGGCCGGGACGCCGACATGGACGCCACCGGCGACGACGCCTACGGCGCGCCGGGGCACGATTCGCCGGGCCACGGCTCGATGTGGGCGGACGAGGCCGAGGACGCCGTCGTCGAGCGTACCGGCGTCGTCCACGACGGGCTGGCGGCCGCCGGGATGGCCGTCGCGACGACCCATGGACTACCCCGCATGGGGCCGACCTTCGGAGCGATGCTGCTGTCCGGCCGCCGGGCGGCCGAGGCCGCCCTGACCGAGCTGGGCGTCGACGCCGGCGTCGACGTCACCCCCTCGCCGGCCGGCGCCGACGACTGATGTCCCGCCGCAGTGCGGCGGCCGTCCCGTCCACCCCGGCCGCGCGGTCGCGACCCCGGACGACCCGAGGGAGGTGTGCGACGTGACCGCCGGCTCGCGCCCCGTACCGGACCCGTCGGCCCCGCCGGTGGCGCTCACCGTCGCGGGGACGGACAGCGGCGGCGGCGCCGGCGTCGCCGCCGACCTGCGGGCGATGGCCGCCCGCGGCGTCTTCGGCACTAGTGCCGTCACCGCGGTCACCGCACAGAGCAGCCGGGGCGTCCACGCTGTCGACGGCGTCGACCCCGAGACGGTGACCGAGCAGGTCGCCGTCGTCCTGGACGACTTCGCGGTCGGCGCCGCGAAGACGGGGATGCTCGGCGACGCCGCGACCGTCGAGGTCGTCGCCGACGCGCTCGCCGACGGCCCGCCGACCGTCGTCGACCCCGTGATGGTCGCCCAGAGCGGCGACCGCCTGCTGACCGACGCCGGCGAGAGCGCCGTCGCCGACGCGCTCGTCCCGCGGGCCGCCGTCACCACGCCGAACGCGCCCGAGGCCGAGCTGCTCACCGGCGTAGCGGTGACCGACGTCGACTCGGCCGCGAGAGCCGCCCGCGCGCTCGTCGACCGCGGCCCGTCGGCCGCACTGGTGACCGGCGGCCACCTCGACGGCGACGAGGTCGTCGACGTGCTCCACGTCGACGACGACCCGCCCGGCGAGTCACCGCCGACCGTCGCGGGGATCGACGTTCGGCGGATCGACGACCGGACGCTCGCCTTCGCCCGGGACCGCGTGGCGACCGACACGACCCACGGCGGGGGCTGCACTCTGTCGGCGGCGCTCGCGGCCGACCTCGCTCGCGGGCGCTCGGTGCCCGAGGCGACGGCGGCGGCGGTCGGACTGGTCGACCGGGCGGTGCGACACGGTCTCGACGTCGGCGAGGGGTACGGCGCCGTCCAGGGGCTCGCCGGTCTGCGGGCCGACGCCGCCCGACACGACGCCGTCGACGCCGTCCGCGAGGCGGTCGCGGCGCTGTCCGGTCCCGACGGCCCGCTGACGCCGCTGCTGCCGGCGGTCGGCACGAACGTCGCCGTCGCCGCGCCGTACGCCCGGTCGCCGGAGGAGGTCGCCGCCGTCGACGGGCGGGTCACCGGCACGGTCGACGGTCCGCGGGCGGCCGGCGACCCGCGGCTCGGCGCGTCGAGTCACGTCGCCCGGTTGCTGCTTGCGGTCCGCGAGGGCGATCCGGCCGTCGGCGCCGCCTGCAACGTCCGGTTCGACGACGACGTCGAGACGGCGCTGTCGCGGACCACACTCGACGCCGTCGAGGTGGACCGCACGGACCAGCCGCCCGCGGTCAGAGAGCGGGAGGGGGCGACGATGGGGTGGGTCGCGGAGCGTGCGACACAGGGACGCGAGCGGGCGCCCGACGCCGTCTACGACCACGGCGCCCACGGCAAGGAGCCGATGACGCGCCTGCTCGCGACGGACGCGGAGGCGCTGGTCGAGACCGTCGCGGAGCTGGCCAGCGCGCTCGACTGAACGCTACGCGAACGGATGGGCGCGCTCGACGGCGTGCTCGCGGTCGGGGCCGACGCCGACGGCGTAGAGGTCGGCGTCGAGTTCGCCGACGACGTACTCCAGATACGTCCGGGCGGCGTCGGGGAGGGCGTCGTACCCCTGCGAGGCGACCGTGGCCCAGTCGACCTCAGACCAGCCGTCGAACGCCCGGTACACCGGCTCGCAGTCGCTCCAGTGTTCGGTGAGGGCGGGCGGGGTCTCCAGGCGGCGACCGTCGCGCTCATAGGCGTGACACGCCCGGACGGGGTCGATACCGGTCAGCGTGTCGACGTGGTTGACGGCGACGCCGGTCAGCCCGTTCACGCGGTCGGCGTGCCGCAGTACCGGCAGGTCGAGCCAGCCGATGCGTCGCGGGCGACCGGTGACGGTGCCGTACTCGCCGCCGGCCTCGCGGACCCGCTCGGCGAGGTCGCCGTCCAACTCCGTGGGGAACGGCCCCGTCCCGACCCGGGAGGTGTACGCCTTCACCGCGCCGACGACCTCGCCGGTGCCGACGTGGGTGACGCCGAGCGAGGAGCCGGCGGCGGCGTAGCCCGCCGTCGGGGTCGAAGAGGTGACGTAGGGGTAGGTGCCGTGGTCGACGTCGAGGCCGGTGCCCTGGGCGCCTTCGAGCAGGATGCGGTCGCCCGCCTCGCGGCGCTCGGCGAGGTACCGCTCGGCGTTGACGGTCATCGCCTCCTCGTCGAGGCGCTCGCCGTGTGCCGAGAGGCGGTCGTACAGCGCGTCGAGGTCGAACGCCTCCGGGTGGTCATCGACGTCGACGTCGAAGACGTTCCGGGCGAGTCGACGCTTCGTGGGGACGACGTACTCCAGACGCTGACGCAGTAGGTCAGGGTCGAGCAGGTCGCCGATCCGCAGCCCGCGGCGGCCGGCCTTGTCCTCGTATGTGGGGCCGATCCCCCGGCCGGTGGTGCCGGCCTCGACGCCCTCGTCGCTCTTTGCGGCCTCCTCGGCACCGTCGAGCACGCGGTGGTACGGCGCGATGACGTGTGCGCGGCGGGCGACCCGCACGTCGGGGTCGAGCCCGCGCTCGCGAAGGCCGTCGACCTCCGAGACGAGCGTCTCGGGGTTGACGACACAGCCGGGACCGAGCAGGCCGACGGTGCCCCGCACGGCGCCGCTGGGCACCAGCGACAGCTTGTACTCCTCGCCGCCGGCGACGACGGTGTGTCCGGCGTTGTCGCCGCCCTGGTAGCGGACGACGACGTCCGCGCGGTCGCCGTAGCTGTCGACCACCCGGCCTTTCCCCTCGTCCCCGAACTGGGTGCCGACGACGGTGACTATCACACGTCGCCTTCCGCCGGCCCGGACAAACCGATTACGGTCCCCCACCGGAACGCATCGCGTCATTTTTTATCCGTCACGCCGAGAGTCGAACCCGCTCTTCTTGCCGTCCGGTCCCCTTCACTTCGGGGACAAAAGGTTTAAGCGCAAGCCAAGAAGAGTTAGCAAGTGGCATGATCGACCGGCTAGAGAAAGAGGTGGACATGCTGGAACGACACCTCCAGGTGCTGCGGATGGTCATCGAGAACGAGCCCATCGGCATCGTGAAGATGTCCAACGAGACCGGCTACCCACACCACAAGGTGCGGTACTCGCTGCGTGTCCTGGAGGAGGAGACCCTCATCGAGCCGTCGAGTCAGGGTGCCATCTCGACCGAGGACACCGGGGAGTTCGTCGACGACCTGGACGAGAAGATGGACGACATCATCGGCACCATGGAGGAGATGAAGTTCGTCGACGCCGGCGCCGTCTCCCAGGACTAAAGCTCGGGGACGCGGAGGTGGAACTCGCCGTCGGAGCCGACGGCGACCAGGCACAGGTGGTAGCCCCGTTTCCGTGACAGTTTAACGTAGCTCTCTTTCGTCGTTCGACTCAGGATACTGTCGGCCGTCGCCTCCTCGGCCGCGTCGCGGGCACCCCCCGAGAAGTAGCTCTCCGTCACCGAGAAGGCCGCCGCGAGGTCGGTCGCCTCGCCGACGACGTTCGCGCCGTCGCGCAGTCCGACGACTATCTCCTCGGTCGCCGTGTCGCGGGCGGTGTCGAACCGCGCCACCACCAGCGGGCGCTCGTGGGCGTCCCGCGCGACCACGTCGAACTCGACGTTCTCTGTCGTCTCGTCGTCCTCGCCTCCGACGGCGACCGTCGAGCGCAGCTCCGCCCGGTCCATCGACGGCAGCGCGTCGTAGAGGTCCCGCAGCGCGTCGGTCGCCCCGGTCTCGCGGACCTCGAAGAGGAGGTCGCGGGCGAGCCACTCGAAGAAACGGTACTCGATGCGGTCCTCGACGAACGCCCGGTACGGTCGCCCGTCGACCGTCGTCGTCTCGGCGTCGAACGGAGCGTGGACGTCCACTCTGAGATTGCCGTCGACGGCCGCGCTGTCGACGCCGGCGTCGTCGTGTGCCGTTTCGAGGGTCGGGTCGCCGCGAGAGCCGTAGCGCAACAGCAGCGTCGTCTCCGCCAGTGCCGTCTCCGCCGTCAGGTCGCGCTCGCCCGTCGCGGGCTCGCTCGCGTCGGGTGACTCCCCGGCGGTCTCCGCGTTCGCCGACCCGTCGGTGTCGTCCTCGGCCAGGCGCTCGACGGTCCGGTCCAGCCGGACGACGGTCCGGCGGAGGTCGCTCAGGTCCGCGGCCACCTCCTCCAGTTCCGCGCGGACGTCCCGACGCTCTTCCGTCGCTCGCTCGTCGGCGGCCTCCAGGTTCGTCGCGCGCTCCCGTAGCCGCTCGATCCGACGCTCGTGGTCCTCGACCAGCTCCGGGAGGTCGTCGGAGACCGCCACCGCCCCGTCGCTTCGCTCCGTCTCGGGGGACGCGTCGCCGGTCACCCGGCCCGTCGCGTCTGTCCCGCTCCCGGACCCGGCCGTCGCCGGCTCGTCGCGGTCGCTCTGGGGGGCGGGCGGGCGCTCCTCGCGACGCCGCTCGGTCGCCGGCTCGTCCGGCGTCGTCTTCGCGGGGGCGGAACCCTCGCCCCCGTCCCCGTCTCCGCCGGTCGCTCGGTCGGTCGTGTCCGGGCGGCCGTTCGACCTCCCTGTCCCGGCGTCGCCGGCGGCCGAGTCGGCGTCGGCGCCGGCTTCCGCCTCCGCGGTGGTCGTCTCGCGGCCGGCGGGACCGTCCCCGTCCTCGTTCTCGTCGGCGTCGTCGTCCGGTCCGTCGAGTTCGAAGGAGCGACCGCCGGAGCGGGTGTCGAGTCCCGTCGAGGAGCCGTACGTCCTGTCGAGGTCGCCGCGCCCGCCGGCCCCCTCGTCGGCCGCCCCGTCGGCACCCGGGGTCGCCGTTCCGTCCGTAGTTTCGGTCTCGGTCCCCGCTCCCGCGTCCGGCGCGGTCCGCGACTCGCCGGCGTCGCCGTCGGACGCCGGCGAGGGATCGACGGCGGACGCCCGGTCGGCGTTCGCACCCGCCGACGCCGGGTCGTCCGCGGTGCCGGAGGGTGTTCCGGCGGCGGGCGCCGGCTCCGTCGTCGTGCCGGGCAGCTCGACGGTCTCGACGTCGACGGCGGAGACGTGGTAGACGCCGACCTCGTCGTCGGCCCGTTCGAGCGCCTCCTCGCCGGTTATCAGGCGGTCACTGTTGCCGACGAAGGCCACCGGCATCGAGCGGCCGCCGTAGTAGGCGACGTAGTAGTCGCCGCTGAGGACGTTCTCGGAGAGCTCCAGGTAGCCGACGAAGCCGCCCGCAGAGAGCGTCTCGTGGGCCTTCAAGACCGGCGTGTCCTCCGTGTAGTAGCGGTCCTCGGGCTCGGCGTCGGCGGCGAACATGGCGACCAGTAGCGCCACCCCCGGCTCGGGGGCCGACCGGGCGACGGCGTCGGCGTCCTCGAACTCCTCGATGCGGCCACCGTGGACGCCGAGGACGCGCCCGTTGAGCATCGCGAATCGGGCCGTCCCCGTCGCCGCCTCGACGACGCCGGAGAACTCCTCGTCGACGAGGTCGCGCAGCCCGTCGAACCCCTCGACCGGTCGCTCGCTCCAGTCGGCGACGCGGTCCCGGACGCGTCCGTCCATGCGCCGACACAGGTGACCGGCGGACAAAAAAGTGTGACTCGCCGGGCCGGTCGTCCGACGCCGGCGGGCCGGTTCAGATCTTCGACTCGGCGTCGTCCGCGAGTTCCTCCATGCGCTTGCCCAGCCGACCCGCGCTGGAGAACTCGCCGTCGCTCATCGCACCCGCCAGGGCGTTGCCCAGCACGAAGACGGCGTGTTTGTGCTCGCTTTTGGACCTGTGCACGTCGTCCGGCGTGACGTCGAGTCCCTCGTACGGCTCGAAGATCTCCTCGTCCACCTCGTCGCGCGACCGGAAGTAGTCCTTGATGACGACCATCTGCTCGTGCAGTTCGAGAAGTTCGTCCTTGTGCATACCTCGTCTCACGGCGGCTGCAGGGTTAACTGTTGTGTCGGGCGGCGTCACACGCTCACGAAGGGGATCCGCTCGACGGCGGCCGGTCTCCGGCCCGGGACACAGGTCCGGACCGCCGGGGTTATGTCGGCGGCGGCTGTCGACTCCGGCGTGTCAGGAATCGTCTTCTTCCACACGGAGCGTCACGACGAGGTCGTCGCCTTCTACCGGGAGCGACTCGGCGCCGCGGTGTGGCTGGAACAGCCCGGCTGTACGGTTCTCGAACACGACGAGTTCAGGTTCGGCTTCTGTGACCGCGACCGCACCGACGACTGCGGCGTCGTCACCTTCTACTACGACGACCGGGCGGCAGTCGACCGGCTGTACGACCGACTGGCGGACGTCGCTCGCGGGCCGCCCGAGGAGAACGAGACGTACGACATCTACCAGTTCTTCGCCGACGACCCCGACGGCCGGACCGTGGAGGTGCAGACCTTCCTCCACTCGCTGCCCTGACACCACGCTGGCACGACTCGGTGCCGCGAGCGACCGCCGCCGCGAGTCTCGCGGACACCGCCGACCGCCGGTCGGTGTCGATCGCGGCCGACAAGTAGTCGACCCGCCTCGCCTCCGGCATGACAGAGACCGGCGACGAGGGGACGGGAACCGACGCCGCCGACGGGTCGCGGTCGTCGACCGACGGGGTCGAACCGTCCGACTTCGACTTCGACGACGTCACCGTCGTCATGGGTACGTACGACGAGGCGGCGGCGATCGGGACCGTTCTGGAGGACGTCGACCGCGTTACCGACGGCCGAGCGCGAGTCGTCTGCGTCGACGGGTCGAGCGACCGCACCCCGGAGATCGCTCGCGAGCACGGCGCCACCGTCGTCGAGCAGGCGCCACAGGGGTACGGCGTCGCCGTCGCCCGCGGGCTGTGCGAGGCCGAGCGACCCGTCGTCGTCACCAGCGACTGCGACGACACCTACCCGATGGAGGCGCTGCCCCGACTGCTCGAACTGGTGAACGACGGTGCCGACGTCGTCTCCTGTGACCGACTGTATCACGGCGCCGAGGCGATGCCGCGGCTCAACCGCCTGGGCAACGGTCTGTTCGCGCTGGGCGCCTCGGCGCTGCTCGGCACCCGCGTCCACGACGTGACGACCGGGATGCGCGCCTATCACCGGGAGGTGATCGAGTCGATCGACTGGACGGAGAACACCGGCCTCTCGGCGGAACTGCTGTTGCGCCCGGCGATGCGTGGCTACCGCGTCGTCGAGACGCCGATCGAGTACCGCGAGCGCGCCGGCGAGACCACGCTCGACCCGCTCGCCGGCGGCGCGGCCATCGGCTACTCCGTCGCGAAAGTCTGTGCCGAGGAACGCCTGCGCTGGCTCCTGTGACGGACTGCCACCCGACTGAAGGGGCTCGTCGGCAGGACGCCCGAGCCGTGACGACGGACCGGGACGACGTGCGGCGGTCTCGACGCCCTGGCGGCGTTCCGCGACCGGGTCGACGTGGGTGGGCATCGCCGTGCCGGGCAGCCGCGGGTCGGGCCTGTCGGGGAGGTACGTCCCCGTCAGCCCGCAGTCGGTGACGAGCGGACAGACCGACCGTTCGGGCGGCCAGAGCACCTGCACGTCGTCCCCGAGCGGGCGGGCGTCCAGTTCCTCCCGGTAGGCGAGCGTCGAGCCGCCCGTCGTCGAGAACGTGAGCGTCGCCGCGACCTCACGGGGGCCGTCGAGTGCGAGCGCTCCCGGTATCTCGACACGCCGGTCGCCGGCCCGGACGGCGACGATCCGTGCCCGGTCGTCCTCGGCGGAGAGCCGCCAAACGAGAGTCACCTCGTCGGGAGCCGCCTCGGCAAGGCTCACTGTCCGAGCGGCGCTCTCGCCGTCGACGGTCAGCCGCGCGGTGACGGCGTCGGCCCGCTCGGGCACGGCGACGGTCGTCGTTACCGTGACCGCAGCACCGGCACGGGTCGACAGCGGCACCAGCCGCGGCTCGACGCGGTCCGCGGGGTCGGGCGTCCACTCGCCGCGGTAGGTGAACCGGTACGGCCGGCGGTCGTGGGCGTCGAGGACGGCGAAATCGCCCGCCGGGCCGCGGTCGCGGGCGTACACGGCGTCGCCGGTCAGTCGGCCGTCCGCCCCCGCCCGGTTGCGCAGCGACTGGAAGGGGTGGTTGAGCCAGGGGCCGTACGTCGAGGGGACGAACACGACGGCGTCGTCGAACTCCCGGTCGAGGGGCTCGTAGGTCTGCTCGTAGCGGTCGGTGTAGGCGGCGTGGTCGGCGTACGGACCCGCCAGCGCGACCGCCTGTGCCGCGCCGCCGGCGACGACCGCGCCCGCGAGGACAGCCCCGAGTGCCGCCCGACGCGGGACCGGCGTCGCGGGGACGCGAGCCCGGAGCCACCGCCAGCCGGCGAGCGTACCGGCGGCGCCGAACGTCGCCAGCACGGGCAGCAGGTCGAAGTGGTAGAACGGGCCGAAGGCGGCGACGAAGCCGTTGGTCGGGTCGCCGAGGTCGCCGAGGACGTTGTACGTCCCCCAGAAGTAGCCGTTGCCGACGACGACCGAGACGGCGACGCCGACGAGCAGCAGGCGGACGCCGGCGCCGTCCGGACGCTCGACGGCGAGGCGGTCGCGGACGCCGTCGTCGCGGCCGAGCAGGAACTGCCCGGCGCCGGCGACGGCGACGAGCGTGCCCAGCGGCGGCGCGACGGTCCAGCGCGTGCCGAGTTCCCACAGCAGGACCGCCGTGGAGCGCAGCGCCAGCCGGGGCGTGTAGTCGACGGCGTGATCGAGGACGCGACGCCGACCGAAGCCCAGCCCGTCCCGGGGGGCGAAGGCCTCGAACGGAAACCGCCACGCCGACCCCGTCACGAGAGCGTTGTACCACAGCGCGACGCCGACGAGCGCGAGCGCGGGCACCGCGACGGCCGTCAGCCGGGCGACGGTCGTCGGCGGGTCGGGGCCGGGCGTCGCGGTCGACCGGTCGGCGCGCGACGCCCGGCGGCCGGCGCGGACGAGCCGCCAGGCGGCGTGGAGGACGAACGGCACGGCGAACAGCACCGCCGTGTACGGGCGGGCGAAGCCGGCGAGGCCGACGGCGACGCCGGCGACGACACCCCAAGCGACGGCCGCCCGCCCGTCGCGGCGCACGGAGCGGACATAGGCGACGGCGAAGGCGAGATTCAGCAGCGTCGCCGGCGCGTACGGCAGGAAGACGGCGGCGGTGAACAGGAACGCCGGCGTGGCGCCGAGCAGCCCCGCCGCGAGCAGCCCCACCCGGCGGTCGTAGGCGGCCGACGCCAGCGCGTACGTGAGCCCGACGTTGCCGGCGGCGACGGCCGCGAGCGCGAGCCGGGCGCTCCCGGCCAGGTCACCGAGTGCGAACACCGCCGCGGTGACGGGGGCGTACCGCGGGTAGAGACGGCCGCCGTCGCGCACGAAGAACCACGGTCGGACGGCGCCCGGCTCCCGGGGAGTCATGTCTGGGCGCCCGGACAAAAGCAGGTCGGCCTGCTGGCGGTAGACGCCCTCGTCGTGGTTCACCGAGCCGTACGGGAACAGGTCGACGGCGAGCCAGAGGACGACGGCGCCGGCTCCGAGCGCGAGCAGGGCGGCCGCCGCCCGCGGGGTCGCTCTCCGATGGAGCCGTCGAAGGCGAGGACCGGGCGCGGACTCAGCCGGCATCGTGGCCGTCGTCGCGTTCCGGCCTGGCGCCGTCCACCGCCGGGCTGTCGCCGCCGTCGGCACCGGGTCGGGACCGCGGGAACCAGGCGAGGTCGTGGTCGGCGACGAAGTCTACGGAGACGGGGGCGCCGCGCTCTATGTGCTCGGTGTGGTTGTGGGCACACTCGACGACGCCGTCGTCGTCGAGTTCGACGCGGTACTTCACGGTGGCACCGAGGAACTGGCGGCCGACGACGCGGCCGTCGGCGTCGCCCTCGGGGGCCGGACGGGCGGCGAGGTCGTCGGGTCGCACTAGGAGGTCGACCGTGGACCACTCGTACTCGGGGCCGAGCCCGTAGACGCGGTCGGCCGAGACGCCGCCGATGGCGGTCTCGACGGCCTCGCCGGTGACGCTGCCCGGCACGAAGGAGGCGTGCCCGAGGAAGCCGGCGACGAACCGCGACTCGGGATGCTGGAACACCCGCTCCGGGCGACCCACCTGCTCCAGGCCGCCGTCGTGCATGACGGCGACGCGGTCGCCGATCGACAGCGCCTCCTCCTGGTCGTGGGTGACGGAGACGGCCGTGACGCCGGCCTCCCGCAGGATGGCCCGCACCTCCTCGCGCATCCGCTCGCGCAGGTCCACGTCGAGGTTGGCGAACGGCTCGTCGAGCAGCAACACCTCGGGTTCGGGCGCCAGCGAGCGGGCCAGTGCGACCCGCTGCTGCTGGCCGCCGGAGAGCTCGTCCGGGTAGGCGTCCCGCTCGGCCGACAGACCGACCAGGTCGAGCAGCTCCTCGACGCGCCGCTCGCGCTCGGCCTGCGGGCGGTCGTCGAGGCCGAAGCCGACGTTCTCGGCCGTCGTCATGTGGGGAAACAGCGCGAACTCCTGGAAGACGACGCCGACGTCGCGCTCCTCGGCGGGGACGAACCCCCCGTCGCCGGCGACGACCTCGCCGCCGACGCGGACTATGCCGGCGTCGGGTCGCTCCAGCCCGGCGATCAGCCGTAGCGTCGTCGTCTTCCCGCAGCCGGAGGGGCCGACGACGGTGAGCAGTTCGCCCTCGTACACCGACAGCGAGAGGTCCTCGGCCGCCGGCGTCGCGCCGAAGCGCTTGGTGACGCCCGACAGCGACAGCGCCACCTCGCCCTCCGCGGCGGAGGGGCGCGCCCAGCCGTGGGGGTACGGCTCCGTCCGGTCGGCCGGGTCGGGGACATCGCCGTCGGCGCCGGCGCCGGTGTCGGCGGCCGTGGCGGTGCCGCCGTCCGGCTCGGGGTCGCGGGAGTCGTCACCTGACATTGCCACCCTCCGTGCGGACGAGGACGTACATCGACAGCGCGGAGACGCCGAGCAGGATCAGCGCGGGGACGGCGGCGTAGCCGAAGTAGCCCTGGTCCTGCACGCTCCAGATGTGTGTCGCCAGCGTGCTGAAGCCGGCGGGTCGCAGCAGTAACGTCGCGGGCAGTTCCTTCATCGTCGTCAGAAAGACCAGCGCGGCGCCGGCGATCAGGCCGGGCGCCACCAGCGGGAGGACCACCCGGCGGAACGACCGGCCGCGGTCGGCGCCGAGCGAGCGGGCGGCCTCCGGCAGTCGCGGGTCGACCCCGAGGACGGAGGCGCGGGTGGCGCCGACGGCCTGCGGGAGGAAGCGGACGACGTAGGCGAACACCAGAAGCGGCAGCAGAACGAGCCCCTGCCGGTAGAGTCCGCCGCCGTAGCGGGCGCCGAAGTAGACCAGCGCCAGGCCGAGCACGACGCCGGGCACGGCGTAGCCGACCCAGGTGGCCCGCTCGACCAGCCCGGCCAGGCGGGAGTCGCCACGGGCGGCGACGTAGGCCACCGGCAGGCCGAGCGCCGCGGTGAGCAGGGCGGCCCCGCCGGCGACGGCCACGGAGTTGACCGCGTAGGAGGGCTGGAAAGCGAGCGCCGCACCGGTGCTGGCGGCGTCGCGGAGCAGCCACAGCACCAGCACCGCCAGCGGCACGGCCAGCGCGACGAGGGCGACGGCGGTCGGCAGCAGCGCGGCGACCCAGCGCCAGCGGCCCAGTCGAACGCGGTCGGTCGAGCGACCGCCCGTCGAGTGGACCGGCGCGTCGCCGCGCAGCCGGGACTCGACCGCGAGCACGACGGCCGTCACCACGACCAGCTGGATCGAGAGGACCGCGGCGAGGTCGGTGTTGAAGGCGCGCTGCTCGACGAAGATCACCCGGGTGTAGACGTCGTACCGGAGGATCGCGGGCGTACCGAAATCGGAGAGGGCGTACAGCGCGACGAGCAGAGCACCGGCGCCGACGGCGGGACGGATCCGCGGGGCGGTCACCCGGCGAAACGCCGCCAGGCGGCCGTGACCGAGCGTGCGGGCGGCCTCGACGAGAGAGTCGTCCATCGAGACGAGCGCGGCGCGGGCGGTGAGAAAGACGTACGGGTAGGTGTACAGCGTGAGCACGAGCGTCGTCCCCTCCAGGCCGGCGACCTCGGGGACGCGAGGGAGTCCGAGTCCGAGTCCGACGAGCGCGCCGTTGAGGTCGCCCGAGCGGCCGAACGCCGAGACGAAGGCGAAGGCACCGATGTAGGAGGGCACGACGAGCGGCAGGGCGGCGGCGACGGTGAAAAAGCGCCGCAGCGGGAGGTCCGTGCGGACGACGAGGTAGGCCAGCGGCACGCCGATCGCCGTCGAACACGCGGTGACGAGTGTGACGAGCACGAGACTGTTGCCCATCACCCGGACGGCGGTCGGCCGGACCGTCGCCCGTAGGCCCTCGACACCGGCGTCGAGGCCGGCGACCAGCAGCCACAACAGCGGCAACAGGACGGCGGCGGCGACGGCACCGGCGGCGAGGACGACGCTCGTGGGGAGGTCGGCGTTCCCGTCGGTGACGTCGGTGCCGGTGCCGGTGTCGGCGTCGGCGTCCGCGTCGTCGGTCGCCGGTCGCTCGCGCTCCCCGGGGGCGGTCGTCGGTCCGGTCGTCGTGTCCGTCGCCATGTGGCGTGTCCGGCTACAGCAGCCCCACGTCCCTAAGTAAGTCGATCGTCGGCTCCAAGTTCGACAAGCGGGTGAGGTCGACGTCCGGCGGGTCCAACTCCTCCAGCGAGGGGAGCCGGTCGAGCGGGTCCACCTCCGGGATGGCGGGGTACTCGAAGGTGCGCGAGACGACGAAGTACTCCTGGGCCTCCGCCGACAGCAGGTGACGGACGAACGTCCGGGCGGTGTCGGGGTCGGAGGCGGTGTCGACGACGGCCGCGCCGGCGACGTTGAAGACGGAGCCGGCGTCGTTCGTCGTGTTGCCCGTCGCTATCGGCGGGTCGTCTCGAGCCTCGATCACCCGCTGGACGTAGTAGTGGTTCGTGAACCCCGCCACGAGGTCGCCGTCGGCGACCGCCTGCGCGACGAGGAACTCGTCGTTGTACTCCTCGGCGCCCTGCGCTATCATCCCCTCCAGCCACCCCCGGGTGCGGTCGCGGCCGTTCAGGACGCGCATCGCGGTGACGAACGCCTGAAACGAGGAGTACGTCGGCGCCCAGCCCACCGCGTCCTGGAAGCGCTCGTCGTCGGGGTACGCGAAGACGTCCTCGGGCACCCCATCGAGCGTCTCGGTATCGTACGGCACCGTCCGCACCCGACCGGAGGTGCCGACCCAGCGGCCGTCGGGCGCGCGGAACCGCTCGCGGGCCATCGAGAGCACCTCGTCACCGAGTTCGAGTGCGCGTCCGCGGTCGTTCAGTGCCCCCAGGGCGCCGGCGTTGACCGTGAAGAACACGTCCGCCGGGCTGTTGTCGCCCTCGTTGTCCAGGCGCCCGAGCAGGTTGTTCGCGCTGTCGTACCGCGGGGTGATCGTCAGGTCGGGGTACGCCGAGTCGAGGAAGTCGATCAGCTCGCCCACCAGCGGCTGCCCGCGGCCGGAGTAGAGGTCGATCTCCCCCGAGAGGTCGGGCAGGTCCGCGATCGGCGTCCCGCCGGGCGGGTCGCGCCCCAGCCGTCCGGAGCCGACCTGTCCCGGTTCGTCGCCGCCGTCGCCGTCGCCGTCGTCTCCGCCGAGACAGCCGGTCAGTCCGGTCAGCCCGACCGCCCCCGTCGATACGACGAACCGTCGCCGGCTCCAGTCGCTCATACGCTTTTAGGTCAGCCTAAAACACTTAGTGGTTCCGAAGTGGTCTCGTCTCAGTCGTCGGCGGGGACGCGGTCGCGGTCGAGCGCCGCGAGACAGTCGAGCCAGCGGTCGAGACGGTCGGCGACGTACGGCAGGAAGTCGTCGTTGTCGAGGCCCGGCTCCGCGCGACGGAGCGCTTCGGCGGTCGCGCGGGTGACCTCGCGGAAGCTGTCGGCGTCCTCGCCGGCGTCGTCGACGATCCGCCAGAGGTGTTCGTTCAGTTCGAGGGCGGGGGCCTCCGCGCGCAGGTCGCCAAACGTCGACCGCGGTGCCTTCTCGTGGACACACAGCGGCGTCCCCGTCAGCAGCGTGCGCCCGACGGCGTCGGCGGCCCGCTTCAGCAACACGCCGCTCCAGATGTCGTCGAACCGCCCCACCCCCCACGGGTTGTCGTCCATCGGCAGCTGGTAGAAGGCCGGCACGACCTCCCGGCGGAAGGCGAGGTTCATCGAACAGACCGTCGTGTAGTTCCCCGGCGCCACCGCGAACAGCGGGTCGTCGTAGTCCGCCCGCGAGAGCCGCACGGAGGACCGCCCCCGCGTGTCGCCGTCGGCGAGGACCCGCACCGCGTCGAGGTCGGGCACGCCGGTCCACAGCCCCTGCGAAGCGACGGCCTCGCCGGTCGGTGCCGTCTCCCGCGTGGTCGTCTCCTCCGTCGCGCCGTACGGGTAGCCGCGAGGGTAGAGGTCGGCGACGCCGTCGAGCACGTTCACCCACTGCGTGTCCGAACTGCGGGTCTCGACCGGTCTGTCGCGGTCGAGGTTCCGGTAGTGGCCGCCGAAGAAGTCGAACTCCGGATGTGGACGGGTGTCGTCGTCGAGGAAGACGCCGACTTCGAAGTCGTTCGCCCACATGTACAGCAGTCCGAAGGAGGTCTGGGCGTGACTCTCCGCCGGCACGAGGTCGGCGTACGCCGCGAGCCCGTGCTCCTCGAACCACTCCCGGCGGTCCGCCGCCGCGAACACCCGCCCGGGAACGCCCAGGTCCTCGAGCATCGACCGCATCGCCGCCGTGTCACGGAACTCCTCGGTGACGAGACAGACGTGCAGTCGGTCGGCATGGCCGTGCTCGCGTGCGTTCGCGACGTACTCCCGCAGAAAGGCCGGGTTCCGGATCGTCGGCGCGACCACACAGGTGTCCTCGCTCATCGACCGCCTGTTTTAGGTGGCCCTAAAAATACCTGGCGGTCTTAGGCGTGCCTAAACCGCGGTCGCGAGGCCGCACACCGACGGGTCGTCTCGTTCCGAGTCGGCGTCGCCGCTCTCACGCCCGGTCCGCGCGGCTGGCGTCGACGTCGATGGCGTCGACGGGACAGATGTCGACACAGAGCATACAGTCGATGCAGGCGTCCTCGCGGGCCGGGTCGGCCTTGATCTCGCTCTCGGGGTGGTCGGGCGTGTCCACCCACTCGAACACGTCGACGGGACAGTCCTCCAGGCAGGCGCCGTCGGCGATACAGACGTCGAAGTCGACCGCGACGTGGGTGCCGTGGACCCCCTCCGTCTCCGGTCTGTCGACTGGCCCCCAGACGTCGTGGCCGTCGTGGTTCTCGACGACCTCGCGGTTCCGCTCGAAGTTCGGATCGATAGCCATCACTCGGTCGTTCGGGACTGCGACACTTGAATGGGTCGCCGTCGCTCAGCGGTGGGCGTAGTAGACGACGGTGTGGTCCTCGGCCTGGGCGTCGACCCGGCCGTAGCCGACGCGCTCGAACTGCACCAGGTCGCCGACGGCGTCGTCCCGGAGCGTCGTCTCGGCGTACCCCTCGACGTCGCCGTCCGGGGTGCGCAGTCGCACGCGACGGGGCCGGTCGGCGGGCACCCAGTGGACGACCGACACCTCGCCGTCGCGCACCAGGTCGAGGTCCCGGCTCTCGAACCGGAAGGCGTCGGAGGTGTGACGCACGCAGCCCAACCCCTTCAGCCAGACCCGCTCGCCGTTCGCGGGGAGGTCCCGGGACTCGACCAGCACGCCGTCCGAGACGGGCAGCTCGCGGCGGCCGCGCTCCTCGTGTTCGGGGTGGACCGGCGGCGTGCCCGTCTCGGGGCCGTCGACCACCCGGCGCTCGACCGCGCCGCCGCCGTCCTCGGCGTCACCCTCGGCCGTGTCGCGCACGAGGAAGTGGCGGTCGGCCGCGTCGTCGATCAGGTCGCGGTTCTCCGCGTACACCGCCGACATCGAGAGGTCGACGTTGCTCGTCGAGGTGCCCAGCGCGGTGAGCGCCCGCGTCAGCGCCTCGCCGCGGATCCCGCGGCGGCGCACGCTCGCCACCGTCGGCGCACGGGGGTCGTCCCAGCCGTCCAGGTCGCCGGCGTCGACGCGCTCCTTGATGCTCGACGTGGACATCGGCACGTCGTACTCCTCCGTCCGGACGTGGCCCCAGTGGACGACCTCGGGGTACTCCCAGTCGAAGTAGTCGTAGACGAACCGCTGGCGCTTGGCGGAGTCCTGGAGGTCGATGCCGCGGACGATGTGGGTGACGCCGGTGAGGTGGTCGTCCACGCCGGACTGGAAGTCGAGCATCGGCCAGCAGCGGTAGTCGGCGGCCGCCTCGCGGGGATGGGGTGTGTCGATCGTCCGGAACGCCACCCAGTCCCGCAGGGCGGGGTTCCTGTGCTCGATGTCCGTGCGCACGCGCAGCACCGTCTCGCCGGGGTCGTACTCGCCGTCGACCATCGCCTCGAAGATCGACAGCGACTCGGCGGCCGAGCGGTCGCGGTGGTCACAGGCCTCGCCCGCGCGCTTCAGCTCCGAGAACTGCTCCTGCGGACAGGCGCAGGCGTAGGCGCCGCCGGCCTCGATCAGCTCGCGGGCGTGCTCGTAGTACGTCTCCAGCCGGTCGCTCGCCCTGATCACGGTGTCCGGCTCGAAGCCGAGATACGCGAGATCGCGCAGGATGGCGTCGTAGGCGTCGAGGTCGGGTCGCTTCGTCTCCGGATCGGTGTCGTCGAAGCGGACGATCAGGTGGCCGTCGTACATCTCTCGGTACGTGCCCAGCACCGCCCCCATCCGGGCGTTGCCCAGATGCCACGGCCCGTTCGGGTTCGGCGCGGCGCGCATCCGAACCTCGTCGTCGGCCTCGACGTTCGGCAGCTCCGGCAGCGGTCCCGTCTCCTCCGCGTCCGCTTCGAGCGCCTCGAGCGCCTCGGGGGCGACCGCCTCCAGGCGGGCGCGGCGCTTCCCGGGGTCCGTCCGGTTGACCTCGCTCACCACCTGCCCGACGACGCCGGGCACGTCGTCGGCGTGCTCGCGGAACTCGGGGTTCTCGCCCATCAGCGGCCCCATCACGGCGCCGACCTCCGCGTCGCTCTCGTGTTTCACCGCGTTCAACAGGGCGTGTTTCTCCGCCGCTCGCTCCACGTCAGCGCGGAGTTCCGCGTTCATCGCGATTTGATTGCCGGGCGGCGGTGAAAACTCCCTCGGGACGCGTCGCCGCGGCCCGACTCGCGACCGCCGGGCGAGCCCGACCGACGGGCGGGAGACGGACGACTTTTGCCCGCTCGCCCCCCACCGGTGTCATGAGCAAGGTCAGCGTCGGCTCCGGGGGTGGCGCTTTGACGAGTCCGAGGTGTTCACCGACGACGCCCGAGTCGTGACCGAGGACGCGCCGACCGACGAGGCGGACGGCGGGGAGAGCGGAGAGCGCCGAGCACCCGCGGTGGCGATCGTCGACGCCGAGACGCCCGGCAACGTCGGCACGATCGCCCGGTCGATGAAGAACTTCGGCTTCTCCGATCTCCTCCTCGTGGACCCGCCGCCGCTTTCTCCGGACGGCGAGGCGTACGGCTTCGCCGGTCACGCCCGCGAGGACGTGCTGCCGAACGCCCGCGAGGTCACCTTCGAACACCTCGTCGAGAGCTACCACACCGTCGGCACGACGGCGATCACCAACGAGAACGCCACGAAGCACTGCCGCTTCCCGTTCGTCACGCCCGCCGAACTGCGCGAGGACCTCGCCAGGGTGGAGGCCCCCGTCGCGCTCGTCTTCGGCCGGGAGGGCACCGGCCTCTCGAACGACGAGATCGCCCGCCTCGACCGGGTCTGTACGGTGCCCGCCAGCCCCGAGTATCCGGTGATGAACCTCGGTCAGGCCGCGACCGTGGTGCTGTACGAGCTCCGCTCGCTCGCCCTCG
>PXSK01000016.1 GCA_003022865.1 Halobacteriales archaeon SW_5_70_135 | reverse complement strand
AGCTTGCTGGCAGACCACCCGTGTCGGTCGAGGTCCTCCGCCACCTGTGAGTGGTTGCGGATTGTCGCCCGGCGTGTGCGGTGGACCTCCAGCACTCTGCAACGCCTCTATAGGCCCTTGTAAGACTGTCTGATATAAATGTCTGCACTCAGCGGAGTAGATATTCAATAGGGCTGACGTTGAGAGACTGTGGAACGGGCCGTCGGATTCGTCCCGCGCCTGAAGGCGTGGATATCTCCTTGCTGTTTATCAATGCCCGTCACGAACGACCGGCATGGCCGCCTGGAAGCGGGACTTCGCGTCCGGGCTCATCGTCCTGGTCCCCGTGATGGTGACGGTGTACGTCGTCGCCTGGCTGTACAGGGCCGTGCGCTCGGTCTCGCCGACGGACATCGTCAAGCCGGCGCTGCTCAGAGGGCTCGACCTGAGCCGGGCGAACGCACAGAGCGCCGCCCAGCTCATCAGCGTGCTGCTGACGCTTCTGATCTTCGTCGTCTCCGTCTTCGCCATCGGCTACCTGATGCGCACCACCGTCGGGTCGGCGGCCGAGAGCAATCTCGACGCCGTGGCGAACCGTCTGCCCGGGCTTCGGGTGGTCTACAACGCCTCGAAGATGGCCGCCGAGACCGCCCTCGGCGGCGCCGACTCGCTGCAGACGCCCGTCAAGCTTGAGACCTGGAACGGGCTGCGAATGACCGCCTTCAAGACCGGCAAAACGACCGACGACGGGCGCAAGGTGCTCTTTCTCCCGACGGCGCCGAACATCACCACCGGCTTCGTCGTCGAGGTCGAACCGGAGCGGATCGACGACCTCGACGAGACTGTCGAGGACGCGCTGACGCGCATCCTCTCGGCGGGCTTCGGCGAGAACGACCGCTCCTCGGTGTCGATACACGACGTCGTCGGCGACGAGAGCGGCGTCGGCGACGAGCCGTTCGACGTCGAGCCGGACGTGGACGTCGACGACGGGAGCTCGACCGACTGACTACGTCTCGACGTAGGTGAACCACTCGTCGTAGTCGTCCGTGCGGCGCTCGACGACGTCGAAGAACCGCGACTGGATCGCCTCGGTGACGGGACCGCGGCCGCCGTCGCCGATCTCGACGTTGTCGACCTTCCGGACCGGCGTGACCTCCGCCGCGGTGCCGGAGAAGAACAGCTCGTCGGCGGTGTACAGTTCGCCGCGGCCGATGGTGGCGTGCTCGTTCACCTCATAGCCCAGGTCGCGAGCCAGCTCGATGACGGTGTCCCGCGTGAGCCCGTCGAGGATGCTCTGGGAGACCGCGGGCGTAAGGATCTCGTCGTCACGGACGAGGAAGACGTTCTCTCCCGGTCCCTCGGCGACGTAGCCCTCCTTGTTGAGGACGATCGCCTCGGCGTAGTCGTGGCGGCGGGCCTCCTCGCCGGCCAGCAGGCTGTTGATGTACGGCCCGGTGGTCTTGGCGTTCGTCGGGATCTGACTGGAGGCGTGCTTGCGCCAGGAGGAGACCTTCACTTCGACGCCGTTCTCCAGTGCCTCCTCGCCGAGATACGCGCCCCACGGCCAGCAGGCGATCGACGTCCGCGTCGGCACGCCCACCGGGCTCACGCCCAGCTGCTTGTAGCCGTAGAAGGCGATCGGGCGGATGTAACACGAGCGAAGGTCCTGCCGGCGGACCAGTTCGAGGGTGGCCTCGGTGAGCTCCTCCGGCGTGTACTCGATCTCCAGGTTGTACGGCTTCGCGGACTGGTAGAACCGGTCGAGGTGGCCGTCCCACCGGAAGATCGCCGGTCCCTCGTCGGTGTCGTAGCAGCGAACCCCCTCGAAGACGCCGCTGCCGTAGTGCAGTGCGTGGGACAGCACGTGTACCTGGGCCTCCTCCCAGTCGACGAACTCCCCGTCCATCCAGATCGTGTCGACGTCCATCTCCTCGAATGTCGCCATACACCGACCGAGTGTCGCCAGCGTAATGAGCGTTGACGATCCCCGCGATCGGTGCCGGAGGCTGTCAAGAGTAGCGCGGGCCGACGGCTCCACGACAGCTCCGGGCACCCGCGGCGTACGCCGGGGTGACGGCTCCGGCGGTCGCCCACGTGACGGCGGCGGCGACTGCGACTGTGGCGTCAGGCGAGTCGGTCGACGAGCGCGCTGCCCTCGACGTAGACCAGGTCGTGCTCGTCGGCGTAGGCCCGGGCGTCGGCGGGCGAGAGCGCGCCGCCGGTGTCGGCGTCGAGCATCTCCGCGCCGGTGACGGCGCCGCCGGTGCCCGCGGCGAGTGCGAGCGCGACGCCCAGCTCCGTGTGGCCCTGTCGGTCGGCCAGCAGTCCCGGCGCGGCACGCAGCAGGTGGACGTGGCCGGGCGAGCGGAACTCGGCGGCGAACTCCGTCCCCGCAGGGTCGGCGGCGGCGCGGCCGAGCGCCCGCACGGTCCGGGCGCGGTCCCGGTCGGTGATCCCCGTGTAGGTGTCGCGGTGGTTGACGGTCAGCGAGAACGACGGCCGCGCGTCGTAGGCGAGGTCGTCGAACGCCACCGCGGGGTGGTCGACCGCCTCGTGACGGAAGGGGAGCTCGAAGGCGTCGGCCACCGCTGCCGGGAGCGCGACGAACACCAGCCCGCCGGCGTCCGCGCGCAGGCGAACGACGGCCTCGTGGTCGACCGTTTCGGCCGGGTAGAGGACGTCCGTCTCGCTCTCCCGGTCGGCGGCGTCGTGGACCAGCACCGGCTCGCCGTCGGCGAAGGCCCGGACCGCGCGGTCGGCCGGGTCGCCCGCCGCCCCGGGGGTCGTCCTCGCGTCGACGTCGGCGTCGGTATGGCTCACCGCGACTCACCTCCGCCGACGCGGACCGCCACCGCCTCCTCGTCGCCCAACTCGAGCGCGGACCGGAGCTTGTCGGGGGCGATCACCTCGACGCGGCTCTCGTCGTGGTGCGTGCGCTCGGGGACGATGACGTGGGCGCCGTCGTACGAGCGGTCGTCGTCCCCCTCTAGGGCGACGACCTGCGCGGAGTAGCAGTCCGCAGGCCCGTAGGTGCGATCGTCGTCCTCCCAGCCCTCGATACGGACGGAGTCCTGGGTCGACAGCGCCGACCGCGCGCGGACGCCCGACTCCGTCAGCGCCACGTTCAGCGTGCCGGGGAACGGCTCGTAGCCCAGCTTCGAGCGGAACTGCTCCATGTAACCCTGGAGCGTGATGTAGTGGCGGCCCTCGCCCATGCCGTCGGTGGCGGTCCCGACGAGCTCGACCGGACTCGACCCCTCGAAGATGCGCCGGTAGGTCTCGTACTCCGCGCGGAGTGCGCGCTCGCCCTCGTCGGTGACGGTCACCCACTGACCGTCGCCGACGGTCTCGCGCTCGACTAGCTCGGCCTCGGCCAGTCGCCGCAGCCGCCGCGAGGCCGTCTGACTCGACGCGTCGAGCCGGTCGGCCAGCGACCGACAGGAGGTTTTCGTCCCGCCGCCGACCCCCCCGTCGACCGCCAGCAGCTTCAGGACGGCCAACTCGTCGTGTCCGACCGCACGCTCCGCTACCGTGTCCATGTTTTCACCGAAGTGACGAGCGCCGATAAGCGTGCCGATAACGGTACGCGTAACGGTTTCGTGACAGACGGCCGAGCGCCGAACGGTACGGCTCCGTGTAGAGGCGCGGGCAACATGAACGCACCGACAGCGCGGTCCCGCCAGCGATAAAGGGACGCCCGGAAAACGGGGGGTATGTTCCTGACCTTCCGGGCGGCGGTCGAAGCCGCGGTCGAGGACGCTCTGACCGCCCTCGACCTCCCCGCGGACGACCTGGGGGTCGAGCGCCCCCCCGAGGACGTCGACGCCGTTCTCGCGTCGAGCGTCGCCTTCCGCCTGGCGGGGGAGACGGGCGCTCCGCCGCCGGCGGTGGCCGAGCGGGTCGCCGACGCCGTCGACCCCGCGGTACACGAGTACCTCGACCGCGTCGACACACAGGGGCCGTACGTCAACTTCCACCCCACGCCGCGGTACCTGAGCGACACCGTCGAGGCCGCCCTCGACGGCGACTGGGGACGGCTCCCCGACCGCGGCGAGTCGGTCGTCGTCGAGCACACGAGCGCCAACCCGACCGGGCCGGTCCACATCGGCCGGGCGCGAAACCCCATCGTCGGCGACGCCGTCGCCCGTATCCTCGGGTTCGCCGGCTACGACGTCGAGACACACTACTACGTCAACGACGCCGGTCGCCAGGTGGCGATCCTCACCTGGGCGTACGAGACGTTCGACGAGGCGGAGCTGCCGGAGGCCGAGCGAGAGAAGCGCGACCACGAGCTCGTTCGCTACTACCGCCGCGGCACGACGGTCCTGGAGGAGGGCGACCCCGAGGCGGTGGAGGCCGCCGAGTCGGCGATCGCCGCGGTCATGCAGGGGCTGGAGGAGGGCGACCCCGAAACGGAGGAACGCGTCGAGGCCGTCGTCGAGCCGATGCTCGAAGGGATGAGTGCCAGCCTGGAGCGTCTGCCGGCGGCGTTCGACCGCCGGGTCCACGAGACGGAATTCATGCCCGCGGAAACGCGCGACGCGACAGCGCGCCTGCGGGCGCTCGACGAGGCCGTCTACGACGAGGAGGCCTGGCAGCTCGACCTCGCGGACTTCGGCATCGAGAAGCGACTGGTGTTCCAGCGCTCGGACGGCACCTCGCTGTACCCGACCCGGGACATCGCCCACCACCAGTGGAAGCTCGACGAGTACGACCACGCCGTCACCGTCCTCGGCGAGGACCACCGGCTCCAGGCGGACTCGGTGCGGGCCGCGCTCGAACTGCTCGGTCACGACACCGACCCGCTCGACCAGGTGATCTACTCCTACGTCGACATGCCGGAGGGGAAGATGAGCACCCGCGCGGGAACGGGCGTCGACCTCGACGACCTGCTCGACGAGGCCGTCGAGCGCGCCCGCGAGGAGGTCGAGGACCGCGCGGGTGACCGGATCCGCGAGGACGACCTCTCCCCCGAGGACGTCGACCGTATCGCCCGACAGGTCGGCGTCGGCGCCGTCCGCTTCGACGTCGTCGCCAAACAGCCCACGAAGGCGATCACCTTCGAGTGGGAGCGTGCGCTGAACTTCGAGGCACAGTCCGCACCCTACGTCCAGTACGTCCATGCCCGCACCTGTGGTGTCCTGGAGCGCGCCCGGAGCGAGGACTCGACGGTGTCGTCGTCGGTCGACCCGACCGCGCTGTCGGCGCCCGAAGAGCGCGACCTGGTCCGCGCCGTGGCGCGGTTCCCCGCGGTCGTCAAGGCCGCCGCCGAGGACCGCACGCCCCACGTCGTCGCCACCTACGCACGGGAGTTCGCCGAGACGTTCAACGCCTTCTACCGGTCGTGTCCCGTCCTCTCGGCCGACGAGGAGGTCCGGGCCGCCCGGCTCGCGCTGGTCGCCGCCGCCCGCGAGACCGTCGGTAACGCCCTCTCGCTGCTGGGCGTCGAGGCACCGGAGTCGATGTGACCGAGTCGTCGTCGCTCCGGAGCGAGTCCCGACTCCGACTCCGCGTGCTCGCCCGTCAGTCGTCGCCCGGGTCCGGGTCGCCCGCTCCGTCCCCGGGGGTCGTCCCCCGTTCGGCCATCATGCCCGCGGCGCGGCCGGCCCAGTCGCCCCGGCCGAAGGCGGCGACGACGACGCCGGCCATCCAGACGTAGGAGGCGGCGATCCCGAGGTACGCCCCCGGCGGGCCGTAGCCGAGGACGACGCCGACCAGGTAGGTCACGCCGAGCAGTCCGCCGCCGGTGGCGGTGACGCGGGCGACGAAGGGCACGCGCGTCTCGCTCGCCCCCTGGAGCGCCCCCGAGAGGACGAGAAAGCCCACCAGCGCCGGGGCGGAGAGCCCGTAGACGGCGGCGAACTCGGCGGCGAGCGCGACCGTCGCCGGGTCGTCGGTAAAGAGGGTGACGAACGGCCGTGCGCCGGCGACGAGCACGAGACCGAGCGCCCCGACGGTGAGCACGCCCAGAAGCGTCGTCGCCCACCCCTCGAAGCGCGCCCGTCCGGGGTCGCCCTCGCCCAGCGCCGACCCCACGACGACGTTGGCGGCGACGTTGTAGCCGCGCGACAGCGGCGCGGTCACCTGCTGGTAGGCCCGCCGTCCCACCTGGAAGGCGGCGTTGACCTCGGTGCCGAAGCCGAGCAGGAGTGCGTTGAACGGGAACTCCGCGACCGTGGCGGCCAGGCCCTCGGCTATCTTCGGCACCGAGAGGGCGACGAGCTGGCGGGCGATCACGGGGTCGCGCGGCCGGGCGAAGCCGGCGTCTGTCCACGACGAGCCGAGGGCGGCGAGAAAGAGCCCCGCCGAGAGGACGTTGGCGGCGGCGGTCGCCAGGCCGACGCCGAGGATGCCCAGTCGAGGCGCCCCGTAGAGGCCGAGTCCGAGGACGACCGAGCCGGCGACGTTCGCCAGGTTGGCGAGGACGTTCACCGCCATCGGCGTGCGCGTGTCGCCGGTGCCCTGCAGCGACCGGGCCGCGACCAGGGCGACGTGTCTCGCCGGCGCGGTGGCGAAGACGACGGCGAGGTAGACGCCGCCCATCCGGGCGACCGTTGCCGGGGCACCGAGCAGGGCGACCAGCTCCGTGGCGACCAGCAGACCGACGGCGACGAAGGGGACGCCGGCTCCGAGTCCGAGCAGCAGCGCCGCGGTGACGGCCTCGTCGCGGTTGCGCTCCGCACCGGCGCCGGTGTCCTGGCTCGACAGGGCGATCGCGCCGCCGCCCAGGCCCAGCCCGATCCGCAGCGGGAAGCGGGCGTACAGGTCCGCCAGGCCGACGGCGGCGATCGCCCCCGGGGAGAAGAAGCCCGTGACGAGCACGTCCGTCGTCCGCATCAGCGTCCGCGTGGTGTGCTCTACGCCGACGGGCCACGACAGCGCGACCACCCGCCGCCACACCGCGAGGAGGTCGCCGACGTTCCGGCTCCGGCTCCCGCTCCCGCCGTCGTCCGACCCGGGGGTCGTCCGGGTCGCGGGAGCGTCGCTGCCGGCTCCGCGGTCGGAGCGGTCGCGGTCGGCTGCGCGGCCGTCGCTCACGCCCGTCGCTGGGACAGGCGGGCACAAACCGCTGCCGGCTCCGGCAGCCCCGCCGGCGGTCCCGGTCGGGGGTCCAGCGACTCGCGCGACGACTGTGACCCTGTCCCCCCGACGGCCCACCGACGGGCGATCCCACCGGTCGCGGCTTCACCAAAGGGTTAAGCCGTCGCCGGCTACAGACCCACGAATGATCGGTCTCGACGACGTTCTCGACGCCGAACCGCGGGTCCGCGAGACGTCCCGGCACACGCCGGTGGAGTACTCCACCACGTTCTCGGAGATGACCGGGGCGGAGGTCCACCTCAAGATGGAGCACCGCCAGCGCACCGGCTCGTTCAAGATCCGCGGCGCGACGAACCGCATCGCGACGCTGTCCGAGTCGGCCCGCGACGCCGGCGTGGTGACGGCGAGTGCCGGCAACCACGCACAGGGCGTCGCGCTGGCCGCCTCGCGCGAGGGCGTCGACGCCACGGTCGTCATGCCGGAGAACGCCCCGTTCGCGAAGGTGAAAGCCACCTGCGACTACGGCGCGGACATCGTTCTCCACGGCGTCGACTACGACGAGGCCGCCGAACGCGCCCACGAGATAGAGCGCGAGCAGGGCCGCACCTACGTCCACGCGTTCGACGACCCGATGATCATGGCGGGACAGGGCACGCTCGGCCTGGAGATCGCCCGCGACCTGCCGACGGTCGACACCGTCGCCGTCGCGGTCGGCGGCGGCGGGCTGATAAGCGGTACCGCGACCGCGCTGAAGGGGCTGCTCGACGAGGTGCGGGTAGTCGGCGTCCAGGCGGAGGGTGCCGCCAGCGCCGCCCGCTCGCTGCGGAAGGGGTCGATCGAGAGACTCGACGGCGTGGACACGATCGCGGACGGGATCGCCGCCCGCAGCGTCGGCCACGAGACGTTCCCGATCATCCAGGAGCGCGTCGACGAGGTGGTGACCGTCTCCGACGACGACATCGCGACGGCGGTCACGCACCTGCTCGAACGGACGAAGTCACTCGTCGAGGGTGCCGGTGCGGTCGGACTGGCGGCGATGCTCGCCGACGCCTTCGACTACGACGACGGCGAGGTGGTCGTCCCCGCGCTCTGTGGCGGCAACATCGACATGAACGTGTTGACGACGGTGCTGACGCGGGGGCTCATCCAGACGGGACGGTATCTCCAGATCCGCACCGTCCTCAAGGACCGACCGGGCGCGCTGGAGTCGTTTCTCGAGATCCTCGCCGACCACAGGGCGAACATCCTCGCCGTCGACCACGACCGGGCCTCCCGGGACGTACAGATGAACGCCGCGGAGGTCGAACTCGACGTAGAGACGCGAGGCAGTGACCACGTCGAACGCCTGCTCGCGGCGCTCCGGGAGGCCGGCTACGAGGTCGAGGTGCTCTCCTGAGCCGAGCCGTGACGAGGGTTGAAGTTGCCGCCGGCCGGCCGTACGGGTATGAAGGAAGTCATCAGCACGGACGAGGCGCCGGCGGCCGTGGGCGCGTACAGTCAGGCGACCGCCACGGACGGACTCGTCTACACCGCCGGCCAGGTGGCGATCACCCCCGACGGCCGACACCTCGACGACCGCTCCGTCGAGCGCCAGACGCGGCAGGTACTCGACAACCTCGAAAGCGTGCTCGGGGCGGCGGACTGCTCGACGAGAGACGTGCTCAAGACGACGGTCTTTCTCGGCGACATCGAGGACTACGACGCCGTCGACGACGTCTACGCCGAGTTCTTCGACGACGACCCGCCGGCCCGCAGTGCCGTCGCCGTCGCCGACCTGCCGGCGGGCTTCGACGTCGAGATCGAGGCCGTCGCGACGCGGGAGTGACCGACGATGACGCCCGCTCGTCGGGGGCGGAGACCGGGGCGGCCCCCCGTGAGACGACCGCACCGCCCGAGCCGGTCGGGGAACCACGCGACGCCCTCGCGTGGGGGGCGGTCGGGTCGCTCGCCTTCCTCGTGCTCCACCAGGCGTATCTGCTCGCCGGCGGGCGCTTTCTCGGCGTCGGCGCCGTCGCCGGCGTGGCCCTCTCCGTGGGCCTGGTCGTCGGCGGCGCCGGCCTCTGGCTCGCCGGGCGAGCGAACGGGAACGGACAGGGTTAAGACGGCGACGGCGGAACAGTCGACCCGCGCCAGGATGGCCGAATCTGGTAAGGCGCACGCCTGGAAAGCGTGTTCCCTGACGGGATTCTGGGTTCAAATCCCAGTCCTGGCGTAGAGGTTATTCTTCAACGCCGTCGACGAACGGTGCTCCGACTGATGCGAGGACGAGCGAGCGACGGAGCGACACGTCCGAGGCGGGAGCGACCGAGCGACGACGACGGGGAAACGCCGGTGTCGACGCGGAGGTAGACGACGCCCCGGTCCCGTCCGGCGAGACCGCTCTGGAAGAGCCTCATCGACGAGGTCGTGCCGCGGACCCCGCCGCACCGGACGGACGACGAGCCGGGCGGGTAGCCGGGCGCGGCTCGACAGTCACACGCCGTCAGTATCGGAGTCGTCCGCCTCGTGTATACCGTCCCCGACGGCACAGAACGGACAGTAATCGTTGACGAACTCGTTGTAGACCTTCCCGCAGTCCCCACAGTCCACCACGTACGTCGTACGCTCGTCTCGGTCGTTCACCGTTTCCGGCGAGATACTGGACGTTCATAAGTACCTCGTTTACTACATGTAACCAGCACTCGAACCCCCGCTCCCGTGACAGCGGGTCCGCCGCTCTCACGGCAGTGGCTCACTCCGTCCGCTGCGGACCGAACACGAGAGATTTTCGAACCGTTCTTCGACGACGGACCGTGTGCGGAGAGAAGTGTCGTCGCCGAACGGGACTGGCCCGCCACCGAGCGCGACGAGGCCGTCGAGACGTTCGACCAGTTCGTGATCGGCCCGAGCAGGGACGCCGACGTCGAGGAACTGCTGCGGGGGACGGACAGCCTCCGTATCGTGCGGGTCGCCCCCGACGGCGGGGTCGACCTCGCGACGCTGCGTGCCTCCTGAGCCCGCTGTCTCCCGTCTCTACGCGCTCGACCTTCCGGCGTGGCGGCGTCGACAGCACCGGAAGTACCGGAAGCCGTACACACCGTTCCCGTCGTTCCCCGTGCGTATCGGGTGAGCGTGACGACCGACGCGGAGGGGGGTGTTCGTCCCCGACGGTGTCGTCCGCCGTGGCTCGAAAGCGGTACGTTTATATAGACGTAAAGCCCTCTTTACTGTAAAGGGTGTTTTACACCCGTGGTCCGAATGAGCGAGGAACTCACGGCGAAACAGCGAGTCACGGAGCGCGAGCGGTACAGCGAGTGGATATACAGGGCCGTCGGAGCGGGAGGTGCCGGCTTCTTCCTCGCCACGGCAGCGTGGACGCTCACTGACGAGCCGCTGGCGCTGTACGCCGGCCTGGTCGTGTACTGGCTCGGCTGTCTCGGGATGGGGGTCGGGTACTGGCGCTCGCCGGTCTCGCTCAGAGACGAGTTCGAGCGCCACCTGGAGCGGGAGGCGAACCGGGTGACGACGCTGTTCGTCGTGGTCGTCACGATCGTGGGGGTTCCGGCGGACGTCGTCCTCAGCACGACCGGCGTGTACACTGCCCCCGCCGTCGTCAGGGGCGCCGTCTGGGGGTATCTCCTGTTGGTGTTCGTCTTCGTCGCCGCCCACTGGTACGTGAAGCGCCGGCACGAGTGACGGTCCGGACCCGATGGAGAACGAGCTCACCGCTCGTCGCGAACGCGAGGGGTTGAGCCAGGCGGAACTCGCGGCGGCCGTCGGCGTGTCACGGCAGACGATAAACGCGATCGAGCGCGAGCGCTACGACCCGTCGCTGGAGCTGGCGTTCGAACTCTCGCGTCACTTCGACTGCCGGATAGAAGACCTGTTCGACCCTGACGTCGAACCGGTCGAGTGAGCGTCGTCGTGACGTCCGTCGTCACCGGGCCAAACGTTATGCCCGGGCTCGCTGTCGCGTACGGCATGAGCAAGGAGGCGGCCTTCGAGGCGGTCGAGGCGGAGCGCGATCACCTCGTCGAGACGGCCCTGGAGCTGTGGGAGAACCCCGAGCTGGGACTCGCCGAGTACGAGTCCGCGGCGCTGCTGCAGGACGCTCTCACCGAGGCGGGGTTCGAGGTGGAGACGGGGGTCGCCGGCATCGAGACGGCCTTCGTCGCCCGCTACGGCGAGGGCGACCCGACGATCGGCCTCCTCGGGGAGTTCGACGCCCTTCCGGACCTCTCTCAGCGAGTCGCGACGGAGCGAGAGCCGGTCGAGGCGGGGGCGCCGGGCCACGGCTGTGGACACAACCTCTTCGGCGTGGGGAGTCTCGGCGCGGCGATGGGTGTCAAGCGAGCCGTTGAGCGCGGTGACGTCTCCGGGACGGTCGTCTACTTCGGCACGCCGGCCGAGGAGACCCTCGTCGGCAAGCCGTTCATGATCCGGGCGGGCGCGTTCGACGACGTCGACGCCGTCCTCTCCTGGCATCCGGGCTGGTACACCGGTGCGAGCGTCGGCAGCTGTCTAGCGATGAACTCCCTGCAGTTCGCCTTCGAGGGCGAGGCCTCCCACGCCGGCTCGGCGCCCGAAGCGGGTCGGAGTGCCCTCGACGCCGTCCAGTTGATGAACGTCGGCGTCGAGTTCACTCGCGAGCACGTCCCCGACGAGGCTCGGATCCACTACGCCGTCGAGAACGCCGGCGCGGCGCCGAACGTCGTCGACCCCGAGGCCTCCGTGTGGTACTACGTCCGGGCGCCGGACCGCGAGACCGTCGAGGAGATGACCGACTGGATCCGCGACGTGGCCCGGGGGGCGGCGCTGATGACCCGGACAGACGTCGACGTCGACTTCCGGGCCGGCACCTACGAGGTGCTCGCGAACCACACCCTCGCGGACGTGATCGACGAGAACATGCAGACACTGGGTGGCTTCGAGGTCAGTGAGGACGACGAGGCCTTCGCCCGGGAACTGAAGGAGACTCTCGGCGACGTGTCCGACCAGATCGGGACGCTGCCGGAGGGGTACCGTTCGACGGCCCGACGGCGGGGGCTGCTGACGGAGCCCGTCCCGCCGTTCGACGAGGACGTCATCGGCACGTACTCGACGGACTCCGGCAACGTGAGCCAGGTGGTCCCCGTCGGACGGTGTCGGGCGGCGACGTGGCCGGTCGGGACGCCCGCTCACTCTTGGCAGGCCGTCGCCGCCAGCGGCTCGGTCGGCGTGAACGCGGCGGTGTTCGTCGCGAAGGCTCTCGCCGGCAGTGCGTACGACCTCATGGCCGACCCCGACCTCGTGGCCGCGGCCCGCGAAGAGTTCGAGACGGCGACGGCCGACCGCGACTATCAGGACACCGTCCCCGAGGACAGCGACCCCTACGAGACGGCCGACCACTGAGGACTCCCGAACGGGTACGGCTCCCGTGAGTCGTGACCCGAGCGGTCGGCCAGTATGTCTTCGTCGGCTCCGTCGCGACCACACCTCCTCCGAACGCGTGCGGTCCCACGCGACGCGACGGTGCGTGGTCCTCCGCGTTCCCTCGGGACGCGAGCGAGACTCCGGCGCCACCGTGGGAACACACCACAAGACACACATTGGTTCGGACCCGAGAACAGAGTACGCCTCCCACAACCCCGAGGCGACTCGCCATGGACATCCCGACCCGCGAACCAGACCCCGACGACCCCGAACGCGTGCTCCACAGAGACGACTCCTGGATGTTCGTCATCCTGGGCAGCGCCCTCCTCTTCGTCGTGATCTTGGCCACTCCCGTCGTACTCGGCCTCTTCGTCTCCTGACGACTCGCTGCTCGCCGCGGGTCGACCCTCCGCCGACGGAGAGACGCGCCGGGCGTACGCCGCCCGCAGGTCGCGGGCCAGTCGCGACAGCTCTCGCCCGGCGGCGGCCCGGTAGGCGTCGTCGACTCGGCCGGCGAGCGCGTCGACGGCGGCGCTCGCCCGTCGGTCGTACGCCACCGAGAGTCGCTCGTCGATTTCGTCCAGACGCTCTCGCGTCGCCTCGAGGGGCGCGACGACGCTGCCGGCTTCCGTGGGCGTGATGGCGTCGACGTCGGCGACGTCGCCGGCGACGGTGTCGTCTTCCGTGTGGCCGACGGCGGCGACGACCGGCGTCTCCGCGGTGACGATCGCCTCGGCGACCGTCTCGGTGTCGAAGGCGTCGAGATCGGTCTCGCTGCCGCCGCCGCGTTCGACGACGACGACGTCCACGTCGGGACCCGGTCGAGGCTGGCGACGGCGGCGGCGATCTCGGTCGGCGCGTCCGGCCCCTGCACCGTCGCGTGTCGCAGGACGACGTCGACGGTCGGGTTGCGCTCGTGGACCGACGTCGCCACGTCGTGACGGGCGTCGCCGTCCCGGGAGGTGACGACGCCGACGCGGTCGGGGTACGCCGGCGGCTCCGTCTTCCGCTCGGCCGCGAACCAGCCCCGCGCCTCCAGCTCCGAGCGTAGTCGGGCGATCCGCCTGGCGCGGTCGCCCTCGCCGACGGGGGTGACCGACCACGGCTTGAGGCTCAGACGGCCGCCCTCGACCCAGTAGTCGAGACCGCCGCGGACGACCACCTCCGTCCCAGTCTCGACGTCCGCCTCCATCGAGCGGTAGCGGGACTGCCAGACTACGCAGTCGAGTTCCGCGTCGCCGTCGGTGAGGGTGAAGTAGACCGCGCTGCCGGTCTCGTTCGGGTCCGTCACCTCGCCGACGACCCGGACGTCGCCGAGGTCGGCCGTGTCGACGGCGGCGGCGACCCGCTCGTTCAGCCGCTCGACGGTGAGGACGTCCTCGCCGGGGCCGCTCATGTGCGTCCGGAGCGCCCCGGGCGAATAAGTCGACCGGGTCGGGTCGAGTCGGGTCACCGGAGCGGGAGGCGGACGGACTCCGACGAGTGTCGCCAGCCTTCGGAGCGGCCAGGAGGACGGCTCCGAGGGGCGGTACTCCCGCATCGTGGCGGGCCTCTGTGCCCCGGCGAACGACGCCGTCGGCACTGCCGGAGGGACCGTCACCGCTTTGCCTACGCGCGCGCAAGGTCGTCCGAGATGTGTGGACGGTACAGTCTGTTCACCCCGACCGACGAGCTGGCCGAGCGGTTCGGCGCCGACTTCGACGGCGTCGAGCCGACGTACAACGCCGCTCCCGGCCGGGAGCTACCGGTGATACGCGACGAGACGCCCGAGACCGTCGACCACCTCGCCTGGGGGCTGGTGCCCGCCTGGGCCGACGACCCGGAGGAGTCGCCCGCGCCGATCAACGCCCGCAGCGAGACCGTCACGGAGAAGCCCACCTTCCGCGAGGCGTACCAGCGACGGCGGTGTCTCGTCCCCGCCGACGGCTTCTACGAGTGGACCGAGACGCCGCCGGACGACCGCCCGGACGACAGGGCCACCGCCGGAAAGACCCCCTACCGCGTCGCCTTCGAGGACGACCGACCGTTCGCCCTGGCGGGCGTCTGGGAGACCTGGGAGGGGGAGCCGGCCCAGACCGGTCTCGGCGACTTCGGCGATGGCGGCGACCGCACCCGACGGATAGACTCCTTCACGGTGCTCACGACGGAGCCGAACGACCTCGTCGCCGACCTGCACGACCGCATGGCAGTCGTGCTGCCGCCCGACGAGGAGGAGCGCTGGCTCACGGCCGACGACCCCCGGGACCTGCTGGAGCCGTACCCCGCGGCGGAGATGCGGGCCTACCCGGTCTCACCCCGTGTCAACGACCCGGGCAACGACGACCCGTCGCTGATCGAGCCCGCGGCGGACTGACAGCCGTGTGGCGTCTCCCCGCCGGGAGCGGTCGGCAGGTTCGTTCGTCCGTTTAAATTCGGTCGCGCCGGCCGTCGCGGCGACGGCCCGTCGCGTGGTAACTCGCCACACGAAACGGGCGGATCGGGTAACAGAGCGCCTCAGCGCCCGGTTTCGTCGCCTCGCCGACGGCGCGGTCGTGCGCGGGGTTCATCAAGCTTTATTTAGAAGCACATTCAATCACAATACGACCATGAGTCAGCGAATGCAGCAAGGCGGCGTTCCGATGGTCGTGATGGACGAGGAGGCCCAGCGAGTGAGCGACCGCGACGCCCAGGAGTACAACGTCTCCGCGGCGCGCGCGGTCGCGGAGGCCGTACGTTCCACGCTGGGGCCGAAGGGGATGGACAAGATGCTCGTCGACTCGATGGGCGACGTGACCGTCACCAACGACGGCGTCACCATCCTCCAGGAGATGGACATCGACAATCCCACCGCGGAGATGGTGATCGAAGTCGCCGAGACCCAGGAAGACGAGGCCGGCGACGGCACCACGACGGCGGTGGCGGTCGCGGGCGAGCTCCTGAAGAACGCCGAGGACCTACTCGAGCGGGACGTCCATCCGACGACGGCGATCAAGGGCTTCTCGCTCGCCAGCGACCACGCCCGCGGGGCGGTCGACGACATCGCTACCGACGTCGACGCCGACGACGCGGAGCTGCTGCGGAAGGCCGCCGAGACCTCCATGACCGGCAAGGGCGCCGAGACGAACAAGGAACACCTCGCCGAGCTCGTCGTCGGCGCCGTCCGTGCGGTCACCGTCGATGGCACCGTCGACCTCGAGTTCCTACACACGGAGACCCAGTCCGGACGGTCGGTCTCCGAGTCCGAGCTGATCGAAGGTGCGGTGATCGACAAGGACCCCACCCACGACGAGATGCCCGAGTCGGTCGAGGACGCCCGGGCGCTCCTGATCGACGAGCCGATCGAGGTCGACGAGGCCGACGTCGACACCGACGTCACCGTCACCGACCCGAGCCAGGTCCAGCAGTTCCTCGACCAGGAGGAGGAGGAGATCCGCCAGAAGGTCCAGCAGATCGCCGACCTGGGCGCGAACGTCGTCTTCTGCCAGAAGGGTATCGACGACCTCGCGCAGTACTACCTCGCCAGCGAGGGCGTCCTCGCCGTGCGCCGCGTGAAAAAGAGCGACCTGGAGTTCCTCGCCGAGGTGCTGGGTGCGAGTGTCGTCTCCGACCTGGACGCCGCGGCCAGCGACGTCCTGGGCACCGGCTCGGTGCGCCGCGACGGCGACGCCGAACAGTTCGTCGTCGAGAGCGACGTCGAGGACTCCCACGGCGTCACGCTGCTGCTGCGTGGCTCGACCGAGCACGTCGTCGACGAGCTCGAGCGTGGCGTCTCCGACGCCCTCGAAGTCGTCGGCCAGACGGTCTCCGACGGGCGCGTGCTCGCCGGCGGCGGCGCCGTCGAGATCGAGCTCGCCCGTCGACTGCGCGACTACGCCGACTCCGTCTCCGGCCGCGAGCAGCTGGCCGTCGAGGCCTTCGCCGACTCACTCGAGCTCGTCCCGCGCGTGCTCGCCGAGAACGCCGGGTTGGACTCCATCGACACGCTGGTCGACCTCCGGGCGGCACACGAGGACGGCGACGAGCGCGCCGGCCTGAACGTCTTCACCGGTGACGTCGGCGACACCTACGACGCCGGCGTCGTCGAGCCCGCCCACGCGAAGGAGCAGGCGCTCTCCTCGGCCACCGAGGTGGCGAATCTGGTCCTGAAGATCGACGACATCATTTCCGCCGGCAGCATGGACGACGACGAGGCCGGCGGCGCCGGTGGTCCCGGCGGCCCCGGCGGCATGGGCGGCATGGGCGGCATGGGCGGCGCGATGTGAGCAGGTCGATCGCCCACCACCTGACCGTCGGATAGCTCGTCGGCCGCCACGCGACGCCGACTCGACCCGCTTCTCCCGTCCTCGGACGACCGCAGAAACTCGTCGGCGGCCGAGCGGAACGTCACCCACGTGGCAGACGAGGACAGTGTCGTATTCGTTGCCGGGCGACCCGGCCCGCTCGCGAGCTCGCCGACGGCCGTCGCGACCCGCGGACGCTGGTCGACCGACTCGACGCCTCGCGGGCGACGGTCGACCGGGCGCTGCGGGCGCTAGCCGAGGCCGGCAACGCCGATGACAAGGGTGACGGCCGGGTCACGCAGGGGTCGCGCTGTCGTCAGGAAACGACGAGCGCGGGGCGACCGACCGGTCGACGCCAAGGCGAGCCGGACGCACAACCGCCGGTCGCTCATTGTGTGACGGGCCCTGTCGACGGTATGGCCGACCGTGTCGTCGACACGCTGGTCGAGTCGATCGAGCGCATCCAGCCGAACCAGGCGAACAACTACGAGAACGCCCACGGTGGCACGATCGTCCGGCTGATGGACGAACTGGCGGCGGTCGCGGCGATGGGCGTCGCCGGCGAGACCTGTGTCACCGCACACATCTCCTCGGTCGACTTCCACCACCCGATCCCCGTCGGCCACGCCGCCGAACTCTCGGCGTTCGTCTACGACACCGGCGACACCAGCGTGGAGGTGTACGTCGAGGTCGAGAGTCAGGACCCCCGCACCGACGGCACTCGGCCGACCACCTCCGCCTGCTTCACGCTGGTCGCCGTCGACGAGGACGGCGCCGCGGTGTCGGTGCCGCGGGTCGAGGCCGTCTCCGAGGAGGGACGCCGCCTGCTCGACCGCGTCTCCTGCTGATCAGTCCTCGACCGGCAGTTCGAACTGCTCGTTCTCGCTGACGGCGTTGAGGACGACGCTCGTGTTCGTCGCCTCGACCGCCGGGTCCGTGAGCAGGTCCTTTATCTGGCGGTTCATGTCGTCGGTGTCGACGAACTTGCCGACCGCGACGACGTCGTGGTCGCCGGTCACCTCGTAGACGGAGACCATCTGTGGCTCCTCGGCCAACCGGTCGGCGATCGCCGGCAGGGCGTCGCCGCGCACGCGCAGCTGGATCACCGCCGTCACGTCGTAGCCGAGCGCGTCGTAGTCCAAGCGGGGCTCGTAACCCGCGATCGTCTCTTCCTCCAGGTCGTCGAGGTGGTTCGACACCGCCGTCACCGACACGTCCACCGCCTCCGCGAGACTGCGCTGACTCGCCCGACCGTCCGCCAGGAGCGCGTTCAGCAGTCGTCGGTCGAGGTCCTCGTATGCCATCGCCGTCAGTTCCGCGCCGTCGGGCTTGAACTTTACGAACGTGGCTCAATTTTGGAATTTGAGCCGCAATTGTCAACCACAGACGTTAAATAGACCGCGTTTGTCTCGCTTAGCGTCGACAGACTATGACAGACGGCAATCTGACCGAGGGCGAGCGAGACGTGGTACAGGCGGTCGACCGCCGCGACGTGGACTTCATCCGGCTGCAGTTCACGGACATCCTCGGCACGGTAAAGAACGTCTCCATCCCGGCGAGCCAGCTGGAGAAGGCGTTCACCGAGGGCATCTACTTCGACGGCTCCTCGATCGAGGGGTTCGTCCGCATCCAGGAGTCGGACATGCGGCTGGACCCGGACCCCGAGACGTTCGCGGTGCTGCCGTGGCACAGCCGGGGCGAGTCGGCCTCCGCACGGCTCATCTGTGACGTGATCGACACCTCGACCGGCGAGCCGTTCGCGGGCGACCCGCGGCACGTGCTCCGGCGGGCCATCGAGCGGGCCGAGGAGATGGGCTACACGCTCAACGCCGGTCCGGAGCCGGAGTTTTTCGTCTTCGAGAACGACGAGGACGGCGGGGTGACCACACGGACACACGACGCCGGCGGCTACTTCGACCTCGCGCCGAAGGACCTCGCCAGCGACCTGCGCCGGGAGATCATCTTCACCCTGGAGGAGATGGGCTTCGAGGTCGAGGCGGCCCACCACGAGGTCGCCGAGGGGCAACACGAGATCGACTTCAAGTACGCCGACGCGCTGACGACCGCCGACAACATCGCCACATTCCGGTCGGTCGTCCGTGCCGTCTCGGAGATGAACGACCTCCACGCCACGTTCATGCCGAAGCCGATCCCGCGGATCAACGGCAGCGGGATGCACACCCATCTCTCGCTGTTCGGCCGCGACGGCGAGAACGCCTTCCACGACGCCGACGACGAGTTCGACCTCTCGGACACGGCGCGGTCGTTCCTCGCCGGGATCCTGGAGCACGCCCCCGCGCTGACGGCGGTCTGCAACCCCATCGTCAACAGCTACAAGCGGCTGGTGCCCGGCTACGAGGCGCCGGTGTACGTCGCCTGGAGCGACGTGAACCGCTCGGCACTGGTGCGAAAGCCCGCCGCTCGTCGTCCCGCCGCCTCGCGGATCGAGCTGCGCTCGCCCGACCCCTCCTGTAACCCGTATCTGGCGCTGGCGGCGATGCTACACGCCGGCCTGGACGGCATCGAGCGCGACCTCGACGCCCCCGGCCCGGTGCGGGAGAACATCTACGAGTTCGACGAGGCCACTCGGGCGGAGCGCGGCGTCGAGACGCTGCCGGCGAACCTCCGCGAGGCCGTCGACGCCCTGGAGGCCGACGAGGTCGTCATGGCGGCGCTGGGCGAGCACGTCGGCGAGAAGTTCGTCGAGGCCAAACGCGCCGAGTACGAGGACTACAAGGCCGACGTCTCCGACTGGGAGCTGGACCGCTACCTGGAGACGTTCTGACCGCTACCGCCGCAGCCGACCGACGACGTCCCGGAGCGTCCCGAGTCCGCCCGCGAGCCCGAGCCCCATCCCGACGAGCACCATCAGGACGTACAGCCCGAGCGTCGACAGCCAGACGACGAGCATCGCACCCACGGCCCACACCCCGTGCAGGTAGAAGAACGCCCCCAGCGTCATCGCGGTGCCGTACAGCAACACGAGATACGGCCCCCAGCCGCGGGCGTGCCCGCGCCGGACCCGTGCCCGGACGTACCTGCGGAGGTCGCCCTCCAGCGCCGAGCGGCTGACGGTGCGCTCGTCGAGCCGGGTCTCCATCTCGTCGAGCTGCTCGCGCAGTCGGGCCACGTCGGTCCACAGGGCGTCGATCGACTCCGCCGTCTCGGCGTCGGTCTCCGGGTCGTCCGACACCTCGCCCGCCATGGAGGGGGGGTCGGAGGGTCGGTCGGTGGCCTCGCCGGCTCTGTCGGCGGACGGCGAGTCGTCGGCGGCCGTCACACCGTCGTCGACCGGGGTGGACTCGTCGGCGTCGGACGTGCCGGCCCCGGACTCGTCGTCGACCATCGCGGTAAGGGGACTCACGGAGGCCTGTTGTACCTGCCGGTCCGCGTTCGCGTCCGCGTCCGCGTCCATGTCGGCTCCGACGCCGGCGAGCGTGGCGTTGACGACCGCCCCGACCATGACGACGAGCGCCCCGACGTAGAGCCAGGTGACCACCAGCAGAGCGGCACCGAGGACGCCGTAGACGGAGCCGCCCGCGAGGTCGGCGTAGACGCCGAAGACGGAGCCGAGCAGCGACCAGCCGACCGCGGCGAGTACCGTCCCCGGCAGCGCCGCCCGGACGGAGATCGACACGTCGGGGAAGACGTAGTACAGCGGGAGGAGGGCGACGACGAGCGTGAGCAGCGACATCAGTCGAGCGAGCAGTGCCGCGACGGGACCGGGAGCGAGCCGGCCGAGCGCGCCGCCCGCGGCGGCGACGGAGGCGACGCCCAGACCGATCGCCACCAGAACGACGAGTCCGTCCCGTAGCTCGTCGAGCAGGCCGCCGCCCTCAACGCCGTACACCTGGGAGAACGCCTTGTCAAGCGCGCGGAAGAGCCGCAGCCCGCTCCAGGTCAGGACGGCCAGCCCGACGAGCGTGGCCCCGCCGGCGGCGGCGCCGGCGGTGAGCGTCGTCTGGAGCAGTTCCCGCGCCTCCGGGGTGAGCGTCCGCTCGGTCGCGTCGACCACCCGGTCCGCCAGCGCCTCGCCGCCGACCAGCGAGGCGACTCCGAGCGTCAGCAACAGCAGCGGCACCAGCGAGACGAACGCGTAGTAGGCGATGCCGGCCGTCAGGAGGGTGACGTTCTCGTCGCGGACGGTCGCCGTCGCCGCCCGTAGCGCCGCCACCGCCAGTCCAGCGCCGTCGCCCTCACCCTCGCCCTCGCCTTTGCCGCCGCTCGCCGCAGGTGCCGTCGACACGAGACCAGCCTCGAACGGCAGGGGTATCAGTCCCGCGGATTCCGATCTCTCCGGCCTCAGTCGCCGGTCGTCTCGCGGATCGCCGCCACGTCGGCGTCCGTCTCGAAGGTCGTCCCGCCGTAGTGGGTGCGACTCGCCGCGTGGCCGGCCGCCCGCAGCGCGTCGAGGAACTCCTCCATCGCCGTCGCCGGGCGCCCCCAGCGCTCACAGAGCCGGTGCTGGTCGTAGTGGGTTGGGCGGTCGAGCTCCCGTTCGAGGGTGCCGAGGAGGTCCCGGGCGCGGTCGGCGGTGCCCGTCTCGTCGTCGACGCGGGCCCTGACGGCCCCCACGAAGGCGTCGTCGTGCAGGTCGCCGAGCCACACCGGCCCGGCGGTGAGGGTCTGCCCGCCGTCGCAGTTCGGGCACGTTCCGGGCGGGTCGGCGACCAGGCCGCGGTCGGCCTCGCGACGGAGACACTCGGGACAGTGGTGCAGGTGGCCGAGGTCGTCGACCGCGGCGTTGGCGAGCGTGGCGCCGGCCTCCAGTTCGAGGTAGGTCCGCGCGTAGTGGTCGCTGGCGTGTGAGAGCAGCGGCCGGGCGGCCACGTCGTAGCGGGCGGCCGTCCTGACGAGCGCGGAGACGAGCACGCGCAGGCCCATCTCGGCGTGGTACTCGGTGTTGCGCGGCACCGCGGTGTAGGTGCGGACGCCGCTGTCGAAGTGAGCGCCACATAGCGGCGCCGTGTCCGTCGCCGTCACGGCGAGCACCGACCGCGCACAGCGCACGGCGGCGTCCGCGAACGGCACGGGCGTGCCGAACGGGTCCACGTCGACGACGTCGTGGCCGGACTCGTGCATGTAGGCGTTGGCGTCGCGGTGGACGACCGTCCCCGACAGGTCGTTGCGGTCGAGGTTCCGCTCACAGAGCGCGACGGCCTCGGGGTCGCGGTCACAGAGGGTGGCGTCGTAGCCGGCGGCGGCCGCGCGCACCCCGCGGACGCCAGTGGCGGCGGTGGCGTCGAGGTACGACCGCTCGCGGAGGTCCGGGCCGTACCCGTCGTCGAGTGCCCGAAGCACGGCGACGGTCACGTCGCGGTTCAGCTCCTGGTCCGGGTTGAAGAAGACGCCGTCGCCCACGCCCTCGGCGGGCTGTTCGGGGGCCTCGATCTCGACGCCGCCCTCTCGAACGCGCATACGCCGGCTTCGGGCGGGCGCGGAAAGGCGCCTCGGTCCCGGCCGGCGGAGCCGAGCGAGGCCGACGACCGAACGTGTTTAGTCGGTGGCGCCGGGAGAGTCGGCAGTGACCGAGGGAACCCGACGAGGGTGGTCAGGGTGACGGCAGTCGACGAGTGGCAGACCGCCCTGGCGGAGACCGGCGAGCTCACGGCCGACCTCGTCGACCGGATCACCGACCTCCACGGTGACCGGGGTGTCCGCGCCATCGACGCCGTCTCCGAGGAGCGGGTGAAGCAGTACCGCGACTTCACGGTCGTCGTCGGCCACCGCGAGGAGTACGTCGTCGAGGACGGCGGCTGTACCTGCAAGGACGCCGAGTACAACCTCAACCCACGGGACCCCACACAGCTCTGCTGGCACGCGCTCGCGGTGGCGATCGCCACCCGGATCGGCGCCGTCGACCGTCACGACATGTACTACACCGAGGTCCGGGAGTTCCTCTGAGCGACAGTCGCCGCCGGGATCAGGGGGCACAGACGTCGACGAAGTTCCGCAAGATTCGCAGGCCGGTCTCGCCGGACTTCTCGGGATGGAACTGCGTGCCGAAGACGTTCTCGTACTCGGTGCCCGCGACGACCGAGGCGAACTCGCCGCCGTACGCCGTCGTCGCCACGGCCGCCTCCGGGTCCGTCGGCTCCGCGTAGTACGAGTGGACGAAGTAGGCGTACCGGCCGTCGACGGTGCCGCCGTCCTCCCGTCGCCCCTCCGGCGCGACGCCGTCCACACCGTCGACCAGCGGGTGGTCGCGCCGGACGTCGAGGCGGTTCCACCCCATGTGTGGCACGGTGAGGTCGTCGGCGAAGCGGACGTTCGCCCCCGGCACGAGGTCGAGCCCCCGGACCTCGCCCTCGCCGGCGTGGTCGGCCTCCTCGCTCGTCGTCAGCAGCATCTGCATGCCGAGACAGATGCCGAAGATCGGAGTCCCCGACTCGGCGAGGTCGACCAGTCGGTCCCGGTACGGCCCGGCGTTCTCGACGCCCTCACGGAAGGCGCCGACGCCCGGCAACACGACGCCGTCGGCGCGCCCCAGCGCCGCGAGGTCGTCGGTCACCGTGACCGACGCTCCCGCCCGCTCCAGTCCGCGGGTGACACTACGGAGATTTCCCAGCCCGTAGTCGAGGACGGCCACCGACGCCGCCGTCTCCGCCTGTTCCCGTGCAGTCGCCATACCCGTCACGGGGGCCGCGACCACCTAACGGTTGTGTCACGGGCCGGCGGTAGTGTTCAGATCGGCATCTGCTGATGGAGATACTGGTGGTGTGGGGAGTCAGAAAGCCCCCGCGTGCTGCGTCGCCGGCGCCGTCGGCGCCGGCTGCCCGAGGCGCGTAGCGCCTCGCTGGTCGCGCGGCTCGCTGCGCTCCTCGCTCACTGCGTTCGCTGTGGTGCTTACCTCGCCGTGCTTTCCGCAGCACGCCGGCCCCTTTCAGTCCCGCCCTGGGAAACGTCGGCCGGGCGGGACTGAAAGGGGCCGGCGGCTCGCCGAGCGAGACGTTCGAAAATCTTCGATTTTCGAGCCAGCCAGAACCCGCAGGGTTCTGGCAACGACCCAAGCATCGCAGGAGGGAACGAAGTGACCGACGAGGAGCGCAGCGAGTCGCAGCCAGCGAGCCGTCGGGGGCTTTCTGGCTGTTCAACCCTGCTCCGACCGCCAATCTGAACAGTGCCCGGGTCGGCGGGCACGCCGGCGCTCGCATGTCTCTCCGGTCCGGAGTCGCCGGGTCGACAGGTCGGTCACTCCTGGCCGCGGGAGAGGGCGTAGAAGGCGGCGCTGAAGTCCTCCTCGTCGAGGCTCTCGACGGTGTCGTCGAGCTCCGCCCGGAGGCTGTCGATGCGCTCGCCGAGGCGCTCGTACTCGGCGTTGTCGTCCAGTTCGTCCGGGGAGATCTCGGCCTTCAGCGCGGCTCGCTTCGACATCAGCGAGGTGAGCTCTTGAAGCTTCGAGTCGTACGAGGAGCGCCGCAGCAGCGTCTCGACGGTCTCTTTCAGCTTCTCCTCGGGGACGGGCTTGACGACGTAGGCGTCGAAGCCGAGATCGAGGATGTCGAAGTCCGGGTCGACGGCGGTGACCATCGCCACCCCCGGACTGAGGCCGCGCTCTTGGATGTGGTCGAGCACCTCGTCGCCGGAGAGGTCCGGCATCCGTCGGTCGAGCAGTACCACGTCGACGTCCTCGTCGATCTGCTTGAGTGCCTCCTCGCCGCCGTAGGCCGTTCGAACGTCGTACTCTTCCCGTAGACGCAGCGCGTACAGGTCCGTAATCGACGGCTCGTCGTCGACGATCAGTACGGTGGCGTTGTCGGACATCAGAACAGTGTTTTCGTACTCTTGATCCCCAGGTGACTTAATACGTCCGGCCTGTCGTCGACGCCTCGGGCGGCGACAGAGCCAAGCCCCCGCCGTGACACGCCGGCACGTGACGGAGAGTGCGGCCGACCGACTGCTGTTCGACCGTCTCGCGGGCCCGTACGAGCGGCTGATGCCGCCGACCGACGGCGCTCGACTCCGCGCCGGCATCGACCTCGCGGAGGGGCCGGTCCGGCGCGGGGTCGACCTCGGCGGCGGTCCCGGTCGCGGCGCCCGGGCCGTCGGCGAGGTGGACTGGACCGTCGTCGACGTCGCCGACGGGATGCTCCGCCGGGCCCGCCGCCGCGGACTGACGGCGGTCGCCGGCGACGCAACCCGGCTGCCGGTACGAGAGGGGACGGCCGACGCCGTACTCGTCGTCGACGCCCTGCACCATATGCCGGACCACGAAGCGGTGCTGTGCGAGGTCGCCCGCGTCCTGCGGCCGGGCGGGGTGGTGGTGCTGCGCGAGTTCGACCCGCGGACGGTCCGGGGGCGGGCGCTGGTCGCCGCCGAGGCGGCGGTCGGCTTCGGCTCGACCTTCCGGACGCCGGACTCGCTGGCGGGCGCCCTCGAGCGGGCCGGACTGTCCGCGCGCGTCCTCGACCGCGGGTTCGGGTACACCGTCGCCGGCGTCGTCTGACGGCGCCGCCGAGGCGGGGTGGACCGCAGGACCGCAGGAGGCAAGTCCGGGCCGTCCCCAGTGCAGGTATGGACGAGCGGCTGCGGCTCGCGGTCGGGGACGCCGCCGTCGTCGTCGGCGTGGTGGTTGCGGGGCAGGTGAGCCACGGGACGACCCCGCTCGCCGCGCCGCTGTCGACGGCGGAGACGCTCGCGTCCTTTCTGGCGGGCTGGCTCGTCGCCGCGGGGCTCGTGGGCGTCTACTCGGGCGACGACCTCCGGCGGTCCTGGCGGCTCGTCGCCGGCGCGTGGCTCGCGGGGGCGAACCTCGGACTGATCGCCCGCGCCTCGCCGCTGTTCTCGGGTGGGGCAGCCTGGCCGTTCCCACTGGTTATCACGGGGACGACGCTCGGAATGCTGCTCCTGTGGCGGGGGGCGCTCGTCGCCCTGTCGCGGGTCAGGACGCCGACGGGGCGTCCCGCCGGCGACTGAGGTAGAGGCCGGCGGCCGACCCGGCGGCGGCGACGAGCGCGAGCAGTCCGAACAGCGCCACCTCGTCGGCCCGCGTGAGCACTACGCCCGCGACCCCGCCGCCGAGCGCGCCGACGCCGAAGACGCCCAGATACGTGTAACCGTACGACAGCCCGCGTGTGCCGGGCGGGGTCAGTTCGGCGACGGTCGCTTGGTACAGCGGCTGGACGACGAATAGCGCGAAGCCCAGCAGTGCGCCGACGGCGAGGAAGCCGACGAGACCGGCGCTCAGGGCGGGGACGAACAGCATTGCCAGCAGCGCGAGTACGCCGAAGCCGACCGCCAGACCGACCGGCGGGTAGAGCCGGTCGGTGAGTCGACCGCCGACGTACTGGCCGACCATCCCGATCCCGAGCAGGCCGACGTAGGCGTACCGGCCCGGCTCCAGTTCGACGCCGGCGACCTCGACCGGGTCGAACGCCGGGAACGACGCCAGAATTTCCGGGAGGAAGGTGAGCACGCCGCGGTAGTACAGCCCGGAGGCGATCACCACGAGAAAGACCACGGCGAAAGCTCCGGTGAACAGCGTCCGTGTACCGGCGAGGAACTCCCCCAGCGAGGCGACCGACTCGGCGCGGCTGCCCGCGTCGGGACCGCCGTCGGCGGCAGTCTCGGGAGCGTCGACGGCCGCCGTCTCGTCGACGTCGACCCAGACGGCGACGCCGGCGGCGAGGACGGCCGGCAGGGCGAGCGCCGCGGCGACGGTCTGCCAGTCGAGTGCGATCAGCAGCAGCGAGGTGACGAGCGGGCCGACGGCGATACCGAAGTTGCCCGCCATGCCGTGGTAGGCGAAGCCGCTCCCGCGGTCCCGGACGCCGGTGCTGACGAGCGACAGCCCGGAGGGGTGGTAGACGGAGGCGGCGACACCCCACAGCAGCAGCGCCAGCGCGACCGTCAGCAGGCCGGTCGTCTGCGAGAGCGCGAGGAAGGCACCGCCCATCCCGAGCAGGCAGGCGGCGATGAGCCGCCGCGAGCCGACGAGGTCGGCGAGGACGCCCCCGGGGAGCGCGCCGATGCCGAAGGCGCCGTAACCGAGCGTGACCGCCAGCCCGATCGCCGCCTCGGTCGCGCCGAAGCCGTCGAGCCAGTAGCCGATGAAGATCGGCACCGACAGCTCGTACGTGTGCACCATCGCGTGGGCGAGCATCACTAGCCCGACGATCCGTCGGTCGTTGCCGTCCACGCTCCGTCTTCCCCGCGACACCGCTTCAACGCCACGGTCGCGACACTCACACCTCCGTCTCCCGACCCCCGGGCTGTGGTATTCACCGTGGTAATCACGCCGGAAACGTCGAGACGTCCCGACCGCGGGTCCGGGGCGGCATCAAGAAGGAGACGGGCGGGCGATAGTACCGGGAAGTTACACGCGTCGTTTCTCGGGCCAGCGGCAGGTTTCGCGGCAACCCCGACGGAGGCGTGTGGAAGTCCTATCTCGGGCGTCCACATGAATATGCACGAGAAGCATGGCGGAATACTACGACTACGTGCTGGCGTTCGTCCCGGTGGCGCTGTTCGGAGTCAGTGGAGGACTGTTCGCCGCGGGCGCCTCGGTCGTCGTCGCGGTGGCGGCCGCGTCCGGAGTCGTACTCGGGACCCATCGGGCACGCGACGTTCGTCAACGCTCCCGGCGAGGGCGAGACACCGGAGACCGACGCCGACCCGGACACTACGCCCGCCGACTCGACGGCGGCGCGGCCCGCCGACTGGGCCCGCTCGTCCTCTCCGCGGTCTCGGGGTCGCTCGCGAACGCCGCCCGTGACGACGTGAGACGCGGAGAGCGCATCATTTAACACGGCGTCGCCAGTAGCGGTCGACACGAATGCCGAACTCGAAGGGACCGCGCAGCGGGACGCGGGAGAAACTGTCGAACGACCCCCGCGAGCGCGGGCAGTCGCCGCCACAGCGCTCCATCGAGTCGTTCGAGTCCGGCGACACCGTCCACCTCCGCATCGACCCGTCCGTGCCGGACGGACAGTTCCACCACCGCTACAACGGCCACACCGGCGAGGTCGTCGCCGAGCAGGGCACTTCGTACAAAGTGCGCGTCAACGACAAGGGCAAGGAGAAGCTCGTCATCGCCGCGCCCGCCCACCTCCGACTGCAGGAATGACGATCTTCAAGGAGATCGTCGACGAGGAGTATCTCAGCGTCTCCGAGACGAAGGAACTGCTCGAAGACCTCGAAGTCGAGCGCGCCGCCGAGGACCGCGAGATGCACTACGTCCTCGCGCGCTCGATCGAGCACGTCAACACCTTCGCCGAACTCGACGCCGGGGAGGCCCAGGAGCTCGTCGACCGCCTCCAGGAGCTCGAAAAGGTCGACGAGGCGACCGCCTACAAGGTCGTCGACCTCCTGCCGCGGGACCGCGACGAGCTCCGCTCGGTCTACGCACAGGAGCGATACTCCCTCTCCGGCGAGGAGCTCGACGAGATCCTCCGGCTGCTCGCGGAGTACGTCTCCGTCTCCGAGATCGAGACCGAGACCGCCTGACGGCGTCGTCCGGTCGTCGGTCTCGAAGGCGGCCGGCGGCTGTTGCCAGGACGAGTAGTCAGTCGAGCGTCGTTCAGTCGTCGGTCTCGAAGGCGGGGTCGACGCCGTACTCGCGGCGTGCGACTGTCGGGTCGACGTTCTCGGCGACGATCTCAGGGACGCCCTCGTCGCGCGCCCCCAGTTGTGTCGCCGAGCCGACGACCGCCACGACCAGTCCGACGGCGCCGGCGACGACGAGGTCGTCGACGAACCGGAACAGGACGGCGGTGCCGGCGAGACAGACGACGAGGACGGCAGTCACGCGGTAGCCGACCCACTTGCGTGCCCGCCGCCGGTAGCGGGCGACGACGGCCTCGGCCTCGCCGGCCGGGACCGCCTCGTGGTCGGGGCTGCCGAGCCAGCCCTCGAACTGGAGCACGTCCTGACGGGGCGGCGACTGTGACTGCGACTGCGCCCCGCGGTCGGCGTCGGTCCGGCTCACGGTCGCCCTGACGGCGGGACGGGGCAAAAACACACCGTCTCGTGTCACCCCTCGTGGCCGAGGGGACCGCTTAAGTGGACGGTCGCCGTACCTCGACGGCATGAGCAACGTCGACAGCGAGGAGTCTCCGCAGGAGACGACTCGCGAAGCGGTGGTGCTGGACTTTCTGGCCCACGGTCGGTCCGACGACGACCGCCCCCAGTACCAGAAGGACCCGCTCGCGTACGCACTCGGCGTCGAGGACTTCCGCCTGTTCGAGTGCACTGTCGACGGGGACGCGACCGTCGCGATCGGCGACCGGCTGGTCGTCGACCCGCCCGCCGACCGCTCGCCGGAGGTCGTCTCGGTCAGGGCGGTCGAGTACGGCGACCTCTCCGGGGGCGCCCAGTCCGAACTCGAGTACGTCGTCGAGGACGTCGTCGAGGCCCAGGAGGACCGTTTCGTCGAGTTCTACCTGGAGGCGCAGCCGGTGACGCTGCGGCTTCACCAGCTGAACCTCCTGCCCGGCATCGGCGACAAGCTCCAGGAGGGCATCCTCGACGAGCGCCGTCGCGGCCGCTTCGAGAGCTTCGAGGACGTCGAGGACCGCGTCGCCGGCCTGCACGACGCCAAGGGCGTGATCGTCGACCGCATCATGCAGGAGCTCACCGAGGACGACCTGAAGTACCGGGTGTTCGCCCGCGGCGAGTGAGCGGGGCGACCGGCGGCCACGAGCGGTGGGCTTACGGGAACGCGGCGCCGACCGCCAGGTGATGCGGGACCCGGACGCACTGATCTCGCGGGCGGACGTGCGGCCCGACCCGCACAGCGACCAGCACTTCCTCGTCGACGACCGGGTGCTCGACCGTCTCCCGGAGCACCTGCCGGCGTGGCGCCCGCCCGACAGTGACGCCCACCTCCTGGAGATCGGCGCGGGCACCGGGGCGCTCACGGACCGCCTGCTGGCGACCGCCGACCGGGCGACCGTGACGGCGATCGAGCGCGACCCGCGGCTGGCCGCCTTCCTCCGCGAGGAGTTCGCCGCGGAGCGGGCGGCCGACCGGCTCACTGTCGTCGAGGGCGACGCCCTGGAGGTCGACCTGCCGGCGTTCGACGCCGCGGTGTCGAACCTGCCGTACGGCGCCGCCAGCGAGTTCTGCTTCCGACTGCTGCCGCGGCGGCGACCGCTCGTGCTCACGGTCCAGGCGGAGTTCGCCGACCGGATGGCCGCCGCCTCCGGCGAGGACGACTACGGCCGGCTGTCGGTGACAGCCGGCCACTACGCCGACGTCGAGGTCGTCGAGGGGGTGCCGCCGACGGCCTTCGAGCCACGGCCCGCGGTGGAGAGTGCCGTCGTCCGGACGACGCCCCGCGAGCCGGCCTACGAGGTGCCCGACGAGGAGCGCTTCCTCGACCTGGTGCGGGCGGTGTTCACCCAGCGCCGGAAGACGCTGCGCAACGCCGTCCGGAACACGACCCACATCTCCGGGATAGACGACGCGACCGCCGAGCGACTGGTCGCCGAGAACGAGGCGCTCATGGACCGGCGGGCGGGCCAGGTGACGCCGGCGGAGTTCGCCCGGCTGGCGGCGCGGTCGCTGGCGGTCGAGACCGAGGCCGCGGACGCGGGAGGCGACCCGGGAGGTGACACCGCGTGAGAGGGCAGCCGGCGCCGGGGCAGGTGCCGTTCGTCGACCTCGGCACGACCGCCGAGCAGGTGGTCGCCACGGCCGCGCTGGTGGTGGGGCTTGCGGTCGCGTGGCTCGCGGTCGAGGCCGCGAGCACCCGACTGCGCGGCCGGCTGTCGGACCTGGCCGTGGAGACGCTCGAGACCGTGGCGTTCACCGTGCTGGTCGGGGCGACGGCGACGGCGCTCGTGGTCGTGTGGGACGCCGCCGGACAGATCGTGGACGAACTGGCGACGATCGCCGAGGACGAGCTGCTCGGCGTGCGGATCGTCGTCTCGGTGCTCGTGCTGTCGACGGCGTACGGCCTGACGCGTGTCGTGCGACGGGTCGTCGACCGGAGTCGTGTCGCAGAACTGAGCACCGACCACCGCCGACAGGTGATCTACCACGTCGTCCAGGTGACGCTATACGCCATCGGCATGTTGCTCGTCCTCGCCGTCTGGGAGGTGAACCTCCGCGACCTGCTCATCGGGGCCGGCGTGCTCGGTGTCGTGATCGGCCTGGCGGCTCGGGAGACGCTGGGCGCCGTCGTCGCCGGCTTCGTGCTCCTGTTCGCCCGGCCGTTCACCGTCGGCGACTGGGTGGTGATCGCCGACCGTGAGGGGACCGTCGAGAACATCACCGTCGTCAACACGCGACTGCGCACGCTCGACGGCGAGGAGGTGATCGTTCCGAACGACCGCGTCGCCAGCCAGGAGGTCGTCAACCGGTCCCGGGAGGGGCGTCTGCGCGAGACGGTCGAGGTCGGCGTCGACTACGAGACGGACGTCCGCGAGGCGATCGAGGTGGCCGAGCGGGCGATGTTCGAGACCGACGGCATTCTGAAGACGCCGGCGCCGCAGGTGATCGCCGAGCGGTTCGGCGACTCCGCGGTCGTACTGGAACTGCAGTTCTGGATCGCCGACCCCAGCGCCGGCCGTCTGTACCGCGCCCGCACGAACGTCGTCGAGGCCGTCAAGGAGGCGTACGCCGACGCCGGGATCGACGTCCCGTTCCCGCAGCGCACGCTCTCCCCGCGGGACGGCATCACTCTCGCCGAGGACGCCAGACCCCGACCGACCCCCGACGGCGGTCCCGGCGGCGACGACCGATGATCTTCGACCCCACGGAGGTCGGCGAGGTGTACGAGCCCGCCGAGGACAGCGACCTGCTGGCGGAGGCGGCCCGCGAGCACGTCTCGCCCGGCGACCTCGCGCTCGACGTCGGCACCGGCTCCGGCTACGTCGCCGGGGCGGCGGCCACGACCGGCGCCCGCGTCGTCGCCTCCGACGTGAACCCCCACGCCTGCCGCCGAGCGCGCGAGCGGTACGGCCACGGCGGGGAGCGATCGGCGGAGACGGCGCCCGACGGCGAGGGAGCGACGCCGGTCGAGGTGGTCCGAGCGGACCTGTCCGCGCCCTTCGCCGCGGAGGCGTTCGACGCCGTGCTGTTCAATCCGCCGTACCTGCCGACGGACCCGGACGACGAGCGCGACGACTGGATGGCGACGGCGCTGTCCGGCGGCGAGAACGGGCGGGCGGTCGTGTCGGCGTTTCTCGACGACCTGCCCCGCGTGCTCGCGCCGAGCGGGTTCGCGCTCCTGCTGGTGAGCACGCTGACCGGCGTCGAGGCCGTCGTCGACCTCGCGGACGGGGCCGGTTTCGCCGCCGTCGCCGCGCGCGAGGAGTCGTTCCCGTTCGAGACGCTGACCGTGCTGAAACTGGTGCGGTGACGCCGGGAAAGACACTTACCGTCCGGACGTCTGACACGACCTATGGATTGGCGTCGCCGGACGCGGACGGTCGCGGGCGGCGCACTCGTCACCGTCGGCGTGCTCTCCGTGGCGGCGGCCGCCCTGGGAGTGTCGGCGATCGCCCTGACCGGCAGTCAGAGGTGGCTGCTCGGTTCGCCGGCGCCGGAGCGGACAGTCGATCTGGTTCTGGTCTTCGCGGCCGTCGTCGCGGGACTGACGCCGGTGTTCGCGGCCGGCGTCGGCGTGTCCGCCGGCCGGTACGGCGTCCTCGGGTGTTTCCTCGGGACGCTGTACGCTCTCGCGGGGCCGGCGACGACGTACGCGACGACCGGGGCGCTGTCCTCGGCGGGGGCCGGCGTCCCGGTGTGGCAGCGCCCCCGGGTGCTGCTGGCCGGAGCCGGGGTCTTGGCCTGGCTCGCGCTGTGGCCGCTGTCGGCCGCCGTCGGCTACGTCGAGTACGCACGGCGTCGCGAGCCGGACGACGGACAGCTCACCCGGGCGGGCAACCTCCTCCGAGGGCCGCTGTTCCCGGTCGCCGTCGTCGCCGGCGTCTGGGCGTGGTGGCGGGCCGGGATGGACGGGCTCGTTCCGCTGCCGGTCGTCGTCGCGGCACCGTTCGTCGCCGTCGCCGCCGCCCGTCGCCTCGCCCGCGAGGACTCGGAGCCGTCCCGCGTCGGCGACCTCTCCCCGGCGGAGGGAGCGCTGTGGACGCTCGGGACGCGACCGCTGTTCGCGGCGTCGGTCGGCGTCGTCGGGCTGTTCGCGACGACGGCGGCCGCGAGCCTGCTCGGCCTGCTGAGCGGGCCGGTGCTCCAGACGGCACCGTCACCGTCCGAGAGCGTCCTGACGCCGGTGCGAGTCCTCGTGGCGGCCTCGCTCCCTCCGGCTCTCGGCGGCGTCTACGTCCTCACGACGGCCGGAGACCTCCTGTCCGGCTGGCGGGAGTCCGTCGCGACGCGCCGCCGCGAGCACGCGGACGGACCGGACGACGCCCCGGGGGTCACCGTCCTCTCCGTCGAGGACCGCCTGGCCCGGGTCGGACCGCCCCGGTCCGTCCGGGCGGAACAGCTGCTGCTCGGCGAGGACCGCCTGCGGGTCGTCGAGGACGCCCGCCTGGACCTGGCGACACGGACGCCGGAGCGAGTCGGCGAGGCGCGAGCGCTCGACGCCGCGGCACCGCTCGCGGCTCGCCGGGGCGACCGCGTCCACGTCGAGACGGCCGACGGCGACTGGGAGCGAACGCCCGTCGGCGACGCCGAGCGCGTGCTGGCGGCGGTCGAGCGCCGGTACGGCACGGGGCGAGAGGCCGGGGGGCGAGAGACTGACGGGGGGCGGACGGCGGCGGGCGGACGCGGGCACGCTGACGCCGACCCCGGCGGAGGGGACTGACCGCCGACCGATACCGCCACGTAATTACCACCGCGTATCGCCGTCGATGGGAAATATTAAACGGGGGTATCCCGTAGCGTGACACATATGGAAACGCTCGCGACGACGCCGGGGCTGTACCCGCTCCCGGACTGGGCGAAAGACGAGCTGTCGGACCTGAAGGGTCACCAGAAGGAGGACATGGTGTCGGGCGACGACGGCGAGGCGGTCGCGGCCGTCTACGCCGAGGTCCGCGAGGAGCTGGTCGCGGTCCAGCGGGAGGCCGGTCTCGACCGCGTGGTCGAAGGACAGCCGCGGTGGGACGACGTGCTGACCCACCCGTTGGCGGTCCACGACGCCGTGGAGACACGCGGACTGCTGCGCTACTACGACAACAACAACTTCTACCGCGAGCCGGCGGTCACCGGGCCGCTGACGGCCGACGGCGACCTGGCGGCCGAACTGACCGCCTTCGCCGATCGGACGACGGCCGACGAGCGCCAGGTCGTGCTCCCGGGGCCGTACACGCTGTCGCGGCTGGCGACCGACGAGTACTACGGCGGGGAGACGGCGCTGCTCGAAGGCGTCGCGGACTTCCTCGCCGGCGAACTCGCCGACGTGCCGGCGTTCGAGACGCTGCTGCTCCTGGAGCCGTCACTGGCCGTCGACCCGCCGGGCGACGGGCTCGACGAGCGGGCGAGCGAGGGCGTCGACCGGGTCGCCCGCGCCGTCGACGCCGAGACGGTCGTCCAGCCGTACTGGGACGCCGTCGGCGAGAGGCTGCACGCCCACCTGCTCGACACGGACGTCGACGCGCTGGGCTACGACTTCGTGAGCGCGCCGGAGGACAACCGCTACCTGATCAACGAGTACGGCACCCGCGAGACGGCGCTGCTCGGTGTCGTCGACGGCGGCAACACGGTCAGCGAGGGCGCCGACGGCGTCGCCGAGCGGGTCGACTGGGTGCGCTCGAACACGCCCGGCGCCGACCTACGGCGGGTGTACGCGAGCGCGAACACGCCGCTGTTTCACCTGCCGCACTCGACGTTCGAGTCGAAGCTCCGCGCGCTGACCGGCGGTCGTGACCGACTGCCCGCGGGCGCCGAGAGCGCCCGGGAGGCCGACGCATGAGCAAGGAGCAGTTCCGTCCCGCGGACCACCCGAACGACCACTTCCTGATGACGACGGTGGTCGGCTCGTACCCGAAGCCGACCTGGCTGCACCGTTCGCGCGACCTGGCGGAGGGCGGCGACATCTCCCGGCCGGAGACCCGGGACCACGACCCCCGCGACGAGCACGACCTCGACTTCGAGGACGACGACTGGCAGGAGGCCAAAGACGACGCCGCCCGTCTGATCGTCGACGAGCACGAGCGGGCCGGCTTGGACGCCGTCGTCGACGGGGAGATGCGCCGCTCGGAGATGGTGGAGTACTTCGCCGCCCGCATCGACGGCTTCGAGTTCAACGGCCCCGTGAAGGTGTGGGGGCACAACTACTTCCACAAGCCGTCGGTCGTCGACGAGGTCGAGTACGCGGAGCCGTGGCTGCGCGACGAGTACGAGTTCACCAGCGACGTCGCCTCGCGGCCGGTGAAGGTGCCGATCACGGGGCCGTACACGCTCGCGCGGTGGTCGTTCGACGAGGCGTACGACTCGACGGCGGCGCTGGCGAACGACCTCGCCGACCTCGTCAACCAGGAGGTCGAGGAGCTCGTCGACGCCGGCGCCCGCTACGTCCAGATCGACGAACCGGCTCTCGCGCAACACGAGGACGACTACGCCGTCGTCGGCGACTGCCTGGAGCGCGTCGTCGACGGGCTGCCGGAGGACGTTCGCGTCGGTCTGCACGTCTGCTACGGCGACTACGACCGCATCTACCCCGAGCTCCTCGAGTTCCCGGTCGACGAGATCGACGTCGAACTCGCCAACGGCGACTACGACAAGCTCGACGTGTTCGAGGAGCCGACGTTCACGAAAGACCTCGCGCTGGGCGCCGTGGACGTCCACCACGCCGAGGTGGAGTCCGTCGAGGAGATCAAGGCGGGTCGCCTACCGGAAGACGGCGAACATGGTCGAGGCCGCCCGCGAGCTGGAGGCCGAACTCGACGCCGGCGAGGTCGAGGTCGCCGCGAGCGCGGCCGCTGACGACTGATCGGCGTCCGAACGCTCTTGTGTGTGTAGTCGCTACACATCAATATGTCCGGGAAGCGCCGCGTCGACTTCAACGTCCCCGAGGAGCTGGTGGCGATGGCGGACGCCGTCGCAGAGCTTCGGGGCGTCAACCGGACCGTGCTGCTCACGGAGGCGCTCGAACGCGAACTGGAGGAGACACTGTCGGACACGACCTTCCGCGAGGCACTCCGGAGTCAGTACCTCTCCGGGGAACTCGATCGAGAGACGGTCGTCACGCTGCTCGGGGAGGCGGAGACGGTACGTCTCGACCTGCTCGGACGGCTCGTGGAGCGTGACCTCCCGACGCCGGACGCCGACGTGGCGCTTCCAGACGACGAGGAGTTCTACGGCCAAGATCCTCCGGCCGTCGAAGGTGACGAACGACAGGACGAACGGGGCGGGTGAGCTGCCGTGGGCCGTCCACTGCTGGTGGCGGATACCTCGGTGCTGTTGAACCTCGCTGGACCGGTGATCGACCGAGAGTTCGACGTCCCCGATGGGAGTGATCCGCTGAAGAACGTCCTCGTCCGCTACGACGTGCACGTCCCAGACACCGTCCTCGGCGAACTCACCGAGACGGCCACGGGCGACGACTTTCTCGCGGCGTCCGCCGAACTCGTGCTGGAGGCAGGGGACCATCTCACGAGGCACTCGACAGACGAGAGCCGCGAGATTGCGGGCGGAGTCGATCCTGCACTCCTGCCGGGCGAGGACGCGGGCGAACGGCTCCGGACGGTTCTGGACAGTGACTACGGGCTGGACGCGGGCGAGCTGGACGCCATCGCCCTCGCGCACGCGCTCGACGCCGACCTGCTCGCAACCGACGAGATCGGGACGGACAACCTCCCGACGGTCGTGATCCTCCTGGGAGACGACATCGGACTCGCCTCCACGCCGCAACTGGTGGGACTGCTGGCGTGGGTTGACGCGATCGAGCCGGCGTTCGCTGCCGAACTCCTGGGGTACCACCGCGACCGGAACGGACTGTCGAGGGGGTACATCGAACTGATCAGGGACCGCTACCTCGGCTGACAGCGACCGATACCGACTACAGTCACCGGTGTGCCGACACGGCCGGAGTCGAGATCGAGGTCGCCCCGAGTGCGGCCGCCGACGACTGACTGTCGTCGCGCAGGCTACTCCCTGGAACTCCCGTCGAGCAGCTCCCGATAGACGGCCGCCAGTTCCTCGCCCACCCTGTCGAGGGAGTGTTCCGCGGCGGTCTCCCGACCCGCCGCGCCCAGTCGCTCCGAGACGGTCGACGGCGTCGACGTACTCCGGCACCGACGCCCCGCGCAGGCAGTCCTCGCCGTCGTCGAAGAACTCCCGGAAGACCGGGATGTCCGAGAGGACGACGGGCTTCTCGCAGGCCATCGCCTCCAGGACGACGAGCCCCTGGTTCTCCACCTCGGCGGGCAACAACAGCACGTCGCCGGCGGCGAAGGCGCCGCGCTTGTCCTCGACCCAGCCGGTGAAGGTGACGTTCTCCGGCGGGTCGCTCGTCAGGCGGCGCACGGTCGTCGAGGCCCGTGGGCCGGTGTCGTAGTGGCCGAACCAGGCGAACTCGTGGTCGGTGCGGCGGGCGACCTCGCAGAACTCCGCGACGCCCTTGCGCTCGAAGACGTTGCCGACGCAGAAGACGACGGTGCCCGAGAGGTCGTAACGGTCGCGGTACCTCTGCCGGAGCGCCTCGTGACCGGTCATCGAGTCGCGGTCGATGCCGTTCGTGACCGGTCGGACCGGTGCCCGGACCGGGTAGTCCTCCAGGACGCCTTTCGTGTACTCACTGGGGCAGACGACGAGGTCGGCCCGGGAGTAGTAGCGCCTGAGGTAGGTCTCCAGGAGGGGACCGACGAGACGGGAGCCGCGGAAGCTGCCGGCGAAGTCCTCGCGGGTGGTGTGGGCGTTGGCGACGACCGGACGGCCGTGCCGGCGAGCGTGTCCGGTGAGCGCGAGCGAGACGGGGCCGACGGTGGAGACGTGTAGCAGGTCGTAGTCGACGAGAGGGTCGCCGTGGCCGGTCGTGACGAGGTCGTCGACGCCGGCGACGACGGTGTCCAGGCCGGCGTCGCCGAGAGGGTCGGTGACGACCTCGACGCCGCGGTCACGCAGCGCACGGCGCTGGTGGTCGACGGCCGTGCTGATGCCGCTGCGGTCGAGCCGTGACTCCAGTTCGAGGTGGTGCAGGACCCGCACGCCAATCGACACGGCCGGCCGGCATTAAATATCACCGACTCGGCCGACCGACCGACGGGACCGCCGGCGAAGCACAACGTTTTAATCCGGGGCCGGCCTCCTTCTGACGGGGCGCACGGTCTGTTTGGATTTCCCGTGACGCCCCGCTCCCCCCACCCCCCGCTCCCCTCTTCACCCCAACAGTGAGAACGCTCCGTCACGAACGCGAGCCGTGATCGCCGAGGAGCGAGTCGAGCGGCTGCACGCGCTCGCGCGAGAGGCCGCCGCCGACGGCGAGACCGACCACGCCAGGGAGTACGTCCGGCTCGCCCGCCGGGTCGCGGAGCGGAACCGCCTGTCGCTGCCCCGCACCTTCGTCCGGTTCGCCTGTGACGACTGCGACCGCTACCGGCGGCCGGGGGTCGACGCCCGCGTGCGACTGGCCGACGGTCACGTGGTGATCGCCTGTGACTGTGGGCGGATCGATCGGTACCCGTACTGAGTCGGCTCGCGGCTCGGAAATCTTAACACGGCAGCGTGAGAGTATCTGCCTAATGGACGAGGACATACGAGGGCGCGTCCACGACCTCGACGTGACGGTGTGGGTCGGCAAGGCCGGTCCCGACGCCGTGGTGGACGAGCTGGACGGCCAGCTGGCCGACCGCGAGCTGGTGAAGCTGAAGTTCCTCCGCTCCGCGCGAGCCGGCGCCGACGTCGGGACGCTGGCGGACGGGCTGGCCGACGACGTCGACGCCGAGGTGGTCGACACGCGTGGCAACACGGCGGTGTTGCGACGATGACCGGCCTCCCTCTCCAGAGCGGACTGCAGGAGTTACTGACCGACCTGGGCGTGCCGGAAAACGCCGTCGCCGTCACCGCGAGCGCGCTGAAGTTCCTCCTCGCCTTCGTCGCGCTCTACGTCCTCGGGCGAATCGTCGTCCAGCCACTCGTGCGACGCGTACTGGAGAGCCGCGACCTCGACACCCACGTCTGGCGGCCGCTGCTGAAGTTGACGAACTTCGCGGTCCTCTCTCTTTCGGTCGCGATCGCCTTCGGCTTCGCCGGCTTCGGCAGCATCCTCACCTCGCTGGCGACGATCGGCGCGGCGGCCACGCTCGCGATCGGCTTCGCGATGCAGAACGCCATCGCGAACTTCGTCGCCGGCGTGTTCATCTTCACCGAACAGCCGTTCCGCATCGGCGACTGGATCGAGTTCGACGGCAACGCCGGCATCGTCGAGGACATCTCCCTGCGGGTGACGCGGGTGCGCACCTTCGACAACGAGCTGCTGACGGTGCCGAACACGAAGCTGACGGACGACGTCATCAAAAACCCCGTCGCCAAGGAGACGCTCCGCCTGAAGTTCCTGTTCGGCATCAGCTACGACGACAATATCGAGGAGGCGACCGAGATCATCGTCGGGGAGGCGGAGAGCCACCCGGACGTTCTCGACGACCCGGAGCCGACCGTGCGGCTCACCGAACTCGCCGGCTCCTCGGTCGGTCTGCAGTCCCGGGTCTGGATCGCCGAGCCCTCCCGTGCGGAGCTCGTGCGGGTCCGCGGCGAGTACGTCGCGAACGTCAAGCGTCGCTTCGACGAGGTCGGCATCGACATCCCGTACCCGATCCGCACCCTCGACGGCGACATCGAGCTCTCGGAGGTCCCCGCCGCCGAGGCCGCCGACGACTGAGCCGCCCGGCGAGGGGCGAGTAGTCGCGAGTCTTATACCGGTCGGCCGCCGACAGCGGGTATGTCGGAGCCGCGGGTGCCCGGCCGTGACTCGGGGTCGGAAGCGACGCTGCCTTGTGGCGAGCGCGTCGCCGCCGCCGGGGTGGACATGGGGATGCGCGAGTACGACTGTGACTGCGGGAGCGCACACGCCGTGGTGACGGACGTCCACCCGCCGAGCCGGTTCGTGCCCGAGGCGATGGTGCGGGACCTACGAGCCGTCGTCGAGACCGACGACGAGTTCGAGCAGTTCGGCACCGCTCACCTGCTAGGGATGGCCCGCGAGGAGTTCCCGGGGAAGGTGGTCAGCCTGAACGTCTCGGAGGACGGCACCGTCGGCTACGCGACGCTATGGGTCGCCGCCTTCGACGCCCGACGGCTCCACGAGCTGGTCGTCGAACTCGTGGTAGAGATGATGGACCACGCGCTGAGTCACGCCGACGACCCGGCCGCCCGCGAGCAGTTCCGCGAGCAGCTGCGAACTTTCGACGTCGAGGAGTTCGTCGACCGCTACCGCCGCCGCCGGGAGTTCACCGACGAACACGACGACCCCGTCTGACCGCGGTGTCGCGGCGGACGGTCGAGCGTATGACGGCCGCGTCGCGCACCGCTCCGGCGATCTCCAGACGAAAGCGTGGTACGCCGTGGCGACGCGCGGAGATCGGCCGGTAGAGGCCGTAAGACGCGAGTCTGACGGTACTTTATGTCGACAGAGACGGTCATGACGGACATGCGAACTCGGCGTGGCGAGTTCGAGCGGATACGGTCGGCACTCCGAGAGGCCGACGCCGACGACCCGCTCACCGCCCGCGAGATCCTCGGGGTGCTCGAGGAACACGGCGAGGAGTTCGACAGCGCACACCGCGTCGCCACCGTCCTCGGCCGACACGCGGAGACCGGCGAGGTCGACATCATCCGCGACCACCCGTACCGCTACCGTCTCGACGACGGCTCCTGACTCGCCCCCGGCTCGTGACCGAACGACTACCGGGCCGTCTCACCCGCGCGGGTTTCGAAATTCGAAACTGGTCTTTGGGAGTCGTAGTCTGTCGCCGGACTTATTACGATACGCGAACTCGCGTCGATAGATGAGCGATCCCGGCGGGACGGAGGGCGGTCGGACGGGGGTATCGGACGCGGCCGACGGCTCGGACGGCGCCGGGGCGGGACGGACGATCCTGTTGGTCGGTAGCGGTCCGATCAAGATTGGACAGGCCGCGGAGTTCGATTACTCGGGGGCGCAGGCTTGTCGCGCGCTGCAGGAGGAGGGCGCGGAGGTGGTGCTGGTCAACTCGAATCCGGCGACGATCATGACCGACCCCGAGACGGCCGACCGCGTCTACGTCGAGCCGATCACGCCCGAGGCGATCGAGGCGGTCATCGAGCGGGAGCGCCCCGACGGGGTGATCGCCGGACTCGGCGGGCAGACGGGGCTGAACGTCACCGCCGAACTCGCCGAGCGCGGCGTGTTGGACGAGTACGACGTCGAGGTGATGGGGACGCCGCTCGAGACCATCTACGCCACGGAGGACCGCGAGCGGTTCCGCGGGCGCATGCGAGCGATGGGCGAGCCGGTCGCTCGCTCGCGGACGATCGACGCCGTCGACCGGGTGGAAGCGGCCGTCGAGGCCGTCGGCGGCCTGCCCGTGGTGATGCGGACGACGTACACGCTCGGCGGCTCCGGCAGCGGCGTCGTCGGGGAGATGGACGAGTTGCGCGAGCGGGTGCGCCGCGGCCTGCGGCTCTCCCGTGACGACCGCGTGATGATCACGGAGTCGATCGCCGGCTGGATCGAACTGGAGTACGAGGTGATGCGGGACGCCGACGACTCCTGTGTCGTCGTCTGCAACATGGAGAACCTCGACGCGATGGGGATCCACACGGGGGAGTCGGTCGTCGTCACGCCCTCACAGGTGATCCCCGACCGGGGGCACCAGGAGATGCGCTCGACGGCGATCGAGGTGATCCGCGAGCTGGGCATCCACGGCGGCTGCAACATCCAGTTCGCCTGGCGCGACGACGGCACTCCCGCAGGCGAGTACCGCGTCGTCGAGGTGAACCCGCGGGTGTCGCGGTCCTCCGCGCTGGCGTCGAAGGCCACCGGCTACCCGATCGCCCGCGTCACCGCGAAGGTGGCGCTCGGCAAGCGCCTCCACGAGGTCGAAAACGAGATCACCGGCGAGACGACGGCCGCCTTCGAGCCCGCTATCGACTACGTCGTGACGAAGGTGCCCCGCTGGCCGATCGACAAGTTCCCCGAGGCCGACTTCACGCTCGGCACCGCGATGAAGTCGACGGGCGAGGCGATGGCGATCGGCCGCACCTTCGAGGAGTCGCTGCTGAAGGCGCTGCGGTCGAGCGAGTACGAGCCGGCGGTCGACCTCGCGGCGGTCGGCGACGCGGAGCTGCGCGAGCGGTATCTCGAACGCCCCTCGCCGGACCGCCCGTACGCCGTGCTGGAGGCGTTCGACCGCGGCCTCTCGGTCGCGGAGCTGCGCGAGCTGACGGCGGTCCGCGAGTGGTATCTGGAACGGTTCCGGTCGGTGGCCGACGCGGCGCGGGAGGCCGAGCGCGATCCCGCCCGCGCGGCGGCGGTCGGCTTCACCGACGCGGAGGTCACCGAACTGGCGGCGGCAGCCCACGAGGCCGACGACGGGACGAGTGCCCGCGAGCCGGCGACGGCCCCGGCGGGCGGCGCCGGCGGGAGCGAAGCGACGACCGACAACCGGCGTGCGGGGCCGCCGACGCTCGACGAGGTCGAAGCGGTCGCCCCGGACCGCCAGTTCAACCAGGTGGACACCTGCGCCGGGGAGTTCGCCGCCTCGACGCCGTACTACTACTCCGCCCGCGACCCCGGCGCGTTCGGCGTCGACGAGCTCCGGGTCGACCGCGACGCCCGCTCGGTCGTGATCGTCGGCGGCGGGCCGATCCGCATCGGACAGGGCGTGGAGTTCGACTACTGTACGGTCCACGCGGTGCGGGCGCTGCGGGCCGAGGGGGTCCGGGCCCACGTCGTCAACAACAACCCCGAGACGGTGTCGACGGACTACGACACGTCGGACGGCCTGTTCTTCGACCCCATCACCGCCGAGGAGATCGCGGACGTGATCGAGGCGACCGACGCCGACGGCGTGATGGTGCAGTTCGGCGGACAGACCTCCGTCGACGTCGGCGAGCCGTTGCGGGCGGAGATCGAGCGCCGCGGACTGGACTGTGAGGTCATGGGCACCAGTGTCGAGGCGATGGACCTCGCGGAGGACCGCGACCGGTTCAACCGACTGCTCGACGACCGGGGGATCGCACAGCCGGAGGGCGACTCGGCGACCAGCGAGGCGGAGGCGCTCGAACTCGCCGGGGAGGTCGGCTATCCCGTGCTCGTCCGCCCGTCGTACGTCCTCGGCGGGCGGGCGATGGCCGTCGTCCACGGCGACGACGAGCTCCGGGAGTACCTGACCGAGGCGATCCGGGTGAGCCCCGAAAAGCCCGTGCTCGTCGACGAGTACCTCGCCGACGCCGTGGAGCTCGACGCCGACGCCGTGGCCGACGGCGAGGACGTGCTGGTCGGCGGCGTGATGGAACACGTCGAGGCCGCGGGCGTCCACTCGGGTGACTCCGCCTGCGTGGTGCCGCCGCGGTCGCTCGACGACGAGACCCTCGCCCGGGTGCGCGAGGTCGTCGAGGAGGTCGCCCACGCGCTGGAGGCCGTCGGACTGCTGAACGTACAGCTCGCCGTGCAGGGTAGCGGGGCGGACGCCGAGGTGTACGTGCTGGAGGCGAACCCCCGCTCGTCGCGGACGGTGCCGTTCGTCTCGAAGGCCACCGGCGTCCCGATCGCCAAGGCCGCCGCGAAGGTGATGGCCGGGCACACGCTCGCGGAGCTCGACTACGAGGAACGGGTGCCCGAGCAGTCGAGCGTGAAGGAGGTCGTCCTGCCGTTCGACCGGCTGCCCGGCGCCGATCCGCGCCTGGGACCGGAGATGAAGTCCACCGGCGAGGTGATGGGCACCGCCGAGACGTTCGCCGCCGCCTACGGCAAAGCCCAGCACGCCGCCGACGGGCTGCCGTCGGGCGGACGGGCGGTCGTCGACCTCCCCGTCGAGGGGCTGGAGCGACAGTTCGAGGTCGTCGCGCCCGAGGCGGTCGAGCACGAGGACGTCCCGGCGGCGGTCCGTGCCGGCGAGGTCGATTACCTGGTCAGCGACGACCGGCGGGCGCTGCGGGCGGCCGTCGAGGAGGGGCTGCCGTACTGCTCGACCGCCGAAGCGGCGAGGGCGGTCGTCGAGGCGCTCGACGCCGACGCGACCGCCGACGTCGACGTGCGTCCCGTCGGCGAGCGACCCCGGACGCGCCGCGAGTGGGGCACCGGGGACTGACCGCACCCGCACCCGCATCCGTCGACCGAGGTCGCACGCTCCGGCGACGAGTGTCACGCGGTCCTCCCGCGACGGTCGCCCGGACACCCTCGGCCGCGGCTCGCGTCACGTGCGTCGAGAGCATTACCGGGGCGGTCGCGGGCGGGGGTGGAGACGGGGGGGAGGGTCAGTCGGCGGCGACGGAGCACCCGTGGCAACGTCCCGCTCGGGGTCGTCGAGTCCCTCGGGGGTGTCGTCGTTGACGTTCACCTGGGTGACCTCCAGCGAGCCGGGGTCGGCGACGGCGTAGCCGTGGTTCTGTGTGGTCATCACCACGCGGCCGGAGGCCAGGTCGCGGACCGGCTGGTTGACCCCGCGGTGACCGAACTCCATCTTGCGCGTGTCGCCGCCGAGCGCGCGGGCGACGACCTGCTGACCCAGACAGATGCCGGCGATCGGCAGCTCGTCGAGGAACTCCCGCACCAGGTCGTGGGCGGCTTCGAAGGTGGCGGGGTCGCCCGGGCCGTTGGAGACGAACAGCGCGTCCGGGTCGCGGGCGTCGACCCGGGCGGGCGTGGCGTCGTGGGGGAGCACGTCGACGGTGGCGCCGCGGGCGACGAGCGACTCGACGATCGAGCCCTTCGTGCCGCAGTCGACGAGCGCCACCCGGGGACCGGCGCCGTCGCCGTGCGTCCGCGGCTCCGTGACGCTCACCCGGGCGCCGATCGCCTCGCGGTCGGTCATCGCGGGACACGTCCGCAGTTCGGCGCGGGCGTCCTCCGGGGTGGCGTCGGGGCCGGCGGCGATCCCGCAGCGCTTGACGCCGGCCTCGCGGACGTCGGTGACGACCGAGCGCGTGTCGAGGCGGTCGACCGCGGGCACGTCCGCCTCGCGGAGCCACGCGGTCACGTCGTCGGTGAACTCGCGTGCCAGCGCGGCGGAGGGGTGGACGCGGTCGGATTCGAAGCGCTCCTCGCAGACGCCGTAGTTGCCGATGAGTGGGTAGGCGAAGGTGAGCACCTGTGCCTCGTAGGAGGGGTCAGTCAGCGACTCCTCGTAGCCGGTGTACGCCGTCGTGAACACCAACTCCCCCTGCGCACGGCCCGGCGACCGGGCACGTCCCTCGATCACCCTCCCGCCCTCGACCGCCACGTACGCTCCCGACATTACGAAACTCGTACGGGGCCGGCAACTTAAGGATTGCTTTCGAAAGAACGCTTCGAATTTCGAAACGCATAAGCGATCGGAGACGCCGGTCCGGACATGGACGACCTGGACCGGGCGATCCTGGCGGAGCTGAACGCCGACGCCCGGACGCCGTACACGGAGATAGCGGAGCGGGTCGGGACCAGCGAGGGCACCGTCCGGAACCGGGTCGAGGGGATGCTCGACGACGGGGTGATAGAGCGGTTCACTGTGACCACGCGGACGGGCAACCTGCGGGCGATGGTGGAGATAGACGTCGCCGTCGACGTCGACGCGCGGGCGCTGTCGGCGGCACTCGCCGAGTGGCAGGACGTCGACTTCGTCTGGCAGGTCGGCGGCGAGCGTGACGTGGTGTTCGTCGTCGACGCCGCCGACACCGACCGACTCAACGACATCATCTCCCGGGCCCGCGAGCGGTCCGAGGTGCGAGACGTCGTCTCGCGGCTCATTCTGGAGGAGCGGGTCGGGGGTGGCTGACTCGGTCACCGCCCCGGTCGGTCGACGGCCGGGAACCGTTCGGGATCGGGGTCCATGTCCTCGGCCCAGGGTGGCGGGCTGAGGTCGCCCCTCCGGCCGTGCAGCAGCCGGTAGAGGCGCCTGACGGCGGCGTCGGCCCTGCCGTGGCGCACCCTGGCACGGACGCGACCGTCGCGGACGGCGGCGGCGACGGCCTCGGGAGTGAGCCGGTCGGCCTCGACGGCGGTGTACGCGCGGCCCACCTCGACCGGGACGTGGGCGTCGCTGCCGGGCACGCCAGAGAGTCCCGCGGAACGGATGCGCCATCACCGCCGCACAGTTCCGGTCGTGGGCGAGAGCGACCGTCTCCGCCGGGGTGAGCGCGCCCGGATCGGTCTCCCGTGGGGGGTCCGGCCCGATGACGAGGACGTGCCCTGTGGTCGTGGAAACCTCGACGCCGGGGACCACCCTCGGTGCCCCGGCGTCGAAGGGGGTATAGTAGTCGTGGTTGGTGACCGCGAGGCCGTCGAGCCCCCGTCGGCGGGCGGCCGCACCGAGCAGTCGGAAGCCCAGCGGGTCGAACCGGTCGCCCAGGGCCCGCCGCCCGTGAAAGAACCGGGTGTGACTGTGGAGGTCGACGGCGTACACGGGCACGCTTCGGACATGAGGAACTTTCCTCTTGCGCCCACTGCGTGGTACATGAACACGAGCGAGACGGGGTCGGGGGGTCAGGACACTGACGCGGCCGAGAGCACGGTCACGGACACGCACAGTGACACGGACACAGAGACGAGCGTCGACACGGATACACACGGAAATCCGGACGCGGAATCCGCAGGAAGGGACGGCGACCAGCAGGTAGAGAGAGGCGAGGCCGGTGGACGCTCCGGGGAGGAGCGCGTGTTGATACTGAATCCACAGAGCGGGAACGGCGACCACGCCGAGCAGGTGCACGAGCTCGCCGGCGAGCACGACGTCGAGGTCGTCGAGACCGAGGCAGCCGGTGACTCGCTCGCCCTCGCCCGCGAGCGCGCTCCGGAGGCGGATCTGCTGGCGGCCTGTGGCGGCGACGGGACGCTGAACGAGGTGGTTCGCGGGGCCCGGGAGGTCGACGCGCTCGACGGGACGGAGCTGGCGGTCGTCCCCGGCGGCACCGGCAACAACTTCGCCGGCAACGTCGGCGTCGACTCGATTCCCCACGCCTTCGAGGTGATCGAGGAGGGACGGACGCGTGCCGTGGACCTCGGAGTGGCCAACGGACGGCCCTTCGTCAACTCCTGTATCTGTGGGCTGACCGCGGACGCCAGCGGCGACACCTCCAGTGGCCTGAAGGCGTCGCTGGGCGCATTCGCGTACGTCGTGAACACGCTGCAGGCGCTGCGGGGGTTCGACGGCATGCGGCTACACGTCGAGACCGGCCCGAAGAGCGACCGCGAGTTCGTCGGCGACGCACTGTTCGTGCTCATCGGCAACGGTCGGCGGTTCCCGGCCAGCGGGCCCACACAGGCGAACGTCGAGGACGGTCTCCACGAGGTGACCGTCATCGAGAACGCCTCGGTGCCGAAGCTGTTGGGAGACCGGGTGATCGACAAGCTGTTCGGCGACGAGGCGGCGGCGGAGACCCACCGCAAGCAGGCCGCCGAACTCGAAGTGACGTCTCTCGACGGCGAGGAGGTCGGGTTCAGTCTCGACGGCGAGATGATAGAGAGCGACGGCCTCTCCGTGTGGACCGAGTCCGGGGCGGTGCGACTGCGGGTCGGCGAGGGCTACGAGGTCGACCCCGCGCCGCCGGGCGAGGGTGGGGCCGTCGGCGGCTCCTGAGAGTCGAAGATTTTTCACCCGGCTCGCCGAACGCGAGGTATGAGCGAGAGCGAACCCGACGGAGGCGACACCGGCAGATACGGTGACGACGCCGGGCAGCAACCGCACGAGAACGCCGCCCAAGAGGTCGTCGCCGTCGGCGGCGACGACAGGGAGCAGGGAACGGTCAACCGTCTCGACGCCCACACCGGCGACGGTGTGCGCCACCGTGCCTTCACCGCCCTGGTGTTCGACGACGAGGACCGTCTGCTGCTGGCCCAGCGCAGCCCCCAAAAGCGACTCTGGAACACCTACTGGGACGGCACCGTCGCCTCGCACCCCGCACGGGGCGAGAGCCAGCGCGACGCCACCCGCGCCCGACTCCGGGAGGAACTCGGCGTCACCCCCGACCAGTACGGCGACCTCCGGGTGACGGACAAGTTCGAGTACAAGCGCTTCTTCGAGGACCGTGGCGTCGAGCACGAGGTGTGTTCGGTGCTCAAGCTGACGCTGCGAGACCCGACGCTGGCCCCCGACGAGTCCGAGGTCGCCGGCCTGCTGTGGGTGCCGTACCGTCGCCTGTACGAGAACCGGCCCTGGTACCGACAGCTACGGCTCTGTCCGTGGTTCGAGATCGCCATGCGCAGAGACTTCGAGTAGTGGGCGACACCTCGCGGGTCCGGGGGCCCGCCCTCGTGACGGTCTCGGCGTCGAACCCACGTCGGAGGCGGACATTCGGGAGCGCGATCCCGGGCGCTGCGAGTCCAGGCGCTACCGGCGGCGGTCCGTCATCGCCCACACGGCCACCGTCCCCAGCAGGAACGCCGGCACCAGCGGCACCACCAGGAAGGCCACCTCGAACGGCACTCCGGGCGGTCGGAGGTAGACGACCGCCGGCGCCCCGAAGAAGGCCAGGACGACCGCGGCGAGCAGCACCCAGCCCCGCCGGCCCATGCCCTCGTCGCCCCCGGCGTCGGCCGTCGGGGCGCTCTCGCCTGCCGACGCGTCCGTCTCGCCGGGGTCGTGGACGTACCGCTCCGGGCGGTCGTCGTCCTCAGAGTTCACTGTCCGGTATCACCACCACTTTCCCAAAGCCCTCACGCTCCGCCAGCAGCTCGTGGGCACGGTCGCTCTCGCTCATCGGCAGGCGCTCGCGGACGTGCGGTTCGAGCGTGCCGTCCCAGACGAGCGAGAGCACGTCGTCGACCTCGCCCGGCGTCGCCATCGTCGACCCGCGCACGTCCAGTTGGTTCCAGAACACCCGGCGAACGTCGGTCTCGCCGGTCGGCCCGGTCGTCGCCCCGCAGGTGAGCAGTCGCCCGCCCTTCGCCAGCGACGCCAGCGAGTCCGGCCACGTCCGCTCGCCGACGTGGTCGACGACGACGTCGACCCCGCGCTTGTCCGTCAGCTCCCGCACGCGCTCGGCGAAGTCCCGCTCGGTGTAGTCTATCGCGCCGTCGGCGCCGAGCTCGCGGGCCTGCCGGCGTTTGGCCTCGGTCGAGGCGGTGGCGTACACCGTCGCGCCGGCGTGGGCGGCGATCTGCACGACAGCGTGGCCGACACCGCCGCTGGCGCCCAGCACGAGCACGTCGTCGGTCGCCCGCAGGTCGCCGCGGGTCATCAGCATCCGCCACGCGGTGCCGAACACCAGCGGCGCGGCCGCGGCCGTCGCCCAGTCGACGCCCTCGGGGACGCACACGAGGTTCGCCGCCGGGACCGCCGCTCGCTCGGCGTGGACGCCGGGGACGTGCTCGCCGATGACGTGATACCGGACACACATCGGCTCCTGGCCGTGTCGACAGAACTCGCAGTCGCCGCAGTGGACCCCGGCCCACAGCGCGACGCGGTCGCCGGGCCCGAAGCGGTCGACGCCGTCGCCCGTCGCGGCGACGACGCCGGCCCCGTCGCTGCCGGGGACGTGTGGCATCGCCAGGTCGAGCGTCGGCAACCCCCGGCGGGTCCACAGGTCGAGGTGGTTGAGCGCGCCGGCTTTCACGTCGACGACGACCTCGTCGGGGGCCGGCTCCGGCTCGGAGCGGTCCGCGTACTCGATCACGTCCGTGTCGCCGTGGTCGCGGAACTGGACAGCCTTCATATCCACCGCTGGGGCGGCCGGAGGGAGCCGCTTTCGGTTCCGGCCGTCACAACTCCTCCGGGTCGAACCGGTCGACGGCGACCCGCACCGCCAGGTAGGCGACGACCCCGAGTGCGAGATAGCCGGCGACGGCGACCCAGGTGGCGGTCGTCGCCGAGCCGATCGCCAGCTTGGCGACGGTGTTGGCGGGACGCTCCGGCATGAGCCCGGCGACGAGCGCGGCGGCGAGCACGCCCGAGGAGTAGAGAAACTGCGCCCGCCGGCGGTCCGGGGCGAGCAGGGCGACCCCCGCGCCGACGACCACGAGGGCGATCGCGAGCCCGGCGACGACCCCGACCAGGCCCAGCGGGCGGGCGATCGCCGTGCCGTTCAGCTCCAGCAGGGCGATCCACAGCGCCGCCTGCACGGGGGCGAGCGTCGCCGCCGAGAGCACCTTGGCGTCGACGACGGTCGAAAGCTCGACGGGCGCGACCCGCAGCAGTTCGAGGGTGCCGCGCTGGACCTCCTCGGTGATCGAGTCGACGGCGACGGAGCCGCTGACGAACGCCGGTATGAACATCAGAAGCGGCACGAGCACGGTGTAGGTGAACCCCAGATACGGGCTGGCGGGCACCCGTCGCGGCACCGGCACGGGTTCGGGCAGCCGGCCGTCCCGGGCGAGCTCGACGCGGCGCTCGCGCTCGACGGCCTCCAGCAGGTCGCGGACCGTGACGACGGTGACCGTCGAGCGCACGTCGCCGTCGGGCACGTAGGCAGTGACGCGAACGCCGCCGCCCGGCGTGGCGTCGGCCACGATGACGGCGTCGTAGCGACCGCTCTCGAAGCCGTCGAGGGCGATCCGCCTGTCGGAGACCGCCTCCAGGCGGGCGCCCTCGCGGGCCGGCGTGCCGGCGACGGCCGTCCGCACCTCGTCGCTCGCGTTGCCGGTCACCGCCACGGTGGCCTGGAAGCCGCTGCCGCTCGGGCTGTACAGCGACACCAGCCCGACGACGAGAAACGAGGAGAAGGCGGCGACGAAGAGCTGGATCGCGAGCGCCAGCACGATCGTCTTCTCGCTGCGGAGGGAGGCGACCTCCCGTCGGGCGACGGTGACGCGCACACTCCGGCCGGCGCGGTCGGCCTCGCTGTCGTTCCGGCGCGGCGGGCGAGAGTGGCCATTGTCACCGTCGCCGTCGTCGTCGGACCCGGGAATGTCAGCCACCGCCGACCACCCCCAGGACGGCGAGGTTGTACGTCCAGTGAACGAGGACCGCGACCGGCAGCGTCGCGAGGTAGGCGGTCCGGCTCCGGCTCGCGCCTACCGCGGCGATCGTCGCCGTCACCGTGTGCAGCGCCAGCGGCGCGAGCAACAGACCGAGCGTGACCAGCGGGGTGGCGCTCGCGGCCTCCGGCGCGACCGCCCGGCCGACGGCCAGGTCGGGCAGGCCGACCAGCTGGACGACGACGGTGAGCTTCTCGCCGAGGAAAAAGCCCAGTCCGGAGGCGACGCCGACGACGACCGCGGTCCGGAGCCCGCGCCGGAAGCGGGCCGCCTCGAAGCCGGCGAGGACGTGGGCGCTCTTTGCCACCTCCTCGACGGTGGCGACCGCGGCGACCAGCAGCGGGAGGACGAGCGCCTCGGAGACGGAGGCGGAGACGGCGAACAGCAACGCGACGACGAGCAGTTCGGCGACGAAGACGAACGGGACGAACAGCGCACTCCACAGCGCGACGCCCCGGGCGCTCCGGACGCGTGCCGCCAGCGCGTCGAGCGCCTTCAGGTGGACCGGCCGCTGTGTGAACATGTCCTCCTCCCGGTAGACGCCGGCGCCGAGCGCGAACAACACCAGCGCCGTCAGGAGAAAGGGCCCGGTCGAGAAGGCGAACTCCCCGGCGGAGACGCCGGTGCCCTGCAGGTCGCGGACGACGACGGTGAGCGGGGAGATGAGCGCGATCGGCGATATCTCCGTGAAGATCGCCGGGACGAACACGTAGGCGGTGAGCGAGACACTGACGGCGACGGTGACGAAGGTGAGCTCCTTGAACGACCGGGCGAACATCGCGCCGACGAACGTCGCCGCCAGGAAGACGAGCGCGACCGGCAGGACGGCGGCGACCGACAGCGGCCCGCCGCCGACGAGGGCGGCGACGGCGACGCTCACCGAGAGCAGGGCCAACGGGTACGGCAGCGTCTTGCCAGCGACGATCTCCGCCGGCGAGACGGGACTGACGAGCAGCAGTTCGCCGCGCCGGTCGATGCGCTCCTCCATGATCGTCGAGCCGTACGACTGGATGACGAAGTTCATCGGCACGACGAACAGGAAGGCGAGCACCAGCGACGCGAACGGGAACGGCGGCGTGATCGACGAAGGCGACCCCTGGGTGCTGCCGCCGCCCGGGCCGCCGAGTGCCGGCACGCCCAGTGGCGCGCCGCCACCGCCGACCGACCCGCCGGCGTCGCCGTCGTTGCCGTCGCCGTCACCGTTACCGCCACTGCCACCGTCCGTCCCGGTGTCGCCGTCGCCGCTACCGTCGCCGTCACTGCCGACGCTCCCGACGGCCCTCGTGCGGCGCTCGTAGCGCAGCCGAACGTCGACGGGGAACGCAGCTTCGGCATCGGCTCGGCCCTCGTCGACGGCCCGGCCGAGCAGGTCGTCGTTGAACGCCTCGACGGCCGAGCGGAGGGCGTCGTAGGCGGCACGCCCCGTCCGGTCGCTGCGGGGCGGGCGGACCACTTCGCCGTCGACCACGAGCACGTCGACGCGTCCGGACTCGTAGGCGCTCCTCGTGGGCGGTCCCGCCGCGAGCTCCGCGTGCTGTTCGACGACCGGCCGGTACGGCGAGTCCTCCGAGACGCCGACGCGGTGGATACCGTCGTCGAGCGCGACGCCGCCGACGGCCGCGGGACCGACCAGCGCCGCGACGACGACCAGCGCGGCCGTGACGACGAGCGTCCGCCGGTCGACCGTCCCCGCGGTGCGGCTCACCTCCCAGCGAGCGATCCGCAGCACCTTGCGCGGACGGAACCGCGGTCCGGTCACGGCTCTCCTGTCCCGTCGACGGCGCTCGGCTCGGACGGCGTCTCGGCCTCGCGGTCGCCGCGGGCCGCCTCCTCCGGGCCCGCCGTCGCGTCCCCGTCGTGCCGCGACGGACCGCCGTCCGGCCCGGCGCCGTCGCGGTCGGGACCGGACTGTACCGTCCCGGTCGGCGTCTCGCCGGCGATCTCCAGGAATATCTCCTCCAGACTCGGCTCGTGCGTGCGGATGTCGACTACCTCGCCGCCGGCCGCCCGGGCCGCCTCGCGGACCGACTCGACGGCCGTCATCGACGTCACCGTCCGCCGGTGGCGGCCGTTCGCCGTCGCCTCGCCCTCGGGCAGCTCGACCGTGGTGTAGACGTGGTACTCCGTGGTGCCGTGTTCGGCGCGGACCTCCTCGACGCTGCCGCGGGCGATTATCTCGCCGCGGTCCATCACGACGACGCGGTCACAGACCGACTCCACGTGGTAGAGGTTGTGCGCGCTGAAGACGACCGTGCGCCCCTCCGCGCCGAGCTCGCGCGTGAACTCGACGACGCGGTTCGTCGTCAGCGGGTCGAGCCCGGAGGCGGGCTCGTCGAATATCAGCACGTCCGGGTCGTTGACGAGCGCGCGGGCGATGGCGACTTTCCGTTTCATCCCCTTCGACATGTCGCCGATGCGGCGCCCGCGGTGCTCCAGGCCGAGACGGTCCAGCGCCGAGGCGACGCGCTCGTCGGCGACCGACCGGGGTACGTCGTACAGGTCGGCGAAAAAGCGGAGGTAACCGTCGGCGGTCATCTCCTCGTACAGCGGCGACTCCTCCGGGACGAAGCCGAGGTCGCGGCGCGTCTCGACGTCGCCGGCGTCCCGGCCGGTCACGCTGGCCGTGCCGTCGGTCGGCTCGACCAGCCCCGCGAGCATCTTCAGCGTCGTCGTCTTGCCGGCGCCGTTCGGCCCCACGATGCCGAACACCTCCCCCGGCGAGACCGAGAACGTCGACCCCTCGACGGCGACGAAGCCCTCGTACTCCTTGCGCAGGTCCGCCACCTCGATCATCGACCTCTCGTCGGGACGCCCCCGGGTTAAAGCCACGGGCGGGTCCGGTCCCCGTGCCGTCCCGGAGCGGAACGGAGCGGAGCGGAGCGAAGTGAAGTGGCTCCGTCGGGCGTCACCGCGTCGGCCGCCAGTACAGCAGGACGACGGTGACGACGTAGACCGCCGTTGAGACCCGGGGTTCGGGCCCCGAGGCGGTGACGGTGCTTCCGGCGACGCCGAGCGCGCCGTCACCGAGGACCGGTCCCTCACAGACCGGCCAGGTGGGGCAAGCGCTCGCGGCGTCGACGACCGCCGTCGTCCCGGCGATCACGAGCAGGTAGACGCCGACCGCGGTGGCCGCGAGCAGCCACGCCAGCCGGTCACCCCCCGAGCGGTCGCCCGGTCTCGACCGGCCGGTCATCACGCCCCCGTGTTGCGTCTCGCGGCGCACAGGCCGATCGGTTCCTGCCCGGTCGCGGGCGTCGGCGCCGTCTCGCGTCGGCGGCGGGGTCGGTCACATCCCCATGTCGGCGGCCGGCTCCGGGACGGGCAGGTCGTGGGCGGCGGCGCCGAGCAGCTCGCCGGCGTGGTCGAGCGCCACCTCGAAGCCGTAGTACCGCTCCAGCTCGTCGCCGTCGGCCGCGTCGCGCACCTTCAGCATCGCGTAGCCCTCGAGGTTCTGAGCGACCGCGGCCGTGCGGCCGTCGCGCTCGAAGGCGAGCACGCGCTCCTCGTCGGTCTCGTAGTAGCGGGCCTCGATGCCGTCCTCCGTGACGGTCGTCTCGCTCATACTCCAAGGTACGGCTCGTCCCGTTCGTACCTGTCGGTAGCGGACGCGGTGGGGGATGCGGTGCACTTATGCGCGCGGCGAGGCAACGATTGGCAGTGTCTGACCCGAACCCGGAAGGTGAGCGACGGGAGAGCGAGGAGCCGGTGACCGTGGGGTCGGGATCGCACGTGGAGACGGCCGTCTCGACCGGTGTCGGCCTTCTCGACGCCGCTCTCCAGGGGGGACTCCCTCGGGAGCGATCGACGCTTCTGATGGGCGGTCCGGGGACCGGAAAGACGACGCTCGCGATGAACTTCCTGCAGGCCGGTCTGGAGCGGGGCGAGCGCTGTCTGTTCGTCAGCACCGAGCAGACGATCGCCGAACTGCGGGACTCGCTGGCGTCGTACGAGTTCGATCTGAACCACGACCGGCTGACGTACACGAGCGTCCACGCCCGCCCCGGCCGCACGATAGAGGAGGACGAGACGATCACGCTGCAGACGCTCTCGGACGAGGGCAGCCTCGACGAGGGGTTCGCCCCGCCGTTCGAGACGCGGTACGTCCGGGACCACCTCGAACGAGCGGCGCCGTGTGACCGTGTCGTCTTCGACTCGGTCTCGGGACTCTCCGTGTTGGCCGACGACCCGAGACTGTTCCGCCGGGAGGTGCTCGACCTCATCCGGCTGTTGACGGACGAGTTCGGGGCCACGGCGCTGTTCATCGCCGAGGAGACCGACCCCGACGACGTGATGCCCCTGCAGTTCACCACCCACGGGGTGATCCGTCTCCACCGTGAGCGGGTCGCCGACGACCCGCACCGATTTCTCACCATCGAGAAGATGCGCGGCGTCGACCACGACCGCCGGACCGTCGAGATCGAGTTCGCCGACGCGGGCGTCGTCGCCAGACCCGAACGCCGCTCGCAGCCGCCGGCCCTCAAACAGCACCGCCACGCGCCGGTGGGGATCGATGGCCTCGACGAGTTGACCGGCGGCGGACTGGTGCGTGACGGCGTCCTGATCGAACACGACGGACGGACGAACCTCGACGCGCTGCTGTCGACGGTCCTCGCCGCGGCACTCGACCGGGGCGAGACCGTCACGGTCGTCCCCACGACGGGACTGGCCCCGGCCAGACTCGGCGGCCTGCTCGACGGTCACGGTTACGACCTCGACGACCTCCTCGACACGGGACGGCTGTCGGTCGTCGACACCGTCGGTGGCTACGACACCGCGCTCGACAACGTGTTCACGGCGTTCGCGTCGCTGGACGCCGTCATCGACTCCTTCGAGGAGATAGAGCGCCGCACGGACGCCGGCGCCAGTCTCGGACTGATCGACGTCGCCTCGCTCACACACCGGATCGGCGCCGACGACGTCCGCGACCTGCGGTACTACCTGGACTCGCGGATCGGCCCCGAGGACGCACTCGTGTCCGTGCTCAACCCCGACGTGGTCGAGAAACGGGTCGCGGCGTTCCACGCCGACAGCGCCGAGCAGGTGCTACGCACCTGGGTGACCGACGCCGGCCTGCAGTACGTCGCTCTCGAGAAGTCGCCCTGTGGCTTCGTCGGCTCCACGTCGCTGATGGAGTACCTGCGGAACCCACCGTACGTCGCCGTCCAGTCCCCCCCGAGCGACCACGAGACGCCGACGAGCGACGGCTGAACCGTCGTCGCCCGTCCGTGCCGTCCGGAGTCGGGACGGCGCGACTCACTCGACGACGACCAGCAGGTCGCCCATGTCGACGCTCTCGCCGTCCGTGACGGCGACTTCGCCGACGGTCCCGCCGCGGGTCGCCTCGATGTCGTTTTCCATCTTCATCGCCTCCAGCACCAGCAGCGTGTCGCCGGTCTCGACCGTGTCGCCGACGCCGACCTCGACCGACAGGACGGTGCCCTGCATGTCCGAGTGCACCCGCTCGCCGGTGACGCCGTCGGCGTCGTCGCCGGCCGACGTCGGGGTCGAGGTCGAGTCCGTCGACGCGGTGCCGGTGTCGGTGTCGCTCCCGCTGGACGCCGACGTGTCGGTGTCGGTGGCGGCGTCGCCGACGGCGCCGGCGGGGACCGTCGCGCCGCGTTCCTCCAGGTCCACCTCGAAGCGCTTGCCGTTCACCTCGACGGTGAACTCCCGGCGGACGACGTCGTCCTCGCCGTCGCCGTCGTCGCCGTCGCCGTCGCCGTCGTTCGGCCCGTGGCGCTCGACCGCCTCGTCTATCAGCGCGGGGTCGAGCTCCTCGTCCAGGTACTTCGTGTGGTGGTCGCTCTCGACGAAGGCGTCATGGGTGAGCATCAACCGGTGGAACGGGATCGTCGTGTGCACGCCCTCGACGTCGAACTCCCGCAGCGCCCGTCGGGAACGCTCGATACACTCGTGGCGGTCGCCCGCGTGGACGATCAGCTTGGCGATCATCGAGTCGTAGTCGCCGCCGATCTCGTCGCCCTGTCGGACGCCGTCGTCGACCCGGACGCCGATGCCGCCCGGCGGGTCGTACGTCTCCAGTGGACCCGGAGTGGGCGAGAACTCCCGAGCGGGGTTCTCGGCGTTGATGCGGTACTCGACCGCGTGGCCGTCGGGTTCGACGTCGTCCTGCGAGAAGGTGATCTCCTGGCCCGCCGCCACCCGCAGCTGCCACTTCACGATGTCGACGCCGGTGACCATCTCGGTGGCGGTGTGCTCGACCTGGATGCGGGTGTTCACCTCCATGAAGTAGAACTGCTGGTCCTCCCCCTCGCCGACGACGAGGAACTCGACGGTGCCGGCGTTCGTGTAGTCGGCGGCGTCGACGCCGCGACGGGCCGCCTCGCCGATCGCCTCGCGAGTCTCCTCCGTGAGGACCACCGACGGCGCCTCCTCGACGAGCTTCTGGTGGCGGCGCTGCAGCGAGCAGTCCCGCTCGCCGAGGTGGCGGACGGTGCCGTGCTCGTCGGCGAGCACCTGTACCTCGACGTGTTTCGGGCTTTCGAGGAACTTCTCGACGTACACCGAGTCGTTCGAGAAGTACGCCTCCCCCTCCCGGCGGGCGCTCTCCAGCCGGTCGTCGACCTCGTCGGCCGACCGCACGACCTTCAGCCCGCGACCGCCGCCGCCGCCCTCGGCCTTTATCGCCACGGGGTAGCCGTACTCCTCGCCGAACGTCCGGACTTCCTCCGCGTCCGTGACGGGCTCGGTCGTCCCGGGGACGATCGGCACGTCGGCCTCGTCCATCACCTGCCGGGCGCGGGTCTTCTCGCCCAGTCGCTCCATCGCCCCGCTCGGCGGTCCCACCCACGTCACCCCGGAGTCCTCCACGAGCGCGGCGAAGCTGGCGTTCTCCGCGAGGAAGCCGTACCCCGGGTGGACCGCGTCGGCGTCGGCGCGACGAGCGGCGTCGAGCACCGCCTCCTGGTCGAGGTAGGAGTCCGCCGCCCGGGCGGGACCGACGTTGTACGCCTCGTCCGCGTAGCGGACGTGACCGGCGTTGCGGTCGGCGTCGCTGTAGACGGCGACGGTGTCGACGCCCAACTCCTCGCAGGCGCGCATCACGCGGACGGCGATCTCGCCGCGGTTGGCGACGAGTAGCCTGTCGAAGGCGACCTGGGTCATGGCGTCCGAACAGAGAGACGCGACCTTAGTGTGTCGGTTCGAGGTCGACATCGACGGCGGCGTCGGCGTCACTGTCGGCACCACCGTCACCGTCACCGTCATCGTCGACCGCTCTCGGGTCCACGAAGACGACGACCTCCTCGGACCAGAGCTTGAACCGGTGGGCGGAGGCCTCGTACCGGTCCGGCAGCGCCGTCTGGACGCGGTTGCGGTCCCACTGGTAGGCGACCACCACTGGCGGGAAGACGTCACGGGTGAGCAGGTCCGCGCCGGGCGGCACCGAGTCGACCGCACTGCCCTGCGCCTCCAGATACCACGGCAGTGGCAGGCGGCTGTGCCAGTTCCCCCGGTCGGGGTCGTCACACCGGTCGGTCGGCGTGTGGACCGGCGGCAGCCGCTGGCAGACCGTCTCGGCCGGCATGTAGAAGACCGGGCTTCCGGACGGCGTCTCGCTGCCGACGAGCAGCACGTCGACGCCCTCGTTCGTCTCGCTCACCTCGCCGACCGTTTCGAGTGAGCGCTTCAGGTCCGTCCCCGGCTGTGCCCACTGCAGGGCGTACTCGTTCTTCGAGTCCACGCCGGGGAGCACCCGCCGGTGGTCGTCGCCGTTCAGGTACGCCAGGTCGACGGCGGTGACCGCGACCGGGACCGCCGTCACGACGAGCACCAGCGCCGCCAGGACGGTCACGACGCGGGCGTACGGTTCGAGACGCTCGACGGGTCCTCCGCCGTCGGCGTCGACGTCGGCGTCGGCCTCGGCCTCGGCCGGCGGCCCCGTGTCGGGCGACCCGCCGTCGGGCGCCAGTTCCGCGCCCGCGGGCGTCGTATTCTCCTCGGACGAACGGGAAATCGCCCACGCGCGAGCGCCGAGCCGGTAGACGCCGGCGAGACCGACCGCCGCAGGCAGCGCCAGCGGGACGACGGCGTGGACGGCGACCCACGGCGCCCAGATGTCGGTGGCGTACGGGTAGCCGAACACGGAGGCGATCCCCCAGTAGCCGGCGAAGGCGACCACGTCGCGCGGTCCCTCGCCGGCGTAGCGGTCGACGAGCAGACCGACGGCGGCGAAGGCCGTCAGCGCACCCGCGGTCGTTCGCATCGTTCCGACCATGTTCCGCATGCGACCGGGAAACTGCGAGAGTCGCTCCGGGTCGAACGGGTCCCCCGGCGCCCACGTCGCCCGGAACTCCGTCCAGCTGCCGACGACGGCCTCCTCCAGTAGTGCCGGCAGCAGGCGCGGGTCGGAGAGCGCGCGCCACAGCCCCAGTTCGCCCGTCGGGCCGGCACGGGGCGCGTAGAAGAAGACGACGACGGCGAAAAAGAGCAGACAGGCGCCGAGCGCGGGCGGCAGGCGCGTGTCGGCGTCGGCCCCGCCCCCGGTCCCGGCGAAGAGGCGTGCGTCGAGCACCAGCAGCGCCGCGAGCAGCCAGCCGAGGGCGTACCAGACGGCGACGACCGGCGCCGGCGCCAGTCCGCCGACGGCGGCGACGACCACGCCGGCCAGCGGGAGCACCGCGAGGTACCGCAGCCGTCCGTCGACGGCGAGCGCGTAGCCGACGGCGCCGACGGCGACCAGCAGCGCGCCCTCGACGCCGTACCCCAGTCGGTCGACGACCGGCGGCATCGCGGCGACGACGGCAGCGACCGGCAGCCAGTGTCCAGGCGAGCGCAGCGCCCTCCGGATCCGTGCGCCGCCGACCGCGGCGTCGCTCCCGTCCGCCCGGACGGCACCGAGCAGTCGGTGGTCGAGCAACAGCGCGGCGGCGCCGAGCCAGCAGGCGACGTACAGCAGGGCGTTCTCCTTCGTCGTGAACCCCAGCGCGAGCAGCGCGGCCCCGGCGTAGACGTACCGCGGGCGCCGCGAGTCGTAGGCGCGGAGGAAGGCGACGAACGCGAGGGTGCAGAAGCCGGCGACGAGCACGTCGTTGCGGGCGAACCGCGAGTAGTACAGCAGCAGCGGATTGGCCGAAAGAAACAGCGCCAGCGCGACCACCTCGGCGTCCCGGAGCCGGTCGCGCAGCCCCCACGCCGCCAGCGGCAACAGCCCGCCGACGAGCGCGACCGGCAGCCGGGCGACGAAGTCACTCGGGCCGAACAGCGCGAACAGCCAGCGGTCTACCTGGAACAGGAAGGGTCCGTGGACGATCGCGCGATACTCGAAGTAGCCCGTCTCGGCGTACCGCAGCGCCCAGAACGCCACCCGTCCCTCGTCCCAGTGGGCGGTCCGCGTGCCCAGCCGGACGAGCCGCACGAGCAGCGCCGCGGCCGTGACCGCCGCGACCGCCCGGAAGGTTCGGTCCTCCCACGGTAGGGCGGTCGCCAGCCGCGAGCGGCTCGCCCGACGGTCAGAGGCGCCTGCCGCGCCGTCCCCGGCCGCGGAGCCGCCGGCGCCGGAATCGGCGGCGTCTTCCGGCCCGGTGGCACCCTCGCTCGCCGCGGCGTCGCCTGTCCGGTCGGCCTCGTTCGACGGCTCCGACTCGGCGGCGTCGGCGTCCATCGTCGTATTCCGGTCACTCGGGGGTTGAAACTCTTACGCGACGGCGAGCGGTAGGCATTTGTGCGGGCGCCCGGTCGGGGGCGTATGGTCGGACTGGGATTCGTCGTCGCGGAGTACTACGACTCCGTCGCGAACCCGATGGCAGAGCGCGCCCGCGAGACCGCCACCGCCCGCGGCGCGGACGTGGTCGCGGAGGTACGGGTGCCGGGCGCCTACGACGCGCCGCTGGCGGCCGACCGGCTCGCACGCCGCGACGCCGTCGACGCCGTCGTCGCGCTGGGGGCGATCGTCACCGGCGACACGGACCACGACCAGGTGATCGGTCACGCGACCGCCCGGGCGCTGACCGACGTGAGCCTCGACCGGGACGTGCCGGTGACACTCGGCGTCGCGGGGCCGGGCATGAGCGTCGCCGAGGCACGCGAGCGCGTCGACAAGGCGACCGAGGCCGTCGAGGGCGCCGTCGACCTCGTCGACCGACTCCCCCCGCGGGAGGAAGCACGGTGAAGATGGAGTGGGAGTTCGCCGACCGCGTCGGGCGCGTCGAGGAGAGCGCCACGCTCGCCGTCTCGAACCGGGCGGCCGCCCGCGAGGCCGAGGGCGCCGACGTGGTCGACCTGAGCGTCGGCGAGCCGGACTTCGACACGCCCACGGCGGTCCGGGAGGCCGGCAAGGCCGCCGTCGACGCCGGTCACACCACCTACACGCCAGCGAGCGGCATCCGCGCGCTGCGGGAGGCCGTCGCCGAGGACCTCCGCAGGCGCGGGCTCGACCACGGTCCGGAGGAGGTGATCGTCACGCCCGGCGGGAAGCAGGCGCTGTTCGAGACGGTACAGACACTGATCGAACCCGGCGACGAGGTCGTTCTGATCGACCCGGCATGGGTCTCCTACGAGGCGATGGTCTCGCTCGCCGGCGGCTCCGTCGTCCGCGTCGACACGACGCCGCACGGCTTCCAGCTCGCCCCCGCCATGGACGACCTGCGGGCGGTCGTCACCGACGCCACCGAGCTGATCGTCGTCAACTCGCCGAACAACCCCACCGGCGCCGTCTACTCCGAGCGGGCACTCGCCGGCGTGCGCGACCTGGCCGTCGAGCACGACGTCGCCGTCGTCAGCGACGAGATCTACGACCGGGTGGTCTACGACGCCGAGCAGACCTCGCTGGGCAGTCTCGACGGTATGGGCGACCGCACGGTGACGATCAACGGCTTCTCGAAGTCCTACGCGATGACCGGCTGGCGACTGGGCTACCTCGCCGGCCCCGAGCCGCTGGTGGGCGAGGCCGGCAAGGTCCACTCGCACTCGGTGACCTGCGCGGCGAACTTCGTCCAGCACGCCGGCATCACCGCCTTGGAGGAGGTCGACGACGCCGTCGAGAGGATGGTCGACTCCTTCCGGGAACGGCGCGACCTCGTGGTGGACCTGCTGGCGGACCACGGCGTCGACGTCGCCGCCCCCGAGGGCGCCTTTTACGTGCTCGTCCCCGTCGCCGAGGACGACCACTCGTGGGCGATGGACGCCATCGACGAGGCCGGCGTCGCCACGGTCCCGGGCGTCGCGTTCAACGCCCCCGGCCACGTCCGGATCTCCTACGCCGCCGCCCGCGACCGCCTG
>PXSK01000015.1 GCA_003022865.1 Halobacteriales archaeon SW_5_70_135 | reverse complement strand
CTCGACGCGGTCTGATCCGCCGACAGGGTGAAACCGCCGCCCCTCCGAGTGTCGACGAGTGGACGATGGGAGACGGGAGCACTCGACGAGCGAACGGCGCCGGAGTCGACGCCGTCAGTGACGGCGAGACGCCGCCGGTCGAGGGTGTCGACCCCGACGAGGCGGCACTGTACGTCGACGGGCTGGCGAAGACCTTCGGCGAGGGCGCGGACGCGGTGACGGCCGTCGACGGCGTCTCCTTCGCCGTCGAACCGGGCGAGGTGGTCGGCCTGCTCGGGCCGAACGGGGCGGGCAAGACGACGACGATCAAGTCGGTGCTCGGACTGGTGCTGCCGGACGCCGGCGACGTGCGCGTCCACGGTGTCGACGTCCACGAGCGACCCCGCGAGGCGTACGAGTACGTCGACGCCATGCTTGAGGGCGCACGCAACGACTACTGGCGGCTCACCGTGCGGGAGAACCTGCGGTACTTCGCTGCGGTGCGCGGCGAGGACCCCGACGCGGTCGCCGACCGACACGAACGCCTGCTGGAGCGACTCGGCCTCGCGGAGAAGGCCGACACCGCCGTGCGGGACCTCTCCCGCGGCATGAAACAGAAGGTGTCGCTGGCGAGCGTGCTCGCCGGGCGGGTGTCGGTGGCCTTCCTCGACGAGCCCACGCTGGGGCTCGACGTCGAGAGTTCGATGACGCTGCGACGCGAACTCCGCCGGCTGGCCGACGAGCGAGAGGTAACGCTCGTGCTGTCGAGTCACGACATGAGCGTCGTCGAGGACGTCTCCGACCGGGTGATCGTGATGAACGACGGTCGGATCGTCGCCGACCGGGCCGTCGACCGACTGCTGTCGGAGTTCGACGCCCGCGGCTACCGCGTGACCGCCCGCGGCGCCGACACGGCGACGCTGACCGCGCTCCGGGAGCGGTTCGACCTGCGCGCCGTCGAGCGACTGGACGGCCGCGCCCGCTTCGAGGTCGCAGCCGACACCGAGACGTTCTACCGGCTCACCGACGCCATGGAGCGCAACGACCTGGGCGTCGACGCCGTCGAGACGCTCCAGCCGGACCTGGGCGAGGCGTTCGTCGAGCTGACCGCCGCGGACGGCGCCGTACCGGACGGACCGGGAGCCGACCGAGCGGCGGCCGACGACGCCGATGCCGGCACGGGCGCGGACGCGGACGCGGACGCGAATGCGGACCTGGACGCGAGCGCCGATGTCGACGCTGACGCGAATACGGACCCGGACGCGAACGACCGGGACGACCGGGAGCGACGGACGGGGACCGGCACGGAGACCGGAGGTGTCCGGGAGTGACCGCGTCCGCGCGGACGGGCGGCTACGTCCACCTGCTGCGGGCGGTGGTCTACCGCGACCTGGTCGTGTGGGCCCGGTACCCGGTCAACGCCGTCCTCGGGCTGATTACGGCGGTGTTTTTCTTCGGGCTGATGTTCTACGGCGGCACGCTCGTCGCCCCCCAGGCGATCGACGACACCGTCGAGGGGCTGGTCGTCGGTTACTTCCTGTGGACGCTGTCGGTGGGGGCGTACTCGGGGGTCGTCAGCGACGTGCGCTCGGAGGCGAGCTGGGGCACGCTGGAGCGACACTACATGACGCCGTTCGGCTTCGGTCCGGTGGTGCTCGCGAAGTCGGTCGCGATCGTCGTTCGCACCTTCCTCACCTCCGCCGTCATTCTCGCGGCGATGCTGTCGATGACCGGCACCCGCCTCGACCTCGGCCTGTTGACGATCGTCCCCGTGGCGGGGCTCGCGATCGTCTCCGCGCTCGGGATCGGACTGGCGATGGGCGGGCTGGGCGTGCTGTACAAGCGGATCGGCAACGTGGTCAACCTCCTGCAGTTCGCCTTCGTCGGGCTGATCTCCGCGCCGGCGTTCGACCTGCCGTGGACCCGTGCACTCCCGCTGGTGCAGGGCAGCGCGATGCTGCAGCGGGCGATGACCGACGGCGTTCGACTGTGGGAGTTCGAACCGGTCGCCCTGGTCGTCCTCGTCGGGACGGCGGCGACGTACCTGGCGCTCGGCTACAGCGCCTTCGCGCTCGCAACGCGGCGGGCTCGCCGGCTGGGCGTGCTCGGCGACTACTGATCCCTCGCCGTGACACGGACTGCAAGGCACAAGTGCGCGGGTCGTCTGGCGAGCGTGTGAGCACCGACGAGCGACCCGACGGCGCGAGCCCGCCGACGCCGGCGGCGGTCCCCGTGGACGCCGACCCGCCGGTCACCGTCGAGGTGTACCCCGGTCGCGAGGCGGTCGTCGAGTTCGACCCCTCGCTCACCTTCGACTGTGTCGACGGCTGCACCTGGTGCTGTCACCACGGCGTCCTGCTGTACGGTCCCGACCTCCACGAACTCGCCGAGCGGGCCGACCTCTCGGCGTCGACGACCGAGGTCAGGGGCGAGCGGTTCACCCGACGCGAGCCGAAAGCACACGACCACGCCGCCGCCGACGGCGCCGCCTGTCACTTCCTCGACGGCGACGGGCGCTGCTCGCTGCACGCCACGGACGACTGGAAGCCGGCTCGCTGCTCCGTCTTCCCGCTGTCGGTGCGCCGCGAGGCGCCCGACGCGCCGCTGCGTGTCGACGTCCGGGAGGCAGCCACCGACCACTGCGACGGCCTCGACGTCAGCGAGCGCCGTCTCGTCGCCAACCTGGCGGCCTTCCTCCCCGCGGTGCTGTGGGAGCTGCCCGACCCGGACACGCGCCGGGAACTGTAGGCCGGCCGGTCCGCGTGCCGGCCGGGGGAGGCGTGCCGGGTCATCGGTCGGGCCTTCGTTCGCCCGCGACGCGGTCGACGCGACGAACGGCAGGACGAACGCGTCCGCGTGGCCGCGAGCCAGGTCGACGGCTGCGAAACTCGCCCGCGGCGGCCCCCGACCGTCGGCCGTCAGTGCTCGTCGACGAGCGACCGCAGCCGCGTCTCGTCCTGGAGTCCGACGAGTCGCTCGACCGGCTCGCCGTCCGCGTACAGCACCAGCGTCGGTACGCCGCGGACGTTCGACTCCGCGGCCAGCCCCTGGTGTGCGTCGATGTCGACCTTCGCGACGACGGCCTCCGTGTCGGCGGCGACCGCCTCGACCGCCGGCTCCATCGCCTTGCAGGGACCACACCAGTCGGCGTAGAAGTCGACGAGCACCAGCCGGTGCGAGTCGACGATCTCCGAGAGGTGTGTCTCCCCGTTGACACCGATCGGCTCGTCGGGGGCCTCCGTCCCGGTCTCCGCGCCTGCCGTCTCGGCGCCGAGCAGTCGCTCCCGTTTCCGTTCCCGGATCGCGTCGAGTTCACCGTCGCCGTCGCCGTCGTCTTCCATGTGCGCCGATCGTGGCGTTCGCACCTAAGTCGCTCGCGGCCTGGCACAGTCCGCGAACGACCGTCAGACCGGCCGCACCGGGCCGGCCTCCACGCGCATCCCGTCGTGGGCCGCGTACAGCAGGTGTGGGTCGCCACGCACGTCGAAACCGGCGGCCGCCGGCAGCGTGTTCGACGCGACCGTTGCCGTCGCCGGGGCGGGTCGCCAGGGGGCGTGGTCGACGTCGCCGGCCCACAGCCGACCGCCACGCTCCAGGTAGTAGCGGTACCGCTCGACGAGGAAGGCGGCGAGTGACCCCGGCGCGGCCTCCGACCGCTCGCCGTCCGGAGCGTACGTCGCGCGGAACCTCGCCGGCGCCGCGTCCGGGTGGGTGCGACGGTGGTCGAACCGGACCGCCCCGTCGCGCTCCCGGAGTCCGGCCTCGGCGCGGTAGTACGGCAGCCCGTAGGCGGCCCGCGCGGCGGCGACCGCCGCCGGGTCCGCGGCGTCGAGGCTGAAGAAGTAGACGCCCGGCTCGCCGTCGCGGCGGACGTACGTCCGGAGGTTTAGCTCGGCGAACGACCGCCCGCCCGCCGTGATCTCCAGAGGGACGACGCCCAACCAGGCGCGGCCGTCGCACGTGTCGACGTCGAGTCCGTCGGGGAGCCGGGCGGCGACGACGTCGGGGTCGAGGTCCCAGTGGAGGAAGCAGACGTCCCGCCAGGAGAGCGAGAGGAGAGACATGCCCGCGGCAGGGGCCGGGTGGGTATCGACCTGACGATTCCCCGCAGTGCGGTCCCGTTCGTCTCCGCACTCGCTCTCGGGCCGCCGCGAGCGCCGGCCCGGCGACGCCGCGACTACCGCTCCCGCGTCGCCCACTGGAGCGTCCGGACCCAGAACCGCCGGTAGTGGTCCCACTCGACGAGGTCGAGCCCCCACTTGACGTTGGGGTCCGACGTGTAGACGAACGTCCGTCCGTCGCCGAACGCTCCCGTCGCGACCAGCGTGTCGCCGGCCACGGTCGCGTGCTCCTCGGCGTCGGCTCCGACCGGTCCCACCCTGTTGTAGCCGTACACCGGCGGGAACGAGCCGGCGTCGACGCCGTCGAACACGGGATGGCCGGGGTCGTGCACGGTGGTCTCGGCGCCCTCGGGTCGCTCGACGCGGTCGTCGAACACCGGGCGGATCTCGACCGGCAGCACCGTCTCGACCGGCGTCCCCTGCCAGTTGCCCGCGCCCTTGTACCCCTGGAAGGTCATCCACCCGCCACAGTAGAGGAGCCCGCCGCCCGACTCCACGAACTCCCTGACGATGCGCAGCTTGTTCGGGCCGGGGATCGCACCCGGGTAGAAGTGCGGGGTCAGCGTCCCGCGGCTCAGGTCGCTGACGATCAGCGCGTCGTAGCCGCACAGCTCGTCGACTGACTCCGGGAACGACGCTATCGTCTCCGGGCCGCCCATGTGCCGCGCGGACACCTCGGGGCTCTCCTCCAGCGCCTCCAGCAGCGGCTCGTAGTCCTTGATCCGCCGCTGGAACACCTGGACGTTCTCGGCCCCCGCGAAGAACTGGTCGGACTTGAGCTTGTCATCGCCCACGTACAGGACGTCCATCGGCCTGTCCTGGAGCGGCTCCGGCTTAACTGTGCGTCCCTGACCGATTGCGGGAGCCCGCCGGGACCGGAGACGGCAGTCCAGTAGCCGTCGACCGTCCCCCCCTCCGTGGTGTGTCCCCCCCCCGAACTCCACCCTCGAACGGTTCCCAATCGGGATCAGTCCCCCCCGCGTCCCATCGTGTGGAACTCGGGGTCGGGACGCATGTCCGCGAGCTGTGCCATGCGGTTCGAGAGGTTGAACAGCGCGGTGACGGCACCGACGTCCCACACCTCCCGACGCGAGAGTCCCGCTTCCAGGAGCGCCTCGACGGCGGCGTCGTCGATCCGCGCCTGGTTCTCGGTGAGCGTTACCGCGAAGTCGAGCATGGTGCGGCGGCGCTCGCTCAGGTCGGCGTGGCGGTGGTTGGCGACGAGCTGGTCCGCGAGCAGCGGGTCGTCGCCGTACAGCCGCAGCAGGGCGCCGTGGGCGACGTTGCAGTAGTAACAGTCGTTCGCGCCGCTGACGGTCACGACGACCATCTCGATCTCCTCGCGGCTCAGCTCGGCGCTGTCGACGACGGCGTCGTAGTAGCCGAAGAAGGCCCGGAAGTGCTCGGGAGCGTAGCCGTACGCCAGAAAGACGTTCGGGACGAAGCCGGCGTCGGCCGCCTCCTCGCGGACCCGCTCGCGCAGGTCCTCGGGGAGGTCGTCGACGTCGGGCACCGGGAACCGCGTCATCGCGGGCGGTTCGCCGTCGCTGCCGGTCTCGACGCGCGCCGTCGGACTGTCGCCGTCGTGCTCTCGGTCGCCGCTGTCGGTCATGCGCCCCCGTCGACGGCACCGACAATCAGCGTTGTGTCCCGCCGCCGACTCCCCCCGGCCACCAGAGCACGACGTAGACGGCCCCTCCGAAGGCGAACAGCACCACGGGGACGAGGAAGGGACCGAACGCCGAGAACAGCGCCTCGTAGAGCGCCGTACCGCTCCGTCGAGCCGCCCCGAGATGAGCCCCGCGGTCCGTCCGACGGCCGCAGGGGCCCCGCCGCTTTTTGTCCTTGGGCCCCCAACGCGAGGTATGAGCGACACGAGACGCGGCGCGGGACCGGACCCGGGCGACCGACTCGACAACGAGGACCTGCGCGCGGTGGTCGAGGAGCTCACCGTCACGCTGCGGGACATGAAACACGAACTCGAACGCGAGCAGGAGCGCGAGCGTCGCGACCGCCGTGGACTGTTCGGACTGCCGCGTCCCCCCAGCGGTCGCCGACTGCTGCGCTTCGCCGACGAGTTCGCCATCCCCGCGGCGATCACGATCCTGGAGGCCAACGTCGAACTGCTGAGACATCTCCGCCGGGCGATCCGCGCCGCCGAGACGACCCGCGAGACGCGCGAGCGGACCCGCGAGGCCGGCGCGGAGGCCGTCAGCGTCGGCGAGGACCTGCTCAAACGGGTGGGTGACGGTCTCGGCGACCTGCGCTCGGCGATCGAGGGCGGCACCATCCCCGAGGACGCCGCCGGCGACGACCTGCTGTCCGAGGTGCGCGACCTGCAGTCGGAGATCGACGACCGCGTCGAGGACCGTCGCCGCGAGCGCGACGAGCGCGACCGGCGTCAGCGCCGGAACGGCAGTCGGGACCGCCGCGAGGACGACGGGTCGACCAGCACGAGAGACGCGACCGTCGACGGGTCGGGCGACAGCGACGTGGAGGCGGCCGACGAGGGCGAGGAGCGCCGTCGCCCCCGTCGCCGGAAGGACGCGGTCGACGTCGACGCCGAACTGGCGTCGCTGAAGGAGCGGTACCGCGAGGACGACGGCGACGCGACCGACGGGGACGGGGACGGGAACGGGGACGAGAGCACGGACGCGAACGAAAACGGAGACAGCGCGGAGGCGCCGGCGCCGAGCGACGCCGACACGGCAGCGGGCAGCGAGGACGAGGACGGAGACGACGCGGAAGTGCCGGCACCGAGCGACGCCGACGCCGACGAGAGCGGGAACGCCGACGGAGACGCCGCCTCCGACGGACCGGACGGCGAGGACTCGGCGTAGTCGGAGACGGGCGAGCGGGCCGCGCCGGGTGAGCGCCGACCCCGGCTCGCTCGCGCTCACCCTGGGGTGTCGACCGGCTCGAAGCGGTAGCCGTCCCAGGCCTGCGAGTCGGGGTGTCTGACCCCCGCCTCGGGGTCGCGAAGCTCCTCGACGTACACCGGCCGGACGGTGTCGCCGATCGCCACCTCGTCGGTGGTGCCGCCGAGTGCCCGCACGGTCCGGCCGTCGACCTCGAAGACGACGATCGCCAGCCGGTTCGGACTCCGGACGCCCGGCGGGGTGGCGTGGACGGTCGTCCAGGTGACCACCTCCGCCGTGTGCTCCGCGAGGTCGACCGTCCCCTCCCGGGGACGCCCGCAGTCCGGACAGCGCCGATGCGGGGGGTACGAGAGGTGGCCCGCCGGACACTCGCCGGCGACGAGCCCCGGTTCCGGCGCGTCGCTCATTGGGGTACTTCCATAATTGTCGTGGTGGCGCAGTTGCCGAAGCCGCCGACGTTGCAGGCGAGGCCGACCTCGGCGTCGACCTGTCTGGCGCCCGCCGTGTCGGTGAGCTGTCGGTGTATCTCGTAGACCTGTGCGACGCCGGAGGCGCCGAGGGGGTGACCCTTCGACTTCAGCCCGCCGGAGGTGTTCACCGGCAGCTCGCCGTCGCGGTCGGTGCGACCCGCTTCGACGGCGGCCCAGCCGCGACCCTTCTCGAAGAAGCCGAGGTCCTCGCTCTGGAGCACCTCCAGGATGGTGAACATGTCGTGCAGTTCGACGACGTCGACGTCGTCGGGCGAGCGGTCGGCGCGCTCGTACGCCGTCGCCGCCGAATCACGGACCGCGCCCATCGTCGTCGGGGCCGGGCGTTCGTGGACGACGTGGGTGTCGGTCGCGCCGCCGACGCCGGCGATCACGCTGTACGAGTCGGCCACCTCGCGGGCGCGAGACTCCGGGCAGAGCAGGAGCGCGGCGCTGCCGTCGGTGATCGGACAGAAATCGTACAGTCGGAGCGGGTCGGCGACCGTCGGCGACTCCATCACTGTCTCCAGGTCGACCTCGCGGCGGAACTGCGCGTGGGGGTTGTCCGTACCGTTCGCGTGGTTCTTCACGGCGACCCGGGCGAGCGCCTCCCGTGGGGCGTCGAACCGGTCGAGGTAGAGTCGCGCGGTGAGCCCGGCGAAGGCCGGCAGCGTGATCCCGTGTTTGTACTCGACAGGGTGGGTGAGCGAGGCGATGACGTCGGTCGCCTCGGCGGTGGAGCGGTGGGTCATCCGCTCGCCGCCGACCAGCAGGGTGGCGTCGCTGGCGCCACTCGCGACGGACTGCCAGGCGGCGTGCAGGCCGCTGCCGCCGCTGGCCGAGGTGCCGTCGATCCGCGCCGCGTACGCCGGCGTCACCCCCAGGTCGTGCGCCAGGGCGTTCATCGTCCCCGTCTGGCCCTCGAACTCGCCGCTCGCCATGTTCGAGACGTACAGGTGGTCGATCGCGGGGGGCGACAGCGGCGCGGCCGACAGACAGTCGTCACCGGCCTCGGCGAGCAGGTCACGAATCCAGGCGTCGCGCTCGCCGAACGCTGTCATCGCGGCCGCGACGACCGCGACGCGCTCGCCGCCGTCTCCGTACATACACGTCCATACGACAGTGGCGGTAAAATATCCCGCGGGCCCGTCCATTGGTCACGTCGGTCGCCACCGGTGACGTACGCTGACGCCGTCCCCGACCGCGACGCGGGCCGCCCGGCCGGAGTCGCCCTGCCGACTGTCGAGAGGACGTCGGTCGGCCGCCGTCGGTCTCGACGGGAGCGTCACCGACGGCGAGGCGGTCGCACTCGTCGAGTCGTCCCTCGGCCGGCCGTGCTCACTCTTCGACGGGGAGCGTCTCGACGGCGTCTTTCAGGTTCTCCAGGGTGGTGCGCACCTCGCGGCGGTTGTACCGCTCGATCAGCGGCTCCGCCAGCCCCTCCAGCGCGGGGACGGGCACGGTGTACTCCGCGGCGTAGGTGGCCCGCGTGCCGCCGTCTTCGGGCTCGAACGCCTGGCGGATCTGTCCCTCGACGGAGCCGTCGAGCGTCCACACCATCAGCGTCGGCGGGTCGTACTCCACCGTCTTGACGGTGCCCTGCATCGAGGCACCCGCCATCGAGTACGCGTACTCGACCCGGCGTCCCTTCAGCAGTTCCTCGACACTCTCCACCGACGACAGCGACGGCGTCACGGCCACCTGGTTCTCCGGGTCGTCCATGAACTCGAAGACGCGCTCCGGTGGCGCGTCGACGTGGATGTCGTCCTCGACCTCGCTCATGCCCGTCGAATCGGTCGCCTCCGGCGTGTGCTTTTCGGACGCCCGACCCGGCCCTCGACCGCGACGGTACGGCCCGACGGTCACTCCTTCCCGCCGGTCCCGCCGTCGGCCTCGCGGCCGGGGTCGTGCTCGCGGAACCAGTCGGTCAGCGTCTCGACCCGGTGGACCGCGCGGTCGGGGTCGCCGACGTCGTGGTGTTCGTCCCGGTAGACCACGAGCTTCGCGGGGACGCCCTGTTTCCGCACTGAGACGTACAGCTGCTCGGCCTGGGTGGGGGGACAGCGCCAGTCGTTCTCGCCGGCGGTCACGAGTAGTGGCGTCTCCACGTTGCCCACCTTCGTGATCGGCGAGATATCGTCGTACTTCGCGGGTGACTCCCACGGCAGGCCGAACTCCCACTCGTGCCAGAGGTGGTTGTCGTCGGTGCCGAACGCCGAGCGGTCGTCGTAGATGCCGTGTTCGGCGGCGGCGGCGGCGAACTCGTCGGTCCGCACTACGACGTTCGCCGTCGTGATCCCGCCGTAGGAGAAGCCGGTGACGAAGGTGCGCTCGGGGTCCGCCAGCCCGCGCTCGACGACGGCGTCGACGGCGCTGGTTACGTCCTCGGTCTCCAGGTCGCCACGGGTGCCCTTCAGCCGCTCGGCGAACTCCCGGCCGTACGAGACGGAGCCGCGGTAGTTGGGGCGGACGACGGCGTAGCCCTCGCCCGTCCAGTACCCCCGGGCGAAGCGGAACGTCGGCGCGTCGTAGCTCATCGGCCCGCCGTGGACCGCCGCGACCAGCGGGAAGCCCGCCTCGGGCGGCTCCGCCGGCTGCTCGCCCTCGCCGTCGGCGGAGGGGAGATAGAGGTCGGCCTCGATCGGGACGCCGTCGGCGTTCTCGACGGTGATCCGCTCGTGGTACGGCACCGCCCGGTCGTCGAGCAGGTCGGCGGCGACGGCGTCGATCCGGGTGAGCTCCGCGTCCGGGTCGTCGACGTCAGCGGCCGCCGCGGCGTACAGCTCGTGACCGCGTCGCGGGTCGTTGACCAGCGCGACGACGGTGCCGCCGCCGACGTCGAAGTCGACGAGCTCGCGGTCCCGACCTTGTGCCGCGAACGTCCGCTCGGTCGTCCCCGTCGTCGGGTCGGCACGGACCAGCCGGGTCAGCCCCTCGTCGCCCGCGCCGGCGAGCAGTTCGTCCGTGCCGTCGCGGTCGACGTCGGCCCACCGCGGCGGCAGCATCACCGTGCGGTCGAGGTCGGGCGAGACCGAGTCGTGGGCGCCGGGCTCGTCGCGGCCGACGCGGAGCTCGTTCGGGACGTACCAGTTCGTCGGCTCGCTGGCGAGGAAGGCGATCCGCTCGCCGTCGGGCGCCCACTCGTAGCCGAGCGCCCGCAGGCTCTCGTCGGTCACCTGCCGCAGGTCCTCGCCGGAGGGGTCGATCGTGTACAGACAGACCGCCTCCGAGTCGTCCGGTCGCTCCGTGCGGTTGGAGGCGAAGGCGATCCGCTCGCCCGGCCCCCAGGTCGGCTGTAGTCCCATGATCGGCTCGCGGGCTCCCTGGCCGTAGGCGTCGTCCAGCCGCTCGCGCCCGTCGCCGCCGTCGACGTCGACGACGAACAGGTACGTCGTCACCTCGTCGGTCCAGCCGACGCCGTTTGCCTTGTGCTGGAGCCGCTCGGTCTCGACGGGACCGCCCTCCTCCAGCTCGTCGAGGTACGCCCGCTGGTCGTCGGTCGGGTCCCGGGCCGAGACGACGACCCGCTCGCCGTTCGGCCCCCAGTCGAACTCGCGGACGCCCTCCTCGAACGTCGTCACCTGGCGGGCGTCGCCGCCCAGCGCGAGGTCGAACAGCCACACCTGCGGCGTCGGCCCGTCGTCGCCCCCGCCGCCAGTGGCGTCTTCGTCCTCTTCGTCCTCGTCCTCGGCCGCCGGTGCTTTCCCGTCGTCCGGTTCGTCGTCCTCGTCACGGCCCACGCGTCGGGCGACGTCCTCCTCGCGGGCGGCGACGAACGCGAGGCGGTCGCCGTCGGGCGACCACTTCGGCCCGGAGGCGTCGGCGACGCGGGTCAGCCGGTGTGGCTCGCGGCTGCCGTCGGTGGGCGCGACGAATAGCGAGGCGCGACGGTCGTCCTCCTCCGGGTCGAACTCCTCGACGACGTAGGCGACGCGGTCGCCGGAGGGCGAGACCGCTGGCTGTGCCGCCGTCCGGTAGTCGTACAGGTCCGCCGTGTCGAGTGTGTCCATGCCACCCGCCTGTCTCTCGGGGGGCTTATACCGTTCGGAGCCACGACAGCCCGGCACACGCTCCGGCGGCCGACAGCGACGCTGGCTCGTGACCCGGGCCGCCGAGTCCGGCGACCGCCGTCCTGTACCGTCGACGCCGGGGCACGGAAGCGTCGCCGTTTTACGCGCCGGCACCCTGCCGATCGGTAATGAGCCAGGAATCGGGCGTCCCCGGCGGCGATCTCCGCGCGACGGGCATGAGCCTGCGACACGACCGCGAGTGGGACTACGAGCTCGACCGCATCGTCGACGAGGTCGAGGAGCGCGACGCCGAGACGGTCGGCCTGCAGTTTCCCGAGGGACTGAAGCGACGCGGCCCCGGCGTCGTCGACGACCTGCGCGACCGGCTGCCGGACGGCGTGCGGGTGATGATCTCCGGCCAGCCCTGCTACGGCGCCTGCGACCTCGACACGTACCTGATGCGTCGTTCCGACCTGTTCGTCCACTTCGGTCACTCGCCGATGAAGGAGTCGGACGCGATCCTCTACGTGCCGCTGTTCTCGAACGTCGACGTCGTGCCGATCATGGAGCGCTCGCTGGCGGAACTCGCCGCCCCCGAGGACGACCCCGACGTGGGGCTGGTGACGACGGCCCAGCACATGAACAAGTTCGAGGCGATGCGCACCTGGCTGGAGCAACGCGGCTACGAGGTCCACACCCGACGCGGCGACGAGCGGCTGACCCACGAGGGGCAGGTGCTCGGCTGCAACTACGCCTCCGCGGCGGTGGACGCCGACCAGGTGCTGTACGTCGGCGGCGGCAAGTTCCACCCGCTCGGGCTGGCGATGGAGCATCCCGAGAAGGACGTCGTCATCGCCGACCCGGTCAACAACACCGTCGAGGTGGCGGACACGGAGACGTTCATGAAACAGCGGTACGCCGCCGTCCACCGAGCGATGGACGCCGACTCCTTCGGCGTCGTCTTCTGTACGAAGATCGGCCAAGGGCGGTGGGACCAGGCGACGGAGATCGTCGCCGAGAACGACGACGCCTATCTCATCACGATGGACGAGGTCACCCCCGACCGGCTGCGCAACTTCGACGTCGACGCCTTCGTCAACACCGGCTGTCCGCGCATCACGACCGACGACGGGCCGCAGTTCCACAAGCCGATGCTCACCCCCGGGGAGTACCGCATCGCGACCGGCGAACGCGACCTGGCGGACCTGGAGTTCGACACCTTCCACGGCACCTGGTGAACACCCTGCCTCTACCCCCGCTTTCGCCCCTGCGCGGTAGTGTCGGCCGTCCGTCTGACGTCACCGGCTCGCGCCCGCCGCGGACCGCAGGCGGGAGTCGGCCCCGCCGGAGCCGCCGTCGAGGCCCGGCCAAACAGTAATGACGGTCGCCGCCGATCGGCCGAGCATGGCAGCGTCACAGGCGTCGGGCGACGAGAGAGGGGACCCGCTCCCCGACAACGTCCTCTTCGACCTGTACCGGCGGTTCATCGGCGAGCCCGAGAAGGAGATCGACGTCTACCTCGGCTTCGGGCTGTTCTTCGCCGGGACCGCGGCACTGGCGGTCGCGTTCGTGCTCTTCCTGTCGGTGGGCACGTACCAGGGCGGCGACGGGCTGACGCCGGAGCCGGCCTACGCGCTCGGGATGCTCGCCGTGCCGACGGTACTCGTCGGCGTGGTGGTGTTGCTGCCGGTCGAGAGCCGGGCGCTGTACGCGGCGCTCGCCGGCACCCTGGTGACCGTCGGCAGCACCGCGGGGTTTCTGTGGGCCTACCCGGAGTTCTGGAACCGCCGCGGCGGCACCGACTACACCGCCGAGATCGTCGTCGTGTACGCGGTCGGACTGACCGCCGTCGTCGCCGCCACCGGCGCCGGACTGGTCGCTCACGCCGTCGCCCGCTCGCAGCCGCCCACCTTCGAGGAGGTCGAGGCGATGCGCGCCGAGGGGGAGACGACGACCGAGACCTGGACCGACGAGGAGATCCGGGCCGACATCGACGAGGCGATGGCCGAGACGGAGATCACGTGGGGGGGCGTCGAGACCGACGAGACGAGTTCGCTGGAGCTTGACACCGAGAGCGTCGACGTCGACGCCTCCGGCATGGCCGTCGAGCCAGAGACCACCCGTGTCGCCGGCGACGAGAGCGTCGACGGCGCCGTCGCCGGTCTCCGCAAGCTCAAGGGTGAGGGACCGGAGACCGCCACCTCCGAGTCGACGGTCGACGAGGAGACCGCCGCGCTCACCCAGCTCAAGCGACGGAAACAGCGCGGCGAGGCGCCCGACCCCCCCGCCGAGGGAGGCCTGCTCGACCGCGTCCGCGACGCCCTCAAGTGACGACCGCCCGCCGATCCTCCGGCGTCGGCGACCCCCGGCGCCGTCGGAGCGACACTCCAGCCCTCGACCGAACGGCGCGCCCGACAGTCACGCGTCAGACGCACAGCGCGCCCCGTTACGGGCGAGCCATGGCAAAAGGACTCGACGTGGGAACGATGAACGTCCTGTCGGCGAGACAGGAGGGGACCGACACCGTCTTCGTACAGCAACGCAACTCCTTCGTGGAGATCGACCACTCCGACATGGCCGAGCAGATGCTCAGTCGCTCGGACGTGCTGCACATCCGGAAGGACGACACGGTCTACGTCGTCGGCGACGACGCCCTGGAGTTCGCCAACATCTTCAACCGGGAGACCCGGCGACCGATGCAGCAGGGCATCCTCTCTAGCGACGAGCGGTCGGCCATCCCGATGATCAAGCTGATCACCGAACAGGTGGTCGGCGAGCCGGAGTCGCCGGGCGAGCGGCTCTACTTCTCCTCGCCGGCGGACCCGATCGACTCCGACCTCAACACGCTGTACCACCAGAAGACGATCCGGTCGTTCCTGGAGGACACGGGCTACGACGCCGAGCCGATCAACGAGGGCATGGCGGTCATCTACTCCGAACTCGCGGACGACAACTTCACCGGGCTCGGCATCTCCTTCGGCGCCGGCATGACGAACGTCTGTCTCTCGTACTACGCCGTGCCGGTGATGAAGTTCTCCGTCGCCCGCGGCGGCGACTGGGTCGACGAACAGACCGCCCAGGCGACCGGCACCCCGGTCGACAAGGTGACGAGCATCAAGGAAGACGACTTCCAGCTCGATTTCACCACCGACGTCGGCGGTGTCGAGGGCGCGCTGTCGATCTACTACGAGAACCTGCTGGACTACGTGATCGACAAGATCGCCGCCGAGGTCAACGAGGAAGACGTCGAGGAGGGACTCGACGTACCCGTCGTCGTCACCGGCGGCACCTCCTCGCCACGGGGCTTCGAGAAGCTGTTCCGGGACCACCTGGAGGACGCCGAGATCCCCTTCTCGATCAGCGGCGTCTCGCAGGCCTCCGAGCCGATGTACTCCGTCGCCCGCGGCGCACTGGTCGCGGCCCGCTCCGACGAGGAGGAGGAGCGCCAGCAGCGCGAAGCCGCGCCCGAACCGGACGAGTAACCCGGCTCCGACCCGCCCGGGGTCGTCAGTCTCCCCTGTCGAGTGTGCCGTCCGCCGCGTCGGTCCCGCTCTCGGTCTCGTTCTCGTTTCCGCTTTCGCCTTCTTCTTCGCCTTCTCTTTCGCCCTCGCTTTCCTCTCCGTTCGGCGTCTCACCGTCAGCGCCGTCTGCCGCACCGCCCCCGTCCTCGCCTTCGCGCTCCGTCGTCGCGTCCTCGGTGTCGTCAGTCGCTCCGTTTTCGCCCTCGTCTCCGTGGTCCGTCGTCGCGCCGTCAGCAGTCGCCTCGCTCCCGTCGGCGGGTCCCGTGGTGTCGGCGGTGACGACGGACGCCGTGCCGGTGTCGGTGCGGACGGTCCGGGGCTGTGGGTCGCCATCGCCCTCGTCGGGCAACGGCGGCGGGGCCGGTCCGACCGCGGTCGCGGTCGCGCCGTCGAACCGGCCCTCGACGCGCTCCATCGCCGCCGTCCAGGACTCCTGCCGGGCTCGCTCGCTCCCGTGGTCGACCGGGACGCCGACGTACCCACAGTCGACACAGGCGGCCTCGACCCGGTCGCTCAGTTCGTACCGCTCCAGCCGACCGCCACACCGCGGACAGGCCATGGCCTCGCGTAGGGGTGGCGTACAGGTTAACATTCCGCCGACCGGACCGCGGACGTCTCGCGTGGCCCGGCGGTCGATGACTGTCAGCCGCCGACGACCTGGGACCCGCCCGCCGTACGCATTCCTGCGGTCGTGCTGCCGTGAAACCCGCCGCGATAGCCAGTAATATTAAGTACACCGGACGTGTTCAGCGTTGAGTACGGATGGAGTCGAATTTACTCGATCGGACGCCGGACGAGGTGTTACGCACCGTCTTCGAGCACGGCGACGGAGAGACATACGTGGTGAAGCCGACGGACGAGGTCATCGAGCGTCTCGTCGAGGTCGCGGCCGACTTCGAGGGGGAGTTGCCCGACCTGCGGCTGGTCGCCGAGGGCCGAACCGTCCGGCGGGTGATGGAGGACTTCCTCGTCGCCTCCAGTGCCGCCGACCTCGTCGCGGACGGCCACCTCTCGGTCCGCACCGCCGCCGACGACCGGCTCTCGGAGTCGGTGATCGTCACCGAGGACAGCGTCACCGCCGTCGTCTCGGCGGGGAGTCACGTCGCCGGACTCTCGACCGACGACGACCAGTTCGTCGACGACGCCTACGACGCCTACAGCGACTACTGGGCGGACGCCGAACAGTTCCGGCTTCGCACCCCGCCGATCTCCCGCGTCCGAGAGACCCTCGCCGAGGAGATGAGTCCCGCCGCCGAGACGGACTTCTCGACCGTGCTCGCCTCGCTGGAGACCGCCGGCGGTAACGGCGACGGACTCGACGAGGTGACGGTCTCGCTGCTGGTCGCCGCGAAGAACGAGGCGCTGTTCTACGACGTCTCCCGCTGGGGCGAGGACGTCGGCGTCGCCTCGAAGGCCACCTTCAGCCGCATGAAGAACGAACTGGAGGACACCGGCCTGATCGGCACCGAGAAGGTGCCTGTCGACGTGGGGCGCCCCCGCCAGCGGCTGACGATCACCGACGAGCGGCTCGAGAAGGCGTCCTCGGACCGGATCGCCGCCGTCGCGAAGTCGGTCCTGAACTGACGCCGTCCGCTTCACGTCGCCCCCGTCTCCGCCGGTCACCCGGCGTCGGCGAGTCGGGTCAGGAGCTCGCGGGCGTTCTCGATCGCCCGGTCGCGGTCGGCCGGATACGCCTCGACCTTCCCGCGGAGGGTGAGCCCCTCCCCCAGCTCGATCTGTCCCCGGTAGGCGGCCTGTTTGTCCAGTCGGAGGAACAGCTCGGTGTTCTCGGTGACGCGCTCGTCGAGTTCGTCCAACACGCGGTCGACGGCGTCCATACCGGCCAGTCGGTCCAGCACGTGACGGACGTCGTCGGCGTTCTCGACGCGGGTCTCCAGAACGAGGATGCGGTCGCCGTGGTAGCCCTCGCTTCTCGTCCGCTCGACCGGGAACTCCTCGGGCAGGACGGTCCGCAGCGCCGTCTCGACGCGGTCGACGTCCTCGGTGGCGTAGGCGAAGGCCCGCAGGTCGACGTAGTGAAACGGGACCGACGCCACCGTCGACTACTCCTCGCTCTCGTCTCCGCCGTCGTCTTCGACCGCCTCGAGCTGGTCCGACGGGACGCCGGCCTCCTGGCCGTCCTCGAAGCTGACCGTGTACGTCTGGTCGTCGAACATCGTCTGCATCACCTGGGTGATCTCGCCGACCTGGCCGTCGTACTCCGAGTGCTCGTCGTGTAGCCGGACGTGGTCGCCCTCCTCGTAGCTCATACTTGTCAGTATCCGCGGGCCGCTCAAAAGTGAACTGATCGGGCGCACCGACGTGCTCACCGTCGGACGCTCCGAAGCGTTATTTTCCGTGCGACTGTAGCCCCGTCCATGACCGACGACCGGCAGTGGTGGGGACCGTGAGCCGCGTCGACGACCTGTGGTATCTCGCGGCGGACGCACGCGAGACGGCCGAGCAGGTGCAGTACCGACTGAGCCGGCGCCACGAGTCATACCTGGAACGGGAGACGACGCGTCGGGTCTCCCGGTCGCGCTTTCGCACGCTGGCCGAGCGCATCGGCGACAACGGCCTGCCGTACGGCGCTCACACCGTCGTCTACCGACCGTCGGGCGAGCTGCTGCTCGTGCGTGACTCGGTCGTGAACCAATGGGTGCTGCCGGGCGGCTGCTGTGACGGCGACGAGTCCTGTCGACGGGCCGCCGAGCGGGAGCTCGCAGAGGAAGCCGGCGTCGAGGTCGCCTACGACGGGCTGGGGTTGTTGACCCGCGTCGAACTGCGGGCCGACGGCTACGAGACGTGGGGCGTGCTGCCGGTCTACGCCGCCGAGGCGCGGGCGTTCGAACCCTCCGTCTCCGACCCGGACGGCGAGATCGTCGACGCCGCCTGGTTCGACGACCTGCCCGCCGACACCCGCGACCGCGAGGACCTGCTGGCGTGGCGCGAGAGGGCGCTCGAGTGAGTCCGGCTCGACCGTTCACTCGGGTGTGTACGTCTCGCCGGCGTCGCTCCGGTCGGCACGGCGCCGCCGCAGCGCGCCCCGGGCGTTCGCCGCCTGGTAGCCGAAGAGCACCGACTCGCCGTACGCCTCGGCGACCTCGGCGGCGTGCAGCAGGTTCTCCACCTCGACGTTCACGCAGTACAGCTCGACGCTGAACGGCGTCGACAGCAGGTCCGCAAAGCCGGCGGCGATCGTCTCGAGCCAGTAGGTCGTCCCGTAGGCGGTGTCGTACAGCGGGACGACGAACTCGTCGACGTGTGCCGCCAGCGCCTCAACGTCCAGCCCGGCGCGCTCGTACAGGCGGCCCGGATACGGGTCCGGATACAGCGTGAGGTAGGTCTTCCCGGGGACGCGGCCGGCCGCTTCGGCGACGAACTCCGTGATCACCGAGGCGCGCCACGCCCGCCAGTCCTCGTGGTCGCTGTCCGCGAACGCCCGCTCGCAGACGTCACAGTGGCAGTACTCCGCACGGGGAAAGCCGACATCGTCCAGCCGGAGGTCGTCGTTGACGGCGACGCAGTCCTCGACGATCTCCAGGAGACCGTCGCGGTACCGCCCGCGCGAGGGACAGACGTACGCCCAGTCGAAGTACGGCCGCTCGCGGGTGGCGCGGTTCCCCTCGTCGTCGACCGGGACCAGACCGAGATCGGCGTCGGCGGCGGCGTTGTCACCGAAACAGGAGACCATGTTGACGCCCGCCGCCGTGGGCTCGGCCTGGCGCCCCGTGACGTCTTTCGCCTCGTAGAAGCCGCGGTCGAACTCCGGCCACGCGAGCTCCTCCTCGTTCCGGGTGACGACGCCGAACTCGGTCATACGTGACGCAGACGGTCCGCGCGCCTAAAGCCCTCGACACCGGGACGGGAGTGAGAAAGAAACGGCCCGAGAGCGGCGGTCAGTCGACCTCGTACTCGACTTCGACGTCCGAGTCGCCCGACAGCGACCGGTATGCGAGCAGTGCCACGACGAGCAGCAGCAGCAGTTTCACTTTGCGGGACATGTCCGCAGATAGACGGTCCCCGTACAAAGTCCTTTCCCGACGTCAGACCGGCGTCCTACGCGGCGATCGCGTGTCATCGGCTGTCACGCCGTCGGGTCACTTACGGATTCGGTCGGGGACCACGCGGTGCCGTAACCGACGCCGACTCGCCCGCGACCGACCGCGACGACGGCCGCGCGTGGACCGACATCGACCCCGACTGGGTGGTGCCGCCGGCCGTCGGGCCCGGTGACCGCGTCGCCGTCCTCTGGCCGGCTTCGAACCTGCGGGCCTTCCCATGCGTACACGATCTGGGCCTGGAGCGACTGCGGTCGTTCGGCGTCGAGCC
>PXSK01000014.1:56036-65142 GCA_003022865.1 Halobacteriales archaeon SW_5_70_135 | reverse complement strand
CCACCGGTCCGCTCCGGCTGGGAGACGCGCCCGCGGGCCGTCGACCGGCTCGAAGCAGACCGCCGGTGGCGCCCATTGTGAGCAGGTCGACCGTCGGGCGCCCTCGTGTGTCGAGAAGGTCCGGCGTGTCGTCCGGACCGACTACCGGAGAACGTCCGACGGCTCCTCGTCACCGGTGGTGTTGTCGGCGGGACCGATGCCTGCTGCCTGGAGTTCCTCGGCCGTCGGCTCGCGTCCAGTGTCGCCTCTCCGGAGTGCAACGGCCTCTTCGAGGTTGTCGAGGGCTGCCCCCTTCGACGACCCCTGCGTCGTGACGCCCGTCCCGCGGTGTTCCGCGACCCACCAGTCGTCCTCTCGCCACAGTCGGATCTCCTCCCTCTGTGGCTTTCCATCCCGGGACGGGTGCGCCATCGCACAGACACTGTACTGTCGTAGAATAAGTCTTCGGCTCGGTACCCGTGTCGTGTCACGTTCGGCGGGACGGCCGCCGACTCGGATCGTGGTCAACGCGACTCTGTCGAGTTGGCGGGACTCAGTTATACCCCCGCCAGCGGTGGCCGCAGTCCACGCACTTGAAGAAGCGCGTCGGCGGCTCGTCGGCGGAGGCGGTCTGCTTGATCGTGTACCACGCCTCGCCGTGACCGCAGTCGTCACAGCGCACGTCCGTCGCCGTCGGCTTGCCCTCGAAGTTGGCGTCCTCACTGGACTCGACGAGGTCGTCGTCGGTCTGTTCGTCGGTGCTGACGAACTGCGCGGCGCGCTCGTCGTCCTTGCTTGTCGTCGCCCCGCAGGACCCGCACACCATCTCGCCGTCCTGCGGTGTCATCATCGAGCCGCAGTCCTCGCAGAACTGCATACCCGGAGGTCGCCGGCCGCGCTCAAAAGTCGACCGCTCAGAACTCCTCGAGCTCCTCGTTCTCCGCGACGACCGGGCAGTTCCGCACGCGGAAGTGGTCCATGTCGACGGCCTCGACGATCTCGGTACCCTCGTGCGTGCAGTGGGTGTTCGGCGGCGGCGACATGTACCGACAGCCCTGGCAGTACATGCTCTTCTCGACGACACGCTCGCCGACGTCGCTCGCGTCACGGCCGGTGTGACGCCCCTCCCCGTCCACGTCCAGTCGCTCGACGGCCTCCTCGGCGGTCTCCTCGTCGGTCACCTGTCGCCACAGCGCCTCGCGGTCTATCTCCGGGCGTTGCTTCTGCTCGAACAGCCCCTCGTCGCCGGCGAGCTCCCGGTCGGAAACCTCCTCGGCGAGCCCTGCCATCGGCACCCTGTCGGCGTCGTCGTCGTCCACGAGCGTCCCCGACGGAGCCGTCTCGCGGTCGGTCGCGTTCGCGTCGACGTCCAGCTCGCGGTCAACGTCGACGTCCACGTCCGCGTCGAGCTCGGTCCGCTCCGGACCGCCCGTGCCCGAGTCGGGCGCGGACGAGCGCGGAGCCTCGGTGTCAGTGTCGACGCCGGCGTCCCCCTCGGTGCTCCGTTGCCCGACCGGGAACTCCTCGTCGAGTCCCTGCTCGTCCGGGTCGTCCCGGTCGTCGTGTCTCCCGGGTGTCGCGTCCGCCCAGTCGGTCGGGTCGTCGTCCCGGTCGTCCTCGGCATCCTCGGTCACGCCGCGTCACCCTCGGTCTCGGTTTCGTTCCCGTTCTCGTCTCCGTCTCCGCTCCCACTCTCTTCGTCCACGTCCGCGCCCGTGTCCTCGTTCGCGTCCACGTTCGCGTTCGCATCCCTGTCCGTATTCGCGTCCGTGTCCGTATTCGCGTCCGCGTGCGGCACCGCCGGGTCGCCGACGACCAGGGTCGGCGACCCGATCAGCCACCGTCCCGTCTCGACGTCGGCGAAGGGACTCCCGCAGCGGGGACACTCGGAATCGGTCAACAGCCCGACGTCGTGGGAAGTGCTACACTCGCCACAGGTCGCCTCGCGGACGCCGGCCTCGTTGGCGCGGCGTCTGATCTCGGCGAGGGCCGTCTCCCGGTCGTCGTTCTCGTGGTGGTCGGCGGCGACGGCGGCGACGCTTTCCAGTCGGTCGTCGAGCCGGTCGACGGCGTCGGTCAGCTCCTCCAGGACGGTCTCGTAGTTGTCGAACCCACCCTCCGTGCGCTGCTCCAGTTGCTCGACCTCCTCGGCGAGCGCCTCGACCTGTGACCGGTCCGCCAGAGTGTCGAGGTCGACGTCGCTGCCGCCGGCATAGTCGTGGTCGTGGTCGTGGTCGAGGTCGACGTCGGCGAGGTCGTCGAACTCCCGGCGGAGGTCGACGACCCGTCCGCGGACGTCCTCGACGAGTTCGACGTACTCCTCGCGCTGTGCGGTCAGACGCTGGTCGAGGTCGTCGAGGGTGGTCTCCCCGTCTTCGGTCTCGACCTCGCGGTACGCGGCGGCGAGGTAACGGAGCACGTCGGCCCGGTCGCGGTCGTCGTCCTGGCCGGCGACCTGTCGGTCGAGCCACTCGCCGACCTCCTCCGGCAGCGTCACCGTCACGCTGTCTCTGTCCGCGGAGGGCATTCCGGGGTCGGGGGCCTCTATTTCGGACTCCGTTCCCTCGCCTGACATTGGCCTCCGGTATACGGTCTGTACCGTTAAGCCTTGTCCAATCGGCTGTGACGGACCACTGACGGCCGTTCGCCGCACCATCGGTCCGTGGTCAGCGGATCTTGCGGACGTTGCTGATGTCGAACCCGCCGTCGTTGAGCTCGGTCTCGAAGCGCACGATGTCCTCGTCCTCCAGCTGGGAGAGCACGCCGCGGAACTGCTGGACGAACATCGTCCGGGAACGCTCGCTGCCGCCGGACTCCCAGGAGAACGAGAAGGTACCGTCACACGCCTCCATCACGCGACCGAGGTTCGTCTCCGACATGGTCTCCTGGTTCACGAGCAGGAGGATGAGCCCGCCCCAGTGCCGGGAGGCCTTCGTCAGTCCCTTTATCAGGAGCGTGATGTCCTTCCAGCCCATCTGGTCGCTGGCGGCCGAGACGAGGTCGGTGACGGAGTCGAACAGCACGAGGCTGTCGTCGCCGTACTCCGAGAGGTAGTCGCCGACGGCGTTGAGCACGTCCTGACGGTCCTGCCGGTCGCCGAGCGCGCCGATCGAGGGGGTCCGCGTCGAGTACCAGTCCGTCGGCACCCGGCTCGTCCGGAAGTACTCCGGCGAGAAGTTCGCGAACTCGATCGCCTCGGCGGCCGTCTCGACGAGCTCGTCGTCGAGCACGAAGTTCATCTCGTCGGTGAGGTCGCGCTCGCCGGCGGTGAAGGAGACGTAGTGCACCTCGCTCGGTAGCACCGAGGCCGGCTCCGTGTCGCCGTAGTAGAGCTCGTGGATCTCCTCGTCGGCTCGCGCGAGGGCGTTCATCACCGCGCTCGTGTAGAGGAACTCCCGGGCACCGGCGCCCAGTTCGCCGGACAGCAGCACCGTGCTCCCTCGCGGAGCCCCCCCGTTGATCATCTCGTCCAGCCGCGAGACGCCGAAGGGTATCCGTTCCATACCCGCGTTCGGACGGGCGGACAGTAGAACGTTGCGGCGGGTCGTTCTCAGCCGTCGTCCGGAGCGTCGACGTCGACGTCGACGTCGGCGGAGCGGTCGCGGTCGTCGACCGGCCCGTCCGGTGTCGGGGGGTCGACGTCAACGTCGGCGGAGCGGTCGACCGTCGGCGGCGGCGCGAACAGGTCCGGGTCGTCGTGTCGAAGCTCGACGTAGTCGCCGGAGAGCCGCCGGAGATACGTGCGAACGGCGCCGCTGCGGGCGACGGTCTCCAGCAGCGAGCGCGCCCGGCCGTCGTCGAGGTCGTAGAAGGCGGGGTACAGCACCGCGCGCCGGTCCGTCTCGTCTCTGACGACGACCAGAAGCAGGACGACGTCGCCGACTGCGGTCCGGTACACCTCGCAGTCGTCGACGCCCAGTCCGGCGTCGAACCACGCCTCCAGGGCGCGGTACTCGTCGTCCGGGACCAGCACGTCGAAGCCGACGCGGTCGCCGTACTGTCCCGAGAGGGCGGTCACGTCGCCGGGGTGGAGTTCGACGGTCTCCCAGCCGCCGGCACGGTACTGCTCGGCGGTCGCCGCGAGCTCGGCGAGCAGGTCCTCCCAGAGTTCGGCGACCTGGCTCGCGCTCGGGTCGTCCGGCGTCGTCACGACCGCCACGCCGTCGCCCGCGGGTAAAGCACTGACGACCCGCGTCGCCGGGACCGCCCGGCCGACGGTCGTGTCGGCGCCCTCGCCGTGTCATCGGTTGACGCATCCCGTGGGTTTTTAACCCGGCGAGTAGTCGGAGAGACACATGTCACTCGACGACAGCCGAGTCGACCGACGGGACCTGTTGAAGTACGCCGGTGCCGCTTCCGCGGCCGTGCTGGCCGGATGTACCGGCGACGGTGGCGACGGCGGCAGTGGTGGTGACGACGGCAGCGGCAGTGACGGCGACAGTGGTGACGGCGGTGACGGCGGCAGCGGCGGTGACGAGGAAGGCGAGCAGTTGAGCGACGTGAACGTCGGCGTGACGATGGGGCAGATGGACTCCGGACTCGACCCGCACGACCACGCCGAGACGAACACGGACATCATCGTATCGCAGGCGTACGAGGGGCTGATGGGCCGCGAGCCGGACGGCACGATCGTCGCCGCCCTGGCGACGGAGTGGGAGCGCGTCGAGGCGGGCACCGCCCGCTTCACACTCCGGGACGGCGTCACCTTCCACAATGGCGACGAGCTCACCGCGGAGGACGCCCGCTACTCGATCCGGCGGATCGAACTGGAGGAGGTCGGCGGGGCGCTCCCGCAGGCCGGCGACCTGGTCGGGGCGGGCAGTCTCGACGGCGTCGAGGCCGGCGACGGCGAGGTGACCGTCGGTTTCGCCGGACTCAACCCCATCGTCTTCCAGCTGTTCGCCACCAACGGTCAGGTGATGCAGCAGTCCTGGGTCGAGGAGAACGACACGGACTTCATCAACCGGAACGTGAACGGCACGGGACCGTTCCAGCTCGCCGAGTACGACTCCGGCAACGAGGTCGTCGTCGAGCGCTACAGGGACTACTGGGACGGCCCCGCGGAGGTCGCGAGCGTGACGCTGAACGCCTCGAGCGAGTCGAGCACGCGAGTCAACCGCCTGCTCGCCGAGGAGTCCGACGTCGTCACCAACGTTCCGCCCCAAGAGGTGTCCCGGGTGGAGGAGTCAGAGGTCGCCTCGATCAACCCCGTACCGAGCACGCGGGTCATCTTCCTGCAGATGCGGTACGACGTCGAGCCGTTCACCAGCCAGGAGTTCCGCCAGGCGCTGAACTACGCCGTCGACAACGCGGGGATCGTCGAGAGCGTGCTCAACGGCTTCGGCGCGAGCAGCGGCCAGCCGACTCTGGAGCAGTTCACCGGCTACAGCCCCGACGTCGAGCCGTACCCCCACGACCCCGAGCGAGCCGAGGAGCTGGTCGAACAGTCCGGCTTCGCCGGCGCCGAGATCGAGCTGCAGACGCCGATCGGTCGCTACCTGAAAGACGTCGAGATCGCCCAGGCGGCCGCCAGCCAGATCGACTCCCTGTCGAACGTCTCCTGTGAGCTCAACCAGCGGGAGTTCTCCGCGCTCGTACAGGACATCACCACGGGCGAGATCGAGGACAAGCCCGCGTTCAATCTACTCGGCTGGGGCAACGGCGAGTTCGACGCCACCCAGACCATCATCCCGCTGATGACGAGCGACGGCGCCCTGACGATCCTGAAAAACGACGAGGTCGACGCGATGGTGGCGGAGGCGCAGAACGAGGCCGACCCGCAGGCCCGCGAGCAGCTTCTACAGGACCTCAATGCCTTCCTGCACGACCTCGCGCCGTGGGTGTTCATGCACCAGCAGTTCAGCGTCTACGGCGTCTCCGGCGAGATCGAGTGGGAGCCACGGGCCGACGAGATCATCGACCCGTACAGGGCGAGGCCACAGTAAGCCGGGATGTCCGTCGCAAGGTTCGTCACGAAGCGGGTCGTCCAGGGCGTCGGCGTCGTCTGGGGCGTGGTCACCGTCGTGTTCGCGCTCCGGTTCGTCACGCCGGGCAGTCCCGTCAACGCCGTCGCGCCGCTGGACGCCAGCCAGGAGACCCGCCGGGCGATCGCGGTCGAACTCGGGCTCGACCAGCCGCTGTACGTGCAGTATCTGCAGTACGTCGGCGACCTGCTTCGGGGCGACATGGGGTTTTCGTACGTGCGCGGCCAGGACGTCGCGAGGCTCGTGTTTCTGAAGCTGCCGGCGACGGTCGAACTCGCCGTCGCCGCCACGGTGCTCGCGATCGCCATCTCGATCCCGCTGGGCGTGCTGAGCGCGACCCGGCGCAACCAGCCAGCCGACTACCTGGCGACGCTGTTCTCGCTCGGGGGCATCTCGACGCCGAACTTCTGGCTGGGCATCATGATGATCCTCGTGCTGGCGGTACAGCTCGGCCTCTTCCAGACCAGCGGCCGCGGCGTCGGCTTCCCGGGCGTACTCGCCGCCGTCGTCGGCCCGGAGCCCTTCCTCGACACGCTACTGTCCTGGCTGTCGTACATCACGCTGCCGGCGATCGCCCTGGGCACCTACTTCACCGCGCTGATCACGCGGCTGACTCGCTCCGGGATGCTCGACGAGCTCGGCGAGGCCTACGTCCAGGCCACCCGCGCGAAGGGGCTGCCGGAGACGCTCGTACGGTACAAACACGCCCTGCGGAACACGCTCATCCCGGTGATCACGGTGCTCGGGCTCCAGCTGGGGACGCTCATCGGCGGCGCCGTCATCACGGAGGCGGTGTTCTCCTGGCCCGGCCTGGGCACGCTCGTCATCCAGAGCATCAACCTCCGGGACTGGCCCGTCCTCCAGGGCTGTCTGGTGATCATCGGGACGAGTTTCGTCGTCGTCAACATCGTCGTCGACACACTGTACGCCCACCTCGACCCGGGGGTGGTGTACGACTGATGTGCCGGCATCAACGTCGACGTCGACGTCCCCCCCGGCGGCCGGCCTCCGTGGGCGCAGTCGGGTGTCCGCGGTCGCCGGGTCCGACCCCCGTCTCGCGGGAGGTGGTCCACTGATGGTCTCGCCGCGGGTCGTCCGGAACCTCAAGAAGGAGTTCCGCCGCAGCGCGCTCGCCAAAGTCGGGCTGGTGCTGGTCGTCGGCGTCCTTCTCGTGGCGGTGTTCGCGCCCTTCGTCGCCCCCCACAACCCGACCGAACAGGACCTCGACGGGAAGCAGCTGCCGCCGATCGGCTTCAGCAAGACCGTCGAGGAGACCAGCTCCGAGTTGGTCGACGGCGAGGTCCGGACGGTGACGGAGACGACCCGGATCGAGGCCGACCCGCAGCATCCACTCGGCACCGACCCGCTCGGACGGGACATGCTCTCGCGGATCGTCTACGGCGCCCGTACCTCACTGCTCGTCGGCGTCCTCGGGACGGTACTCGCCGCCGCCGTCGGCGTCCCCGTCGGGCTGATAGCCGGCTACAAGAGCGGTCGCGTGGACGACGCGCTGATGCGCTTTGCCGACGTCAGCCTCGCCTTCCCGTCGCTGGTGCTCGCCGTCGCGCTCATCGGACTGTGGGGACGGGCGGCCGTCGAGCTGCCCGACCCGTTCGTCTCGGCGGGACTCGCGCCGGGGATGCCCGCGACGTTCACCCTGCCGGGGACCGTCATCGTGGTCGTCGGTATCGTCAACTGGGTGTGGTTCGCCCGCGTCGCCCGCGGCGAGGCGCTGTCGATCCGCACCGAGGAGTACGTCAAGGCCGCCCGGGCGCTCGGCGGCAGCGACCGGGGGATCCTCCTCTCGCACGTGCTGCCCAACGCGATCACGCCGATCATCGTGCTCGGCACCGTGCAGATCGCGGCGATCATCCTGCTCGAGAGCGCGCTGTCGTTTCTTGGCTTCTCCGGGACGACCCTCTCGTGGGGGTTCGACATCGCACAGGGGCGTGACTACATCTCCTCCGGCCAGTGGTGGATCGCCGGGATACCCGGCTTCGCGATCATGTTGTCGGTGATCGGCGTCAACCTGCTCGGCGACTGGCTGCGGGACGCCCTCGACCCCGACATCGAGGGGGAGGGCGGCGGCTGATGAGCCGCGAGGTCCCCACGGAAGCCCCGGACGCGCCGGCGGCCGGGGACGCCGACCCGGACCGCGCCGACCGACTGGTCGACGTGCGCGACCTCTCGACCCGCTTTTTCACCGAGGAGGGACAGGTCAACGCCGTCGAGTCGGTCTCCTTCGGCGTCCGCGAGAACGAGATCCTCGGCATCGTCGGCGAGTCCGGCTCGGGCAAGTCGGTGACGGCGCTGTCGCTCGTCGACCTGATCGAGTCACCCGGTCGTATCACCGACGGCGAGGTGTGGTACCGGGACGCCGACCTGGCGGCGGAGTTCCGCGGCGGCGGCGCCGTCGACGGCGACCACGTCGACCTGCGGCGGCTGCCACCGGGCGTGCGCCGCTCGCTGCGCGGGTCGACCGTCTCGATGATCTTTCAGGACCCGATGAGCAGCTTCAACCCCTCGCTCACCGTCGGCGAGCAGATCGCCGAGGCCGTCGAGGTGCAGCGCCGTGCCCGGTCGAACCCCCGTTCGACCCGCTCGCGCACCCAGGGGTTCGGGATCGGGAAGTTCTTCGCCTCGATGGCGCTGCCCGGCCAGGAGTACGTCTCCGAGGAGAGCCGCGACCGGGCGACCGAGCTACTGGAGCAGGTCGGCATTCCGGACCCCGTCGAGCGCGCCGACGAGTACCCACAGCAGTTCTCCGGCGGGATGCTCCAGCGAGCGATGATCGCCCAGGCGCTGGCCGGCGAACCCGACCTCCTGATCGCCGACGAGCCCACCACGGCGCTGGACGTCACCATCCAGGCGCAGATCCTCGAACTACTGCGTGACCTGCAAGCGGAGACGGGGATGTCGGTCCTGCTGATCACGCACAACCTCGGGGTGATCGCCCGGATGTGCGACCGCGTCGCGGTGATGTACGCCGGCGAGATCGTCGAGCGGGGGACCCTCACCGACGTCTTCGAGGACTCGGTCCACCCGTACACGCAGGGGCTGATCGGGTCGATCCCGGACATGGCCGACCCGGACCCGCGACTCCAGCCGATCGAGGGCAACGTCCCGAACCTCTACGACGAGGA
>PXSK01000014.1:0-55938 GCA_003022865.1 Halobacteriales archaeon SW_5_70_135 | reverse complement strand
TCTACGACCGGCTGCTCGGGCGGGAGCCGCGACGGGTGCGCGCCGTCGACGGCGTGAGCTTCGACGTCCGCGAGGGCGAGACCCTGGGCCTGGTCGGCGAGTCCGGCTGTGGCAAGTCGACGACGGCGGAGACGCTGCTTCGCCTGCGGGAGCCGACCGACGGTCGCATGGTGTTCGACGGCGACGACGTCTTCGGGATGGACGGCGACGGCATGCGGGCGTTCCGCCGGCAGGCACAGATCGTCTTCCAGGACCCCTTCTCCAGTCTCGACCCGCGGATGACCGCCGGCGAGATCGTCCGCGAGCCGCTCGACATCCACGACTGGAAGCGCGGCGGGGACCGCCACGAGCGCGTGCTCGAACTGCTCGAACTGGTGGGGCTGTCGAGCGGCCAGTTCGACCGCTACCCCCACGAGTTCTCCGGCGGACAGCGCCAGCGGATCGGCATCGCCCGGGCGCTCGCGCTCGAACCCGACTTCGTCGTGCTCGACGAGCCGGTGAGCGCGCTCGACGTCTCGGTGCAGGCACAGGTCCTCAACCTCCTGTCGGACCTGCAGGAGGAGCTCGACCTCACCTACCTGTTCATCGCCCACGACCTCTCCGTGGTGCGGCACATCTCCGACCGCGTCGCGGTGATGTACCTCGGCGAGATCGCGGAGATCGGGCCCACGGAGCGGGTGTTCGACGAGCCGCGACACCCGTACACGCGGGCGCTGCTCGACAGTGTCCCCCGTGCGGAGGCGAGCGAGCGCGACCGCGAGGTGGACGTCCTGGAGGGCGACGTCCCCTCGCCGCGTGACCCGCCCTCGGGCTGTCGGTTCCGCACGCGCTGTCCCCGCGTCATCTCGCCCGACGACGTCGCCGTCGACCAGGCCGCCTACCGGGAGGTGATGGACCTACGCGACCGGCTCGAACGCGAGGGACTGCCGGCCTCCGTCCGCGAGGCCGCCGAGGAACGGACCGGTCCCCGCACCGGGCTCGTCGACGCCCTGGAGGCCGAACTGTTCGAGGCCGACCTCGCCGGCGAGAACCGCGAAACCGTGCGCGAGGCGCTCGGCGCACTCGCCGAGGGCGAGGAGTCGGCGGCCGCCGACCGGCTGCACGAGCGCTTCGAGAGCGTCTGCGAGACCCGCACGCCGCTGCTCGACGACAGGGAGCAGGCCGCCGCCTGTCACCTCCACGGCGTGCCGGAGGAACCGGTCACGCCGGCGAGCGACGACTGACCGACGACGGTCAGTCGACGGCCTCGACGCGGGCGCCCTCGCTGGCGAACGGGACGACGCGGACGGTACCACCGACACCGGCGCGGTCCAGCGCCCGGCGACCGGCCTCGCGGGCGCGGTCGGCGCGGTCGGCGGCGGTGACGCCGAAGACGGTCGGCCCCCACGAGGACTGGCCGGCACCCTCGACCGGCGTCGCGCTCGACAGCGACTCGACGACGGGGGCGACGGCGGGTCGGTAGACGCCGCCCTGCTGGTCGGCGAACCAGGCGCCGTTGAGCCGGCTGACCGTCTCGACGGCCCGGCCGAACGCCGCGAGGTCGCCCTCGACGACCGCCGGCAGCAGTCCGCGGGCGATCACGCCGGCGATCCGGTCGGCGATGCCGGGGTCGGCGTCCTCGACGACCGACCGTACGGCGCTGTCCTCCTCGCTGCCGGCCCGACCCGGCTCGACGTCGGGCGTCACCAGCAGCAGGCGCCACGCCGTCGGCGGTCGGTGGTGGGCGACCGGCCGCGGCACCGACCAGCTGCCGCTCGGCGGCGGGTCGGCAGTGAACCGCGACGCTGGGTGGCCCGCGTCGACGACGACGCCGCCGTCCTCGAAGACGGCGACGCCGACGCCGCTGCGGCCGCCACGGCCCAGCGCGGGCGCCGCCTCCCGCGGGTGTGGGTCGAGTCCGTGGGCGGTCGCGACGCCGACGTGAACCGCGAGCGCGTGCTGGGTGCCGCTCCCGAGACCGACGTGTTCCGGCAGGCGCTGCTCGACCTCGACGCGGGCGCCGGTGACGCCGAGACGGTCGACGGACCGCTCGACGGCGTCGCGGACGGCGTCCGGTGCCGCAATGTCGTCGGCGGGCTCGACGGTCAGGGAGACGCCCGGCTCGGCGAGGCCGGCACCGACTCCGCCGTACAGTCGCCGGTGAGCGAGCGAGAGGTTGCCGAAGCCGAAGTGGACGCGTGCGCCGGTGCGGACGCGGACGCGACCTCGTCCGCCCCCGGGCGGCGCCCGGAGCCGGTCCTCGTCGTCGGTCATGGTCGTCGTCGGTGACACCGACTCAAGGTCGTTTCGCCGCCCCCGGACTCGGACCCGAGCCCGAACTCACTAGCGCCGAAAGTAACCCTCACCCGGGTCACGACCGAGCGCGTAACGGAGATAGCCCCGGGCGTAAGTCAGAAAGAGGCCGACGTAGCCCTCGTCGTGCTGTCGGCGCGGCGAGGTCTCGGCGTACGCCAGCGGGTCGTACACCATCTCGCCGACGCGACGCATCCGCAACGAGGCGTCGGTGTCCTCGATGAAGCCCAATTCGGGGTCGAAGCCGCCGGCCGCAAGGAACGGCTCGCGGCGGTAGCTGCAGTTGTTCGCCGAGGCCTGGACGAAGCCGACGGGCCAGGAGACGCGGTACCAGTAGTCCGAGAGCACGCGAAAGGCCAGTCGGTCGCCGAGGTCGCCGTTCAGCGGTCGCAGCGGGCCGCCGACGCCGACGACCTCGGAGCGGTGGTAGTTACTGCGGTGGCGGTCGACCCAGCCGGGCGGGACGACCGTGTCGGCGTCGGTGAAGCAGACGACCGCCGTGTCGGCGGCCCGGGCGCCGGCGTTGCGCGCGGCCGCCGGCCCCCGACCCTCGTCTTCGAGAACGCGGTCGACGGCGGCGTGCTCGCGGGCGAGGGCGGGCGTGCCGTCCTCGCCACTGGCGACGACGACGACGGGGGCGTCCTGTCCCGCCAGCGCGTCGAGCGTGCGGTCGAGACGGTCGGCCTCGTCGTAGGCGGGCACGACGACGGCGGCCTCCGGTGCGACCATCTTCCGTCGAGTGCGCGGAAGCCGCGGACAAAACGGTGTCGAAGGGCCCCTCGCGGTGCGTGGTCGAACGCCGACTGTGAAGGGCCGGGTTCTCGACGCGGGAGGACGGTCGAGAACGACGCCAAGAGATGGGACCGCCGAGAGTCGAACTCGGGTCCAACGCACCCCATGCGCTGAGGATACCACTACCCCACGGTCCCGCGTCTCCCGGGTCGGAGTGGTCGGAACTTAACGCCTGCGTTTCCCCGTCTGCCGGGACAGTCGAGTGCTCTGTCGAGCCTGGCGTGTGTATCCGAGCCCAGGAGTCCCCCGCCGACTGCTGCCGCGCGTACGAGAGGACGGTCCTGCGCTCCCTGCGGTCGTTACGCTGGTGCGACCTCTCGTCTTGCTCACCCCGTTCGCGAGTTCCTCGCCGCGCGCTTCGGTCGCTCACGGCGTGCTCCATGCAGTGCTTGCTTCGGCGTGTCCCGCAGTCGGACCGTCCCTTTCAGTACCACTCTCGTCGGCTTCTGACCCGGGATAGGACCGAAAGGGGCGATAGGCTGGACGAACCCTGGCGATGCGAGCACCGCAACGAGCGGAGTGAGGAGTGCAGCGAGTCGCGGGAGTCCGGCTTATCGGGGCTTTGTAGGACACCGCAGTCTTAGCCTTGTGCGGTGCAGGGCGCTAAGCCCCCTTCCTCAGCGAGCGCCGAAGCCGCGAGCAGGGAGGGCATACAGCACCCGTCATCGTTTTCAGTTCCACTGTACGGCGTGGCCTTACTACCCCGGCGGTCGGACATGGTAGTAAGACGCTCACCATGTGTCCGGCGTTGTTCAAACGCGACAAGAAGCGTGCAACGGCGGTTGTGGCCGAGTGTCTAACCGGTAGGAGTGGGACACTCCGAACCACCCAGCGAGGGACAACGCCTGTGGAGTCTGGAACCGCTGTGGGGACGGTCCCTGCACGTTCCGACGCCGACGCAGGAAGCCACGACCTCAAGAACCGAGGCGCGAAGCGCCGAGGGAGTAGGTCGGGGTAGTTCACAGACGGCACCACTCCTCGGTCCAAGGACTGTGGGTCTCACCGCAGCAGTTCTTCGCTGTTCTCGACGGCGTACAGCGTTCGTCCCGCCACATTGACGGCGTGGTCGCCGACCCGTTCCAAGTCGCGGACGGTCAGCAGCAGTCGGCGGACGTCAGCGACGACGGCCTCGATGTCGTCCGGGCTGTCGGCGGTGAGCAGCTCCTCGGTGACGGTTCGGGAGGCGCGGCCACACAGGTCGTCGAGGTAGTCGTCGCGGGCGTCGATCTCCCGGCAGAGGTCGGCGTCCTCGTCGGCGTAGGCGTGGGTGGCGTCCTCGACCATCTCGGCGGCGACGGTGCCGATCTGTCCGACGTCGACGGCGGGATAGCGGTCGCGCTCGGCGGCCGCGGCGTATTGGCCGAGGTTGGTCGCCAGGTCGCCCACCCGCTCCAGGTCGGTGACGATCTTGAACGAGGCGACGATAAACCGCAGATCGCCGGCGACGGGCTGTTGCAGCGCCAGGAGGTCGACGCAGTCACTCTCGATGGCGAGGTAGCGACGGTTCACGTCGGCGTCGCGCTCCTCGGCTTCGCGACCGAGGTCGCCGTCGCGGTGTTCGACGGCCTCGATGGCCGTGCGCAGCTGGTCGACGACGACCTCGCTCATCTCGACGACGCTGGCGCGCAGTTCGTCGATCTGCTCCTGGTAGCTCTCGCGACTCATTATCCGAACTTCCCGGTGATGTAGTCCTCGACGCGGTCCTCCTCGGGGTCCTCGAAGATCTCGCGGGTGGGACCGACCTCGACGAGCTCGCCGCCGGTGAGGAAGACGGCGGTGCGGTCGGAGATGCGGGCGGCCTGTTGCATGTTGTGGGTGACGATGACGACGGTGTAGGACTCGGCGAGTTCGTCGATGAGGTCTTCGATCTTCGACGTGGCGATGGGGTCGAGCGCGCTCGCGGGCTCGTCCATCAGGATCACGGCGGGGTCGACGGCGATGGCGCGGGCGATGCAGAGTCGCTGTTGCTGGCCGCCGGAGAGGTCGAGCGCGCTGTCGTCCAGGCGGTCGCTGACCTCCTCCCAGAGGGCGGCACGGCGCAGCGCCTGCTCGACGCGCCCGTCGAGGTCGTCGGTGTCGCCCTGGACGCGCAGGCCGTAGGCGACGTTGTCGTAGATGCTCTTCGGGAACGGGTTGGGATGCTGGAACACCATCCCGACGTGCCGGCGCAGTGCCACCGGGTCGACGTCGTCGGCGTAGACGTCGACGCCGTCAAACAGCAGGTCACCCTCGACCCGGGCGACGTCGATGAGGTCGTTCATCCGGTTGATACACCGCAGGAACGTCGACTTCCCACAGCCCGAGGGACCGATCATCGCGGTGACGCGGTTCGACGGGATCTCTATGGTCACGTCGTCGAGCGCCCGCGTCTCGCCGTAGTAGACGTCGAGACCGTGGGCCTCGATGACCGTCTCCGTCGCTCCGGACGGCTCGTCGTCCTGTTCGGCGACGCCCTCCCGTCCGGGGTCCGTCGATATGAGCTGGTCCGGAGCCGTGTCGGTGGGGTCGCCCGCCCGTGTCCGCTCCGTCCGGGTCTCCCGTTCGGCGTCCACCTCCGTGTTCTCCTTGGCCATCACACGTCACCTCGCTCGTACTTGTTCCTGATCAGGATTGCGATCGAGTTCATCGTCAGCAGGACGACGAGCAGCGTCACCACGCCGGCGGCCAGGACGCCGTACTGGAACTCCGGATTGGGATTGTCCGCCCAGGTGAACACCTGTCGCGGCAGTGCGCCGGTCCGGGTGAACAGTCCCGTCGGCTCGTCCCGCCGGAACGCCGGGACGCCGATCATCAGCAGCGGCGCAGTCTCGCCGATCGCCCGTCCCAGCGCGAGTATCGTTCCGGTCATGATGCCCGGCAGCGACCGCGGGAGCACGACGTTTCTGACGGTCTGCCAGCGGGTCGCCCCCATCCCGTAGGAGGCCCGCCGCTGAGAGTCGGGGACGGCGGCGATCGCCTCCCGGGCGGAGATGATGACGATCGGCAGAATGAGCAGTGACAGCGTCAGTGCCGCCGTCAGCACTGTCCCGATCCCCGTGCCGATCAGCCGGGCGAACACGGCCAGTCCGAGCAGCCCGTAGACGACCGACGGCACGCCGGCGAGATTCGAGATGTTGATGCGAACCAGCCGGGCGACGGCGCCCCGGAGACCGCTGGAACCGGCGTACTCCTCCAGGTAGAGCGCCGCGCCGACCCCGAGAAAGAGGGTGAAGACGGCCACCAGCACGATGACGAACACCGAGCCGACGATCGGCGCGTAGACGCCCGCCGTCGAGGGGTCGGTGAGACTCGGCGGGGACGTGAGGAACTGCCAGTCGAACCACGGCGACGGACCGACGAGTCCGAGTGGACCGTCGACGAGAAGCAGGACGCCGGCGCCGACGACGAGCGCGCCCGGCCCGGCGAGGCCGGACCACCGCTCTTGGTCGGCGAGGTTCCTCGCGACGACGTAGCCCGTCGGGGCGGCGAAGCTGGCGACGAACAGCTGCCACACCGACCGAGAGACGCCCGGGACGGCGTCTGCCGCGAGGACCCCGGCGACGCCGAGAGCGAACAGCGCGAGCGTGGCCCACCGGCCGTCGCCGAGGTCCTCATTGCGGTCGACCAGCAGTCCGACACCGAGAGCCGCCGGCAGCGTCACCGTCAGCAGGTAGATTCCCGGAGCGCCGACGCCGGACACGACGACGTCGATCCGACCGATGAGGAGCGTCCCGGCGACCGGACCGAGCAGTCCCGTCGCGAGAATACCGAGTCCCGTCCAGGACGCCGCCCGGTTCAGACGGCCGTAGAGGTAGACGGCCACGGCCGGGCCGATCGTCGTCAGGAAGTAGCTCAGCCACACGTCGACGCCGGCGATCACGTCGAGTACCACGACGAGAGCGAAGCCGCCCTGTATCCCGCCGGCGACCGTCGCGAACAGCTCCAACGCGACCTCGCCGGCGACGGCGTCGGTGCGAGCCCGGAGAACGAACCCGACGAACGGAGCGACGACGAGCAGGAAGAAGCCGGCGTACCACCCCGGCTGCGCGGAGTCCATCCCGAGCGCGTCCCAGAAGACGTACGCCAGCAACACGCCGAGCGAGGCGACCCCGACGAGCGAGGCGACGAAGGTGACGTACCTGAAGACGGCACCACGGAGCCGGCTCACTCGCCCGAGCCCAGGGTCGACGCTCTCTACGGTGTCGGTGTCGGTGTTGGTGTCGGTCGTCATCAGTCGTACTCCTCCCGATACCGCTCGGCGACGAAGTCACTGACCAGGTTCAGCGCGAACGTCATGCCGAACAGGGTGAGCCCGATCGCGAAGACGGACCTGTAGGCGACGGTGCCGCCACCGATCTCGCTGGTCAGCACCTCGACCATCGCCGCCGTCATCGTCTGGGTCTGTTCGAAGAACTTCGGGAGGACGTCGCCGGGACCGGACGGGAAGTTCGGCAGGTTGCCGGCGGCGACCACGACGATCATCGTCTCGCCGACCGCACGGGAGATCGCCAGGATGTACGAGGAGGCGATCCCCGAGACGGCTGCGGGGACGACGACTCTCGTCGACACCTTGAACTTCGTCGCTCCGAGCCCGTAGGCGCCCTGCCGGAGCGTGTCCGGCACCGCGCTCATACTGTCCTCGCTTATCGACGACACCATCGGGACGATCATGACGCCCATCACCAGCGACGCCGACAGCACGTTGAACGTGTTCAACTCGACCGGGAGGACGCCGTCGAGAAAGGGGGTGACGTACACCAGCGCGAAGTAGCCGTAGACGACCGTCGGGATGCCGGCCAGCACTTCGAGCATCGGCTTCAGCACCGCTCGCGTGCGGCTGTCGGCGTACTCGCTGAGGTAGATCGCGGTGAGCAGACCGAGCGGGAGTGCCACCGCCGCCGCACCGACGGTCACGATTATCGTCCCGAACGCGAGCGGGAGCACGCCGAACGTGATCGGCTGGATGTTGACGTTGAACTCGGTGGCGGTGAAGAACTCCGCGGCGCTCACCTCGGCGAAGAACGCGACCGACGGCGCCGCCAGCGAGTAGACGATGCCGATCGTGGTGAGCACCGAGACGACCGCACACGCCAGGAGGACGACGTGATAGACCGACTCGCGCACGTCCTGGAAGCCGCGGTCCCCCGAGAGGTCCATCTCTCCTCGTGCGTCGTTCATCTGTGCTGTCGGTCGCCACACGCTCTCAAAAAGCTCACGTAAGGTCGTGTCCGGTCCATTGGTGGATCGTGACGGTGACACCGGGGGCTGCCATTTAGCCGGAGTTCGCCTCGTCGACGGCCGACTCGAGCGTCTCCATGACCTCGCTGGCCTTCGAGTCCGTGTTCGGCACGTAGCCGACCGTGTCGGCGACGATCTCCTTGGAGGTGGACTTCTCGACGAAGAACCGACAGAACTCGGCGATACGGTCCTCGGTGAGCCGGTTCCTGTCGGGGTAGGTGAATAGCGGGCGCGCCAGCGGGTAGTCGTCGCTGGCCGCGTTCTCCAGCGACGGGAGGAAGAACTCGTCGCCGGTCTCGCTGACGGCGACGGCCGTCGCCGCGTCCTGGTTGTTGAAGTAGTACGAGAACCCGAAGTAGCCGATCCCGTACGGGTCACCCTGGACACCCTGGACGATGTTGCGGTCCTGCTCGGTCGGGGAGTAGTCCTGCGTGTGTACGCCCTCCTCGCCGTTGACCGTCTCGGTGAAGAAGTCGAAGGTGCCCGAGGTCGTCGCGGCGCCGAAGCGGTTGACCTCCTCGTCGGGCCAGTCGGGGTCGATGTCGGCCCAGGTCTGGTCCGCGCCGGCGTCCGGCCCCCAGATCTGCGCCAGCTGGTCGAAGGTCAGCTCCGTCGCGAAGTCGTTCTCGTTGTTGACGATGACCGTCAGCGCGTCGGTCGCCACCTTCAGCTCGACCGGCTCGACGCCGCTGCTCCGGCAGTTCTCCAACTCGCTGTCCTTGATCGGCCGCGAGGCATTGTTGATGTCGGAGTCGCCGGGACAGAAGAAGTTCTCGAAGCCGCCGCCGGAGCCGGTCCGCTCGACGCTCGTCGACACGTCCTCGTGCATCCGCTCGAACCGGTCGGCGACCTCCACCGCCAGCGGGAACACCGTGCTGCTGCCCGTGACGAAGATCTCACCGGAGAGGTTCCCGCCGCCGTCACCGCCGTCGCCGCCATCCGTGCAGCCGGCCAGTGCGAGAACTCCGCCGGCGCCGGCCGCCGCGATGAACTTGCGCCGCGATACCCTCGAAGAGATGTCGTCCGACATCACCCGAGACCAGACAGATCCCGAGTAAATACTCTGCTATGTTTACTATATATTTCGGGGTATCAGATCGTATATCGAGTCGTTCGCTCGGTCCGTCGCCGTGCCGGCGGTCCAGCTCGCGGCCGTGCGGCGGCTCGACGCCCGACGTTCCGGCGGGTTCCCGGCGGTCCGAGCGCGTGCACGCGGCACACGCGAGGACTGGGTCGGCCGTTCCTCTCGACGCGCGGGGGTACGTATTCGGGGACCACGACCGGTGTCTCCAGTCGACCCGGCCGGCCAGTATATAGTGATGGAATGATTTATTGTGATCGCAACGTCGCTGCCGAAGGACTGGGCGACCGACAACGGCGTGAGCGCGGGGAGTGTCATCGAGTTCTACCCCGAGGACGACGCCCTGTTGCTGACGCCGAAGTCCGAACGCGAGCGCACGGAGGGCCGGACGGACGTCGCCGACCTGACCGGCGACGAGCTCGTTCGTGCCGTGATGACGATGTACGTCAGCGGTTTCGACGTCGTCCGCCTGGAGTCGGGGCGGATCACCACCGACCAGCGCCGCGCCATCCGCGAGGCCGTCCAGGGGCTGGTCGGCGTCGAGGTGCTCGAGGAGACGAACGACAGCGTCGTGGTCCAGGACCTACTCGACTCCTCGGAGCTGTCGATCCGCAACGCGGTGACGCGCATGCGGCTGATCGCCCGGTCGATGCTCGAAGACGCCGTCACGGCGCTCGTGGAGGACGACGACGACCTCGCGCAGGACGTCGTCGAGCGCGACGAGGACGTCGACCGGCTCTGGTACGCGGTCGCCCGCATCTTCCGGACGACGCTTCGCTCGCCGCTGGCCGCCGAGGAGATCGGCGTCCCGCGAGAGGACTGCTTCGACTACCACTCCTCGGCCCGCCAGCTCGAGCGGATCGCCGACCACGCCGCGAAGATCGCCGACCACGCCCTCGAACTCGACGCCGTGGCGCCGGAGGTGACCGACGCCCTGGGCGAACTGCACGCCGAGGCCGCCGCCATCATCGAGGAGGCGATGGACGCGCTGTTCACCGACGGCGACGACGAGGCGACCGACCTGGCGAACGCCGCCCGTGCCGGCATTCCGGAGGTCGAGGAGCGCACCCGCGACGCCGACGACGTGATCCGCGAGGTCGACCTGGAGCCGCGACAGGCGCAGTCGCTCGGACTCGTCGTCGACTCGCTCTCCCGGGCCGCCGACTACGGCGGCAACATCGCCGAGAACGCGCTCCAGCGCGCCGCCCCTACCCCTTAGTCGAGCAGGACGGCGTCGACCTGGCCGCTCTGACCGGGCCGGGAGGTGACCCGCGCGCGACCCTCGCTCGTCTCCAGAACGGCGCCCTTCGTGAGGATGTTTCGACGGGCGTAGTTGGGGTCAGCGTCGTTCTCGACGACGTCCTCGATCGTCGCTCGGACGGTCTCGCCGCCGGTGGCGACGTTTGCCTCGTCGGTCCGGAGCACCCGAACCTTCCGTGTGTCGCCGCGGGCGTCGACGGTCTTCAGGCGCGACTCGCCGACGGTCGTCTCCGTCGGCTCGCGACCGACCTGGTGTTTCTTGCGGTCGCTCGCCGGCTTGCGGCGGCCGCCGGTGCGTCGCCGCGTGGAGTCTCCGTGGTCCATACCCGAACTGCGGCGACGGGCTACTTCAACGCCCCGAAACCGGACCAGCCCGGGCGGGGCGAGACTGGATCCCGTGTCCGGCCGGAACCGTCACCACTATGCCGGGCTCGTCGGCTGTGAGAGACGTGAGCCTCAGGGTGACGGTCGCCGCCCCGTTCCGCCAGCGCGGAACCCGGCGGATGGGTCAGAGCGAGTTCGTGGTCGCGCTGTCGCTCGACCGCGACTGGTTCTCGCCGGACCAGGCGAAGCGTCTGGTCGACGTCGCCGTCGGCGAGGGACTGGTCGGCCGCGAGGACGACAAGCTGGTCGCGACGTTCGACCCCACCGCCGTCGAGGTCCCCGACGACTTCACGCCCGAGGACGCGATGCTGCGGGAGCGCTCGCCGTTCGAGCGCGTCCTCGAGCGACTGGTCGACGCCGGTCACGAGAAACAGACCGCCGTCGCCCGGATCAACGAGCTCCAGCGGGAACTGGCGGTGTCGGTCGAGGCCGCCGCGGTCGTCTACGCCCGTCGCAACGGCGTCGACGTCGGCGACGCCGCCGACCGCGCCCTGGCCGCGCTGACCGAGGAGTGAGACCGCAGGGGCGTCGATCGCCACCTTTTACGCCCGGGTCGCGTACCCCCGGACATGGAGAGGTTGGAGCAGTCACTGCTCGAAGCGCCCATCGTCGAGAAGGAGGGCTACCACTACTTCGTCCACCCGATCAGCGACGGCGTCCCGATGCTCGAACCCGAGCTGATGCGGGAGGTCGTCATCGGCATCATCCGTCGCGCCGAGCTGGAGGACGTCGACCGCATCGTCACCCCCGAGGCGATGGGCATCCACATCTCCACCGCGGTCTCGCTGATGACCGACATCCCGCTGGTCGTCGTCCGCAAGCGCTCCTACGGTCTCGACGGGGAGGTGGCGCTGCACCAGCAGACCGGCTACAGCGAGAGCGAGATGTTCATCAACGACGTCCACGCCGGCGACCGCGTGCTGGTGCTCGACGACGTGCTCTCGACCGGCGGGACGATGGCCGCCATCCTCCGGGCGCTGGAGGATATCGGTGCCGACATCGCCGACAGCGTCGCCGTCATCGAGAAGGTCGGCGGCAGCGACGCCGTCCGCGAGGCCGGCTACGACGTGAAGACCCTCGTCACGGTCGACGTCGAGGGCGGCGACCTCCGCATCGTCGACGGTCAGACCGTCTCCGACTGACCGTCACGGACGCGCCGTCGACCCGGACCGCCCGGAGCCGCCACAGGTCCTCCCCGCCCTCCGAGCGAGCACAACGCAGAAGGGGGCGCTCGACCCAGCGTAGACCGATGGGACCGCTCTCGTCGTGGGTGGAGGGCTGGCGGGAGACCTACGAGGCGTATCCGGCGGCGACGGTTCTGAACCTGGCCGAGCTGTCCCTGGCCGTGACCATGCTGCTGGCGGCGCTTCTCTACCCGGCGTTCGCCCGGCGGCTCCCCTGGCAGGTCGGGCTCGTGCTCGTCGTGCTGGGGGCCGGCTTCGTCGTCTGGTTCACCGTGCTCCGGGCGTCCGTGCTCGACCGGCTGGTGTGAGTCGGGCGGGACGGTGTGGAAAGCGGTTTGAGTGACCGCACGAAGCGTGCGGTATGCCCGAAGTGATCGTCGTCGGCGGGGGCGTGACCGGCGTGGGCGTCGCCCGCGACCTGGCGCTGCGCGGCGTCAACGTGACACTCGTCGAGCGCGACGGGATCGCCGCCGGCACCTCCGGTCGGATGCACGGGCTGCTCCACAGCGGCGCCCGCTACGCCGTGAGCGACCCGGCGAGCGCCCGCGAGTGTCGCCGCGAGGGGCGGGTGCTCCGGTCGATCGCCCCGCACTGCGTGACCGAGACCGGCGGGCTGTTCGTCTCGCTGCCGTCCGACCCCGACCACGTCGGACGACTCCGGCGGGCGTGTGCCGACGCCGGCGTCGAGACGGTGACCCTGAGCGGCGACGAGGCCCGCGAACTGGAGCCGACGCTCTCGCCGGCCGTCGAGCGGGCGGTGCGGGTGCCCGACGCCGTCGTCCGTCCCGTCAGGCTCTGTCTGGCGACCGCGCTCGACGCCGACCGCGCCGGCGCCCGGGTTCGGACCGGCGCCGAAGTCGCCGACCTGCGGACGGAGGGCGGTCGCGTGTCCGGAGTCGCGCTGGCGAGCGGCGAGCGACTGGCGGCCGACCACGTCGTCAACGCGGCGGGGCCGTGGGCCGGAGGGCTGGCGTCGGCCGCCGGCGTCGACCTGTCGGTCACCCCCTCACGGGGCGTGATGGTCGTCCTCGACGGGCCGGCCGTCGGACGGGTGCTGAACCGGTGTCGGCCGCGGAGCGAGGGCGACGTCCTCGTTCCGGTCGACGGTCGCCCCGTCGCCGGCACCACCGACCGGCCGGTCGACGACCCCGACGACTACCCGCGCGAGGCGGCGGAGGTCGCCGCCGTTCGGGAGTCGCTGTCGGCGGTCGTGCCCGAACTCCGGGCGGCGAGCGTGGTCGAGTCGTACTGGGGGGTCCGGCCTCTGTACGGCGCGACCGACGACGCGACCGAGGCCTCGCGGGGGTTCGCCGTACGGACGGAACGCGGACTGACGAGCGTCGTCGGGGGGAAGCTCACCACGCACCGGCCGATGGCCGCGGTCGCGGCCGACGAGGTCTGCGAGCGGCTGGGCGTCGACGCCGACGCGGCGACGGCGGAGCGACCGCTGCCGGCGGACGAGACGGCGCTCCGGGCGGCAGCGCGCCGGTGGGCCGGGCGCTCGCCCGTCCCGGGAGCGCCGGCAGGCGACTGAGCGAGGGGACGGCCGCCGCGCCGATGGCGAAAGACCTACATTCTGTGCGCGTCGATCGCCGCTATGTTCGGACTGCTCCAGATCGGCGGCATCCCGGGGGGGCCGGAGCTGCTGATCGTGTTGCTGCTCGCAGTGCTGTTGTTCGGTGCCAGCAAGATCCCCAAGCTCGCCCGCGCCAGCGGCGAGGCCATCGGCGAGTTCCAGAAGGGACGCGAGGAGGTCGAGAGTGAGCTCGAGGAGATGCGCGACCAGCCCAGCGAGGCGACGACCGCCTCGACCTCGGGGAGCAGCGAGACCACACAGAGCCAGAGCGAGACCGAGGAGTTCGTCGACACCGAGCCCGTCACCGCCGACGCCGAGGAGTAGCCGCCGACGCGACCAGCAGATCAGGAGTCGTCCCGGCCAGTCCGACGCCGTTCCGCAACTTCCGAACTGACGACTCGCCAGTCGCCACTCCACGACGAGTCGTCGGACCACTCGTGCGGTCACTCACGACTGTTCGTGGGAGGTCGAGCAGAACGATCGCGCAGTCACTGTCGCCCGGAAACCGAGCGACGCCGCCGGGACGAACCGTCGAAGACGACCGATCAGGGAGACCGGTGCCGCCAGGCGGCGGTCAGTTCGGCCTCAGTCGGCCGGCTCGTGGCCGGGACTGCGGGTCGTGGTGCGGCTGGTGTCGTCGCGGCGACGACCGCCACGACGGCGGCGGACGAGACGCCGGGCCACGAGCGCCGTGACGCCGATCAGCCCGCCGGCCAGCGCCAGCACCGGATAGGAGGCCACCAGCATCGCGGCCACCAGGACCGTCACGGCGCCGACCGCGCCGGCCACCGTCCGGGTCCCCGTCGGCGGTCCGACGGCCGGGACCACGGGACCCTTATGTGACAGGGTGTTTACTGTTCGACTCGATCGCGTTCTTCCGCGCTCTGAGGGACTCATCGTATCGATCCGTAGTGGCTACGACCCCTTAAATGATCGCTGAATGATGTTTCTGTACGGCGGATTACTGAAGCTCTCTTCAGCAGACAGGTTCACACGGGGCGTGGTGACACGGGTCGAGGTGGGCGAGCGCACGGCTCTCCGAGCGACCGCGAGAGCGGTGCACCAGTGACGAGGCGGCAGACTGTCGCAGTCACTCGAACGGGTCGGGGTCGGCTTCGGCGCCGAGCCCGGGGTCAGTGCGGGGATCCGGGCGGCGCGGAACGTGGTCGTCGACGGGGTCCCGGTCCAGGTAGGCCGCGCTGCCGGTCTCGCAGGGTGCGATCTCGGGCAGCGTCGCCGCGAGGTGGAGGTCGGTAGCGGCGTCGACCGAACAGCTCAGGGCGCTGGCGAGGGTAACGCTCGTGTCCGTCTCGGTGGCGAGGCGGGCGACGGTCTCGGTCGTCGTGGGGCCGGACTTCGCCGAGGTGACGTACAGGTCGTCGACCGTGTCCGCCCGCCCCAGCCGGACGACGTCGGCGGGGTAGGACGGGCTCGTCGGCGTGGACGAGGGTCCCGGTCGTCTCGCGGAGCCGTTTTACCTCCTCGGTGAACCCCACCCCGACCGACCGTTCGAGATACCCGGTCCGGTCGGTGTGGTCGAGCGAGTCGTCCGCACGCGTCACCGTCGTAGACTCCGCCGGGAACGGCAGCCCGAGGCCGTCGTAGGGGTGTCCACGACCGTCGTTCCTGTAGTCGGGACGGTGACGGTGACGAGGGAGACCACCGGTTGCGGTCTCAGGGCTCGGCGGCACGCGGCAGACTGCCGCGCCGGTAGGAGTACGTCGCCAGCGAACAGATCCCCGCGGCGACGGACAGCGCCGCGCCGCCGACGGCGACCGTCCACAGCGGTGTGGTCGACTGGACCGCGATCGCGACCGCGACCAGCAGCGTCGCCAGCGCGAACCAGCGGGTCATGCCGTGCTCGACCGGGTCCGGTCCGGCGCTCGGCTCGTCCGGGTCCGAGAGCGTCAGCGCGTCGACGCCCTCCCGCTCGGCGAGTCGCTCCAGTTGTCGTTCCAGTTCCGTCTCCGTGATGTCGCCCGCCTCGTACAGTCGCCGGAGTTCCGCAGCAGTCAGCACCGTCCCCGTCCACGGCCGTCCCCGTGATATCGTTGACGGTAGTCACGAACCGTCGACGTACATCGCCGTGGCGAGGCCGTCGAGCGAGGGCGTGCTCGTACTCGTGCCCGCTCGGAGCGGGGCCGGCTCGGGGTGCCCGCGAACGGACCGACGGCGGGCGTCGGCCGACAGACAGTTGCCTCTCGCCCGCCGAGACGGCGTATGAGCGAGTACGTGGTCCACTTCGCGGCCGCACACTCCCTGACCGACGGCGACGAGACGACGCTGCGGGTGGCCGACTACGACGACTTCGGCGCATGTACAACCTGGAGTTACCCGACGGCTCGACGCGGTCGGTCGGCAAGCAGCTCGTCGACGACGTCGTCCCCGTCGAGTGAGCGTCGACGGCTCCGTCAGTCGACGGTAACGCTGTCGGTGAGCCAGCAGTCGTCGAACTCGCCGCCGGACCGTACCGACAGTCCGAAGCGGTAGGTGACCGTCCGCCCGTCCTCGGGGCGTAGCGCGGCCCTCGAACCATCGCCACGAAGCGGCCGAGCGGGCCGGTCGCCCGACGGTTCGCCGGCGACGCGAAGTTGTAGGCGGTCTTGACCCCGGCGTTCTCGACTGGGTCGTCGTTGTTCGCGAGGGCGTCCAGCTGCAGGTCGACGACCGCCCGGGGACCGTAAGACAGGTCCGGCGTCGGCAGGTCCGACACGGGGTACGACGACGACGACGACGGTGGCGAGGGCATCGTACCTGTACTGCGGTACGGAGCCGCTTGAACCTCTCGCCGGCCGCCGACCGACGGCCGCCGTCGAGGGGGGCTGCCGACGGGCCGGGTGCGCGCACGAACTCGGCGACGGCCCGACGGATTCAAGCCCGTACTTCCCCTAGAGTCGGACGACCGATGGACGATACCGATACGTCCGCGACGGGAGCGGCGGTCGACGCCGACGGGTCGGCGGCGCCGGGGGCGTCCGAGATCCCGCGCCCCGCCGCGGTCGCCGCGGCCGACGAGCCGTCGGGGTACGTCGTCTGGCACCGGAAACACCTCCGGCTGGACGACCACCGCGCCCTCGCGCGGGCCGTGGCCGACGGCGACGCCGTCTGTCCGCTGTTCGTCTTCGATCCGTCGTTCTACGGCGCGGAGGCGCTGGCCTGTGACGCCCGCGTGCGCTTCCTCCACGAGGCCGTCGCCAGCCTCGACCGCCTCTACGCGGCCGTGCCGTCGCCGACCGTCTCCGTCACTGCCCCGGCGTCGCGCGACCGGCTCGCGGCGACGACGCCGCTGACCCCTCGCCCGGTCGAGGGTGACGCCGCCGAGACGGCCGACGGTGACCCGCTCGCGACGGCCGCCGACCCGGGGCTGACGGTCGGGTTCGGAGACCCGGTGGCGGTGCTCTCGGCGTTCGTCGAGCGCGGCTGGCGGGTGTTGACGGCGGCGACGCCGACCAGCCGGTACGGGAAGCGCCGCGACGACCGCGTCCGCTCGCGGCTGGGCGACGCCGTCGCCTTTCTGTCCGGGGACGGTCTGGTCCGCGACCGGGAGTGGCCGCGGGCCGACTGGCAGGACCGCGCCGAGTCCTGGCTGGCGGCCGACCAGCACGTCCCGGACTGGGCGGAAACGACGCGTCTCGCCGTCGAGACGGGCGTCACGCCGCGGGCCGTCGACGACGCCTACGGTGTGACGCCGGCGAAGCGGACGGTGCCGACCGGCACCCACCGGGCGGCGACACGTCGGCTCGCGGAGTTCGTCGACCGCATCGAGGCGTACCCGGGCAACATCTCGGCGCCCGGTGACGCCCGTGACGGCACCAGCGGACTCTCGCCGTATCTCAACTTCGGGCTGCTCTCCGTGCGGCAGGTCCACCAGCACGTCCACGACCGAGTGCCGGACTGTCGCGGACGCCGGATGTTCACCAGTCGGCTCGTCTGGAACATGCACTACAACCAGAAGCTCGTCGACTGGCCGGACTGGACCGAGCGGGCGGTCAACCCCGTCTACGAGGGGTTCAACGAGGACCGCCACGACCCCCGCCTCGTCGAGGCCTGGAAGCGCGGCGAGACGGGCTACCCCATGGTCGACGCCTCGATGCGCTGTCTCCGGGAGACCGGCTGGCTGAACTTCCGCATGCGGGCGATGGCGGCCTCCTTCTTCGCGCACGTCCTCCAGCAGCCCTGGTGGGTCGGCGCGGACTGGTACCACCACCACCTGATCGACAGCGACGTCGGGATCAACTACACGCAGTGGCAGAGCCAGGCCGGGCTGATCGGCAAGCCCGCACAGCGGGTGTACAACCCGCGAAAGCAGGTCCGGGACCACGACCCCGACGGCGAGTGGATCACCGAGTACGTCCCCGAACTCGCCGACCTCCCCGAGGAGTTTCTCGACCGCCCGGAGCGCACGCCGCTCGACGTCCAGGAGGACTGTGGGGTGGTCGTCGGCGAGGACTACCCGCTCCCGGTGGTCGACTTCGAGACGCGCCGCGAGGCGTTCTGGTCGCGCTACGGGCGGCTGCACCCCGACGCCGCGGACGAACTCGCCCGCCCGGAGGTGGCGAAACGGGCCTCCTTCTCCGGCGGCTACGCCGCCGCACGCGCCATCGCCGACGAGCACGGCCGCGACGCCGTCGACGACGGCACCCAGGTATCACTGACGGAGGTCGCCGACGGCGACGCCCCCGGCGTCGAACTGCCGGCGCGGTCGGACGCGGCGACGAAGCCGGCGGTCGAACCGAACTCGGACGCCGACGCGACGGTCCCGAGAGGCGCCGGAGAGCGGGCCGGCGAGCCCTCCCCCGACGACCGTGCCGCGGTGCCGACCCCGGAGGACGGGGAGGGAGTGGCCGGCGACCGGGACGACACCGAGTCGGCCGGCGACCAGGGTGACGTCCGGTCCACGGGCGCGAGGACGGGTCGCGTGTGGGCCGCCCACGCACGACGGCGGGGTGTTCTCCCGGTCCGGGACTGGAGAGCGAACGTGGCACGACGGCTGCTGGTTTGGGACGGAGTGATCGGCTCCTCCGGGTGCCGGTCGCCCGGGTCGCGGCCCTGGTCGACGACCTGGCGCTGGTCCGGTGGCAGGCACCCGGCGTGCAGTCGTTCCTGGAGGCGCAGTCCGGCGGGTGACCGTTCGCCGTCGTGCCGGTCGAGGCCTACGACGGAGACAGTCGCGCTCATTGTCGTCGGACTGTAATGTTCGATGTCTGCGTCCCGTTCGCGATCTGAGTTCCGTTCGTTCTCTCCCGAAAACAGCCAAGATGGGAGAGAAGGCTGAGGCTGGCTCAAGTCTGGGCCGGGATTCGAACTCGGGCTCTCGTCCTTACCGAGACAATCTCAGGTTTCGAGGCCTGAAACGCCCGATTTCGACCGAGCGGACCTTCGCTCGAACCCCGGAGTTCCGGTGTCGTCCCGTAGTTTTCCCGTCGTCGGCCGCGTTCTCGACGTACCGCGCTGTACTCCGTTGGCTGCTGCAGCGAAACCTCTATGATGTCCGGCCGTATCCCGGTGTTCCACCACTCCTCGTAGAGCTTGCGAGGCTTGAGGACTTGGGTGTCCTTCAGGACTCCTCGGTCTTCGAGTTCGGACGTATATTCTCGCGTCCAGGGTTCGGTCGCCTCTGCCTCCTTCGCCACCCGGTATTTCGTGAGCTCTCCCTCCGGTTGTTCAGCAGGCCACGGAGAATTCGCTCCTTCTTGAACCCGCGCTCGCGATCCGGTTCCTCAATCGGCACGTGCACAGGTTATCGCACTAGATTATGTACCTAACCTATGCATAGGTGATCGAGTCCGTTTCTAACTAACCTGTGCACGAGTCGTTCTCGGAACCTCGGGAAGGGCAGAGGATCCGATCATGGTATGCGTCGTCCCTGTGCTGAACGGTGAGAAGTCTGAAGTTCTGGCTTCGTTGACATCCTTTTTTCCCGGATACGTTCTCGCCTGGAGTGGCTGGTCGCTGAAGCGTACGAACCGATCGCCGAGCTCTCCACTATTGTCGGATGATCTTCAAATCAGTCGTAGATGTAAAGCATGAATCCAGCACAAGAAGGCGAGCGATTCGGATGTGTGCTGTGGCAGTTCGGACCTTCTGTCTCCACATTTTTTGGTGATTATTGCAAGGACGAACTGCAAGCACGGCGTTCGGAGCATTCGTGTCCATGCATGGATACAGTTTCGGACGCAGGTGAACCAACAGGCCGCCGTATAATTTATTATGAACCAACAACAAAAAGACATATGTCTGACTCACGCACCTCTCCACCTAACACATTAAAACCGATCAGACAGGAGCTCTACGATATTATTCGCACCGACCTGGCGTTTGAACAGAAGGCGGAGAGAGCGCTCGAACTCGGTGTCAGGGGTTTAGATGTTGACGAGGGATACGTCACCCGAGTTGACCCGGAAACTGCTCACTGGGAGGCAGTTGTCAGCACCGCCTCCGAGGGGGGACACTTCCCGACAGGGTTAGAGCTTGACTTCGGAACGTCGTACTGTCGACGGACCGTCGAAGCTGATAGCTCTGTTGCACTTCACGACGCGCCGAGACAAGGCTGGGACGATGACCCTGCCTTCGAGACGCACGGGATGCACTGTTATCACGGCACGACGCTCGAACTCGATGGGGACGTCTATGGAACTGTCTGTTTCGTTGCCGAAGACCCACGAGAGCGATTTGACGACGCCAAAACGATGTTTGCCGAACTCATTGCGCAGGAACTCGAACGAGAACTCGAACGAAAACACCGCGGATCGCAACTGACCAGACAGATCAATCTCGTTAACGTTCTCAATCGGGTACTCAGGCACAATCTCCGTAACGACCTGAGTGTCGTCCGCGGACGTGCCAGACTCATGATGGAGCAAGTTGAGGACGGAACGCATGGAGAAGCGTGTCTCCAGAATATTGATGAGTTGATCGAACTGGCCCAGAAAGCCCGCGACTTGGATCGGGTCGTCGCGGAAGACCTCGACCGTCAGAAAACCGATGTCGTGGCCCTCGTCGAGCGCGTCATCGACGACCTCGCCCCCGAGTACCCCGACGCCTCGTTCACTGTCGAACACGAGGGAGAGGTCATAGCAGCCGTCCAGCCGAGTTTCGAGCGAGCTGTCGAAGAGCTGGTCGAAAACGCCGCAAAGCACGGGGGTGATGTCCCCACGGTAGGGATTACCATCGAACGCGTCCCGAATGCCGTCGAGGTGAAATTGCCGACGACGGCCCCGGGCTTGACGATATGGAACGTGAGGTCCTCGAAAGTGGGGTTGAGACATCGTTAATCCACGGGAGCGGTCTCGGCCTGTGGCTTGCCTACTGGATCATCTCCGAGCACGATGGAGATATCACGGCAGAGACGACGACCGACGGGACCGTTATGACTCTCTCCGTACCGCGGTCACCCAGAGTGGAGACCCAGCCACAGGTCGCCCAACTCAGGGAGGCCCGTGACCGGTACCAGGCGGCGTTCGAAGAGGCGTTCGACGCGATGGTCATATTCGATGACGACGCTCGGATCGTGGCCGCCAATCCGAGGGCAGCTGACGTCTACGGCCACGACAGAGCAGACGTTCTCGGACGTTCACTGGAGGAGTTTCTTTCTGACGAGTTCGAGTTCGAAAAGCAGTGGATGGAGTTCAAACAGACGGGCGCGCAGCGTGACACTGCGACGGTCGTGGCCGCCGACGGCACCGAACGTCCTGTGGAGTACACAGCCACGACGGATATCGTCCCCGGGCAGCATCTTTTAGTGGTCCGCGACATGAGCGAGCGCAGACGACGTGAACGCAGCTTGGAGCGGAAACGCGATATGCTCCGTCACGCGGAGCAGGTAGCGGGTGTCGGCGCGGTCGAGGCCGACCCACAGACCGAGGAGGTTCGGTGGACGGACGGGGTCCGGGATATTCACGATGTTGCCGCCGACTATGAGCCAGACGTCGAGAGTACATTCGACTTTTTCCTCCCCAGCCATCGGGAGGAAGTCCAGCAGAAGTTCGAGCAGTGCCTCGAATCCAGGGATCCGTACGACGGTGAGCACCAGATTCGGACTGCGGACGGCGAGGTTCGCTGGGTGAGGTTCTACGCTGAGCCGTTAGAAGAGGAGGACGGGACGCTCTTGATTCGCGGGGCGGTTCAGGATATCACCGAACGGAAACACAGTCGACGACGACTCCGGCAGGAGCGTGAGCAGTTCGAGCAGTTCGTCGAAAACCTCCCTGTCGGCGTGTTCCGAGCCACACTCGACGGAGAGATTATCGATACGAACAGCACACTACAGGACATCTACAATGCGGAGTCTGCTGCACAACTCCAGGACGCTGGGACGTATACACTGTTCCCGGACGACACAGACCGCGAGCAGTTACTGGACCAGATCGAACGAACCGGCCAAGTCAAAGACGAACGTCTCGAGGTCGAAACGCTGGATGGAGACGATCGGTCGGTTCGCACGACACTCACACTGATAGAAGAGGACGGCACTCGGTATCTCGAAGGGGTCGTCCAGGACGTGACCGAGCGACGCGAGCTCGAAAGTAGACTCAGACAGGTTGAGACGGTCGCTGAATCGCTGAACGACCCGGTCTACGTTATCGATGAGGACGGCCGGTTCAAGTACGTGAACGAGGCACTCGTCGAATTAGTTGGCTACGCCGAGGAGAGAATCCTCGGGAACACACCTGCGCTGATCAAAGACGACGACGCAGTTGAGCAGGCAGAGCGACAGTTGGGACGACTTCTCTCGGATGATGGGCCGGAAACCGAGACGTTCGAGGTGACGATCCAGCCCAAAGCGGGAGACCCGATCGCCTGCGAGGACCATATGGGTGTACTTCCCTACGAAGGTGACAGTTTCGAGGGGTCGGTCGGAATACTGCGTGAGATTACAGAGCGGAAACGCCGTGCGCGGGAACTCCGGCGTGAACGCGATAGACTCGATGAGTTCGCTGGTGTGATGAGCCACGACCTCCGGAACCCGTTGAACGTCGCACAGGGCCGACTGGAACTCGCCCGCGAGGACTGCGAGTCACCGCATTTAGACTCTGTCGAGGAGGCTCACGAACGCATGGAGGAGCTTATCGAGGAGTTGCTCCACTTGGCGCGTCAGGGTGAACAAGTTCGCGAACTCACGCCGGTTGCTCTCGCAACTCTCACCGAACAGTGTTGGCAGACGGTCACGACCGACGAGGCAACGATCCATGTCAAAACTGACAAGACGGTTCTCGCCGACGAGAGCCGCCTCTCACAACTGTTTGAGAACCTGTTTCGGAACGCAGTCCAACACGCTGGAGAGAGCGTGACGATCACCGTGGGAGAACTGCATAGCGGGCGTGGATTCTACGTCGAGGATGACGGGCCGGGAATTCCCGAGGACGAACGTGCGGATGTATTCGACGCCGGATACTCGTCCGTCGAAGATGGGACTGGCTTCGGGCTCAATATCGTCGAACAGGTAGCGCGGGCCCATGGCTGGGACGTCCGGGTTACCGACGGGAGCGCAGGCGGTGCCCGCTTCGAAGTTACTGGCGTCGAATTCACCGACTAGTGATTACACCCTCTACACCGACAAAGACGGAAACCCCGTCACCGATACCTACCGACTACAAAACACGGACTACCGCATCATCGAGGTCGGCGGCAACCAGTTCACCCAACACGAACAGGGAACACCGGACCCCGACTGCCCCGAACTCGGCTCCTACACTCGAGAACAACTCGAAAACTTCTGCCTCCACCGCGAAAACGACGGCCACTGCACAGAACTCGGCCAACCCTGCGTCCTACTCGACCAATGACCGAACTCCGAGACAAGGACCAAACAGTCCTCCATCAAATCCATAGCGGCAACAACGACATTCAACAGATCACCGAAGCCACCACCCTATCCAACCGCAAAGTCAACTACTGCTTCCAAAAACTCGAACAACAAGGCCTGATCGACGTCCACAAACCTGACGGGATGGTCAAACGAGTAATCGACGGCCAGAAACGAGTCTTCGAACACCCGAAACAAGCAGAACTCACCAAACAAGGCAGAAAACACCTCTCCGAAGAACAACCCGACCAATACCGAGAAATGAGCTACGAAGAGCTGGTCGAACGGGTCCACAATCTCGAAGCGGAAGTCGAAGAACTCAGAGAATCACTGAAGACATTCCGAGAACAGGTTCGAAGCCAGCTCTAACTCACATTCTGGAGGTTTCACGAACCATTTTAGTCCAGCCGTAAGTGTCCCAATCAAGGCCTGTCTGACCACCTGTTTTGTAACATTACACCAAACTATTTTAAATATCGGTTCGTAATTTTGTTACAGTATGCGTGGTTCGGAGATACGGGTGCTCCAAGCACTCGAAGAGGGGCGGACAGTTTCGGAACTGGCAGAACACCTAGACCTGAGCAAGAGCTACATCTCCGAACTGGTCTCTGACCTCGAAAAACAAAGACTCGTCTACACTCGTAAGGAGGGCAAGAATAAGCTGGTGAGCGCCTCGGAACACCAGTTCATCGAACGACTCCAACACCTTGACCGTGAGTTTCCACACATCGGCTTCAGCGAGCTACTGACCCGGAAGACATTCGCAGTGCTATACTACCTGGACGAGAAACGAACAGTCTCAGAGATCGCCGACCTCACTGGTGAATACAGAAATACCGTCAACCGTGTTGTCGGCAAGCTCACCGAGCGCGGCATCACCGGCAAAGACGGAGCCGAATACCAACTCAACAACCAGTTCCGAGAGCTGCACGAACTCGCACAGGAATACGTCACGCACCGACACAGGCTCGATACCCCTGCATCCTCCTTCTCCATCGCCTGGGAGGACCTCGACCGCTTCCTCGTGGAAACTGATAAAGAGATCGACGGCAGCCAGTTCACCGAGACAGGCCCCCAGCGGTTCCAAGACTTCGGAATCCCGCTGTTCGACACCTCGACCAACCACTACATCTACACTAAGACGGACTACGAGCTCACGGTCCCGGAACTAATCAGCCACACCCTCCTGATCGACTCCGGGACACGACACCAAACGTTCTGCCTGCTCCTCCTCGAAAAACACGGCCCGGCCAAGGACTCTGTCCTGGAATCAGCCGAGAGATACGGCACTGAAAAACAGGTCGAACGCCTCTACGAATACCTCGACTCGAAGGATGAGCAGAACCCGGTGGATCTCCCGCGTTGGGACGATTTCACGGATACCGCCGCTGACTACGGAATCCAGATATGAGACTGTTCTCTGTATATTCCACTCAGACCAATGTCCTATAGTAGGATATTGGTGAGGTTGGAATATCGCACCGTTTCCAGGTTCCTCGGGGGATTATGGCGTGCCCCAAATGGTCCAGTTCACTCACTTCAAGAGGAAGTTTCCTGGGTAAGACGGTTCGTGGAGGCTCGGACTACGTCAGAATCAACTGATATCAGTGACGCAGCCTGGTCTACCAGAGTTTCCGAGACGCTGTTGTCGAATCGCTCAATGTCGCCAGAATCAAGATATACTGCCGTCTCGTCGATCACCTTCGCGATATCGTCCACATACCAGAGTAGAGAGTGGATGTCCGCTATGTCCTTGACACGCTTCTGGTTCTTGTTTCTGTCCGGGGTTGAACGCACTTTCATCGCCACTAGAACGGGCACGTCTGCGATCAACACGTCCTCAGTGACCTCGAAACCCACGTGATCTGTGAGCGGTTCCCCAGCGTCTTCCTCGAATACTGGTTGAAGCAGAGGTTCCGCAGGAGGCCGAAATCCGAATGCCTCCTCGAAGTTCTCCGGTTCTCTCCGGTCGGGAAGGAGGTCGATGTAGATCTCGAACAGCTCGTGCATCGCGGATGTCCTCGCCGCCTCTTCGGAGAGTGTCACACCGGTCTCCCGGTCGACTGTTTTCTTGAAGCCGAATCTACTGCGCTGGAAGCCCTGCTCTTCGGTTCCTCGGAGTGTTTGTCCGACTGCCCTGTCTTCCAGTTCCTCGGGCGAGCTTTCCGGGTCGACGTGTATCCCGAGGTCTATGTCGCGTGACCCGATGTACTCCCTCCCCGTGGCTCCTCTGAAGGGCTCGTTGACGTGGAAGTGGACTGCCCAGCCACCGAGGAGGCAGATTGGGGGTGTCGAGGCCCGAAGGACGTCTTGGAGTTCGTCTTTCGAGAACTGGGTGACGTTGTCGACGTAGTAGCGTTCAACCATCGGTCTCGGAGTGGGACTTGTCGATGAGCTTCTGCGCTGCTTCCTCGCAGGGGCCGCCCTCGTCGAGGAGGTCCACGATGAGCTGGGGGACGGAGACCGTGGTCGTTCCGCGTACCTCCTGTGCTTGGTAGAAGACGTGTTTGTCTGTGGCTCGGAGCCTGGTGTTCCCTCCGCCGATTGCGCCGCCTTTGTTTTCAATGAGCTCGGTCCAGTCCTGTGCCTGTTCGGGGTCGATGTAGAGGTCCGTCTTGGATTCGAAGAGGAATCCCTGGTGCAGGTTCTCGGCCGTGTACGTGGTCGCGGCGTATTTGATGTCGGTCTCGTCGAGGATCTTCTTTGGCTGTTGCAGTGAGACTTCCAGGGTGTTTGGCTGTATCCGGGTGTTCCGCCACTCCTCGTAGAGCTTGCGAGGTTTGGTGACTCGGGTGTCCTTCAAGATTCCCTGCTTCTCAAGCTCGGACGTGTACTCTCGGGTCCAGGGCTCGGTCGCTTCTGCCTCCTTCGCCACCCGGTATTTCGTGAGTTTTCCCTCCGGGCTGTTCAGCAGGACGCGGAGGATTCGCTCCTTCTTGAACCCGCGCTTGCGATCCGGTTTCTGAATCAGCACATGCATAGGTTATCGCAGTGTCTTATATACTTGACCTATGCATAGGTAATTGGGCCTGTTTATATACTCAACCTATGCATATTTTTTGCCCGAGCATCTCAGACGGTGGAGGATGTCTGATTACCGGTGGGCATCGTCTCTGTGTTGAAAGACAGGGACCCTGAATTTCAGGTCGTGGTAGTCGATGAAGGCTCTGTGGTCGGTGTGCTCTCTCCTTATTTTCAATCGCCAGATACACTCTGTCTCCGCATCTTCTGTCGGTTCTAGTTGCGGGTGGGAGAACTGTTCCTCGCTGAACTCTCCAAGCACCTCGTTAACCCCTTTTTGAGCGTTCTCCAACAGTTCTCGCAGGTCCCGACTATTCGCGGAAGGGAAGTCAGTCGAGTAGTGATTTGGCTCTCCGGTAGATAGGTGCGCCCAGCCAGTCACGTTGTTCCGCGAGTTCATTCAGCCTCTCGACCGCCTCTTCCTGTTCCAGAACGTCTCTTTGAACCAGGGCCTTCAGGACTATCGGTGAGATGGCTACCTGTGAGTCGGTCACCATCTGGAGTTCGGGGAGTGCTCGGAGGTCGTCGGTGATCAGGAACTCCGCCCCTTCCTCGTTAGCTATGCCGGCGCAGCTTCCCTCTCCTCGGTCAACGCGGGAGGAGGTGAACGATTCCGGGGCGCTGTGCGTTGGTATCCTGTCCGAGTTGTTTAGTACGGCTTGAGCGGCGTCTCCGTGGCGGTCGTCGTAGCTTGCTGTCTCTTCCAGTTCCTGTATCACCGTGTCGGTTGTGTGGACATCAAACTCCGAGAGAAAGGTTTCGAGGAGGTCAATAGAGGCTAGTGAGACCAGTGCGCTTGTGTCCGCAACAATCATCTCTGTCCTGGTTGGTTACAGGTCTGCGAGTTCGTTGGCTAGTTTGTCGCCGCGGTCGAGAATGGTTTTCGAGGCCCGAACGGATTCGGCGTCTTGACGGCCGATGAACTCCTTGAGAAGCTCGAAGCCGATCCGGTCGTCTAGATACAGTTCTACGACCGCCTCTTTGAATCTCTCGTCGTTTTCGACGTCCTCTAGATAGTCCTGGAGTGCTTCTCTGACAATCTCTGTCCGGTTTTTTTTGTTGACCTCGGCTGCTACGTCTGTCTTGTCGACGAGGTCCTCTGGCAGCCGGAAATTGACCCTTGTGTTGCTCATGTCGGGGCTTCTGTACACACATTGTACCCACGGATTTGTAAAGGTTGGCCGTGAGTTGCCACTCTCCAGGGTTGCTCAACTACACTGTTCCAACTGAGCGTGTCGATACAGGGACGGAACCACCAACAGGATTTACCAGACATCAGGTCCCGCTACTAGGCTATAATCAGGTTCCCCCACGCCGAACGACACACCCGAATCAGGTCCCGTGAACAGGTTACGATCAGCCTTCTATTCCCTAACGACTACACTGTACTCCCTGATACGAGGCGGAGAGGGGAGCTGTGCCGTCTCTCGTAGGTGGGTGCGGAAGTCCGTCCCTGACAGTTCCGCCCGTGTGAGGGGTTGGTGTCGGTTTTTATTCAAGTTTGTCGAGTGCGTCGCGTTGTTGGTCGATGCCGCTGTGACTGTATTTTTGGTGGTTTCTTTGGATTTGTGTCGGAGTTGTTGTGCGGCGGTTGCGAGGCCGTCTTCGGCTTCGATGTAGTTGCCGGTGCTGTGGCGGATGCTGTAGGGCGTGAGGTCGCGGTTTTCGAGGTCGAACCCTGCCTCTTCTGCGATGTTGCGGAAGACAGTCCGGAAACTGTTTTTGTTGTAGCGGTTGCCGTACTGAGTGAGCCAGATGGCGTCTCTGCCGTTGTACCGGTCTCGGACTTCTCGCTCTTCAAGCCAGTGTTCGAGGATTCGAGTGGTCTCGTCTTTCAGTGGGACCATCCAGTCCTCTCTGTTCTTGGCGGCGTCTTCGCGGGGTATTCTGAGGACCTCGTTTTCGATGTCGATCCAGGAGGTGTTGGCGCGTTTGATTTCGATGAGTCGTGCGCCGATGTCGAGGGCGACGATATTGTCGACGGGTATTTGAAGGAGTTGGCCTGGTTGAAGTCCTCCTGCGTGACCTGTGAGGCAAGTTTTTGGAGTCTCTGCGCGAGCTTCTTCTTCCACTTTTTACGTTCCGGGGGTGTGAGGCCGTTGTAGTGTGGGATGGTTTCATAGTCCATCGCGGCTTCGCGGAGCTCGGTGCGTTCCTCGCGGGTGAGGTAGTCCCTTGGTTGGTAGTTGGTGGAGGGGTCGGAGAACTCGATGACCGGCTCCCAGTCGACGTCCTGGTTTTCCCTTTCGCGGAGGTAGTCGAAGAATCGGTGCAGGGCTTTCTGGTAGGCGCAGCAGGAGGACTCCGTGAGGTCGTCGCGTTCGGCGAGGCTTCGACACCAGTCGTCCGCCTCCTGGGTGCCGACCTTGGTGGTGTAGCGCTGTTTCTGGTCTCAGACGTAGCGAAAGAAGATGTCCGACCGGCTCATCGTCGTCTTGACGACGATGTCGCTGTAGCCCTCGATTTTGTCGGGGTCTTTGCCCTCGGTGTAGAGGTATTCGGCGAGGCTGCGGCGGAACTCTCGGTAGTCGACCTCCTGCCGCGGGTTCAGGTAGTCCCGGCTCTTCTCCGTGACCAGAGGAACCTCTCTGAACTTGTTTTCGTCGCTGTAGCCGCCGCTCATGGGTGCGTGCTCCATAGTTTCCGGCTAACGGCTAGAGATAGGCGATTACAAGCATCGAGCCGTGTTCGCCTGGGCTGAGCGATACCGCACGACGGCGTAGGGATGCGCGTGAGACCCCCGGGCACACATTCTCTGGACACGGGTTGTTTCCACGTCGCCGAGAACCCGGTAACTACGGGACACAACAGGAAGAGAGAGCCTGAGCCGGGATTTGAACCCGGGCTCTCGTCCTTACCAAGGACGCGCTTTACCGCTAAGCTACCCAGGCGCAGTTACGGCTGACTAGTGGTCGCGTCTTACGGGTTTCGATTCCAGGTCTCAGGGGTCGGTCGCAGGGCGTGTCGGCTCGGTCTCGTGGCCGACTTCCGCGCCGCCGCCGGTGGGGTAGACGCCGACGCCGGCGAGGGCCGTCCTGGCGGGCGGGAGGGGCCTGTCGCTCAACCGGCCGAGGGCGGCGGCGGCGGACAGCGCCCCGCTGGTGGGGGTGACGCCGGGCGTCGCGGCGGTACCGGCGATCAGCGCGAGCCGCAGGACGTCGGCTTCGAGATTGCGGTCGTGGTCACGGTTCCGGGAGTCCGCCTCGCGGGCGACCGTCTGGTCGCGGCCGAAATTTCGGACGGTTTCGACGGCCTTGTCGGCGGCGGGGGTTCGCGCGAGGAGGTAAAAGCCACGCGAGACGAGCACGTCCGCTGCGAGGACGGTCATGTTTTCGTCGATCGGCGTCGTCTCCTCGGTGACCGTCCAGGGGTCCTCGGCCGCTAGCCGGCGGATGAGCCGGAGCCCCTCGTAGATGAGCTGGACGGCGGCGGCCCGCTCGGCGACGTGGTCGGGGAGGGCTCCCCGGCCGTTCTCGCGGTGGCCGTCGCGTGCGGACACGCCGGGGGAGTCGTCGTAGCGCTCGACGGTGACGGCGGCGTCGGCGTCACCGTCGGCAGCGCTGGCGGCCCGGGCCGCTCGGACGGTGACGACCCCGGGCGTCATCGACGCCTCGACGAGCAGGTCGTCCATCACGCCACGGAGCTGCTCGGGCTCGATGTCACGGACGGCGTCCCGGGCGGCGTGTCGGCACGCGGCGACCTCGTCCATCGGTGTTCGGTAGAGCTGGGACACGCAAAGGCCTTTGGAAGCCGCCGGTCCACGGGCGGTATGGTCCGCCGCAGCGAGTACGGCGCACTCACCGAGATCACGCTCGACCGTCCCGACCGGCGCAACGCGCTCACGCCTGCCGGACTCGACGCCCTCGGCGCCGCCGTCGAGGCGGCCGAGGGCCACGTCCTCTACCTCCACGGCGCCGGCCAAGCCTTCTGTGCCGGCGCGGACCTGGAGACGGTCGACGCGCTCGACCGGGCGGGAGCCGTCGGCTTCGCCAGGCAGGGCCAGCGGGTCGCCCGCGACCTCGCGACGGCCGACGCCGCCGTCGTCGCCGGGATCGACGGCGCCGCTCGCGGCGGCGGCGTCGAACTCGCGCTCGCCTGTGACCTCCGGGTGGCGACGCCCGAGGCCACCCTCGCCGAGACGGGCGTCTCGCTCGGGCTGTTCGGCGCCTGGGGCGGCACCCACCGGCTCCCACGGGCAGTCGGTCGCGCGGACGCCTTCGACGTCGCACTCACCGGGCGGACGCTCGACGCCCGGGAGGCACGGCGAGCGGGCCTGGTCTCGCGCGTCACGGAGAACCCGCGGGCGGTCGCGGAGACGGTCGCCGACCACGACGCCGCGGCGGTACTGACGGTCGCCGAGCGGCTGCGGGACGACGCCACGCCGCGCGCGCAGGAGCGCCGCGAGGCGACGACGTTCGGTCGACTGGTCGAGGGTTGCGCCGAGCGGGACGGGACGAACTGACCTCGCCGGCGGGGGCACTGGCGGTGGCGTTGGCGTTCGCGACCGCGGTCGGCGTCGTCGAGACGGGCCGCTTTCTCGTGTACGGCGAGGAGTCCGAGACGCACCGCCCACGGAAGGACGAAAACCGTTTGTGCGACAGCCGCGAACCGGGGGCCGTGCCAGACTGCGACTACTGTGGGGCGGCCTTCGACGACGAGACAACGTACCTGGGCCACCTGGCGAGCGAGCACGACGGCGAGCTGTCGGCGATCGACCGGCGACGCGTCGACGAGCGCGGCGGCGACGGCGACGGCGGCGTCTCGCCGACGGTCCTCGTCGGGGCACTCGCCGTGGCCGGGATCGTCGTCGTCCTGGGCGCGATCCTGGCGTTCGGCGGGTCGGGGCCGGACCGGACCACGGACGGCAACGTCACCGCCGAGGGCAACACCGTCGTCGATATCGACGGCGAGGCCCCCGACGGGCTGGAGACGGAGCCGCTGCCCGACCGCGGCCGCGAGGACGTCATAAGCGTCGTCGCCGAGGAGTCGAGCCGGGGACGGGACCACGTCAGCCCCAGCCAGCTGGACTACGACCCGTCGGACCCGCCCACCTCCGGACCGCACGACGGCGGCGGCGTCCAGGGGGCCGGCTTCTACACCGCCGAGGACCTGCCGTCGAGTCCACAGGTGCTGTTCGGCGACGTCGTGCACTCCCTGGAACACGGCGCCGTCGTCGTGTACTACGACCCCGAGGCGGTCACCCCCGAGGCCCGGGAGAGCCTGCAGGCCTTCGCCGACCGGCACACCGACCCCTTCGCCAGCGTCGTCGTCCTCCCGCACCCGGGCGAGCCGACGGCAGCCTACGAACTCACCGCCTGGAAGCATCGCCTCTACCTCGAAGGGTACGACGCCCGCGTGGTGCGGGCGTTCGTCGCGGAGTATCTCGGTCGCGGTCCCGAACGCCCCCGGCGCTGACCTGCCCGCGGGCGAATCGCGTTCGCCCGGCGGGGTGAAGCGCCACGTTGAAGTGCGAATCCGCTGTACCTGGCACGTGCGAGCGCCGGTGGTCTAGTGGTAGGACATGAGCTTCCCAAGCTCATAGCCCGGGTTCAATTCCCGGTCGGCGCACTTCTCCGCGAACAGCTCGTGAGCGGAGAGTGCGCGATCGAGGGAATTGAACTACGCGAGTCGCAGTCCGCGCAGCGACCGAGGGGAGCGAGCAGAACCGTCTCGCCATCGGGTTCAATTCCCGGTCGGCGCACTTCTCCGCGAGCAGCTCGTGAGCGGAGAGTGCGCGATCGAGGGGATTGAACGAGGCAAGTCCAGCGGACGAGCGCAGCGAGCAGAACCGTCTTGCCGTGGTTCAATTCCCGGTCAGTGCACTGCGGTCGCTCACGGCGGAGCGGCCGGCTCACCTGACGGCGGCCGCGGGACCAGCTTCGACCGCCGCCAGCAGCCGCTCGGTCGCGTCGGGGTCGTACCGCAGCGGTCGGCGCCACCACGGGCCGCCGCCGGAGTCGTTCGACAAGGCTGTGACGAGCCGGTTCGCTTCCGCGCCGGCGTCGGGCGTCGACAACGGCACGGCGGCGTCGAGCAGGCCCGACTCGCCGGGGTCGCCGAGCACGAGCGCCCGGGCGTCGAACGTCTCGCGTTTCAGGTGGGCGTTGTCCCGGAACCGCTGGCGCTCCGCCGGCGGCAGGTCGTGATACGCCTCGCCCGTCACCGCACGCTCGACGCGGAAGCAGGCGACGAGATACGCTCCCCACCCGGGGGCCATCCACCCCGGGCGCTCTCCCGGCGAGGGTGCGGTGCCACCCAGTGACGGCGGATCGACGCCGACCGTGGGTTCGAGCGTGGCGTAGAACAGCAGACTGTCGCCCCGCTTCAGGGCGGAGAGCGGACCGGCCTTGACCGCGTGCTCGTCGCCGTACGTGTACTCCGGGCCGTCGTACGAGGCGTGGTCCGGCAGCGCGGGGTCGACGTGGACGCGTCGGTCCGCGGTCCCGGCGGGCAGCGACAGCGGAGCGTCGAGGTCGGCGTACGTCGGCACCGGCCGCTCCAGGTCGGCGGCCGGCAGCGTCGGCTCGCGCTCGGGGATCGGGACGTACTCGAAGGAGCCGTCGAGTCGCACCGGGCCGCGAAAGCCCGGCAGGCTGGTGTTGACGCCGACGTTTATCGCCAGCGCGCGGGGTCGACGCGCCGCGTCCTCGTCCGGGGGAGTCACTACAGCTGTGCGCCGCAGTACCGGCAGAAGGTGAACACCGGGTCGGCGTCGTTCGGTGCGCCACACTCCGAGCAGCGTCGGGGCTCCGCCCGTCCGCGTTCCGCGTCGGTAGAGGCCGTCCGGCCGCGGTCCGGGTCGGAGGCGGGAACCGTCTCGGCGTCGACCGCCGAGGTCGGCTCGTCGCGGACCAGGTAGTAGTACGCGGCGACCTGGACGGCCGTGACGGCGACGACCCCGACCCCGACCGCGAGTAGCCAGGCGACCATCGTTCGCGATCGGGCGTCGAGTCACTTCACTCTTTGTGGCCCGACGAGGGACAACGCTCTTTGACGGTCCGCGCCGACCGGCGACGGTGACGGTTCACGAACGGTGTCTCTCGCGGCGGTCCGTCCTCGCCGGAGCGGTCGGACTCGCGGGCGGAGCGGCGGGCTGTGCCGGCGACGACGGCGAGAGCGAGAGAGCGGGTGACGGCAGTGCGGACGGCGGCACGACCGCCGGAGAGCCGTCGGGCGGCGACACGACCGACGGCGACGTGGACGGAGACGGTGGGACCTCGGAGGGACTGGACCTGCGCGAGGCGAACGTCACCGGCGTCGAACTCGACGAGCGCGAGGACGCCTACCGCGTGGCGACGACGCTGCTCCACGACGACGACGGCGAGGACGGCTACGCCGACTGGTGGCAGGTCGAGACGCTCGACGGCGACCGCGTCGGTCGGCGCGACCTCGCACATCCCCACGGCACCCGGGAGTTCACCCGCTCGACGACGGTCGCGGTCGACGCCGACCGCGTCGTCGTCCGCGGCCACGACCGGACCCACGGCTACGGCGGGCAGGCCGCGCTCGTCTCGGTGCCCGACGGCGCGGTGGAGCTGGTCCGCCAGGGGTCCGAACCGGAGCCGTTCGCCGACCGCTGACCCGTCGTCGGGCGAGCCGCCGGCGATGGTCAGTTTGATATGGTCGCGCCCCGCCGTGACGACCGTGACGACCGTCATCGACGGTAACGAGGTGGCAGACGGCATCCGAGCGGACCTGACGGGCGCGATCGAGCGGCTGGCCGACGCGGGAGTGCGGCCGGGGCTGGCGACCGTGCTGATGAGCCCGGACCCCGCCAGCCAGACGTACGTCTCGATGAAGCAACGAGCCTGCGAGGACGTCGGCATCGAGGGCGTCCACGTCGAGGTCGACACCGACGCCCCCGCCACCGAACTGTACGGGACCGTCGAGGGGCTGAACGCCGACCCCGACGTGCACGGCATCCTCGTGCAGCTGCCGCTGCCCGAGCACGTTCCCGCTCACGAGGCGCTCGAACGCATCGACCCACGGAAGGACGTCGACGGGTTACACCCGGAGAACGTCGGGCGGCTCGTGGCCGGTCGGCCGCGCTACAAGCCCTGCACGCCACACGGGGTCCAGCGGCTGCTCGGGGCCGCCGGCGTCGACCCGGAGGGGAAGGACGTGACCGTCGTCGGCCGGTCGGAGATCGTCGGCAAGCCCCTCGCCAACGTGCTGACGAACGAATCCGAGGGCGGCAACGCGACGGTCACGCTGTGTCACTCCCGCACCCGCGACCTCGCCGCCAAGACTCGTCGGGCGGACGTGCTCGTGGCCGCCGCCGGCCGGGCGGAGATGATCGGCGCCGACATGGTCGGCGAGGGCGCGACCGTGATCGACGTCGGTATCAACCGCGTCGACGCTGACACCGAGAAGGGGTACGAACTCGTCGGCGACGTCGACTTCGAGGCCGTAAAGCCGAAGGCCGACGCCATCACGCCGGTGCCCGGCGGCGTCGGGCCGATGACGATCGCGATGCTGCTGTACAACGCCACCGCGGCCGCCGCACTCCAGGAGGGCGTCGACGTCGACCTGCCCTGACCGGCGCCCTACGCCGTCAGCCCGTCGAGTCGGTCGCGAGCGGTCACGAGTGCGTTTTCGTCGCCGTCCCGCAACGCGTGCGCCAGGTCGCGGACGGCGGCGACGAGCGTGTCGCTTTCGGCCGGGGGGACGTCACCCTGCAGCGCTCGGTGGCGGTCGACGACGCCGTCGGTCCGGTCGAGCGCACCTCTGACGGCGGGCACCTCGCGGGCTTGGTCGTCCTCGTCGCGGGCCGCCAACCAGTCCCGCAGTTCGCGGCGGTAGTCCCGGACGGCGTTGGCGACGGCCAGCCCGCGAGCCGACCGCAGCGACGCCGGCACGTCGGCGACGTCGGGCCGGTCGCCGGCGTCGGCGCCCGACAGCAGTCCGAGCAGGTAGATCCGCTCCGCGTCACTCACCTCGGGGCGCAGTCCCCGGTCGACGGCGTCGGCGGCGTGAGCGAGTTCGGCGGCGGCGAGGTAGACGTCGTCGAGGTCGCGGAGGTGGCCGGCGTCGACGAAGCCCCGCCGGCGGACGTACGCACGGCAGCGCTCGCGGGCGTCGGCCAGCGCCGCCCGCAGGTCCGTCGCCGCGGTCTCGCGGGCGGCAGTGAGGTCCAGGTCGACGGGGGCGTCGGTGTGCTGGCGGCGCTCGTCGCGGCCCACGGAGCGCAGCGAGCCACAGGCGGGGCACTCGACGGCGCCGGTCTCGAAGTACGACCACTGCCGCCCGCAGTCCCGACACTCCCGCTCGCCTCTGACGCGCATTCACTCTCGTGTTGGGTGGCTCGCGGTTTCAATCCAGCGTGTGATCTCTCCCTTGCTGTATTCAACAGTCTCGCTTCACTCGTGTCGGCCCGGAGAGCTCCCGCCCGGTTGCTCCGAGATCTCTTCAGTGGTCTCGATGCTCCTGCATGGGCCCGGAAAGCCCCCGGCCGACTGCTCACGAAGTAAGCACCGCAGGAGGGAACGGAGTGACCGACAAGGAGCGCAGCGAGTGGGAGTCGCCGAGCGCAGCGAGGCGCTACGCGCCTCTAGAAGCCGGCGTTCACGAGAGCGTCGCTCTCGTGAGCCAACCAGAACTCAAGAGTTCTGGTGACGCCTGCGGCGCCGACGACGGTCGAAAATCTTCGATTTCCGAGCCAACCAGACCGCGGAGCGGTCTGATGACGCCGAGGGCTTCGTGGGCCGTCCCAGCAGGATCGGGAGCATCCGAAACTGAGAGCGCGCCGAGGGCTTCGTAGGTCAGTGGTTCAAAATCGAGAGCGACAGTCGATGAGAGCACGCCGAGGGCTTCGGAGGCCCGCGTAGCGGGAGCAGGCACGGAGGAGTGCAGTTTCTCGCCTAGCCGTGAACGCGGTCGATCCAGGCCTGCGGGTTCTCGTACTCGGCGTCGGAGGGGATGTTCTCCGGCCGGTCCCAGACCGCACTGGCGGCGGTCATGTCGCGGGCGTCGACGACGGCCTCGAAGAACTCGCGGCCGCGCTCGTACTGCTCGCGTTTCATGTCGACGCCGAGCGCGCGGCGCAGCAGCCGCGTTACCGGTCCGCCGCCGCCGCGACGGGCGTCGAGCTTGGCGCGGAGGTCGTCGTACTCCTCGTCGAAGGCCCGGTCCATCAGCAGCTCGGCGTACCCCTCGACGGCGGTCATCGTCGCCATCACGCTGTCCAGCTCCATCGACGGCGTCGAGAGGGCGTTGCCGTCGGCGACCTGTTCGGCGACCTGCTCGATTGACTCGCGCATGTTCCGCTCCATGTGGTCGCCCAGCCAGGGGGCGGCGGCGAACTCGGCGGCGTGGGTCACCTCGTGGAAGGCGATCCAGCGCCGGAAGCGGTCGTAGTCGGCGTCCAGTTCCTCGGCGGCGGAGAGGATGTTCGGGCGGACGAAGTAGAGCCCGTGCTCGCCGGGGTCGACGTCAGCGAGCAGGAGCGGGTCGTACTGCCCGAGGACGTTGCGGGCGAAGAAGGCGAGGGCGACGGACATCGAGCCGGTGTTGACCACGCGGGCGACGCCGGGGACGAGACCGGTGTCGGTCGCCTCCTCCAGCGGCTCGAACACCCGCTCGAAGGTGGCGACGTTGGCGTCGATCCAGTGGTGACGGTGCTGTATCTCGACGGTGTCGGGCAGGTCGAAGTCGACGCCGGCGACCTCGCCGACGCGGTCGCGGGCGGCGGCGACGTCGCGCGCGTAGCCGTCGCGCTCGCCCGGCGCGAGGTCGAGCGAGCCCTTCTCGCTGGCGGCCTTTGCGGCCTCCGTGACGGCACCCCAGTCGAGGGGGCCGTCACCGGAGGCTCCCGCGACGGCTCTGACGCTCCGATAGATGTTCACACTCGCCTTGCGCGTTCGGGAGAGGTAAGCCTTCCCCCGGTCGCCCGCCACGGAAGGTACAGTCGTCGACGGACGACGGTCGCGTGGCGTGCCCGACGGGGAGTCAGTCGGCGGACTCGAACTCCTCGACGTCCTCGGTCCCGTCGGGGGTCTCGAGCTCGACGGGGTCGTCGCCGCGCAGCCGTCGGGCGACGGCGGCGGCGACCGCGAGTGCGAGCACGGCCACGAGCAGCGCCCGCCTCGCGCCGCCGTCACGGTCGCTGTCGGCGTCGGCCCCGGTCGTGTCGTCGGTCTCCTCCTCGACTGCCTCGTCGTCGCCGTCACCGCCTCCGATCCCGGCGGTCTTCGGGCCGATCTGGAACCCCTCGTCGAAGTGTAGTTCGAGCAGCGTCAGCTTTCGGTCCGACATACCGATCAGTTCGGTGAGAGGAGTCTTGAGAGTTCCGGTGGACGGGTAGCGCGGGGTTGATACGCGCCGGTCCCGTCTCGAAGGTATGGAGCCAGCACGACGCGACTTTCTGGAGTCGCTCCTGGAGACGCCGTCGCCGTCGGGGTACGAGGTACGCGGGCAGCGCCAATGGGTCGAGTACGTCTCGGGGTTCGCCGACCGCGTCGAGAGCGACGCGTACGGCAACGCCTACGCCGTCCACGAGGGCGGCGAGCCGACGGTGGCGTTCGCCGGCCACGCCGACGAGATCGGCTTCATCGTCCGGAAGATAGACGACGACGGCTTCGTCCACATCGGCCGCATCGGCGGCTCCGACCATACGGTCTCCGAGGGCCAACACGTCACCGTCCACGCCGACGAGCCCGTCCGCGGCGTCATCGGTCAGACGGCGATCCACCTGCGGGACGACCACGGTGTCGACGAGATCGGCGAACAGACGGTCGACATCGGCGTCGAGGGCGGCGACGAGGCCCGCGACCTGGTGGAGGTGGGCGACCCGATCACCTTCTCGTCGACGACGGCGGACCTGGAGGGTACCCGGATGGCCGCCCGCGGGATCGACAACCGGGTCGGCGTCTGGGCCGCCGCCGAGGGGCTGCGCCGCGCGGTCGAGGCCGACGTGGAGGCGACCGTCGTCGGCGTCGCCACCGTCCAAGAGGAGGTCGGTCTGAAGGGCGCACAGATGGTCGGCTACGACCTGCACCTGGACGCGGCGATCGCCGTCGACGTCACCCACGCGACGGACACACCCGGCTCGCCGGGTGACAAGGGCGGGGACATCCACCTGGCCGAGGGCCCGGTGATCGCCCGCGGCTCGACGAACAATCCCGCACTGGTCGAGGCCGTCCGTACGGCCGGTGACGAGGCCGACGTCGACTACCAGCTGCAGGCCGCCGGCGGTCGTACCGGCACCGACGCCGACGCCTTCTACACGCAGCGCGGCGGCATCCCCTCGCTGAACGTCGGTCTGCCGAACCGCTACATGCACACGCCCGTCGAGGTGATCGACACGGAGGACCTGGTGGCGGTGGCTGACCTGCTGGGGGCGTTCGCCGAGCGCGCCGGCGAGTACGAAACCTTCGGCGTCGACGTCTGAGCCCGGGGAGAGCCGCGAACGGTACTGTTAAGCCCGCCCGTCCGCGGAGTACGGTATGAGCGGCCGACCGCTCGACGTACTGGAGGCGTCGCTCGACGAGGAAGTAACGGTCCGGCTGAAGGGTGGGACCGTCTACGAGGGGCGACTCGGGGGGTACGACCAGCACCTCAATCTGGTGCTCGAACGGCCCGCGCTCGTCCGGGCGGGCCAGGACGGCGGCGCCGGCCTGGAGGAGGCGCCCGACCCCGAGGCGGACGGCGGGACGGTCATCATCCGCGGCGACAACCTGGTCTCGATAACGACATGACAGCGGACGGGGGACGCGACGACCGTCCGCCGGACTCGCCCGCGAACCACGGCAGTGCGGGTGCGGGGCCGGACCTGGATTCGGGTCCGGGTCCGGATCCGAGTCCGGACGCGCGCGGAGCGACCGACCGGCCCACGGAGAAGTGTGGCGTCGTCGGCGTCTCCGTCGCGGGCGAGGCCGCCCGTCCGGTCTACTACGCGCTGTACGCCCTGCAGCACCGCGGACAGGAGTCCGCCGGAATCGTCACCCACGACGGCTTCCAGCAGCACGAGCACGTCGAGATGGGGCTCGTCGGCGACGCCGTCGGTCCCGACGACGTCGAGCGGCTGCGCGGCGGTGCCGGCATCGGTCACGTCCGCTATCCCACCGCCGGCAGCGTCGACAAGGCCTGTGCACAGCCGTTTTCGGTCTCCTTTCGCTCGGGCGCGCTCGGGCTGAGCCACAACGGTAACCTCGTCAACGCCGACGAGCTCCGCCGCGAACTCGCCGCCGACGGCCACCCCTTCACCTCGGACGGCGACACCGAGGTGATCGCTCACGACCTCGCCCGACACCTCCTGGAGCACGACGCCGTCGAGGCCGTCCGCCGGACGATGGAGCGGGTGCACGGCTCGTACTCGCTGGCGGTCACGCTGGACGACACAGTGATGGGCGTCCGTGACCCGCGGGGCAACCGCCCGCTCTGTCTCGGCGAACTCGACGACGGCTACGTGCTCGCCAGCGAGTCGGCCGCGATCGACACGCTCGGCGGCGAGTTTGTCCGTGACGTGCGGCCGGGCGAACTCGTCGTCCTCGAACCGGACGGCGAGGGCTACGACTCACGCCAGCTTGTCGCCCGGGACCGGAGCGCACACTGCTTCTTCGAGCACGTCTACTTCGCCCGGCCGGACTCGACGATCGACGGCCGCCTGGTGTACGAGGCACGCCGGGAGATGGGTCGCCGCCTCTGGCACGAGAGCGGCATCGAGACGGACGTGGTGATGCCGGTGCCGGATTCCGGGCGGGCGTTTGCCTCGGGCTACGCCGAGGCCGCGAGCGAGGCCGGCGCCCGGACGGAGTTCGCCGAGGGGCTGATGAAGAACCGCTACGTCGGGCGCACGTTCATCATGCCCTCCGCCGAGGAGCGCGAGCGGGCCGTCCGCCTGAAGCTCAACCCGATCCGGTCGACCGTCGAGGGCCGCAGCGTCACGCTGATCGACGACTCGGTCGTCCGGGGCACCACCTCGACGGAGCTCGTCTCGCTGCTGGACCGGGCGGGCGCCGAGGCGGTCCACCTCCGGATCGGCTCGCCGCCGATCGTCGCCCCTTGTTACATGGGCATCGACATGGCGACCCGCGAGGAGCTGATCGCCGCTCGCGACGCCACCGACGCCGACGCCGACGCGGGCGAGGGCGAGGGCGCCGCCGACGGCGCGACGGCGACCGACGTCGAGGCGGTCCGCGAGCAGGTCGGCGCCGACTCGCTGGCGTACCTCTCGCCGGCCGGCGTCGCCGCGGCGATCGGCGTCGACCGTGCGGACCTCTGTATGGCCTGTGTCACCGGCGAGTACCCGTACGACGTCGACGGCGAGGCGACCGACCGCGACGTGCAGCGACCGGCGGTCGGGGCGTCCGCCGAGACAGGGGCCGAGGCCGACGACTGACGGGACGCAAATTTTCTTGTCGCCCGTCGCGGAGAGCGTGGCGTGACCGACGACACCCGTCTCGACGCCGACGTGGGCGACGACGCCGTCCGGGAGACGGTCGCCGACCTCCGGCCGGAGTGGCGCGTGACCGGCGTCGACCGCGTGCCGGAGGGGACGGACTCCGTGGCCGTCCTCGACGTGGCGACGCCCGATGAGGGCGCCCGGCGGCGAGTCGTCCTGAAGGCGACGGCGGCCGACCTCGTCCCGCCACGGGTCGCCCGTGCGGAGCCGCGCCTGCTCGACCTCGTCGACCGGGAGACCTCGGTCCCGGTCCCGTCGGTGTTCGGCTACCGCGACGCCCGTCCCGGCCGTCCGGCGCCGTACTACCTGCTCGAGTGCGTCGAGGGCGAGAACCTGCAGGGTGAGCCCTACGCCCTCGCGTCCGAGGCCCGCGAGCGGGTGGTCCGCGGCACCGGCCGGAACCTCGCGGACCTGCACGAGGTGGGGACGCTCCCGGCGACCGGCCACGTCGGCGTCACGGACGGCGAACTGACGGTGCTCGACATCGACGAGCCCCCCCGCTACGCCGACTTTCACGAGTGGCTGCTCGACGGCGTCGAGGAGAACCTCGACGCGCTCGGCGACGGCGGCTTCTTCCCCGACCTGGCGGACGAACCGGAGCGGTTCGCCGACCTGGTCGAGCCGCTGGGCGCCCACCTGCGGGGGGCGATCCGGTCGCTGCCCGCCCCCGAGCCATCGCGGTACTGTCACCGCGACTACCGGCTCGGGAACCTGCTCGTCGACCCGGCGACGGGCGAGACGCGAGCGGTGCTCGACTGGGCGAACCTGCTGGCGACCGACCCGGTCTACAACCTGGCTGACGCCGAGTCGCTGCTGGTCGACGACCGCGACGACGCCGGGACGGTGCGGCGACTGCGCGAGGCGCTGCGATCGGGGTACGAGCAGCGCCGCGAGGGGTGGACGTTCACCGACGCCGACCTAGAGCGCCTGGTGACCTACCGGCTCACGTGCCGACTCGCGAACGTGTGCTGTCTCCCGCTGTGGTACCCCGACCGCGAGGAGCGCGACCGACAGGTCGAACGCCACCGCGAGGCCGTCGGGAACTGCGTCTGACCTCCGTGCGGGCCGTGCCGACTCCCCCAGGCTCTTTGCGGCGACGGTCGTCCGGTGGCGTATGTCCAGGCAGCCGCGACCGGCGACGTTCTCGATCGTCGCCCGCGACCCCGACCGGGACGCCGTCGGCGTCGCCGTGCACTCGAAGTTCGTCAGCGTCGGCAGCGTGGTGCCGTTCGCCGCCGCCGACGCCGGCGCCGTCGCCACGCAGAGCTTCGCTAACGTCGACTACGGCCCCGACGGTCTCGACCTGCTCCGCGAGGGCCACACCGCCGCCGAGACCGTCGAGGCGCTGACCGAGGACGACCCCGAGCGCGAGCAGCGCCAGGTCGGCGTCGTCGGCGCGGACGGCACCGCCGCCGCCTTCACCGGCGAGGACTGCTTCGACTACGCCGGCGACCGCCAGGGCGACGGCTACACCGTCCAGGGGAACATCCTGGAGAACGCCGAGACGCTCGAGGCGATGGCCGACGCCTACGAGCGCAGCGCGTCGCCACGGGACACGGACGCCGGCGACGGACTGCCCGAGCGGCTGCTGGCGGCCCTGCAAGCGGGCAACGAGGCCGGCGGCGACAGCCGCGGCGAGCAGTCCGCCGCGCTGTACGTCGTCAAGCCCGAGGGCGGCTACGACGGCCGCGGCGACCGTTGGATCGACGTCCGCGTCGACGACCACGACGATCCGATCGACGAACTGGAGCGCGTCTTCAAGCTGTACGACGTGACCCTGCTCTCGCGTGCCGAACCCGCCGAGACCCGCCCGTTGGAGGGGACCACCGCCGAGGCGGTGCTGGAGACGCTGGCCGACCTGGGCTTCTACGAGGACACGCCCGGCACCGAGTTCGGCGAGCCCGAGCGTGCCGCTCTAGAGGAGTTCCACGGGATGAACAACTTCGAGAACCACGACCTGCCGGTCGTCGAGGACGCGCTGGCGCGGGGCTGGGACCGGGCCGAGGGCACCGGTGAGGCCCGGATGGTCGACGCCGTCTGGCACGGCCTCTCGCGACTAGAGCGGAAGTGAGAGGGGTTTAGTCGCTCGCCTCCCGACCGCAGAGCATGCGAGACGAGGAGGAGGTCCGCGAGCAGTACGAGTTTCTCGCCGAGGAGCTGGCGAGCGAGGAGATGAACCACGAGGGGGTTCGCCGGATGTTCACCTACTACCGGCGCGCGCTGGGCTGGGTGCTCGAAGAGGAGCACATGTGAACGTCGGCGACGCCGGTCGACGAGCGGTCTCGACGCCGTACGCGCCGGCGACCGGAGCCGGAAGCGGTGAGTCGGGGAGCGGTCGCTCGGCTGTGCGGTTCGAAACAGGAAAGCGGGCCGCGACGAAAAGGCGCGGCCCGCGTTGCCGCCCTGAGTTGGTCCCCGCTGACGCTTCGGCCCTCCAAGCGAAGCGTCGTCTGCACTCCCGCGTTCCCGGGTCTTAAATCCACCGACAGGTCGCGTCGGTGCGACGAGGACAGAAGGCTCAGACTGTCTCGATGACGGGGCGCTCGTTGTCGTCGAGTTCGCTGACGTGACCGCAGTTGTTGCAGCGTGACCTGACCGGTATCGGACCGTAGGGGGTTCGCTTCCACTCCGTCGGTGACACCGGGCCTCCGCCACAGGCCGAGCAGCGAGTGAGTTTCACGCTCGTGTCGTGCAGTAGGAGTCACAAATGACTTATGCCTGTCGAGAACACCGTCGTGTGTCCGCCCGGGCGAGAGACCGCCGGCGGTCGACGGTCACGTGACGTGGGTTTAATCATCGTGGCTCTCCGACTCCCTCCATGGAGATCCGTCAGGCGACGACGGCCGACAGCGAGGCCCTGCGGCGGGTGGCACGGCGCTCCCTGGAGGCGTCGTACGACTTCATCGACGGGGCACACTTGGAGGAGGCCATCCGGAGCTGGTACGGCGACGACGCCTTGGAGCGGACGCTGGCCGGCACGGGTGACGTGGTGCTCGTCGCCGAGGACGGCGGCGTGATCGCCTTCTCACAGAGTGCGGTGCTGGGCGAGACCGAGAGCGTCGGCGAGGTCCGCTGGCTGCACGTCGACCCCGACCACCGCGACCGCGGCGTCGGGTCGGACCTGCTCGAGCGCACCGAGGAGGTACTCCAGGGACAGGGCGCCGACCGCATCCGCGGGGTCGTCCTGGAGGGCAACGTCGACGGCGCCGAGTTCTACGGCGACCACGACTTCCGGCACGTCGACGAACGACCCGTCACCGTCGCCGGCGAGACACACACTGAACTCGTCTACGAGTCCGGCCCCGGCGTCGGCCACGCGCCGGAGGACTTCGAGCGCCGCGAGCTCGACGGCGAGACCGTCCACGTCTACTTCGCCGAGGGCGACCGCGGCTCCGGCGGTGACTTCCACCCGGCCTACCGCAGCCGCGACCGCGACGACCTCGTCGCCTGGTTCTGTGCCGCCTGCGGCGCCATCGACAACGCGATGGACCCGATGGGCCGGCTGGAGTGCAACGAGTGTGGCAACGTCCGCAAGCCGACCCGCTGGGACGCCGCCTACCTCTGAGCGTCGCGCTCGAACGGCTCCGACACACCCTGACCGCGAGCCGAACCCGGACCACGGTGACGACCGACTCGCGTGACCTCGCCCACAGCCCGGTCGCCTCGCTCGGCCCGGTCTACGACGCGCTCACACTCGCGGCCACCCGGCCGGTCGAGGCGCTGTCCGAGGCGCCACACCCCCGGGTCGGCCGGGTCGCCGCGGCACTACGGCTCGGCGCCCTCGTCCTCGGGCTCGTCGTCGACCGCCTGCCGTGCGTCGTGCCGTGGTGAGATCAGTCGTCCGCGACGGGGGTCGACCCGGGGTCGGCGGTCGCCGGCTCCGACTTGCGTACCGTCAGCGGCTGGCGGCTGACGAGGGCACAGTCGAAGGCGGGGTGTTCGACGAAGTGCCAGGCGAGCATGTGCCGGCGACCGCCGGAGACGCCCGGCGCGTCCAGGTCCGTCGCGGCGAACGCCGCCGGCAGCGCGTCGAACAGTCGGCGACAGGCCGCGAAGGAGTCGAACACCTTCCGGTGGCCCGCCGACTCGGCGCCGCGGCGCTCGACGACGTAGGCGCCGTCCGCCCGGCGGGAGCCGACCGTGCGGACGAACTCCCGGCGGTCGGTCAGTGCGCTGCCGAGCGCCGCCTGTAGCTGCTGTGCCTCCTCGGTCGACAGTCGCCGCGTCTCGTTGCCGACCCGGAACCGGACGCCGTCGGGCGTCGACTCGACAGCGAACGGCGGGGTCGCGGACGCGCCGCTGGCGGGGTCGCGTCCGGACCCCCACTGTCGTCGGTCGTCGCTGTCGCTGTCGTTGTCGCTACTGCGGACGAATTTCTCGATCAGCGGCCTGACGACCGCTTCCTCTATCCTCCGTGGTGGGGGGCTGGGAAGACATCACTCGTGATTCGTGGGAACACACATGAATCCTGCGGTGGTGCAGAGCCGTCCGTCTCCCGACGACCGCGGGGCGCCGACCGGTCGGTTTAACCGCTCTCGTACCGAGACACAGGCCAGATGGCCTCGCTGGCGGTCGTCGCGGTCGCGGTGCTCGCCGGGGTGGCGATGGCCTGGGCGGTCGGCGCCAACAGCAATTCCCCGCCCTTCGCCCCGGCGGTCGCCGCCAACGCGCTGTCGACGATGCGGGCGGCCTTTCTCGTCGGCCTGCTGGCCGGCGCCGGCGCCGTCCTCCAGGGCGGCTCCATATCCGAGGCCGTCGGCACGTCGCTGATCACGGGCGTCACGGTTACGCCGCTTGCGGCCGCGGTGGCGCTGACCATCGCCGCCGGCTCGATCGCCGCCGGCGTGAAGACCGGCTACCCGATGCCCTCCGCCTTCGCCACCACGGGCGCGGTCGTCGGCGTCGGCCTGGGGCTGGGCGGCGGTCCGGCCTGGGGGAAGTACCTGGAGATCGGGCTGTTCTGGCTCGCCGTCGGTCCCGTCGCCGGCGGCGTCGCGTACGCCACCGCGACCGTGCTGCGCCGCGAGGACGTCCCCGAGGAGGTCGGCGTGCCGCTGCTGGCGGCGGTCGTCGGCGTCGTCGTCGCCAACATGCGGCTGTCGCTGCTGCCCGGCGACGGCGCCGGCACCGTCGCCGGCGTGGTCTCGACGCGAGTGGGCGGAGCGCCCGGCGTCGCCGGCTACGACCTCGCGATGGCGCTGGCGACGCTCGGTCTCGCCGCCGCCGGCTTCGCCGTGATGCGCCGCGCCACCGCCGACGACCCCGAGCGCGGCATCCGTCGCTTTCTCGTCGGCCTGGGCGCGCTGGTGGCCTTCTCCAGCGGCGGCTCGCAGGTCGGTCTGGCGACCGGGCCGCTGGAGTCGCTGTTCGAGACCGAACTGTCGATCCCGGCGGCAGTCCCCGGCGGCGCGAGCACCGTCCTGCTCGCGCTCGGCGGCCTGGGCATCCTCGCCGGCGCCTGGACCGGGGCACCCCGCCTGCTGCAGGCCGTCGCCCGCGAGTACTCCGAGCTGGGCGAGCGACGCTCCGTCGCCGCGCTCGTCCCCGGGTTCATCACCGCACAGGCCGCCATCACGCTGGGCGTGCCCGTCTCCTTCAACCACATCATCATCTCCTCGGTGATCGGCTCCGGACTCGTCGTCGGCTCCGCCGGCGTCTCCCTCCGGAAGATCGGGGTGACCGTCGCCGCCTGGCTCGCCACCCTCGTCGGCGCCGCCGGCGTCGGCTTCCTCCTCTATCGCGGCGTCGCGCTCGTCGTCCCCGCCTGACCCGCGCCGCGTTCGGCCAGGCTCGTTCGGGTCGCCGGCCCGGACTGACGCCGGTGGAGCCGAACGTTGATGCCGCGCTCGCCCGTAGCGAAGGCAGTGATCGTCGTCGCCACGGGTGACTTCGAGGTGTACCACGGCGTCGTGGACGAACTCCGGAGCCGCGACGCCGTCTTCACCACCGTCGAGCGGGGCGAGCCGCTGCCGGAGGCCGCCTCGGTGGTCGTGGTCGCGCCGGACGACCCCCGGCCGGACGACGGCGGGGACCTCGCGGTCGTCGTCGCCGAGCCGGAGACCCCGCGACGGGCGGCCGAGGCCGCGCTCGCCGCCGCGCGCTCGGGCGGCGGTCGCACGGTGATCGGCGTCGACCCCGGCACCCGTCCCGGCGTGGCCGTGCTCGCGGGCGAGACGGTCGTCGCCGCCTACCAGGTGCCGCTCACCCGCGCCGTCGAGCTGATCCGCGAGCGTGCCGCCGAGGCGACGGACCCCGTGGTCCGGGTCGGCGACGGCGCTCGCCTGGAGGGCGCCCGCGTCATCGACGAGCTGGACGACGTTCGCGTCGAGATGGTCGACGAGACGGGGACGACCCCACACCTCGGGGCGGGCACCCGCGGCGTCGGCGACGTCCTCGCGGCGGTGAACATCGCCCGCCGGGAGGGCGAGCCGATCGAGTCCCGCGACGTCGAGCCCACGGCGGGTGAGCTCCAAACGATCAAGGACCGCTCGCGGGAGCGTTCCGGCGGCGACCGCACCATCGACGAGGCGCTGGCTCGCCGGGTCGCGCTGGGCGAGCTGACCGTCGACGAGGCGCTCTCCGAACACCGCCGGCGTGCCGGGCGCAGGCCGGACGGCGGGCCGGCGGCGTCGACCGGCGAGGACGGAGCGTCGGGCGACCGCGGACCCGATGACGCCTGAGTCCGGAGTTCGTTTTCGCGCGCAAATCCGCTCGTTGCGCGCGGAACCGGCGACCGATCGGCGGTTCGCGTGTCCGAACCGGCAAACTGGAGCTCTTCGCGCGCGAACCGGGGGTTTCACGCGGAAATCCAGTGGATTGCACACGAAAGCCATGGGTTGCGCGCGCAAACCGCGGGCCGCGCGCGGCAGGTCGGGACCGTCGGGATCGGGACCGTCGGAGTCAGGGTCGTCGGAGCCGAGGTTGTCGGAGTCAGAGTCGTCGGAGTCGAGGCCGTCGGAGTCGGGGAGTTCGCGGGGAGGAGTGGAGCCGACTCAGAGCGGTTCCAGGCCGTGTTCCTCGCGGAGCGTGTCGGCGTAGTCGCGAAAGCCCGCCGCCAGGTCGTACCGTGGCTCGTAGCCGATGTCGCGGCGGGCGGCCTCGTCGTCGAGGCGCTGTGTCCACGGCAGTTCGCCCTCGTCGGTGACGGTGAGGTCGGCGTCGGGCACCAGCTCGCGCATCGTCTCGACGGCCTCGCGGACGGAGGCGGAGACGCCGGCGACGTTGTAGACGGCCCGCGAGAGGTCGCCGGCGTCGACCTCGACGGCGCGGCGGAACGCCCTGGCGATGTCCTCGACGTGCTGCCAGTCGATCACCTGGTCGCCGTAGTCGACCGCGAACGACTCCCCCAGGGCGGGCTTCTCGACGATGTTCGCGAGGAAGGCCGACCCGCCGGTCTCGCGGTAGGGACCGTAGGCGACCGTCGGCCGCAGCCCCACGAGCGAGAGGTCGTACTCCTCGGCGTAGACGCGGGCCTGGTGTTCGTTGTACTCCTTCGTGGCGCCGTACAGCGTGTCCGGGTAGACGAGGTCGTCCTCGGTGACGGGGCCGTGCAGGCCGGAGGCGTCCCGGCTGGGGTAGTTCCCCGGCGGGGCGTACACCGCGGCGGAGGAGGCCCACGCCACCCGCTCCAGGTCCTCGGCGCGGGCGGCCTCGAAGACGTTCGCGGTCCCCTGGATGTTCACCTCGATCGCCGCGCGGGGGTCGTCGCGGGCGGTGTTGGTCAGCAGCGCCGCGAGGTGGACGACACGGTCGACGCCGGTCTCGCGCACCGCCGAGAGCACGTCGACCGGGTCGGTCACGTCGCCGCGTCGCACCGTGACGTCGTCGGCGACGCCGAGCTTCTCCAGGGTGGCGGTGTCCGTCGAGAGGTCGTAGCAGACCACCTCGTGGTCGTGGGCGACCAGCTCGCGGGCGACGTAGGAGCCGACGAAGCCGGTACCCCCGGTGACGAGCGTTCGAGCCATGCTCGCAGAGCCAGCCGGCGTGACAATAAATCCCGCCGTCACCGGTCCGGCGGCCGCGAGCGACGGTCGGCGGGCGAACGCTGGGCGGGAGCAGAGAACTGTCGGCGGGTGAGGGCGAGGCGAGAGCAGAGAGCGGCGATGTGATGTGAACTGAGGTGAACGCGGGGCGAGAGCAGAGAGCGGCGGGGTCGGCTACTGCACTTCGAGGGTGCCTTCGACGAAGCGTTCCCGCAGGCGGTAGCCGAGGAGGCCGACGGGCGCGCCGACGGCGAAGCCGACGAGCGCGTACGGCCAGAAGTTCGAGGCGTCGACGGCGACGAACAGCGAGGACAGCGCCACGGCCAGACAGAGGCCGCCGAAGCCGGCGATGAGCCCGAAGGCGACGCTGCCCATCAGCTCCGCGACGGCGTCCTTGTCCATCACGCGGTCCACCTCCGGTCGGCAGGCGGAGAGCGAGGAGTCAGGGCGGGAGGGCTGTGGTGCACGGTCCGTCCGCACCGACGAGCGGCTCCAATATGTCCGTTTCGTTCGGGCCGCCGACCGCGGGTGCCCGACGGCACCGCCGCGGGAACGCCTCGGCGAGGCCCCGAGCCGGCGTCGGACGCTCACGACCTCCGGGAGTCCCTCGGGAGTTCGGGACGGCGGCTCGGGTAAGGAAACCGTCGCCGACAAGTCCGTCGGCTCGCATCACGGCACATGACCGGGGAGTCGAGCGAGCCGAGCGAGCGGATGGGCGAACGCGCCGGCGTGAACCGAGTCGCCTTCTGGCTGTACGCCGAGGCGCCGCGAGCAGTGGTCGCGGGCGGACTGCTCGCCGTCCTCGCCGGCACGGCAGTGCTGACGGGAGTGACGGTCGGCCTCGGTAGCGGCGACCCCGTCAACGCGCTGTTCCAGGCGCTCGTGGGGGCCACCGTCACCGTCGTCACGCTCGTGGTGACGCTCAACCAGCTCGTGCTCTCCCAGGAACTCGGCGCCGTCGGCGACCAGCGCGAGCGTATGGACGCGTCGACCGACTTCCGTCGCGACGTCGAGACGCTCGTCGGCGGCGTCGCGCCCGCCGACCCGGCGGCGTTCCTCCAGGCGATCCTGTCCGCGGTCGCCGACCGGGCCGAGCGGGCACGGGACGCCGCCGAGCCGGCGGAGGGACCCGTCGCTGACCTCGCCGAACGAACGACGGCCGACACGATGGCCGTTCGCGACCGACTCGCCGGAGCGGAGTTCGGCAGCTTCGAGGTGACGCTGGCGGCGCTCGACTTCGATTACTCCCGGCGGATCAACGAGACGCGCCGAGTGCGGGCGGCGGTCGACCTCCCCGAAGCGTCGGACGAGGCGCTGTCGGAGCTCGTCGACACCTTGGAGCTGTACGGCGTCGCCCGGGAACACGTGAAGACGCTGTACTTCCAGCGGGCGCTCGTCTCGCTGTCGCGGACGATCCTCGCCGCCGCCGTGCCGGCACTGGCCGTCGGAATCGGCATGCTACTTTACTTCCAGCCGGGGTCCGCGCTCGGGACGGCGCTGCCCGTGGGCGCGGCCGTCGGCGTCACGCTGTCGCCGTTCGCCGTGCTCGTCGCGTACGTTCTGCGGATCGCCACCGTCGCCGGTCGCACGCTCGCGATCGGTCCGCTCATGCTCCGGAGCACGGACCGCGACCGGACCGAGTGAGCTCCGACCCCCGCGGGGACTACTCGTGGAGACCGCCGACGGAGTCGTAGAACGAGGACGACAGTTCGGCGCTCATCTCGATTGACCGGTCGACGCGGACGTCCACGACGGTGGGCTCGCCGGCGGCGTGGGCGTCCTCGACGGCCGCCCGTAGCGCCGCGGGGTCGGTCACGCGATGGCCGCGGGCGCCCATCGCCTCCGCGCAGGCGACGAAGTCGGTGTCGTGGAACTCCACGCCGGGCACCCCGCCCATCTGCCGGACCATTCCCAGCGAGGTGTCGTTCATCACGACGAACGCCGGCGCCACGCCCTGCTGGACGGCGGTCTCGACGGCGGTCATCGTCATCGCGAAGCCGCCGTCGCCCGCCACGCAGACGGCGTCGTGACCGAGCAGGGCGGCGCCCACGGCCGCCGGCGGCGCCCAGCCCATCCCGCCGACGCCGCCGCTCCCGAAGTACGTCCGTGTGGCGGGCGTCTGCAGGTAGTGCAACAGCCAGAAGCGGTTGTTGCCGGAGTCGGCGGTGACGACTGTCTCCGCGTCGACGACGGTCTCGACGGCCTCGGGCACGCGCCGCGGGTCGACCGGTGGCCCCGCGTCGGCCGCGTCGGGGATCGGCGCCGCGAACTCCTCGCGGGCGGCGGCCGCCCGCTCGCGGGCGTCGGCGTGTGTCCGGCCGTGGCGGTCCTCGACGCCGGTCCAGTCGGCGTCGGCGGCGACGTGCTCGGCGACGGCCGCGAGCGACTCGGCGGCGTCGCCGATCAGTCCCACGTCGGCGGGGTACACCCAGCCGGCGTTGCGCGTGTCCACGTCGGCGTGGACGATCGCCTGCTCCTCGGGCCGGACGAACTCCGGCGCACCCCAGTTCGTGTCCATCGGGTTGAGCCGACAGCCCGCCACCAGCAGGGCGTCGGCCTCGCTCACGACGCGGTTGGCGCCCTCGTGACCGAAGGCGCCGACGACGCCGGCGGCGCGGTCGTGGGTCTCCGCTATCGTCGACTTGCCGAGGTAGGAGGTGACGACGACGGCGTCGAGCGCCGCGGCGGCTCGCTCCAGTTCCTCGTGGGCGCGGGCGGCGTGGACGCCGTTGCCGGCGAGGATCACGGGTCGGTCGGCCGCCGACAGCAGGTCGGCGGCGGCGGCGGTGTCGGCCGCGGTGGGGCGGGCGTCCCAGGTGCGCGTCTGGGGGCGGTCGGCCCACAGCGGCGGCAGCGGGTCCTCCGGTACCTCCGCGGTGACGGCGTTGCCGTCGAGGATCACCGCACACGGGCCGGCACGGCCGGCGGTGGCGTGCTTGTACGCCAACTGCACGGAGCGCACTGTCTCGGGGGCGGTCCGCGGGAACCAGTGTTCCTTCGTCACCCCGTCGAGCAGCTTCGGCAGCGAGAGCCCGCCGTAGTCGCCGCGGGACTGCTGGTACGGCGCCACGGTGGAGTAGTCGCCGCGCTCGCTGGCCTCCGTGATCACGAGCATCGGCGTCGACCCCAGGCGGGCCTCCATCTGTCCGATCGCGCCGAGCGAGCCGATCCACGGCCCCTGGCCGGCGAGCACCGCCGGGTCGCCGGAGATCCGGCCGACCGCCTCGGCCATCACGCTGGCCTCGCGCTCGTCCCGCGGCCTGACGATCCGGGGCGTGTCCGGACCGTCGCGCTCGGCGACGGCCTCGAACACCTCGATGACGCGACCGCCGGGGTAGCCGAAGACGAACGCCGTGTCGAGCGCCGAGAGCGTCTCGACGACGCGCTCGGCGGCGTTCACGGTCGCCTCCCGGGTCGGTCCGTCGGCTCGTCCGTCGCGACCGTGAGCGAGGTCGCTGCGACGCTGTCCATGGACGCCGCTCGGCGGGCCGGGACTCGTATCTGTCGGTGAGTGCCGGAGGGTTGAGGACGGTCGAGACTCTACCCGCGGTCGTGACGGGGACCGAGCTACGGCGACCGGCGGAGCGGAGCTGCGAGCGCTGCGGGCGCCGCGAGACCTGGGCCGACGGCGGCTGGCGGGTGCGGGCGGTCGGCGAGGTGTTCTGCGTGCACGAGTGGGACATCAACGGCTCGTTCGCGCCGCTGCGACTCGCCGACGACGCCTGACCGGGCCGCCGTGGTCGCGCCAGCGGTGGGCACAGAAGACAATTCTTAACTCTCGGCCCCGACCTCGTTCGGGTATGGCTGGAACCATCGAGGTGCTCGTCCCGGGCGGGCAGGCGGACCCCGGGCCGCCGCTCGGTCCCGAGCTGGGGCCGACGCCGGTGGACGTGCAGTCGGTCGTCCAGGAGATCAACGACCGGACGGCGGCGTTCGACGGCACGGAGGTGCCCGTCACCGTCGAGTACGACGACGACGGCTCCTTCACCGTCGACGTCGGCGTGCCGCCGACGGCCTCGCTCGTCAAGGACGAGGCGGGCTTCGAGACAGGCTCCGGCGAGCCACAGGAGGCGTTCGTCGCCGACCTCTCGGTCGACCAGGTGCGACAGATCGCCGAGCAGAAACGGCCCGACCTGCTCGCGTACGACCTGAAGAACGCCGCGAAGGAGGTCGTCGGCACCTGTACCTCACTCGGCGTGACGATCGAGGGCAACAACCCCCGCGAGTTCAAGCGCCGCATCGACGACGGCGAGTACGACGACGTGTTCGTCGAGGAGGCGGAGGCGTAGCCGACGCCGACTCGGCGAACGCCGGAGAACGCGAGCCACGCGAGCGTTTTCGCCGTTTCGCGGACGGAGCGGAGGCGTAGTCCGCGAAGGCCAGAGAACGCGAGCCACGCGAGCGTTTTCGCTGTTTCGCGGACGGAGCGGAGGCGTAGTCCGCGAAGGCCAGCGACCCGAACGGCTGAGGGTCGCGCTGTGTTCGCGGACGGAGCGAAAGCGTAGCCGACGCCGACTCGGCGAAGGCCAGCGGAACGAGCGGAGCGAGCGTGACCGAGGTCCACGGGGACGCCGGGTGAGTCCGACGGTATTAAGTCTCGGCCCGAATCAACTTCGATCGACAGCCCGTAGGAGCGCGAGCGCACTACGGAGGTAACAATGGCAGACGAGGACATCGAGACAGCGGTCCAGCGTGCCCTGGAGGACCGACCGGAACGGAACTTCACCGAGTCGGTCGACCTGGCGATCAACCTGCGCGACCTGGACCTCAACGACCCGTCGAACCGCATCGACCAGAGTATCGTCCTCCCCGAGGGGACGGGCCAGGACACCCAGGTCGTCGTCTTCGCGGACGGCGAGACCGCCGTCCGCGCCGAGGACGCGGCCGACGAGGTGTACGGTCCCGACGAACTCGAGGACCTGGCCGACGACGAGGACGAGGCGAAGGACATCGCCGCGGAGACCGACTTCTTCGTCGCCGAGCAGGAGTTCATGCAGGACATCGGCCGGTATCTCGGCACGGTCCTAGGGCCGCGCGGGAAAATGCCGACCCCGCTGGCGCCGGACGACGACGTCGTCGAGGAGGTCACTCGCCTGCGCGACTCCGTCCAGATGCGCAGCGGCGACCGACGCACGTTCCACGCGCTCGTCGGGTCGGAGGAGATGAGCGCCGACGAGATCGCGGACAACATCGACGTCATCGTCAGGCGGCTGCACGCCGACCTGGAGAAGGGCCCGATGAACGTCGACACGGTCTACGTCAAGACGACCATGGGCCCGGCCGTGGAGGTCGCCTGAAATGTCCGAGACACAGACACAGGCCGAACGTCGACGCACCGAGACCGTACCGGAGTGGAAGCGCGAGGAGGTCGACGCTCTCGTCGAGACGCTGTCGGCGTACGACAGCGTCGGCGTCGTCTCGGTCGCCGGCATTCCCTCCCGGCAGCTACAGGACATGCGCCGCGAGCTGTACGGCAGTGCCGAGCTTCGCGTCTCGCGCAACACGCTGTTGCGGCGCGCGCTCGACGAGGTCGGACTGGCCGACCTCACCGAGCACGTCACCGGCCAGGTCGGGCTCGTCGGCACGAACGACAACCCGTTCGGACTCTACCGCGAGCTGGAGGACTCGAAGACGCCGGCGCCGATCGACGCGGGCGAGGTCGCGCCCGACGACGTCGTCATCCCCGAAGGCGACACCGGCGTCGCCGACGGCCAGTTCATCGGCGACCTGAAGCAGGTCGGCGTCGACTCCCGCTTCCAGGACGGCGCCGTCACCGTCACCGACGAGACCGTCGCCCTCGAGGAGGGCGGCGAGGTCTCCGAGGGGCTGGCGAACGTGCTCTCGGCGCTGGGCATGGAGCCGAAGGAGGTCGGACTCGACCTCCGTGCAGTCGTCAGCGACGGCGTGCTGTTCTCGCCGGACGAGCTGGACGTCGACTACGACGCCTACCGCCGGGACGTTCGGGCGGCCGCCTCGCGCGGGCGCAACCTGGCGGTCAACGCCGCGGTGCCGGAGCCGAGCGTGCTCCCGTCACTACTGTCGAAGGCGGCCGGCGAGGCCCGCTCGGTCGGGGTCGCCGCCGGCGTGGCCGACCCCGGTCTGATCGAGGACCTGCTGCGGGAGGCCGACGCCGACCTCCGGGCGCTGGCCGCCCACCTCGACGACGACGCCCTCCCGGAAGAGCTCGCGGGAGCGGCGCCCGTCGAGGAGTCGGCGACGGAGACGGACCCCGACGAGGAGACGGAGGACGACGAGTCCGAGGCGGAGAGCGAGGACGCGGAGGCCGGGACGGACGACGACGAAGAGGACGATGACGACGACGACGACGCGGCCGCGGGCATGAACGACCTGTTCGGGTGACGGCAGGTCGACACCGACGCTGTCGTCCGGCCGTTCCAGGCTACGGGTGGCCACGAAGTACGCGTACGCGGCGGCGATCCTCACGAGCTCGACCGGGAGATAACGAGAGCAACACGAAGGCAGTGCCGGAGGCCGCCGGCGCGGACGTCTCCGGAGAGTCGCGTGAAGGCGCCGATCGCCGCACTGGAGGGCGTCGACCTCGACCGGACCGTCGACGACACGGAGCCGTCGCTGCCGGCAGAAGCAGAGGGGACGACTCCGGTCGGCGAGATCGAGGACGGGGACGTGGACGAGAGCGAGGACGGCGAGTCCGAGGCGGGCTCGGGCCTGCCGGAGTCCACCGGGAAGAGAACGGAGGAGACGGACACCGAGAGCGACTCCGGCGGCACCTTCGGCGGCGACTGAGTCGGCTCTCCGCGTCACGGCGACGTCTCTGTCCGTAGTCTCGAGCGACGGACGGAGCCGTCGCTGTGGAGCGAGAATAACGGAAGGAGAGCGGCGTCGTCAGCCGAACAGGTCGCCGAGTCCCTCGCCGGCGTCGTCTTCGTCCTCGTCGTCCTCGGCCTCCTCGTCGGCCTCGGCC